>JAILFK010000056.1 GCA_024697595.1 Lachnospiraceae bacterium | reverse complement strand
CTGGTAAATGGTAAGAGCTATGGCAAGAAGAAAATCAAGGAAGATATAGCTGAGTTCAAGAAGGTAACTTACGAACCAGGTATTATTGAGACAATAATCTATGATGCTTCCGGAAGAGAAATCAACAGAAGTCATATGACTTCTTCCAAAGGAGAAATATCTATCAAAGTAGATGTAGATTACCGTGGAAGAAATGATAAGTATAGTAGCTTGCACTCCAATGGACAGGATCTGGCATTTCTAAATATTGCTCTTGTGGGAGATGATGGAATTGTGCGTCCTGCAGTTGACAAGAAATTACAGGTTAGAGTAACTGGCCCGGCTTCATTGCAGGGATATGGATCAGCAAGACCATGTATGTCAGAAAATTTCTATAGTGATATGCATACAACATATTTAGGCCAATCCCTGGCAGTTGTTCGCGCCGGTTATGAACCGGGTGATATTAATATCGAAATAACTGGCGAGGGATTGCAACCTGTATATGTGACAATACCGGTTTTGAATGATTAGTATTGTATTTACAACTGTCTCTTGTGATCAGCTCTAAATTTAGCAGGTGATGTACCAGTTTCTTTTTTAAATACTTTCGAGAAGAAACTTCTATCACCAAAGTTTAGGTTGTCACAGATATCCTGGATATCCATATCTGTAGAAACCAATAAGTAACAGGCCTGTGTAATGCGGGCCTTTTTTATGTAGCTATTTATACTCATGCCAATTTCGGCTTTGAATTTTCTAGATAGATAGTAATCTGTATAACCAATCTTTGAAGCGAGGTATGATATATTTAGAGGCTCACTTGGATGAGACTCAATGTAATCAACACAGGATTGAATTTCTGGAGAGTAGTTAGTGCTCTCTGCCTGATGATTATGAACCATAAATACGAAATCATCATATACAGAATGTGCCACTGAAAGTACATCGGCAAATGTTTTTCCGTTGTATATATCATCGAGATACTGCTGACCACGCAAGTATGCTTTTTCAGGAGATATTCCGCCTTCTATAGCTGCGCGTATGCATAATCCAACAAAGATCGTGGCATTTTGCTTAGATTTTTCTAAACTCATACCTGCCATTGGATGGATGCTTTGGATGATATTTGAAGCACTAGGAATTTTATGTTTGCTATAAATATCACCATTTTTTATGAAATCTAAAATCCCATTTTCCTGAGACCAAATTTTGGCATAGTTAAATGCCCGAGACTCGCCTGGAGCACCAGGAGTTTCAGGTTTATTAGATGATCTGTCAAATGTGATATCTGATGGCTTTAGATGTTCATTTGTAATACAGTAGTGTAATTGCAAAGTGTATTTAAAAAAGTTGGTTGCAGTTACCAGTGGAATCTCACGAATATAACGTTCGAAAGTAGGGCGCCAACTGGCTCTGATCTTGGGATTGTTGAGATATTTATCGAGAGATTCCTGAGATAACTCTGAGGTGAATACTGGACCGATAACATGCATATAAGCGAGAGTGTCATCTTCATCAAATTGAAAGGTGACAGCCCAGGACATACCAATATCTATACTGGAGATAAATGGATGTTTGCTCTTTTTTGAAAATGCGATTGATTCATCTAAGATAGAGGAATTTCTGAACAAAGTATCAAGGACACTATGAGGAGCGTTGGTTTCAAGAAGATTACCAACGCCATCATATCGCCATAGATACATTTTGCCATTACAATGTAATAATTCTAAAAATAGATTTAATCGTTCGTTGATTTTTGCGTTATCTAAAGATTCCATATTTCACCACCCAATATTTAACCTAAAAAATAGTTACAATTAATCTAAATAGTTCCATTCAGAAGGATCGCGCCATCCACGCTCACCTAAATATTTATCCAAAGGAAGTTTTTCGATTTGTTCCTTTGGCATATCGCTGTTCATAAGCTTTGACCAGCCGCCTGAAGCAGCAGCACCAGTACTACCTGTGGCATCTGATTCCTTCATTAGATTGATAAGAGGCTCCCCAGCCTCAAAGCGACGCTTGTTTTCAGCGATAATTTCTAGAGTACGTCCATCACGATTTGGCACCTGAGGAGTACAGTGTGGAGTGAGGTATACATTTTCCATATGCCATAGTGGATGATCTGCTGGAAGTGGATCCTCCTCAACAACATCAAGTCCTGCACCTGCAAGTTTTCCACTGTTTAAAGCATCCATCAATGCATTGGTATCCACGATTCCACCACGTGCAAGATTTACTAGGTAAGAACCATCTTTCATCTTGCTAAAGGTCTCGGCGTTGAACATATGATAAGTCTCATCTGTCAATGCGAGAGTTAACATAATGAAATCACACTCTGCAAGCAATGGGTCAATTGTATCACCATTTGCATGAGAGAACTTCTTGCAGTAGTCATATCCCTTGATTGGGAAATAATCATAAGCGTAGATATCCATACCAAAAGCATGTAATCTGTCTGCTAACATACGGCCATTGTTACCCATTCCGATAATACCAACTTTACGACCATATAATCCTCTCCATTTTTGTGAGCCATCAACACCCCACTTGCCAGCTTCTTGAGCTGCAAGCAATTCTTTTGTGTGATATACAAGCTCTAACATAAAGTAGATGCAATGCTCTGCTAATACAGGAGCGCTTCTTCCTGCAGCACCAGTTACAAATATATTTTTAGCAAATACTTCTGGTCTTGCAGAACCATTTAAACCTGCGTGATCGCACTGAATCCATTTGAGTGAATTCTCACCTAATAGGCAGTTGTCTACATCTCCTAATACGATAGCAACATCTGCATCTTTTGCTTCCTCTGCTAATTTTTCTTTGTCATAAAATGGTACATAAACAAATTCTGAATCTGAGAATAAGTTTCTTAAATTATGATAGTTCTCTTTGTTCCACCATACTGTGGAAACTACTTTATTAATTTTTCCCATAGCAATTCCTTCCTTACAAATAATGTAATTTTTATATAAAAAAAATATCATCTTCAAGAAAAGTAATCTGTGAATAAAATTGCGTGACTGTGTCTAAAACGGCTATGAAATAATATTAACACGATTTCAGACACAAAATAACGAGAACATCATCATAATTTATGATATTTCATAAATATAATGATGTCAATAAGCATGGGGAGAGATGCTTGTTGGAATTTTTACAATATAGAAATAATTAATTAGCGTGTCATATGCGAATGCAGTTAAGGAGGGAACTAAGATGAGTGCCGAAAAATGGTGGGTAAATTATCCATGGAGAATGGTTCAAACTAATTTGTGTGAGATTGATATGGAAGATATCGATGCTGTTAAGTTTGTTCAGGAGTTAAAGGATTTTAATGCGACTTTAGTCACATTTAATGCAGCTGGTATTATTGCAAGTTATGAGACAAAGTTACCATTTCAGAATAAGTCGAATTATTTACATGGGGATTCTTTAGATCGTATTTTGAAAGAGTGTCACAAAGCTGGAATCAAGGTTATTGCCAGATGTGATTTTTCTAAAATAGGAAAGAATATATTTGAGGAGCATCCGGATTGGGCATATAGACAGACCAATGGTGAGGAACTTGAATACAACGGATATGTACAGACATGTATCAATGGTGAATATCAGCAGAAGTATATATATGACATTTTAAAGGAACTTTTTGATGAGTATGACTTTGATGGCTTGTATTGCAATATGAGCTCGACATTTGTTGTAGATTATGAACTCAAGGTTCATGAGCCATGTCATTGCGACACATGTAAGAAGATGTTCAAAGAGCAGTTTGATATGGATATTCCGGATCAGGTTAATCCAAGGGATCCTGCATTTGGTAAATATATGATGTTCATTGGCAAGTGCAGTGCTATGCAGAAGCAGAAGATGCAAAAGGTTGTCAAGAGCATAAACGAAAATATTGCAATCAATGGTTTTGATTACTTCAGAACTGAGTGCAACCAGGATGTAAACCATCACGCATGGCTTTACGATGCTTCAGCAAATTCACGCAGAATTGCAGGGCCGGACAGAACCAAGGTTGTGGATGATGCCTCAGCAGTTTATATGGCATTCCAATATAGACATAGTTGTATTTCTTCTAATTTATTAGAGGTTCGTCAGTGGCAGAATTTAGCTTACAGCAATTCAACAAGTATGTATATTCTTGGAACAATTGGTAAACATAAAGATAAATCAGGATTGGTAGCATCAAAGAAAGCGTTTGATTTCTTTGCAAAGCATGAAGATACATATCAGGGACTTGTGTCAAAGGCAGAGGTTCTTTTGGTAGAGAAGAAACTTATGGGTAGAAATGATCCAGAAGTTGACGGGTTGGTACAGGCATTGACAGAGATGCATGTTCCATTTGACGAGATGAAGGTGGAGGAACTTACACCAGAGAAATTGTCTAGATACAAAGCGCTTGTTTTGGCAGATGTTTCAACAGTAAGTGATGATCAGGCCAAGATGATTGATGAGTATGTAAAGGCAGGTGGCAAGATTATTGCTACGGGAGAGAGTGGTTGTGCCAATGAGCGCAGAATGCCAAGACAGAAGATGGCATTTGAGTCCCTTGGCGTCACAGATATTACAGAGAGAAGAAAGACAAAGTCATCAACATTCCAATTTAAAGAATCAGATTGTGCAGTGTTTAAGAACTGCGCGGCAAAGGGAATTGATGATATCGTTCCTTGGGATAAGCTTTTGGTGGCAAATGTTAAAGAGGATGCAAAGAAGTATATGGAACTTGCACCAGAGCAGCCATTTGGACCACCAGAGATTTGCTATACAACTGATAAGACTGACATTCCAGCAGTTACAGCATACAAGTATGGCGAGGGATTGGGAGTATATGTTCCATTTAACATAGGAACTTTTTATTTTGAGTTTGGTTATGAGAATTCATACGAGTTCTTTAAAGATGTAGTTACAGAGGTGGCTGGAGTGGAAAGCATTGCTCCAAATGTTACACCTATGTGTGAGATTGTTTTGACTGGAAAGACTGAAGATGATGGGGAAACAAAGGTTATCCAGTTGATTAACCAGACAGGATGTTTTGGAAACAATCGTTTTTGTGAGCCTATTCCTCTAGAAAATCTAGAGATTAGGATAGATGTGCCTAAGGGCGCAAAAGTTACTACTTTAAATGGTGGAGTGATAAGTTGTGAAGAAAATAAAATAATGTTAGATCGTTTGGATTCGTTCGAGGCGATTAAGGTTCATTAGGATATTGGAGGTTGTACAAGAATATGAATCTAAAGAAAATCTTCGCAGGTATGTTCGGAAGCAATGACCCTAAGTACAGAACAGCAAAACTTCATGAGATGATTCTCTCAGGAGGTACTTCAGGGGCCAAGATGGTGTTTTACATTTTAAATATGTATGCATCATATGCCATGAATGAAGGATTTGGTATTGCAGTTGCAGTAACAGGTATCATCATTCAGGCGAAAACTATTTTTGATGGAATTACAGATCCAGTAGTTGCGCTAATCTATGACAGATTACCAGTGTTTAAGCGCTTTGGTAAGATACGACTGTTTTTGGTTTTAGGTTGGGCACTGTGTTCTGGTTCATCGATTTTGATGTTCAACGTTTTGCCACATTACGTTGACAATCACGGATTAAAAGGTGGCGCTGTAGGAATCGTATTGTTTATTGTTGTATATGCTCTCTTTGTTATAGGATATACAATTATGTCAATCGGTGGTGCTTCAACAATTTCTTCAGCACTTACAAATGATCCAAAACAAAGACCATTTGTAACATTTATTACAACTACGTATCAGAGAGTTGGACCAATGCTTATGAATACAATTTTGGCATTTACAATTTTGCCAAAGCACAATAATGAGTATAATGTGGAGTCACTTAGTGAGGCTTGCTTCGTATTTGTTATTGTGGCATTTGGATTTGTGTTGTTATCATGTATTGGCTTGAGAAGAATTGATACACCAGAGATTCTTGGTGAAATGGTTGCTCTTGGCGGTAAGCAGACAAAGGTTGGTATTAAAGAAATTATTTCTATTTTCAAGGAAAATGTTCCAATGCGTTGTTACCTTATTACAGGTATTACAGACAAGATTGCATCAAATGCAGCAACACAGACTATTATTCTTACATTGTTAAATGGTATTTTGATAGCTAACTACAAGACAGCAACTATGATTACAAATATTGGAACAATTGTAGGTTTTGTATTTACATTTGTTGGTGGTATGTATATTGCTAAGAAGGGTGTAAAGGTTGCTACAAAGACAATGTCATTGGTTAATATTGTTATCAATTTAGGAATTTTTATTTTCCTTGCTATTTTAGGACCTGAAAATATGGCAAATATTGGTAAGGCTAGTGTGGCAATGGTACTTTACACAACATTTATGCTTGGTGTAAGTGCTGCAAGTATGATTCTTAACGTTGCAGAGGGAATGATGAGAGCAGATGTTATCGATTATGAGCTTTCTCGTTCTGGTAAATATATGCCAGGTACAGTAGGTGCTGTTTACTCTCTTACAGAGAAGATTATAGCATCATTTGGTGCTACAATTGCTGCAGTTGCAGTTGCTGCTATTGGATATAAGAATACAATGCCTCAGATGGGTGACGAGGCAACATGGCCAATCTTTTGGGTAGTGGCAATTCTTACATACGGTTTGCCGATTGTAGGATGGATTGCAAATATTATCGCAATGCATTTCTATGAATTAGATTATGAGCGTATGGGTGAGATTCAGCAGGAAATTGCCGATGTTAAAAATGCTGCAAGAGCAGGAAAAAAGTAAATAATTTTTGAAGTAGGGTATAAATATAGGGAAATAATTTAGTAAAGTAGTAATATAATATTTGGGAAAAGTTAAAAATATATCATATAGTCTGGAGGAATAAATAATGAAAATCGGATTTATTGGATTAGGTATCATGGGGAAGCCAATGGTAAAAAATATCATTGCTGGAGGATATGATGATGTATTGGTAAATGGAAGACATCAGGATGTGCTTGATGAGTTAGCTTCAGTAGGTGCAAAATCTGCTACATATAAAGAGATTGGAGAGCAATGTGATGTTGTTATGACAATGCTTCCAAACTCACCTCAGGTCAAGAGCGTAATGCTTGGTGAGGATGGAGTTGCTTCTTATATGAAGTCAGGTTCGGTTTTTATTGACATGAGTTCAATTAACCCGGTTGCCAGCAAGGAAATTGCAGAGGCTTTAGCTGATAAGGGTGTTGATATGATTGATGCACCTGTTTCAGGTGGTGAGCCAAAGGCGATTGATGGGACATTGAGTTTCATGGTAGGCGGCAAGGAAGATTTGGTAGAGAAGTTTAGACCTCTTTTAGAGACAATGGGTTCATCTGTTGTCAGATGTGGAGATGTTGGTGCTGGAAATACTACAAAACTTGCAAATCAGATAATAGTGGCTTGTAATATTCAGGCTTTATCTGAAGCTTTGACTCTTGCTCAAAAAGCTGGAGTTGATCCAGAATTAGTATTCAAGGCTATTCGTGGCGGACTTGCTGGTTCAACAGTGATGGATGCCAAGGCGCCTATGATGATTGAAGGAAATGACACCCCGGGATTTAAGATTGATTTACATATCAAGGATTTAAATAATGCATTGGATTGTGCCCACACAGTAGGTGCGCCTGTACCTATGACTGCTGAGGTTCAAGAAATCATGCAGTGGATGCACAACAATGAGGGCGGTCAAAAAGATCACAGTGCTATTGCACAGTATTATGAGCATTTGGCAGATATCAAAATTGGCAGATAATAAATAAAATAAGAGAAGGTTGATGTTATGAATAAGCAATTAAGAGAAGATGCGGATAAAATAATAGATGGTGCCATCAAGGCGGTATGTCCAGATGAAGCGGTTAGACGTGCTTTGGAAAATGTTGAATTATCTGGTCGAGTATATATTGTTTCTATTGGAAAAGCGGGATGGCAAATGGCAAAGGCTGCTGTTGACCGCTTGAACGATCAGCAGATTGATTATGAATCTGGAGTTGTGGTTACAAAATATGAACACGTGCAAAGTGATATCGATAAGATAGATTGCTTTGAGGGCGGCCATCCTGTTCCAGATGAAAATGGCTTCAAGGCTACTCAGGTTGCCATCGATATGGTAAGAGATTTAACGGAAAAGGATACAGTTTTATTTCTTATATCAGGAGGAGGAAGTGCTTTATTTGAAAAACCTCTTATTGATGGAGATGAGTTGGCTGAGATTACAAATCAGTTATTGAAATCTGGAGCGGATATTGTGGAGATGAATACTGTTAGAAAGCGCTTGTCTGCTGTAAAAGGCGGTAAGTTTGCCCTTATCTGTGCACCGGCAAAAGTAGAGGCGATTATTTTGTCTGATATAGTGGGTGATCCACTTGATATGATCGCATCAGGTCCTGCTTATCCAGATTCATCCACTTCACAAGATGCTCTTTATATTATCAATAAATACAATATTGAAGTATCTGAAAAGACTTTGGGTTTGCTTGCTGAAGAAACACCAAAGGTTCTTGAAAATGTTCATACTCAGATTATTGGTAGCGTTAGAGAATTATGTAAGGCTGCGGCATATGAGTGTGAAAAATTAGGATATGAACCAATTATGCTTGAGGATGATTTGACATGCGAGGCTGATGAGGCTGGAGCTATGCTTGTAAGTAAGATTAATGAAAATCTATCTAGTTGGAAAAAACTTGCATTTATTGCAGGTGGCGAGACAGTTGTTCATATTAAGGGACATGGTCTTGGTGGACGTAATCAGCAGTTGGCATTTTCTACAATGAAAGCCATTGCAGGTCAGAAGGATGTTGCAATATTCTCAGCCGGTTCTGATGGAACAGATGGTCCTACAGATGCTGCAGGCGGATATGTGGATGGCGAGTCTTATAAAGCATTGCAGGATGCTGGATTAGATTTCGATGCAATCCTAGATGATAATGATTGTTACAATGGATTGAAGGCTATCGACGGTCTTGTTATTACAGGACCTACAGGAACTAATGTTAATGATTTCTGTGTAGCATTAATATCTTAAATACAAATATGAATAAAGCGCGTTTCAAATAATGAAATGCGCTTTAAATTTTTAAAATTTATGTTGACTTTATAAAAAGACGACTGTAAAATAATTATATACTAAAAGTGAAATTTGATTTTACATAATGAAATGCAGGAACTTGCTTAATGGGGTTTGTTAAGTTGTTGCATAAGTATGGAAGGTTTAATAATTTACAGGAGGTCTTTTTATGGAGAAGGAAAAGAAAAAAATTAACATGCCCGTGGGCGAATTAGTAGATCTAATATTTGCCCAAGCAACCAAGGGAACAGGTATATGTTTTTACTTGTTGATGATGTATGCCAGCTATATTGCCAATGAGGCATATGGTATACCAGTTGCATTAGCTGGAATGATCATTACTGGTACACGTATTTTTGATGGTATTACAGATCCGATTGTATCTGCAATATTTGACAGGATTAAGTTTAAAAAGATTGGTAAGATTAGATTTTTTAACTTAGTTGGATGGGCTATAGCCGGTTTAGCTTGTGTTTTAATGTATCACTGGGCTGCTGGTAAGTTCTCAGGAACTATGGGTGTTATCGTGTTCATTATCATTTATGTAATGTACATAATTGGTTACACAATGAAGACTATGGCTGGAGCGGTTGTAGGTATTGCTATTACAAGAGATCCAAAGGTTAGATCACTTACACAGTTAGTTGGTACATGTTATCAGTATTTTGTACCAATGATTTTCCAGACATTTATCGCGTTTGCGGTATTGCCAAGATATGATGATCAATACAATGCAGCAATGTTGAAGGAAGCTTGCTACTGGCACGTGCTTGGAGCATTTATCCTATTGATGTTATCATTTATTGGTCTTAGAAGAGTTGATAAGCCAGAGATGTTTGAGTCACTTAACAGTGCCAAGGGTAAGAAAGAAAAGATTACTTTCAGGGATATGGTAAATCTATTGAAGGGAAATCGCCCAATGCAGATGTGGGTTATCACAGGTGCTTCTGATAAGCTTGCTTCACAGACAGCATCAACATCCATCGTTTTGACAATTATCAATGGTATTTTGATTGGAAATTATCAGGCATCAACAATGATGGGTAACTTTACGACAATTGCTTCCCTTGCATTTCTTGCAATAGGAAGTGTGTATAATATTAAGTATGGTGCAAAGAGAACAACGAGAGACTGGTCATGGTATTCAATTATTATTTCAGTTGTAATGATTGTGTTCTGTGTGATTCTCGGACCACATGGTATGAGTTCAATCACTGTAAATCCAATTCCTACAATTATTTACATCGTTTTGATGCTTTTATTGACAGGAACAAAGATGACATTGACATCTACATCAATGGTTATGAGAGCTGATGTTGTAGACTACTGGATGTCAGAGACAGGCGATTATATGCCTGGTACAGTCAGTGGAGTATATTCATTGATTGATAAAATTATTGGTTCGTTTTCAACAACTGTTGCAGCATTTTGTATCGCTTTTATCGGATATAAAAATGTTATGCCACAAAAGGGTGATCCAGTTACAACACCACTTTTCGTAATGGGATTATTCTTGATGTTTGGATTACCTGTTTTAGGGTGGGTATGCAACATTGTTGCTATGAAATTCTACAAGTTAGATAAAGCTACTATGGAGCGGATTCAGGCTGATATATCTGAGAGAAAAGCTCAGGCAAAGGCTGAAAAGGCAAAGGAGCAGGAAGAAGCTTACAAGAAAATTGATAACATTGTAGATAAAGATAATAAAGAAGAGCAGTAAGGGGAGGAATCCTTTTGCTGCGGGGTACAAAGTAGAAAAGGAGAAAAAGAAATGAAAGTAGCAATTATGGAATCATTAGGAATTTCGGATGAGGAGTTAAATAGTAGAAAGGCTCCATTTGAAGAGAAAGGAGTAGAGTTTATATCTTATCCAAAGACAACTGATGTTGACAAATTAATCGATCAGGCCAAGGATGCAGATGCAATGATTATTGCAAATATGCCAATGCCAAACGAGGTTATCTCAGCATGTGATAATTTAAAATATATTGACGTGGCATTTACAGGTGTAGACCACGTTGGTTTAGATGCATGCAAGGACAAGGGAGTAGCAGTTAGCAATGCCTCAGGTTATTCTAACGAGGCTGTTGCAGAGTTGGTAATCGAGATGGCACTTTCATTGCTTAGAAATGTACCACAGGTTGAGAAGAGAGTTAGAGAACTTTCTACAAAGGATGGCCTTGTAGGTGGAGAGTTAAAGGGAAGAACAGTTGGTATTATCGGTCTTGGAAAGATTGGTACACGTTCAGCTGAACTCTTTAATGCATTTGGCGCAAAGGTTATTGCACAAAGCAGAACACAGCACGCTGATGCACCATCATTTGTTGAGCAGGTATCTCAGGAAGAACTTTTAAAGAGATCTGATATCGTTGTTCTTCATTGCCCATTAAATGATTCTACAAGAGGAATGATTGATGCAGACAAGCTTAAGATGATGAAGGATAGTGCATACCTTATCAATGTTGCAAGAGGACCTGTTGTTAACTCAGCAGATTTGGCAGATGCGTTGAACAATGACGTTATCGCTGGAGCAGCATGTGATGTATTTGATGTAGAGCCACCACTACCTGCAAGCGAGCCACTTCTCAAGGCTAAGAACACATTATTGACACCACATATTGCATTTGCAAGTAAGGAGTCAATGAGCCTTAGAGCAGAGATCGTATTTGACAATCTTGACGCTTGGATGAATGGAAATCAGAAGAACGTAATTCTATAGGAAGTAGGTGTATCTATGGGAAATGTAAATACTATAACATTGCCAGCGACAGAGATAGAGGTAGTCGATATTGATGTCTGTGTTGCTGGAGGGGGAACAGCAGGATGTATGGCTGCAATTGCCGCTGCTAGAAATGGCGCCAAGGTGCTGATGGTTGAAAAACTTCCAGTGCCTGGAGGTACATTGACTAATGGCGGAATTGGAGTTAGTAGCTACTACAATCAATGTGACGATCCCAAGGATGCTAAGAGAATTGTCGGTGGTTTGGCTTACGAAATGATTGATAAGCTTATTGAATCAGGGGGAGCAACATCATTTGCCATGACACCAGACAATCCACAGAGAAATGCATACAGAGTAGTTGCAGATCACGAACCATACAAAGGAGTTATTGCAGAGATGCTTATGGAAGCAGGAGTAGAAGTACTTCTAAATTGTATGGTCAGCGAAGTGGTGATGGATGGTAGCAAAATTGATTATATCGTTGTTGATAGAAGAGATAAGCGAGTAGCTTACAGAGCCAAGACTTATGTTGATGCAACAGGTGATGGAGATGTAGCTAAAAAAGCAGGAGCTACTATGCTTGATATGACTCATGGACAGGAATGTGCTACTGGTATGGTTTTTGGTATCGGCGGTATTGATTGGGATAGAGTCCTAGAGGAAAATAAGGGAGTATTTCACGAGATAACAAGTAATGAGATGAATGACAAGGGCGTCATGAACAAAAATTATATTTTTGCTTTGGGATACGCACCTCAAAAATATGGCATGATGAAAAGCTTAGAGGGAATCAAGATTCTATCTATGCAGGTGAATCATCCAGGTGAGGCAACATATGTCAATTTATCTAGAGGTGAGATTCTTGATGGAACTGATCCGGAGGAACTCAGCAAGGCGGAACTTCGAGTTAGACTTAGATTGAAAAATATTGTTGAGGATTTCAAGAAGTATGTGCCAGGATTTGAAAATGCTTATCTTTCGTGGGCATCAGTTCAATTGGGAGTTAGAATTTCTTACATCGTAAAATGCGATTATTCTATAACTCAAGATGACATACATAATGCAAGAAGATTTGACGACGAAATAGGTTTATATGGATTCCATGATTTGGCTGCAAAGGCTGGAGAAAATATCCCAATTCAGGGAGATGGATTCTATGGATTCCCATATCGTATGTTGTTACCAGTTGGATGTGATAATCTGTTGGTGGCAGGACGCTGCGTAACTGAAGAGTATGAGGCGCACATGTCTACAAGAAACACAGTTGGTTGCATGATTATGGGTGAGGCTGCTGGTACTGCTGCAGCAATCTGCTCGAAGTCAGGAAAAATGACAAGAGAGATTGAATATGCTCAGTTGGCAGAAGCATTGAAAAAAGATGATGTGATTTTATCAATTTAATTTGTTGACCCTTTATAAAATCGCCTGTCCTTTGGAAAAAGGGCAGGTGATTTTTTTGAATAAAATGTATTGAAATAAAGTATGACAATTGAGAAGTGATTTGGAGAATTTTGTCATATATAGCGATTGCAATAATTGAAAAAGTGTTTTAAAATATCAAAAAAGAAATGAAATTTTATTATAATTTTTAAAATTTATGGATTCATTAGAGATGAAGAATCGAATATGATGCAATTAAAATAGAACATACGAGGAGGAGTTATGGCAGCAACAAAAACTCAAGGAAATCAATCAGGGGAAAAATTACTAGCGATTTTTGAATATTTAATCAAAGCTCAAGAACCTAGAAAGTTACAGGAGATATCACAGGATTTAGGAATGAATGCGAGTACTACCTTGCGATTTTTAGCCACTCTTGTAAATTGTGGTTATGTAAAACAAAATGATGAAACAGCAAGATATGAGCCTACCTTAAAAGTTTGTGCGCTTGCTAATAATATTAATACAGAGGATTTGCTTAGAAGAACAGCTAAACCATTTATGAATGAAATCTCAAAATATATTGGTGAATCAGTATGTCTAGGCGTTAGAGTTGAGGACAAGGTTGTTTACACTGAGGTTATTAAAGTGAAGAATCAGTCATTGATGGCGGTACAAGCAGTGGGAAATGCAGCTGAAATGTACTGTAATGGTATTGGTAAGTTGTTCTTAGCACATTTTTCAGAAGAAAAGTTAAATGCCTACATTGTAAATCACGATTTTGAAAAATATACAGATTACACAATTACTAAGACTAGTGATTTGAAGAAAGAACTTGATGCAATAAGAACAAGAGGGTTTGCTTATGACAATCAAGAGAGAGAGGTTGGAGCTAGATGTCTAGCATTTCCTATTTATGATGCCAACGGCGATATGGTCGGCGGAATAAGTGTTACTGGACCATATAGTAGGTTGACAGATGAACATGTGGAAGGCAAGATTGACGAGATTAAGAGAATTGTAAATGAACTCTCAAAATCTCTTGGGTGTAGTAACTTGTCTTAATTTCTTTTTATGATTTATTGTATGATTTAATTGAATCAATAAATGATAAGTGATTTGTTGATTGATTTAATGATTGATTTGACATGAGTTGGTTATCTTTAAAAATGAAAGAGTTTGGCAGGGTTTTCAACCAAGATTTTTTGTAAATCGTCTTTAGCTGATATTTCTTGGTCAATCATTTTTAATAGATCTAGTTCATCCGGCATAGGCTGGTTGTTGATATGCAACACAGGGTGTGGCCAATCGGTTCCCCACAGTACTCTGTCGGAGTTGATTTTGACATATTCTTTTCCTATTTTTAAAGTGTCTTTATAATCATCGCATATACTATCGAGATACAAGCCTGAGATTTTTACCCAGGCTTTTTCTTTTGCCATCATTTCACATATAAAATCAAATGCTGGGTGGTTTATTCCAGCTGGAGATAAATTTGTTGTTGATTGGCTAGAAATTATATCTGAATGAGCAGGAAGATGTCCGCGGTGGTCAAATACCAATTGACAAGGAAGTTCTTGCAACACATTTCTTATTTCGTAAGTATAATCAGCGCTCATCCAAAAATGCATAGACCAATCTAAATCAGCGATTTTACCTGCTTGAATTTTTATTGAATTCACATGATTCTCAGTTCCAGGGGCGATGTTAAATCTGACGCCTTTTACACCCAAGGAATCCATTCTTTTTAATTCATCCATAGTGATATCATCATCGATTACTACAATAGCTCTAGTCACTGAAGAATCAAGTTTTTCAAGAGCATCTAAGGAGCAACTGTTATCAGTGCCATAGCATGAAGGCTGCACAATTACACTTCTTTTTATATGAAGATCTTTTTTTATTTTCATATAATCTTCAGCGGTTGAAGCTGGCTGAGTTGTGTTGGTATCCGGGTATGGAAATTCCTTTGGATTATATATATGGTGATGACAATCACATATGTCGTATTTTTCTAATGATGTAAAGTCTATCATGATAGCTCCTTTATAGTAATTTTTGTTCTTTAATTAGATTATTGTTGTTTACTGACAAGTCTTGGGTTTCTTGTTTTTCTCTCATTAAACACGTATTTATAATAGCTAGTTGTTTATGAAAAATCAAATCATGGTAAGTGGCGGTGCTATAAGAAATGACATTCTCTGGCACTGCCACCGAGTTCGCTATGGAAGGGTGAGATCAGGGAAGTGGCGGTGCCTAGACCCAAAACCGGGTAAAAGCACCGCCGGATTTGATTAAAACCAAGTCCTGCAACTCTTGAGTGGCGGTGCTATAAGAAATGACAAATCTATCTAAAACGATACGAATGTGTCTAAAATAATACATATGTGTTCAAAATGGTTTTCGAGAATTAAAAGGAATAAAAACGACAAGCCAAAACTAAAATGAACATACGACATTGTGAGTTAGGAATTATAATAACATTGTTATAATTTGAAAATAATAGATGATGGAGATGCATATGGATATTAAGTTACAAATTGAAGAAGCAAACAAAAAAGTGACAGAAATATTTACAAAGGCACGTCCTATTTGGACGAAGATTGAGCCAGCAATCGATGCGATTCCTGGTATGACTGCCAACAAGATTTTGGTGGCAGGTCCTCCTATTAAAATAGAGGATGTCACAATCCCTGTAAGAAATGCAGTTTGTGGTGCAGCTGTGCATGATGGACTTGCAGCAACAACAGAGGAAGCATGGAAAAAAGTAGAAGCAGGAGAAATCATTATTGACTCTGCTCAGAATTACAACTGTGGATGTTCTGCAACAATGGCTACATCTGCAAGTATGCCAGTTATCGTCTGCGAAGATAAGCAGTACGGTGGAGTTGGTTATGCTCCAATTCACCCAGGTAACTCACCAAAGGTACTTCGTTGGGGTTACTATGATGATGAAATTGAAGCACATTTGCAGTTCTTTAGAGATACATATGGTCCAGCATTGAATGAAGCTGTACAGCTTGCTGGTGGTATCGATGTGGTAAATGTACTTGCAAGAACAGCAGGAATGGGTGATGAGAATCACAATAGATTATTCGCTTCAAGTATGTTCTTGGATCTTCAGTTGATGGAATATTTACCAGATATCAAGAATCCTAAGAAGGATGAAGTTATTAAAGAGTTGGCTATAAATGATAGATTTATGCTCCATGTACTTATGGCTGCAGTTGAAGCTATCACAGCAGCTGCTAAGAAGGTTCCATATTCTACAGTTATGGTAGGTATGGGTGGAAATGGTGTTGAATTTGGTATCCAGGTTGCCGCTACAGGTAACAAGTGGTATACAGCAGAGGCACCACTTATCTTAGGAAGTTTATTGAATCCTACATATACAGTTGATGATATGCTTCCATACCTTGGAGATAGTTGTGTAACTGAGGTTTATGGACTCGGTGGAATGGCAGCTGTTTCTGCACCAGCATATGTACGTATGACAGGTGGTACTTTAGAGGATGCTAAGGAGAGAACTGACAGAGCTAGAACAGTTTCACTTGGCGAGCACAGCTTTAATCAGGTTCCTTGGGATGACTTCAAGGGCTCACCGGCTGCAATTGACGTGAGAAAGGTTGTTGCCTTGAATACATTGCCAATCAGCCATGGTGGTTCTGGTTTGAAGAAGGGTGGACAGGCAGGAGCAGGTTCTTGCGAGTTGCCACTTGATTGTTTCAAAGAAGCTTTGAGAGGTGTAGCTGCTGAGGTGGCTCCACAGGAAGTATAGGAGGAATGCGTAAATTATGAGTACATTTGTCAAGATTGAAAAAAATATATATATTGATTCACTTGAGACATTATTTGCAACAACAGTGTTGAATGATCAAGATGGCGTTAACATGGGTTATATCGGTATGTGTAATAGCACTTTCAGAAGTGTTATTGAGGATATCGGTCTTATGACACCAGAGATTGCTGAGTGCACTGAAAATGATTATGTTATCGTTGCAGATGCTGATTCAGAGGCTGCTTTTGAGGCGGCTGTTGAAGTCGTAAATAAGAACATGGAAGTGAAAGCCGGTGGAAACAAGGTTGCTGAGTATGACACTCAGGAAGCTGCTTTGGCTGCCCATGATGAGGTGAATTTAGTTCATATTGCTGTTCCTGGAGATTGTGCTTTGGAAGAAGCAAAGAAGGCGTTAAATGCAGGAAAGCATATTTGTGTATTTAGTAATAATGTGCCATTTGAAGATGAGCGAGAGATGAAAGAGTTGGCTCGTGAAAAAGGACTTCTTTGCATGGGACCTGACTGTGGTGTTGCAAATATTAATGGTGCGGCACTTGTATTATCAAGTATTACAAATCGTGGACCATTTGGTGTTGTAGGTGCATCTGGAACTGGTATCCAGCACGTTGCAGCTATTATTCACGAAGGTGGAAGTGGTGTTACTCAGACTATCGGTGTTGGTGGTAATGATTTGAAGGATCCAATCGGAGGTATCTCAATGCTTATGGGTCTTGATGCGTTAAATGAAGATCCTAATACAAAGTACATTGTTGTAATCTCAAGAAAGCCTGGCAAGAAGACTTTGCCGGTTATCTGTGAGAAGTTAAAGAGCATCAATAAGCCAAAGGTAGTTCTCTTTATGGGATGTGAGAGAGAAATTGTTGAGGCAACTGGTTCTGTATGGGCTGAGAACTTAGATGATTGTGGTATCAAGGCTCTTCAGTTGATCGGTGTTGATTACGATTTAGGTGATGATGCTGAACTTGATGCCATTGCTAAGAAGGCTATTGAAGGTATGGCTCCAGAGCAGAAATATCTTCGTGGTGGATACTCAGGTGGTACATATATGGATGAGGCTATGCATGCTATGTATGATGAGATTGGTGATGTATGGTCTAACTGCCCATTAAATAAGGACTTCCAGTTGGCTGATTCTTATAAGAGTGTTGAAAATACTGTTATTGATTACGGTGAGGAAGAGTTTACACTTGGTAGACCTCATCCTGCAATCGACCCAAGTATCAGAAAGCCGGCTGTTCTTAGAGAGGCATCTGATCCTGAGGTTGCAGTTATCTGCTTAGATTACATTTTGACACCTCCAGGACATCCAGATCCAGTTGGATATCTTGTGCCTGATATCAAGGAAGCTCAGGAGATGGCTGCTAAGCGCGGTGGTAAATTAGTATTTATCTCTTCAGTGCTTGGAACAACTGCTGATATTCAGGATATTAGAAAGCAGGAGCAGGAGCTTCGCGATGCTGGAGTTATTGTATGCAAGAGTAATGCCAAGGCAGCTAAGCTTGCAGCAAAGATCATTCGTTTGAAGGGAGAGAGAGACAATGGCTAATACTTCAAAGATTCAAGATTTATTTAATTCAGAGTTAATAGTTTTAAATGTAGGTCCTAAATCATTCTCTACAGCATTGGAGGATCAGGGATATAAGACGGTACAGGTTAACTGGAAACCTATAGCTGGTGGTGATGCAGAAATGCAGAAGCTTTTAGGAATCCTAGGATATTAAATGAGGGTTTAAAATATGAAAATATTAGTATGTAACGCAGGAAGTACATCATTAAAGTTCAAGTTCTACGAGATGCCAGAGGCAAAGTTATATGCTCAGGGCCATGTGGAGAGAGTTGGTTCTACAGATGATGCAGTTTTCCATTATAAGAACTGTGAAACAGGTGCAAAGGTTGACTTAGAGAAGCAGAATATTCCAACTTACAAAGAAGGAATTCAGATGTTTTTAGGATATCTTACATCTGATGAGACTGGTGTGATTAAGGATATCCTTGAGATTGAGAGAGTCGGTTTCAAGACAGTTTTATCTAAAGGACATTTTGGAATCCATGAGTTGGATGAGGGAGCAATGCAGGGTATGCGTGATTGGTTCGCTCTTGCTCCAGTTCACAACAGTGCTTATATTGCAACAATTGAGACAATGAGAGAGGTTCTTCCAGATGCGCTTTTCGTAGGTGTATTTGAGACTGCTTTCCATCAGACAATTCCTATGGAGAGAAAGATTTTCGGTCTTCCATATGAGTGGTATGAGAAATATGGTATTCAGAGATTAGGATATCATGGAGCCTCACATGGTTTCATTGCAGATAACTTAAATGAAATCACTAAGAAGGAAGGTAAGGAGCATTACAGAGCTATCAGCTGTCACCTGGGTGGAAGCTGTTCAATCTGTGCTATCGAAGATGGCAAGAGTGTTGATACAAGTTTCGGTATGTCACTTGAATCTGGTGTTATCCATGCTAACCGTGTAGGTGATATGGATTCAAGTATCTTATACTTCTTGGAGAGCGAGGGACTTAGCCGTGAAGAAATCCTTAAGGGATGTCAGAAAAATGGTGGTTTACTTGGTATCTCTGGAGTTAGCAACGATTCAAGATATGTTGTTGAGGCTGCGGAAAATGGTAATGAGAGAGCTAAACTTGCAAATGATGTATTTGTTACAAATATTGCACATTACATTGGACAGTTCTTCGTTGACTTAAATGGTTTAGATTACCTTGTATTTACAGCTGGTATCGGTGAGCATGCTGCTGATATCCGTAAGATGGTATGTGATAAGGTTGCCTGCCTCGGTATCGAGTTGGATGATGAGAAAAATGACAATTGCCATGGTGATGTGGTTGAGATCTCAAGCACAAACTCAAATGTAAAGGTACTTGTTATTCCTACAAATGAAGAAATCGGAATTGCTCGTCGTACTTATGAGTATCAGTCTAAGTAATATTTGATGAGAATTTAAAGTTGAAATGAGACTGCAGTATCAGTAAAATGAAATTGCAGTCTCATTTATAATGAAAATGTATTAAGAAGGAAGAAAACAATGGATTACAATTATGATTCGCGGTTAAATCCGCCAGATAAATCGATTGATGTAAATATGGAAAAGCCTGCAGTTATCAAGATGATGCAGATTTTGAGTAAGAATAATCGGACAGATTTTGGAGAGATGGTATCACAGTACAGTGATGTGAAATATTCCAAGATTACCATGCCTCGAGGTGATTCTTATTCTGAAAAATTTCAGGGTAAGGACATGGATATATTTGTTGTAGAACCTACAGAGGTCAAGGGCGATATGGTATTTTTCCACGGTGGAGCTTATGCCCTCCCGGTGCAGTCGCCAGTTATTGACTTGGCTGTGTACTATGCAAGAAATACTAATCGTCGTGTGTTTATTCCAGAATATATTCTTATGCCTGACGCTAAGGGCGAGGAAGTTTTTAAGGATTGTATAAATGCATGGAATTATATCACTGACGCTGAGAAGAATACAGAATACAAAATTGACACTCAAAATGTGATGCTCTATGGTGAGAGTGCAGGTGGTGCCTTGGCAACGGGTCTTACAATGTATTTGAGAGATCATGACAATGAGGGGCTGGTTCGACCTTGCAAGCTAATGCTTATTTATCCGGTTTTGGATAATGATTGTTCATATGAATCCAAGACGAAATATGCCGATGCAGCATGGAGCGAGGGCTCTAATGAATCTATGTGGAATGCTTATTTGACTTCAGCTGACGAGGATTGGATGAAGTATTTAGTTCCTATGTCAAATGATGATGTCAGTGGTTTCCCGGCCACATATGTGGAGCCTCAGGAAATGGATATTTTACATGATGAGGCGGTGAAGTTTTTTGAAAAATTACAGGCTGCAGATACCCAGTGTGAAATGAGAGAAATCCCTGGCTCATATCACTCCTTCGATTATGATATGAAAAATGAATATGTCCGGGATATAGTAAAGGAAAGACTTGCGTATATGTAAAGCTATGTATTCCTAAAAAATATAAGATTATATATGGATTTAATCTTTTGGTAAATTGCTTTCTAGATAGGCTTTTATGTCCTGGTTGTTTTGCCAGTTCATAATTTTTAGAAAAACATTTATCATAACAGTATTGTAAAATGATGGGTCTCCAGGATCGGCTGGGGACTCATTTTTTAATGTATATAGCTGGAATTCTGAGAGAGCTTGTGCGTATACCTGTGACTCAATTTCTCGATAAGTGGAATCGGAGCTTTTGAGATAGGAATTAATGGAGTTCTCCATGATAGCTTGCTTTAAATCAACATTTGGAGTGTGTATTTTAGATAGAGATAAAATTAAATCTTTATTTATGGAAAGACTTTTTTCCACAATTTGTGAGTATTTTGAATCTTGAATATCTTCCATTTCTTGAACAATGCTGTTTTTTAATGACATAAATTCTTCCATCATCTGTTCGGCGATGGCTTCTTTATCTGGAAAATGTTGATAGAATGCAGCTCTTGAGATGGGCGTTTCATCAAGAATGTTTTGAATAGTAATTGTCTCATAGGGCTTGAATTTTAATATTTTACAAAAAGCGGCAACGATTGCCTTGTCTGTTCTAATATAATGTGTAGTTCTATTTATTCCGTCAATCATTTTTTCTCCTTGTATAAACGATTTAACTATAATTTATATTTGCAGATTGGTATTTCACAAAAATTTGTTTGAATGTCAATATTTTAAAATAATATACATAAGTATACACTATGTTTAGTTAGTGAATCAATTATTTAAATTGAATATTTAAAGGGCTAAATTTTGATGATAATATTTATTTAGAAGGAATTTGAATAGAAAATATTTATAGGAGCGAATGTTTTCTGAAAGAGTTATTAAAAGGTTTTGAAAAAATGTATTGAAAGTATTAGGAGGTATTTTAAATGAATTTAGATCAAGCGCTTGGATTTATGACAGGTAAATGTGGTAAACATCATTATCCTGAGCACATGAAAGACAGCAGAAAGATTGCGACAGAGGGAATTGTGTTGTTAAAAAATGAAAACAACATTTTGCCTTTGAAGGATAAAAAAGTGGCTCTTTTTGGGGCGGGTGCTACTCAGACTAGTGTGTGTGGAACTGGTTCTGGTTATGTAATGGCACCTTATGTAGTGAGTATATATGAGGGATTAAAAAATGCTGGCTTTCAAATCACATCTGAGGGATGGATTAGGAGATATGATGATTTGTACAAGAAGACCAACAAGGAGGATAAGACTCTAACCAAGATTAATAGAGCCTGGTCCGGCCTGTCTATCCTGGTGGATGACATCGAAGTGACAGATGAGGATGTGACAAATGCTAAGTCTGCAGACACTGCCATTTATGTGGTTAGAAGAAACGCAGGAGAGGGCGGAGATAGAAAAGCCGAGAAGGGTGATTACTATCTTTCTGATATGGAAGAGCAGAATATCAAAAAGGTTGCAGCTGCTTTTGAACATACAATTGTAGTATTTAACACCTGTGTTATGGATGCAGGTTTTATTAATACTATTCCTGGAATTGAAGGTGCGATTCTACTTGGCCAGGCAGGAATGGAAGCGGGAAACGCTCTTGCTGATGTTATCTGTGGAAAGGTAAGTCCATCAGGACATTTGACAGATTCATGGGCTAAAAAATATGAGGACAATCCGGCTAGTGCAACATTTAGTTCCAACGATGGCAACAGTATGCAGGAGGATTATGTGGAGGATATCTATGTTGGGTATAGATACTTTGATACCTTTGATGTAGAGCCATTGTTCCCATTTGGATATGGCTTGTCTTATTCAAAGCCTGAATTTAAGTTGAGAAATATCACTGCAGATTGGGAAAATATTTCCCTTGAGTTAGAAGTGGTAAATGTGGGTGAGGTTGCATCAAAATTTGTAGCCCAGGTATATGTGAGTGCTCCAATTGGAAGATTGAATAAACCTTACCAGGAGTTAAAGGGGTATAAGAAAACGGTAGAGATTCGTCCAAAGGAAAAGGATGTATTGAAAATTGTGATTCCAACAGAGTCTTTGGCTAGTTACGATATGGATCAGGCTGCTTTTGTTATGGAACCTGGTAAATATTTATTTAGAATTGGAAATGATTCTAGAGACAATGCGGTTATGGCTATTGTTGAACTTGATGCAGAAACAAAGGTTAGACAGGTTTCAAATCAGTTGAAGGCTGATAAAGAACTAAATGTACTTGTTACACCTGAAAAATGTGTAAATAGAATTAAAACAGAAACTGAAGAAGCAGTTGCAGCTTGTGAGGCCAATACTGTTTGCGCTGTAAAGTTAAATGCAGATGAGTGCGTTACAATTGATGGGGCGGCAAAGCCGGTTTCAAAGCGTGTATCTGGAAAAGGAAATCCTGATTCAACTTTCATTGATGTTGTTGAAGGCAGGGTGGAGATGAAGGATTTTGTGGATTCTCTTGACGAGGAAGTGTTATTTAGATTGGTTGCTGGTGCAGCCGACGAGGTTAAGCATGAGACTCCAAAGAGAACTAAGAAGAAATACAAGGCAGTGGGTGGTCCTTCTTCTTCGGGAAGTACAACAGCTTTGTATGTAAATTCTCTTGGGATTCCCAATTGGAAGGTTACAGATGGACCTGCAGGATGCCATTTACCATTCTGTGGAGTTACAGGTTGGCCAGTGGGAATGGTGGTTGCAGCCACATGGAATGATGAACTTTCTGAGTTGCAAGGAAAGGGCATTGGAAAGGAATTAGAGTATTACTCTCACAGTATTATCCTTGGACCTGGAATGAATATTCACAGAGATCCACTTGGTGGAAGATCATTTGAGTATTATTCAGAGGACCCATATGTATCTGGTAAGATGGCTGCGGCTATGACTGTTGGTGTACAGCAGACTCCTGGTGCAGGTGTTTCTATCAAACATTTTGCATGTAACAATCAGGAAAATGACAGAAGCGAGCAGAATAATACAGTCACAGAGAGAGCCTTGAGAGAAATTTACTTAAGAGGTTTTGAAATCTGTGTTCGAGAAGCCAATCCTAAGACAGTTATGACAAGTTACAATTTGATAAATGGTACTTATACTTCTTCTAGTTATGATTTGATAACCAATATTTTAAGAGGTGAGTGGGGCTTTAAGGGCCTTGTAATGACTGACTGGGGCTCAAAGAGTGAGAAGCATCTTGATCTTGCAGCAGGAAATGATTTGATCATGGGCGGATATAGAAGTGAATTCTTGAAGGCTGCTGTTCATGGAACTCCTGCTCAGTTTGATGAGGATGGATATGTTCACTGTGAGGAGTTCAAAGTATTTGGTGGATTCTTTAAAAATACAGTTGAGTTCTGGAATGCGTTTAAGCTTGATGCCAATGGATCAGATGAAATCAAGACAGAGGTTAAAGCTGGCGTAGAGCTAAATGAAAAGGTAAAAGAGAGAGTTGATGAAGGCGTGGCAATAGTTACAGAAAATGCTGATGGAAGTAAGACTGTAACTTATAAAGGTGTAGATCGAGGGGCTTATTTAGATATAGAAGATGTGAAAACCTGTGCCACACGTACACTAGAGCAGATTGCTGATTCTATTTCGTACCGTAAAATGATGAAGAAATAAAAAACGTTTTCTATAAACCTTGAAAAATAGCGGTTTTGTGTTCACAGAAAGTTAACAGTTTTTTGTGCAAAATGCCATTGTGCACCCTTGAAATACATGATATATTTAGCTCGTTATAAAATAGTTATAAAAAAGAGAGGTAATTGATTATGTCATATTTATCTAATGAGGGTAGTGACAGAACAATAGCTTGCATTAATGACAATACTACAATTGGCTATAAGTATATGAATTTTAAAGGCGAAACAGAGTTGACTTTAAATGCTAAGTGTGACGGAGAGGGAACTTTCGAAATATACACAGATGGCGATAAAGTTGGCGAAATGGAATACAATAACTGTAGCAGTTGGACACAGAAGTCACTGAAGTTTGATGCTAATGGCACAATGGACTTGGCTTTTAAGTTTAGAGGTTCAGGTGTTGCAGAGGTTATGAGTTTTAGTTTTTAATTAACTTTATATTGAGATTTACATTATGTGAAAACAAAAAGAATCTTGGATTTTGAGGGGAACCTCAATTACATCCAAGATTCTTTTTTTACATTTTAAAATATATTGAAATACTACCCTTATAATTGGTATAATCAAATTAATATTTATTGAGAAGATTATGGGGGATGATAGAGTGAACGAACTTACAAAAGAGCAATATGATGAATTGGGTGAAATCGCAAATATTAGCATGGGAAATGCAGCTACAACTCTTAGCATGATGGTAAATCAGAGAGTGGATATCACCACACCAAGAGTGGAAATTATTGGAAGAAGTCAGGCGTTAGATGACTATGAGAAGACTTGTATCTTTGTTCAGGTTCATTATGTGAAAGGATTAAATGGAAATAATGTATTTATTTTGAATGATAAAGATGTCCTTTGCATGACAGATTTGATGATGGGTGGAGATGGAACCAATACTAGTGGTGAGGTTTCAGAATTACATTTGTCAGCTATCTCTGAGGCTATGAATCAGATGATGGGTACTTCTGCTACTTCTATGGCTACAATGCTTGGTACAATGGTTGATATTTCGACACCGGAATTGGTGGCTATTGACGTTGAGTCTGTAAAGAATTTTGAGAAGATGTTTGAGTCAGAGTTGGATAAGTTTGTCAAGATTCAGTTCAAGATGAAGATTGGAGAGAATCTTGTGGACTCATTTATGGTGCAACTATTTCCTGTTAAATTTGCTTATGAGATGTGCGATAAATTTCAACAGAACAAGAAAGACAGTTAAATGAATATTTTAGATTATGTGCAAATGCGGGGAGATGTTACATTTGCAAAAAGTCCTTTTAATGAGGTGGATGCTGCGGTATTAGGAGTTTTTGCATCGGTGAATCTTGATGAGATTACAGCGGGAAAACCTACAATATCAGATCTTGTGACAAGATATATGAATGCGAAAAATGAAAAAGATATGAGAGATGGCCGCTTGGATGAGAAGGAAAATCTTATACAAATGATGAGTACTTCTCCTAGATATGCCAAAATTAGACTTTTATCTTTTGAAAAGGTTATTGACAGAGAAAAAGAGATGACATTTTACGCGGCTCAATTTCAGATCAATCCTTTTAGAAGGCTTGTCACATTTCGTGGAACAGATGGTTATCTGATTTCTTGGAAAGAAAATTTTAATACCCTATATCAATTTCCGACTCCAGGACAGAATCAGGCTGTAAAATACATTGATGGTATCAAGCTTAAATTTTGGGAAAAATTGATCTTGAGTGGTCATTCAAAAGGTGGGAATTTAGCTTGTTATAGTGGAGCTTTCTGCAATGAAAGTATTTATAATAAAATTGAAAAGATTTATATATTTGATGGCCCAGGGTTTGAGAGAGATTTAAGTGATGACCTGCGTATGAAAAATATTATTCCGAAGATTTGTAGTTTTATACCAGAGAGTTCTCTAATAGGAAGGTTGATGTATGTTCCTTATGAATCTAAAGTGGTAAAGAGTGAGGGAAACGGAATTTATCAACATGATATATATAATTGGCATGTAGGTCCTTGCGGGTTTGTTCAAACTTCAGGGGTAGATGGTTTCAGTGATGGAATAAGTACCAAGGTAAATGATTGGATAGCAGGGATACCTGAGGATAGACGAGCTGAGGTGGTATCGGAACTGTTTGCTGTATTTGAAAAGGTTGGCATAGACCATGCAGATAAGTTTACAAATTTAAATATCAAGACTTTGATATCTCTGTTGATGGGAGTTAGATCTTTGTCATCAGAGAGTATAAAATTACTTATTATAATTATAAAAGAAGTTAAAGCTGCGCATTAAAGGAGAAAATGAGGAGGTCCGAAAATGGATGAGATGAGAAAATCAAAGAGAAGTGAGTTGGATGCTAGTATAGAACTTAAATTGTTGAAAGAGGGCTGTGAACAAACTGTCAAGGCTGAAATTACCAATGTAAGTAGAGGCGGTGTTGGCTTTAAAACTACGGAGCTTTTGCAACTGGGGGAGTGCTATCAGACTAATATCACATTATGGACTAAGGAGAAGATGGACTCGATTGTGAGAATTGTCAGAGCTGAAGTGTTAGATGATGGCAGCTTTATATTTGGGGCAACTTTTGTAGGTATGCAAAATCCAGATTCTCTTAGAATTTTAATCTATCAAATGTTAAATGATGGAGAATAATTAATGAAAAATAAATAACGATAAATTTATTATATGCCGTGTTTAAATCAGATTATTTAAACACGGCATGTTCTATTGTATCAGTTACTTCTTTGTGCTCTTGGGTTGAAATGTTGTAGGAGTTTTTGAATTCCTTTGGGCTTATGCCGTATTCCTTCTTAAAAGCGCGGAAAAAACTGGTGTAATCAGTAAAACCATATGTTGCAGCCACATCCTTAAAGGACTCTCCTGCAAGGATTTTACTTTTGGAGGCGGCAAGCCTCTTTTTTAATAGGTATTGATGTATAGACATACCCATATTGTCTTTGAAAACATGTGAAATATGATATTTGCTCACGTAAAAAGTCTTGGAAATTGCGTCTAGACTTAAATCGGAATCTAAATTGGCGTTTATATATTCACACAGCCTTGTGAACAATGAACGCTGTTCTTTGTTTATAGAGACTTTTTCTTGTTTGTGTGTAACATAAATGTTTCTGTTTATAGCAAGCAAAAGAGAAGCTATATTGCAGGCTAAAGTAGATTCCTTGAAAGGACTGTCAGTATTTCTTTCTTCTATAATAGTGAGCAGCTGGCTAAAAAGCATTTGAGCTGTGGTCGTATCACATGGAAAATGGTGACAGCTTATCTCGTTTCCATAATCATACCCAAAGGTTAAATCTGGGTTGCTCTGAGAGAGCCTTGAATAATAATTTGGTGACAACCACAATACAATTCTGCGATATGGCAAATCATTATTTTTAAAATTTGGTTTGTGAAATACCCCGGGAGGAATTAGACATATATCGCCGTAAGAGAGGGGATACACATTTTTCCCAATCTGGTAAGAGAGGTTTCCTTCTAAGAAGAAATATATTTCATAGTAATCATGCCTATGCATAGATACATTTTCCAAAACCCTATCTTCATAATAATATATTTCGAAATCTGATGATTCCATCTCGCGGGTGGTATCAAATTGTGCTTGGTAATGTCTTGCCATAATGTTCTCCTTTACGCTTTATGTGATTATAATTGTCAGCGCATAATTAATTTTACAACCTGACAGCAAGATTTGCAATGTTTGTAACAAGATTTGTTATTGGATTAACCATAAAAAGAATGTAAATTATAACTACAGACGCTTAATAAAGAATAAATGAGGAGGGCGCTTATATGAAATTATCATTTCGTTGGTACGGAGAGGACGACAAGGTTACACTAGAACAGATTAGTCAGATTCCAGGAATGGATTCAATTGTAACTGCAGTTTACGATGTTCCAGTTGGAGAAGTATGGAGCAGAGAGTCAATTGCTAAGTTAAAGAAACAGACTGAAGATGCAGGCTTGAATTTTGAAGTTATTGAGAGTATTCCAGTACATGAGGATATAAAGCTTGGTAAGCCAAGTCGTGATAAATATATTGAGAACTATTGCGAAAATATTCGCAGAGTTGCAGAGGCTGGAATTAAGTGCGTATGCTACAATTTCATGCCAGTATTTGACTGGACAAGAACTCAGCTAGATCATGAGCTTCCAGATGGATCTACATCACTTGTATATTACCAAGAGCAGGTTGACAAGGTTAACCCACTTGAGTCAGACAGTGATCTTACACTTCCTGGATGGGATGCAAGTTACTCTAGAGAAGAGTTAAAGGATATTGTTGCTCAGTATCAGGAGTTATCTGAGGATGACCTATGGGACAACTTGAAGTATTTCTTAGAGAAGATTATTCCTGTAGCAGCAGAGTGTGATGTAAACATGGCTATCCATGAGGATGATCCATGCTGGAGTATTTTCGGACTTCCAAGAATCATCACATGTGAGGAGAACTTAGATAGATTCCTTAGCCTTGTAGATGACAAGCACAATGGAATTACACTTTGTACAGGATCTTTGGGATGCTCTGCAAAGAACGATGTTGTTAAGATGGCAGCTAAGTATGCAAAGATGGGACGTATTCATTTTGCACATCTTAGAAATGTACAGGTTCTTGACAATGGATTTGAGGAGAGAGCTCATCTCTCATGCTGCGGTAGCTTAGATATGTATGCAATCGTAAAGGCACTTCATGACAATGGATTCACAGGATATGTAAGACCTGACCACGGACGTATGATCTGGGGTGAGACAGGAAGAGCTGGATATGGATTGTATGACAGAGCTCTTGGTGCTACATATATTAACGGATTGTTTGAAGCTGTAGAGAAGGCAAGCAAATAACTTGATATTTTTTGCTAGCGATAATGCGATAAACCAGTGCTTACGGACGGTGACTTTGGAAGGAACATTTCGAGCCCCGGTACTTAATGAGCGTGCGCAAGCAAAGCGAATTTAGTACCGCTGGTGCGAGAGCGTAGCGGAAGCGTTCCTGAAAAGTCACCTGCCGTAAACACGGAATAATGAATTAAAACTATGGAGGAAAAAAATATGATGAATTTACCACTTAACACAGATTTATCAGGAAAAGTAGCAGTTGTAACTGGAGCAGGCGGAGTACTCTGCGGTATGTTTGCCAAGGCATTGGCTCAGGCTGGAGCAAAGGTTGCAGTTTTGGATTTAAATGAAGAGGCAGCACAGAAAGTTGCTGGCGAGATCGTTGCTGACGGCGGTGTTGCCAAGGCTTACAAGACTAATGTTCTTGAGAAGGAAAGCCTTCAGTCAGTACATGATGCAGTAGTAGCAGACCTCGGAACATGTGATATTCTTATCAATGGTGCAGGTGGAAATAACCCACGTGCAACAACAGATAAGGAGTACTTCGAGGCAGGAGACATTGACGCAGATACAATTTCATTCTTTGACTTGGATCCAAGCGGAGTTGAATTTGTATTTAACCTAAATTTCATTGGAACATTGCTTCCAACGCAGATCTTTGCACAGGATATGGTAGAGAAGGAAGGATGTAATATCCTAAATATTTCTTCTATGAATGCTTTCACTCCACTCACAAAAATTCCTGCATATTCTGGAGCAAAGGCTGCTATTTCAAACTTTACACAGTGGCTAGCAGTACACTTCTCAAAGAGTGGAATCAGAGTAAATGCAATTGCACCTGGTTTCTTCTCAACAAAGCAGAATGCAAAGCTTTTGTTTAACGAGGATGGTACTCCAACACCTAGAACAGGTAAGATTTTGGCCGCTACTCCAATGGGACGTTTCGGAGAGTCAGAGGAGCTTATCGGAAGCTTGCTCTTCTTACTCAACAATGATGCAGCTGGATTCATCACTGGAGTTGTTCTTCCAGTAGATGGTGGATTCTCAGCTTATTCGGGAGTTTAATTATATTCGCTTATCAGCCGCCTAAATTTTATTTAGGGGGCTGTTAAGTCGTTTTATAAAAAATTATAATAAGAATTAATTTAAGAAATAGGAGACGATTATTATGTTAAATTACATGGATGATATGTTAAAGCAGGTTGCAGATTTCAAGGTTGTACCTGTAGTTGTTATTGAAAACGTTGAGGATGCACTTCCACTTGCCCAGGCTTTGGTAAATGGTGGACTTCCAGTTGCTGAGGTTACATTTAGAACAGCAGCTGCTGCTGATGCAATCAAGGTTATGAGTGAGAAATGCCCAGAGCTTTGCGTTGGTGCTGGAACAATCGTTACAGTAGAGCAGTGCAAGAAGGCTGTTGAGTGTGGAGCTAAGTTTATTGTATCACCTGGATATGTTGAGGAAGTTACACAGTACTGTATCGATAACCAGATTCCTATTTTCCCAGGAGTATGTACACCAACAGAGCTTATTAATGTAGTAAACAAGGGACTTCCAGTTGCTAAGTTCTTCCCAGCTGCACAGTACGGCGGATTGAAGACAATCAACGCATTAGGATCAGTATTCCCACAGATGAAGTTTATGCCAACAGGTGGAGTTAGCGAGTCAAATGTATTAGAGTATCTTGCTAGTCCAAAGATTATCGCTGCAGGCGGTAGCTGGATGGTAAAGGGTGATTTGATCAAGGCTGGAAAGTTTGATGAGATCGAAGCTATGACAAAGAGTGTTGTAGAACTTGTAAAGAACGCGTAAATATCGCTACGAGGTGACTTATATGAAGAAATTTATGGATGAAGATTTCTTGCTTACAACAGAGACAGCAAAGCATCTATTTCATGATTATGCCAAGAGTTTGCCTATTATAGATTATCACTGTCACTTGAGCCCACAGGAGATTGCTGAGGATGCACATTTTGACAATATTACACAGGTATGGCTTGGTGGAGATCATTACAAATGGAGACAGATGCGCTCTAATGGTGTTGAGGAAAAATACATCACAGGAGATGCCTCTGATAGAGAGAAATTCCAGAAATGGGCTGAGACACTTGAGATGGCTATTGGTAATCCACTTTATCATTGGAGCCACTTAGAACTTCAGAGATACTTCGGATATCATGGTGCCCTAAATGGTGAGACAGCAGAGGAAGTATGGAATATCTGTAATGAGAAATTAAAAAATATGTCTGCTAGACAGCTTATTTTAGACTCAAATGTAGAGATGGTTGGAACAACTGATGATCCAATCGATGACTTGAAGTGGCATGAGGTTATTGCCAATGATTCAAGCTTTAACGTTAAGGTTTGTCCTTCATGGAGACCTGACAAAGCTGTTAATATTGATAAAGATGACTATATGGAATACATCGGCAAACTTGCTGCTGCAGCTGGAATGGAAATCAATTCAGTTGAAGATATCAAAAAGGCTTTATCAGTTAGAATGGATTACTTTGCAAAGCATGGTTGTGTTGTGAGTGATCATGGTATTGAGTATGTAATGTACAAGCCGGCCACAGATGCTGAGGTAGAAGAAATATTTGACAAGAAGAAAGCTGGCAAGGCTATAACAAAAGAGGAGAGCGACAAGTTCAAGATGGCAATCTTGCTTCACTGCGGACGTGAGTATCATCGTCTTGGATGGGTTATGCAGTTGCACTATGGTGTGAAGCGTGACAACAATCGTCGTATCTTTGAGGCTCTTGGACCAGATGCTGGTATCGACAGTATCTCAACAAGTGCTCCAATCAATGATTTGGCAGATTTCTTAAACGTACTTGATTACACCAATGAATTGCCAAAGACAATTTGTTATTCACTTAACCCGATTGACAATGCAGCTATCGGTACTATTATCGGATGCTTCCAGTCTTCAGAGGCTGTTGGCAAGATTCAGCATGGTAGTGCATGGTGGTTCAATGACAACAAGACAGGTATGCAAGATCAGATGATTTCCCTTGCCAACCTTGGATTGCTTGGAAACTTTATTGGTATGCTTACAGATTCAAGAAGTTTCTTGTCATACACACGTCATGAATATTTCCGTCGTATAGCATGCGGACTTATTGGTGAGTGGGTTGAAAATGGTGAGTATCCAGCGGACGAAGCTTCATTAAAGAAGATCGTTGAGGGTATCTCATATAGAAATGCTAAGAGATATTTTGGTATTTAATAAAAGACTTAAATGTTTCGCTTCTTGAAATATTAAATACTGATAAATAAAAATAAATATAAAATAGGTAATTAAAAGGAGATTTAAAAATGGCAAAAATAGTTACAATGGGTGAGATTATGCTTCGTCTATCTACACCAAACAACGAGAAATTTATCCAGGCTGATGAGTTCGACATCAACTATGGTGGTGGAGAGGCCAATGTGGCAGTTTCACTTGCAAACTATGGACATGATGCTGAGTTCGTTACAGCAGTACCTGATAACGAGATCGGTGAGTGTGCAGTTGCAGCTCTTCGTAAGTATGGAGTAAAGACAGATAACATCGCTAAGTGTGGTGAGAGACTTGGTATCTACTACCTTGAGACAGGTGCTTCTATGAGACCTTCAAAGGTTGTTTATGATAGAGCTCATTCTTCAATTTCTACAGCAACAGCTGCTGACTTTGATTTCGACAAGATTTTTGCAGATGCTGATTGGTTCCATTTCACAGGAATTACACCAGCTGTATCTGACGCTGCTGCAGTTCTTACAGAGGAAGCTTTAAAGGCTGCTAAGAAGCACGGTGTAAAGGTTTCAGTTGACCTTAACTTCCGTAAGAAATTATGGTCTTCAGAGAAGGCTCAGAAGGTTATGAAGAACCTTATGCAGTATGTTGATGTATGTATCGGAAATGAGGAAGATGCAGAGTTAGTTCTTGGTTACAAGCCAGGAAACACAGATGTAACAAGTGGTGAGCTTGAGCTTGCTGGTTACAAGTCAATCTTCGAGCAGATGGTTGCAGATTACAACTTTGAGTACTGCATCTCATCTCTTCGTGTAAGTCACTCAGCTTCAGACAATGGTTGGTCTGCATGTATCTACTCTAGAGATACTAAGGAATTCTATCACTCAAGAGAGTACAGAATTAACCCAATCGTTGACCGTGTAGGTGGTGGTGATTCATTTGCAGGTGGTACAATCTGCGGATTCGTTGATGGAAAGAACTTCAAGGAAGCATTAGAGTACGGTGTTGCTGCTTCAGCTCTTAAGCACACAATTCCTGGAGACTTCAACCTTGTAAGCCGCAAGGAAGTTGAGACTCTTGCAGGTGGTGACGGTTCTGGTAGAGTTCAGAGATAATTAGATTTTCAAAAGATTCATATTTTATAAGATCCCAGGTGCTTATTTTAAGTGCCTGGGATTTTAATTTTAGAGGTTATAAGGTATAATTAACTTGGAGTTATGGGTTAATAAAAATGTAGGGAAATAATAAGATGAAACTAATACCGGTGGAGATGTTGCGACCGGGTATGATAATAGCTAGAAACGTATATAATGCAAAATATACAATGATTGCCAAAGGAACATCTCTCAATTCAGAGTACATAAAGTTCATACAGTCATCAGGATATATCAACATATATATATGGGATGGTAATTATATGGATGTTGATGTCACTAATACCATAGATGACCAGCTTTTTGAAGCGGCCGTCACCGCAGTGGCCAATTTAGACTTAGAAGCTATACAGGAGCTTGCTGTAAAGATAGTTGATATTATTGAGGATGAGAAAAATATTAATGTTGACTTTCGTGATTCAAAATCAATAAATGATTACAATAGTCATCATAGTGTTTGTGTGGCCATATATTCTGTCATCATAGGTAGAGCAATGGGAGTTCCGACCAAGGGATTATATAAACTCTGTGAGGCTGGACTTTGTATAGATTTAGGAAAACAATATATTTCAAATGATATTATTAACAAGCCGGGAAGACTTACAAAAGAAGAGTTTCACATTATGAAAGAGCATGCCAGAATGTCATTTGATATTTTAAATGAAAATGACGAGGTTTCTTCGCTGGTTAAAAAATGTGTGTTATGCCACCATGAAAATGTTGACGGAACAGGATATCCTCTGGGGATAGAGGGAGATGAGCAACATATATTTATCAGAATATTGCATGTGGTTGATGCATATAATGCCATGATAAGTCAGAGACCATATAAAAAACCATTTACCCCAAACAATGCTTTTGAGTATTTGATTGGTGGCAAGAATTTCCTTTTTGATTCAAAAGTTGTAGATGCCATGATATCTGTTTTGATGGCATATCCAATGGGTATTGATGTGGAATTATCAGATGGATCTAAAGGTGTTGTGGTTGGAGGCAGTGGCAATGCCCTAAGACCTGTTGTGAAGATTGAAAATATAGAAGAACCAGTAAATATGAGAACTGATGAGAAATATCAAGATGTAAATATCGTAAAGTCAGGGGCTTTGCTGGAAGATTACAGCGATGGCAAGGTGGAACGATTAAATGAAATTAGTAAAAAAGATATAAGAACCAAGCAAAGGATTATGATTATAGATGACACACCTATGAGTATGGCTCAGACCAAGACTGCTATAGGTGATGCATATGAATATATATGTTTTGAAAATGGATTGCAGTGCATAGATTTTCTTTCTAAGAATTCAGAGGATGTTCCGGATTTGCTTATAATGGATGCAGTTATGCCTACCATTGATGGTGTCACAGTGGCCAAGAAAATTAGGAAAAATGGATTTAGCAAATTGCCGATTGTATTTTTGTCCAGCACAAGAGATAGAGAAATAGTTATGGCATGTAGGGAAATCAACAAGGTGGATTATATTTTAAAACCTGCAAATGCAATTTATTTAAAAGAGCGTGTGGACTGCATTCTAGGAAATTTGAGATTGAATTTATAATAATATTTATGGAGAAAAAGAAGATGGCATTGGATTTTAATATAGTGATGATTGGATTTATGGGCTCAGGAAAGACAACCATCTCACAAGAAATTAGAGATAGATATTCCATGGAAATAGTTGATATGGATGAGGTCATTGTGGAGCGGGAAGGCTGTTCTATCGCAGATATATTTAAGGAAAAGGGCGAGGCGTATTTCAGACAGCTTGAGACTGAATTGTTGATTGAGCTTCAAGCTAGAAAAAATATTATTATTTCCTGTGGCGGCGGTGTTGCCATGAGAGATGAAAATGTGATTGAGATGAAAAGGGGAGGCAAGGTAGTCTTGCTTCGGGCAACGCCAGAAACCATTTATGAACGTATAAAAGACAATCATAACAGACCTCTTCTTGAGGGAAATATGAATGTGGAATACATCTCAAAACTGATGGAAGAGCGCCGTGAGAAGTATGAAGCTGTTGCGGATATAATCGTGGAGGTGGATGATAAGACTACAGTGGAAGTTGCAGATGAAATTATGAGAAGAGTTAATCCAAAAATTTCTGGGACTACCAGATTATACGGATTGATAGGAAGTCCAGTGGGACATTCTGCATCTCCTGCCATGTACAATGTATCATTTAAAGAGCTTGGAATTGACAGTGCATACATGGCTTTTGACGTGGATGTGGCTGGGACCAAAGATGCAATTGCTGCTATGAAATCTCTAAACATTGGTGGAATGAATGTGACTATGCCTTGTAAAAATGAGGTTGTAAAATATATGGATGAATTATCCCAGGCGGCTAGAATCATCGGTGCGGTAAATACCATTGTAAATGATAATGGAAAACTTATTGGACACAACACGGATGGAGTTGGCTTTGTGGGGAATCTTAAGGACAATGATGTGGATGTGAAGGGCAAGAAGATGGTTATCTGTGGAGCTGGAGGAGCAGCCACGGCAATTATTGTACAGTGTGCTTTGGATGGTGCTTCGGAGATAAGCATTTTCAAGAGAAAAAATGCTACATTTTCCAAGGTGGTCGAGCTGGCAGATAAGTTGAAATCTGAAGTGCCGGGATTAAAGATTGATGCCTGCGATATTGCAGATGAAGAATTGTTGAAAGCTAGGATTTTAGACAGCGATATTTTGGTGAATGCTACGTCGGTGGGCATGGCGCCAGATGTTGATAAAAGTATTGTAAATGATATGAGTGCATTTCATAAGGATTTGGTGGTATGTGATATTGTATATAATCCGCTTGAGACAAAGCTTTTAAAAGATGCGGCTGCAGCTGGAGTGAAAAAATGTGTAGCTGGAAAAGGAATGCTACTTTGGCAGGGAGTAGCAGCATTTAAATTGTATACTGGAGTGGACATGCCAGTTGAAGTGGTGAAAAAAGAATTATCATTATAGACAAAAGAAAACATCCCTAATTTAGCCATGAGTTAGATTTCTCAAAAAGCTATATTAGAGATGTTTTTTATTTTTGAATTAGCACATTTCTGGTTCTGGATAGTCCACACCAAAAGTATCAACTGTTACAGTCATCATCTTTTGGTCTTCAAAAGGTTTATTACCCCAAGGATCAACATCGCAATTGGCGATATCGTCAACCACTTCCATACCTTCGATTACCTTACCAAATGAAGCGTATTCCCCGTCAAGATGTGGAGAATCTTCATGCATAATAAAGAATTGGCTTCCTGCTGAGTCAGGCATATTTGTACGAGCCATAGATAATACTCCACGTGTGTGCTCTAAGTCATTGTGAAAACCGTTGCTTGAGAACTCGCCCTTGATAGAGTATCCAGGGCCACCGGTTCCAGTTCCTGTAGGGTCACCGCCTTGAATCATAAAGCCTTTGATGACTCTGTGGAAGATAATCCCATCATAGTAACCCTCATTGATTAGGCTGATAAAGTTGTTTACTGTATTTGGTGCAATTTCAGGATATAATTCTGCTTTGATAATTCCACCATTTTCCATTTCTATAGTTACAATTGGATTTTGTGCCATAGTAAAAAGCTCCTTTTCTTATTTAATAAATCTAATTATAGGATATATATTTTTTTTCGTAAAGAAAATATATACAGATTTTTGGTTAATCTTTTGTTGAATTATTTCTGTAAAATATTCTTGAAAATATTGTATTCAGATGATAGTATATCAATTACCACTTAAGAAATAGTGGTTGTCTTTCTTGGCGATTCGCCAATATTTCACATATAAAATTTAATAGGGAGATTTTGCGCTCTCACATTAGTTTCTTACATCCTTTATGAGAATTTTTTGTTTATTCTTATAAAGTTTTTTCTTTTGGGCAAAATTATTTTTTTACAGGAGGAAAATTATGCAAGAGATTATAAGAGAATATGGACCTGCAATTATTACATTAGTTGCAATTGGAGCATTGATAGGTTTGATTACAATTTTGGTTGGCAAAGATGGTACAAGCGTGGTAGGACAGGCTTTTTCAAAGTTGTTAAATCAGTTTTTTGAACTTCCAACGGCTAAAGGAGGAATACTATGGACATCGATTTGATGGATGTAAACTATGCCAAAGATTTCTTTGGACCTCTTTATATGTATGTTATGGATGAAAATATTACAGATATTGATATCAACGGATTATTGGGTGAAGGAGGAATTTGGATAACTGATTGTAATAGTAGAAGAAAATCTTGTTTTAATAAAGCTGTTACAAGGGAGTTTATAGAGAATTTTTCTCAGCGGATATCCAATTTGGTCAGTAAACCTTTTAATAAATTATATCCCGTTTTAGAAGGGGAAACGCCAGAATTGCGAATAACTATTGTCCATGAATCAGTTTCGGTAAATGGTAGAAGTGTCAGCATTAGAAAAACACCAAAAGTCACTAGGTTAAATATGAAAAATATTATCAATCAGGGTTATTGTGATGAAACTATACTTGCCATGTTAAAAGATTTTGTTAAAGATCATAAAAACATAGTGGTGGTGGGGGAACCAGGTGCAGGAAAAACTGAATTATGTAAGTTTTTATCTGGATTTATTGATGAAAAAGAGAGGGTGATAACCATCGAAGATACACCGGAATGGCACTATAGCAGTTTGTTTCCAAATAGAGATTGCGTGGAGCTGAGAATCAACAATCAGATGGGATATAGTGAGGCAATCAAGACATGTATGAGATTAAATCCAAAATGGATTATGTTGTCAGAGGCTAGGTCTAGAGAGGTGGTTCATCTTATCGAAAGTTTTTCTACAGGAGTTAGAGGTATGACTACAATGCATACCTCTGACGTTAGAAATATTCCTGACAGAATTGAAAATATGGCAGGAGGCGAGCGAGATGTTTCTAGAATGGAAAATGATATTTTTACATTCATTGATGTGGGGATATTGGTTCGAAGAAAAACTGTAAGAGGAAATGATGGAGTAGAAGATGTGGTTCGCTATATAGATCAGATATGTCTTTTTGATAGGGACTGCGGTGATAATCACACAACCATGTTAGTTGAGGAGGGGAGAGTGCTATATGAAACTGAAAAATTTAAAAGAGGAGCTTGAAACCTATGGATATAAATTTAGTGTGACCAAAAGTCTGATGTGGGCAATTTTAATAGGTGGACTAGTTGTTGTGCTGGGGGTGATTTTTGGACTCCCGACAATGTATATGATCATTTTGGCCTGTGGTTTGGCATTTATTTCACCTTTTTATATATCTTGTATTTTGAAAATTAGTTTTGAGGAAAAGAAGTTTTCGGAGATAAATATTTATATTGAGCAGTTTCTTTATTCTTTTCAAAAAACTGGCAAGATTCTATCTTCTTTAAGGGATGTGCGTCAGCTCTTTGAAGAGGGGGATATGCATGACAATTTGGATAAAGCAATTGATCACATAGAAAATGATTTCGACGAGGAGGATTCTGTTTCCGCAAGTTTGAGAGAACTGGAAAATGTGTATCCTACTAATTTGCTTTGTACTGCGCATAAATTTTGTCAGCAGGTTGAGGTAAATGGTGGAGAATCACAAATGGGGATTTCATTATTGCTTGAGGCTAGGAGATTGTGGGCGGATCGCACCACGGAATTAATGAAAATGAAAAGGCAAAAAGTGGTTCAGATAATTTTTTCTGTGGTTTTGTCAGTGATGATGTGCTGGGTTTTATTAACGGTTGGTAAAAGAATAAATATTGATATTTGTGAGTATACTATTGCAAGAGTTTCGATGGTATTAATGATCTGGTTGAATTTATTGATTATATATAAAGCGTGTAAAAAGATGGCGGTGAGCCTCTGCGAAAGTAGATTGCCAGGAGAAGAAGTGCTTGAAAAATATAAAGTCCTTTGTAAACACAGAATGAAAAAAGGGATACATCCCTTCGATAACTTGCGGTTCAGAGAGGTTAAAAAGGCTATAGAACAGGTTTATCCCCAATGGTTACTCCAGGTGTCGATATTATTGCAATGTGAAAATGTACAGGTGGCATTGTCCAAATCTTATGATGATGCACCGCTTTTAATGAAGCCGTTTTTAAAAGATTTTTTACAGGAATTGAATGAAAGTCCTACAAACATAGTTCCGTATATTAACTTTTTGCAAGAGTTTAATTTGCCACAGGTTCAGTCATCTATGAAGATGCTTTATTCAATTTCCGAAGGTAATGGTGGACAGGCATCTGTGCAGATTGAAGATATTATTAGAAGGAATCAATTGATGATAGATCAATCTGAAAAAATGAAAAATAGTGATGAGATGGCAGGGATGTATGCTCTGTTTTTAGCTCCACAAATTACAAGTGGTATGAAGATGTTAATTGACATGGCGGTTATGTTTTTTGGATTGATGTCATCTGGAGTGGTAATGGGAGGATGATGTTATGGAAGAGATTGTAAAAAGTTTTCTTGGAGTGTTTTTTTTATTGTTTTTGACTTTTTTGGTTTATGGGTTTTCATCAGCATCTATAAGTGCTCGAAATGCAGATGCTTTTATGGCGTTAGTTGCAGAGGATTTAAGAGATTCAAATTGTTCAGCAAATATGATAGCTGCTGCAAAGGAAGATGCTAAGAATTTGGGGTATGTTCTTGAAGTGGACGTGCATTCTTCGAAGACGACAAAAAAATATGGCAATGCAACTTTAAAATATGAATATAAGATACCAGTAATTGGACTTGAAGAAGATAAATACATTAGCACGAGAATCTAGAGGGAGAGAAATATGAAAAATATAATAGGACAATTTGGACTTGGGATAGTATATCTTGCTGTTGGTAGCGGTATAGTGACCATTCTATCAATGGTATTGAATTTAATTAGTAGTTAAATATCATAGGAGGTTTATTTGAAAGAGATAGTTGAAATATATGGAAATGGAATAATTGCGGTTATCAGTACGGTGTTAATAATAGGATTATTGATAAAAATTTTTTTATCAGGATTCCCCGAGATGATTTCTGATATGGCCGGAAAATTATTGTAAAGAATGGGGGAGGAAAATGCAACAAATAGTAAGGCAGTATGGAATGATAATTTTGTCTATGGTGGCAGTGATAGCTGTAATCACATATATTTTAAATAATGTATTTACTGCTGGGTGGAGTGATAGATACATTTTGGCCTCTAATGAGTCAGGAATAGGATTTGAAAAATTATCTACAAGGGAGGTTTTTCAAAAGGAAATTATACCTATACATCATGTCACAGAGACGGATGTAAATGTCACTATGGGGAAAAAATATAATATAGAGGATTTGATTATTATAAATGCATCTAATGGGCAATGGGGAAAAATATTGAATTTTTCAATAATACCTATTGGAACAGTAAAAGGTGCAAAAATATATGATAGAGAAGTTATTTTTGAGGATATGGGACTATATCAAATAAGAACATTGGTGGAAATGGACGATAAGGTGGTGGAAACTATGTCTTATGCGCATGTGAATTAGGGGATGATAGACGTTAAATAAAGGGAGGATTTATGAAACAGATTGTATTTGCGATAACTTCCATTGCAATAATTGTTTTAGGATTTTTGATAGTGATGACACTTGAGCATGGCACAATCAGAATGAATGAAATGGATGATACATTAAAAGCATCTGTCGAAGCTGCGATAGAAGAGCTAGAAACTAGCGGAATGTATAGCATTGATAACGAGGATGCATTTGTAGCAGCTTTTAATGAACTTCTATTAAATGATATTAATGCAGGGTCTAAAGATAAGGATGGTAATTTAAGAGAAGATAAGAATTTTAAATTGAAAATTGAAATAATGGGAGTTGATTATGAAAAAGGATTGCTATCACTTCGGGTGACAGAAAATTATACCCATCCAAATGGAAAAGTGGGTGAATTTAAGTGTGAAACTACAGCAGTGTTAAACAAGACTGCAGCTTTGGATACATATACTGTGAAGTTTATTGACAAGGATCAAACTGTAATGGAAATGAATGTTGAAAATAATGATGTTTTTCCAGGAGTTCCTTCAACCAAAAATGAGGGATTTAAATATTGGAAAAATGTAAATGAAAATAAAGCTGCTATTTTTCCTGAAACAGTAAATGAAGATTTGACATATGTAGCTGTATATTAAAGTGCCGAATGTCGGTACAAAAAAATATCGTAAGGGGAAAGGAGAAAAAAATGCGTAAATCAAGAATGAAATTCATTTCATTATCATTGTTATCTGCAATCACGATTACAGGAATTATTCCGAGTGCTGCAATAGCTGAAGAGCTTCTAGTAAATGTTCCAACAGAAACAACCGTTGAAGCTAAAGAGGTTTCTGCACCGACATCAGTAGAAGGACTTGAAGAAGTTTTAGAAGAAGAAAATGTTGAAAAGTCAGAATTTGATTCTAAATCTCTTATCGTCAACTCAAAGACTGAAATTACTTTCACAAACGAGCTGATTAAGACAGTGACCAGATACGACGAATACTACATTTTAACTTTTGAAACAGCAGAAGATACTAAAGCGGTTTATGATGAATTAACAAACTCTGTGAAAAAGTAGAAAAGACAACTGAGGATACAACTAAAAAGGCTATTACTGTTGCAGTATTAGATACAGGTATAGCCGATGTATCTGATGACGAGTTGTTGCAGGGAATGGTTTTAGATGGTTATTCTGTAATAGGTGATGATGTTTACGACAATAACGGTCACGGTACTGTTATGGCAAATGTTATTGCAAACACATTTAAAGATACTGAACTTAATAGCAACACTGAAATCAAAATCCTGCCTATCAAAGTATTAGATGAAAATGGTAACGGATCAGTATTATCTGTGTATATGGGTATGGAATATGCTCTTTCTCATAATGCTGATGTAATTAACCTATCTTTATCAGGATTAGGAAATTCAAATATCTTAACTAATGAGATAAATAAAGCCTACAACCAGGGCGTTACTACTGTTGTTGCAGCTGGAAATAATTCAGATGATGTAGCAAAGTATATCCCAGGAAATATTGATACATCCCTAACAATTTCAGCAGTAACAGATCGTGATAAAGAGAAAGTCTTTGCAGAGTATTCAAATCATGGTTCGTTTGTTGACTTTTCAGCAATGGGAACATATGAAATGACATATACTGATGAAGCAGGAAAAGAGATTGTTACTTCTGTAAATGGAACATCAGTAGCAAGTGCGTATGTAACAAGTTATGTAGCGATGCTAAAGGCTCTTGGAAGAAATGATGTATCAGAAACAGATGTATATACTTCTTTACAAGCATCAGTAGAAGATATAGGTGAAGCTGGATATGATGAATATTTCGGTAATGGTTATTTAGAGAAAAATAACATTAAAGAAATCTCGGAGCATACAGCTGACAAAGAAAAAGATGTTGATTTAGAAGAAAGAAAAGATGTTGGTGATCAGATAGTTGGAGCAACTGCACCACAACCATGGGATTTAGGATTGGATGATGTAGATTATCGATATATGGTTAGAGGCAACGATGGTTGGTATTACTGGGTTGTATTGAATCCATCAGCACAAGCTTACTGGAGTGTGAGATTCCACGCCAATTTAGAAACAAAACAAATATATGACTGGCAGATATTGAGTCATGGTGAAAGATTTGATGCCTGGACAGATATTTTTGGAAGCTATGTATGGAATGCTGAAAACATTGAAGGCTGGGGAGGACATGATTGTTATACATTCATTGCTATAAACGCTTATCTTCAGTCGTTACAAGGTTCTGGAGGACATATAAATGCCAGAATAGATCATATCGGTCCATTAGATGCATTTTGGCAATCTAATCCTAATGTTAATATGTATATAAAATCTGGATTAAACAGAACAATCACTTTAAGTAATTGCATAGCATTAGGTGAATGTTCCTGGAAAGAAAGACGTTCGATTGGATTTGGCGCAATCTTTCATTTAGATAATGGTACACAAACATTAAAAACAAGAAACTTTAAATTTGATGGAAATGATCATTATTCATATATGACGTCAACGGCTGCTAATGCAGTATATGTTGCAGATGGTAGAAAATATTATTCATATAATGATGAATTTACACATGGACAATTTACAGCTGTTATAAGTAATCATCATTCAAATGGCAGCACAAGACAATATGGGGAGTCTTATGTGAATATTGACCATGGATATTTTCATGATTGCTTACAAGGAGTTGGCGTAAATAATAATGTAGATATTTCCAATACAACATTTGAAAATTGTGTTAATGCAATAGGAATTTCTGGCCAAGGTGGCTCAGATGGTGGTTATTGTGCAGGCGGAATAAATGGTCTTTGGAACCCATGGGGTTCAAGAGGTACAATAAGTAATTGCACCATAACTAGTAGCAGAGATAGTGAATGGACTGGAGAGGACTATATGGCTGCAAGAGGAATAAATATTGAAGGAAATTATCTTGCAAATGAAAATTCAACCAGCGTTGTAATAAATAATACATCAATAAGTACAAAGGGGGATGGTATCTATATTGAACCAAAAAGAAAAAGAAATATAAATATCACTAACACAAACGTCACATCTAGTGATAAAACAGCTTATGGTATATATATCAACAATGCTGGAGGAAAAGTAAATTTAGCAAATACAAATGTTAACAGAAAGAATACCGGTATTTTAAATAAAGCTGGCACAGTAACCATTAATAGTGGAACTATTTCAAATAATCGCCAGGATGGAATAAAAAATGGTGACAAATATTCAAATGCTAAAGGTACATTAATAATCAATGGTGGATTGATAGAAAATAATGGCAGAAATGGTATATACAATGAACATGGTAAAGCCCAGATAAATGGTGGAACCAATAGAGGTAATAAACAGTATGGATATAGAAATGAATCCGAATTAGTTTATGCTGCAGGAGTATGCGGAGACAATAACTCTTATGATGTATATCAAAATGGTGATTATAAGATGTCAGGTGATGCAAGAGCATATTCTAACGGAGTATATTTAACACCAGGGCATACAATCAATATTACATCACCACTTACTTGTGAAGATGGTGCAATTAAGGTGACGATCCAATCACCAGATAATATAGTTGGACGCAATGTGGCATATTGTTCTTACGGAATGAATAAGGATAATGCAGATGCAATGTTAAAGAAGTTCAAGTTGGTTAAGCCAACTACTACAAGAACTGTTCGTAATAATAAATATCGTAAAGCAGCTCTTAGATCAGGAAATGGTACAAATGGAGCAGTAGGAAATATTATCTTATCTGAAGAATACTATGTATCCTTTGATAAGAACATTAATAATTCCAAGGTGACTGCAGATGTGCCAGGAGTTCAGACGTATTATTGGAAAGAAGATGCATGGGTGCCATGCGGTGAGGTGAATTTATATTATAATGGCAAGAAGTTTAATTCACTTGTTCATAATGGATGGAATAAAAGCGCAAGATTTAATTCGGATGGATGTGGTGTGAATGGCTGGCTTGTATATCCTGCAGGAGAAATGACATCTGATAAGGTTGTATATGCTACATATACAGGAGGTTTAATAGACCTTAGTATAAATGGTAATAATCAAACTGCAGGTGATAATTATACACTTTATAATTTTGAAAATAATAATAGTTTGCTTCCAGAGAATACTTTCGAAAGAAAGTATGAAGAAATGGTATATGACGTTAATCTGGAGCATGATGAATTGAGTAGAAGAATATACTCACATGAGGGTTGGCATTTGTCAGATAGTGCTACATATAAAGATAATCCATATGGATATAATCAAAAAGTCGATTTTACAGGATTGATTTATGATCAATTGAATTCAGATACAGCTCTTGTTGGCGATGATGGAAATGTAAATATAACTATTTATAGCGTGTGGGATGAGCCACCTGTAATAACTGCAAAGAACTGGTGGATTAGTACAAAACAAGTAGATGATGGTATTTTTACGGATGAAAATATCTTAAAGCGAGTAAATGCTACAGATAAGGAAGATGGAACAAATCTAAAACTTGAAGTGGTTTATCCGGTTTCAAAAGACTATTATTATACCCTCGGAAGAACAGGTGTATGGAAAAAGGGTAAAGCTACAGTGACTATTGTAGCAACAGATAGTCGAGGAAATGAAACAAGAAAACTTATGTATGTTGGAGTTCATAAAGATGGTATGATTGAGTCAAGTTGGGCCGATGAATCAAAAGGAGAATTGCCAAGATATGTGAGATCTATATCAAGAAAGTTTTATGATATGAAAGATACGGATGCTGGTCTTGGAAAATATAGCGTATGGTACGTAGTTCCTACCTATAAAAAGACTATTTTAGATGCGTTTTATCGCTTGGAAAATGATCAGCCTATAATGATTTATGAATTCAATTGTGCTGATATAAGAAGTTCTCAAGAACATTGCTTCAGCGCAATCAGAAATGAGACGTGGCTTACCAAAGAGCATTATGACGAGTGTGTTGAAATGTATAAAGATAATAAAATCTATGACAGCGGTTATAGAAGCTCTCAAGCTTTGTGCAGTAATAGAAATATGAATTGGTACAAAGATAAAGAGATTCCTGAAGAATGGTTTGATTATTCAAATGGAATAACAGAAGCAAATCTTCAAGGATGGGTAGGCTACTACAAAGCGATTAATCCATCGTTTTCTGAATTACAATAAATAGAAGAATAAAAGTTTTAGTCCTCTCTGTTTATTAGCAGAGAGGATTTTTTGTGCCGACTGTCGGCACGAATTGTCAAACTGAATAGTTTTGTTATAATAATTGTATTAAATGAGTGTGCCGATAGTCGGTACAGGGTGCGAGGGGGGACAACTATGAAAAAGAAAATATTTCTAATGATGATATTAGCGGTATCATTATCAATATCAACCGTAGCTTGCAAGAATAAAGAAGAAGTAAAGCAAGAACAAAATGCGGTAGATTATACAGCAAATGTAAAAGATGCAAGAGATAACTTAAACAAGTCTGTTTTGGATGATGCTACATTTCAAACCTTAGATAAGAAATTAAGTGGATTTGAAAAGAAAGATTTAGCCAGTCTATCTGAAAAGGACGAGAAAGAATTAAAAGCTTTGTTAAAAGAAATATCCGATTACAATAAAGCGAGTAAAGATGCTGTAAGTGATGCGTTAGAAGCTATGAAAGTAGCATATCCTCAGGATGCTAGTTTTTATGATCAAGGATATTTTGAGGAAATCTTTTCTAAGCTTGGTGAAATAAATAAGCTTTGTAAAAAGGAAGATTATAAATCGGCTACGTCTATTATAAATGAGATAAACACATCAATGATCACATATGTGTCTAATAAAGGTGTGACAATTAATGAAAATGTACTTCAAGCAACCAAAATAGACACCAAAACGGTAGCAACAAAGAAGCAGGAAGTGGCTACTAGTCAAAGTGGTACAGTAGCAGGAAATAGTAATGTAAATGCTAATTCAAATGCTGGAGCTATAGCTAATAATTCGCAAAATACAAACAATATCCCACAACAGAATCAAAATGCAGCTGCTGGTAATGCACAAACACAAACGAGCGGGAATACTTCGAATTCATCAAATGCTCAGCAGCCAACAACAAACAATAACCCAGCTGCACAAAGCCAACCTGCACCAGTATTAGAAGAAAGGAAGCCGTATCATTGTGATAGGTGTGGAAAAACATTTCCAGCAATGACTCATAGTGAATATGAAGCTCATAATAATCAATGTATAGCAGAGCAGGATGCGGATTTTCAGTACGTGACAAGTGCGTCAAATGCTTATAGTGATTGGTGTGGTTCAGATGAATGTGATGCTAGTATAAGTATGGATCAATGGCTTAATACGCATGGATATAATGCGAATTTGTATCATCAAAAATGTGCTAAATGGGGCTGGTAATATTATCTTCGTGCCGATTTTCGGTACGAAGATTTTGGCGTATATAAATTTCTTGGAGGATGTACAATGAATGTATTTTATGATTTCAATAATTGTAGAGAGTCGTTAAAACAATTTGGTGGCTCAGATAAAAAGGAAGCTATATTTTTTAATGAAAGAAGATATATGCTGAAATATAATGACTTTATTCCAGAAAATCAAAGAAATGATTATACGTCTTCATCTCGTAATAATGCTTTTTCTGAATATATTTCATGCCATATTTTTGAGGCTGTTGGAATTCCAGTTCAAAAAACATTATTAGGTGAAAAAAACGGTCATATTGTTGTAGCTTGTGAAGATTTTTGCGTAGATGGTTATGAGCTAAACGAGTTTGAAAAAAATAGTAGTATGGCAGATGTTGATTTTCAAAAAGTTAGATATCCTGAAATCAATGATGTTATTTCATTTATAGAAGCTGATAAGCGTATTGATTCAGATATAGCAAAGGAAAGATTCTGGGATACATTTGTTATGGATGCTTTTTTAGGAAATTTTGATCGACATACAGGAAATTGGGGATATTTATATAATGATGATAAGCATGAAACGATATTGGCACCTGTATATGATTGTGGGGCATGTTTATATCCTATGATTTCAGATGAGGCTATGAAAAATATTGTTATTTCTGAAGAAGAAATTAATCTTCGTATTTATAAATATCCAACTGCAGCTTTTATGTATGATGGGAAAAAAGTATTATATTATGATTTTATGACAAGTGATGAAATGTTGAATAAATATCCTGAATTAGGTTATTCTATAGAAAAAATAGTTGAGATGATAGAAGAAATAGATGTTAAAAATATTATTGATGAAACCCCAAATATGAGCAGTGTTAGAAAAGAGTTTTATTTTGTTATGCTAAAAGCTAGATATGAGAAAATTTTAATTCCTGCATATGAAAAGGTTCAACAAATTAATTTAGAATATAATAAATCTAATCCGTTTTTTAAGATGTAAAAGGTGCCGACAATTGGTACAAGGAGAAAAGCCATGGAAATGAAAAAATTAGAATTAGGTGATTTAAATCCAGTATTGGATCAAAGCATAGACGAATTAATTAATGCAGTAAATTCAAAAAAAAGATATGTTGATTGTGAAATGAGTGAGGTTCTTGCTGATATTAATCAATGTGAAAGTTGTAAAATAATTGATAGTCATACAGCAAACCTTCTGCGCAATTATTATATTCGAGGAGGCTGGACAAAAAATGAATGATAAATATGAAATGAGTAAAGACGATAATATTTTCAAGGCGTGGTCCTAAATTATATTGTGCCGACAATCGGTACATTGTTTCATAAAGTATAATTAGAGGGTGTCGAAAGACGCCCTTTTTGCAACACATAAGAAAAACTGCAAAGGGGGAATAGCGTATGGGAAAACACTATCGACAATTGCAATGGGAAGATAGAGTATCTATTGAAGCTTTGTATAGCTTGAAAGAATTACGCCATTTAGATATAATGAATTAATATTATATTTCTATATTATAGGTAATATTAATAAGGTAATATTAATAAGGTATTCAAAAAAGAGAGGTGACTTGTCCGTGGACAGTGGGTCGATAGTTCAGCTGGTGGTTTTGATAATACTTCTTGTATTGTCTGCATTTTTTTCGTCAGCAGAAACAGCATTGACAACAGTAAACAAAATCAAATTAAAAGCTATGGAGGAGGAAGGGAATTCTAGAGCAAAGTTAGTGCTCAAGATAACAGAGAATTCACACAAGATGTTATCTGCTATTTTGATTGGTAATAACATCGTTAATTTATCAGCTTCTTCATTGGCGACAGTTTTTGCGACAAAACTATTTGGTAGTGTGGGAGCAGGAGTGGCAACAGGTGTGCTGACAGCAGTGGTGCTTATTTTTGGTGAGATTTCGCCAAAGACGGTAGCTACAATTAAAGCATTAAAAATATCTCTTGCATATTGCAAGGTTATCTATGCATTGATGGTGGTTTTGACACCGATAATTTATGTTATAAATGCATTGTCGCGAGGATTTTTGTTATTATTTGGTATTGATTCATCAAAAGTTGACGATACTGTAACAGAGGATGAAATCAAGATTATGGTTGATGCGAGCCATGAAAGCGGAGAGATAGAGGTAGAGGAGAAAGAATATATACACAATATTTTCGACTTTACTGATAGTTGTGCCAAAGAGATTATGATTCCTAGGGTTGACATGACAATGGTAAGTGTGGATAGTACTTACGATGAACTTATGGATATCTATAAGGAAGATAAATTTACAAGACTTCCTGTATTCGAGGAAGATAATGACAATATTATCGGTCTTTTGAATATGAAGGATATGCTTTTGGCGGAGCGCGAAGGTTTTTCTATAAAGAAATATTTGCGAGAAGTATATTTTACATATGAACAAAAGAATACCTCAGAATTATTTGAGGAAATGAGAAGAGAGAGACTTAGCCAGGCTATTGTACTGGATGAGTATGGCGCAGTGGCAGGACTGGTTACATTGGAAGATCTCTTAGAAGAACTTGTAGGAGAAATTCGTGATGAGTTTGATGAGAGAGAAGAAGATGATATTGTTGAAATTGGACCTCGTGAATTTATAGTTCTAGGATCTACAAATTTAGACGATTTATATGAGGAACTAGATATAGATACTGAGGAAGAAGATGCACAGGATTACGATACAATTGGTGGTTATATCACAGGTCAGTTGAATCACATCCCAGAAGTGGGTGAAAGCTGCGTTACAGACAATGGAATCCAACTGACTGTGGAGGAAGTTGAGAAGAAACGTGTAACAAGAATCCGTATGGTTTTGCCAGAAATCACAGAGGATGAATCTATAGATGAAGAATCCGGCAAACATTTTCATAATCAGTAGTATTAGATGAATATAATTTTAGAGAGATCATCATGGCAATTGGACTGTAGTTCGATTCCTTGAGGTCTCTTTTTATTTGCTTAAATGTTGTATCATCCAATTGGCCTTTGCTATATGCAATAACTTCAATTATACATTTGTTGAGCTTTGCAATATATTCCATTAAATTAAGATGTTGAATTTCAGATAGAGGCAGCAGGATTTCGCCGTATTTGTCTAGTTCGTACTCACAGATGGATATTACTTCAAGACATATATGGAGATGATTGTGAATATCGGACGCTTCCATTAATATGTCAGGTCGTTTGCGTTGGACTTCTAAAAAGTATGTCTTGGCCTCATTTATTTTGCTAAGGGCAAGTAAATCCCAAAGATGGGATATCACATCTTTGGTTTCTCTTTTTTCGCCTACAAGACCCACTTTGCATTCATATATTTTTAGATTTTTATACTTGGTCCATACCATCCATATAAATTCAGAGATAAATCCATATAACCTTTTGTGGTAGTCGTCATAACTATCTAGGTCTAATTCCTTGGACATTTCCTTGAAGATAGGAAATAAGAAACTGCAATACTCATCATAAAGTTTTTTTGAACTAATCATCATATTTCCAAAGTATGTATGATTTTCTTTTAAACATTTCACATAAAGAGGATAGAAGTCGGGATACAATTTCTTGATGGCATGATTAGCAGCCTCTAAATCTTCTTTAGTATGATTTTCCTGGAAACCATATTCATATGAGAAATTCAAATCAAGCACCTTGGTGGTAATTGCATCATGTTCCTTTAATATATTTTCTATCTCGGAGGCAGATAGCAATTCCTCTTTGGCATTTAATAGATATCTACGGTAATGACAGATGCCAACAACATCACAGTCGGTTATATTTTTCCATACCCAATACATACCAGTTAATTCACTGTAGTAACAATTGAGTGAAGATATATTATCACCAGTATTATCTTTTAAAAATCCTAAATCCGGATGAACTTCACTTCCCACCTGAAGTGGGATGTATATCGGGTTAGAAGGTGGTGTGAATTTTATATGTGTCATGGCATAAATTTTGATGTTCATATATTGGCCTCCAAGGGAATAGATGATTTTATTAGCTAATAATTATACTATAAAAATTTTTTCGTAAAATCAATTATAAGTGGTGGACTTTTGTTACAACTTAGGTGTATAATATATAGCGTATTGAGGAAAAAATTTATTAAGGAGATTTTTAATGGCATTATCAATAGGAAATATTGGTGCAACTGGCGTGTCAACTAGTTATGTTGCTACATCAAATTATAATTATCCAGTTGAGAATAAATCTCAGACATCTACTGCTTATGCAGAGTCTGTTAATAGATTGAGCGGGATGTCCATTGAAGCGGCTAACCCAGTTCAATATCCTACAGCAACTACTGTTGAGAATAATATATCTCATATAGAAGCAGCACAGAAAGCTGAAAGAGGATTTAATGCGATAGCCAGTGGTTTTGGTGAAGGAACTACTTCTTATGATTATTCAATGGCTGCATCAGCATATGGTAGAGCTGGATCAACTATTGATTTATATGCGTAGTTTTAATTAGATTTTTTAGACTCGGGCTTTGCTCGAGTCTTTTTGATTGCCTGTAAGTATAGTGTGTTTAGATTTTTTCTTTGGGTTTAAGTTTAGATATTCTTGGAAGTTCATAAGTGTAGAAATGGAAACTGACACAAAAAAATGCGTTTTCCTAGAGGAGATGAAAAATATATTCAGACAGAAAAAAAGACCGATTTTTCGGCCTTTTTTGAGGGGAGTATAAATAATTAATAAGGGGCGTAAGAGGAAACTACCTCTTACAAGGGCTAGTATATATCAAAGAAGAATATATTTCAATAAGGCATAGTGGCAAAAAAAATAGTATAAATCACCTATATTTTAGCTAAAATACACAAAGGAATTAAAGGACTTATGATGCATTGACACTAAATATTCTAAAAGATAAACTAGACTAATAGTACAGTTTTAATAAGAGAGGAACATATGGATAGAATTTTATTAACTGCACCATGTCATTTTGGCATGGAATCTGTTTTAAAAAGAGAAATATATGATTTGGGATATGATATTGTTCGCGTTGAGGATGGACGTGTGACTTTTGAAGGTGACTTAGAAGCCATTTGCCGCAGCAATATTTTTTTGAGAACTGCTGAGCGTGTGCTTATAGAAGTGGGCAGATTTCAAGCGACTACCTTTGAACAACTATATGAAAATATAAAAAAGATTCCGTGGGAGGATTGGATTCCAGAGGATGGCAAATTTTGGGTAAAAAAGGCATCCTCGGTAAAAAGTAAATTGTTTAGTGCTTCTGATATTCAGTCCATAGCGAAAAAAGCAATGGTGGACCGAATGAAAAAAGCATATCCTAAGGATTGGTTTGAGGAGAATGGTGCAGAGTTTCCTGTTAGAATATTCATATTAAAAGATCAGGTTACAGTGGCTATTGATACAACAGGGGAACCACTTCATAAAAGGGGATATAGAACTTGGACTAGCAAGGCTCCTATTTCAGAGACCATGGCTGCAGCTCTTATTATGTTGACGCCTTGGAGGGATGATCGAATCTTGGTGGATCCATTTTGCGGAAGTGGAACATTTTTAATAGAAGCGGCATTGATGGCTGCAAATATAGCGCCGGGAATGAATCGAAATTTCACTGCGATGCAGTGGCGCCATCTTATTTCAAAAGATATGTGGGATGATTTGATAGAAGAGGCGGAGGATATGATAGATTTAGATGTCAAGACTGATTTACAAGGCTATGACATTGATGGCGATATGGTTCGTATTGCCAGGGAAAATGCCAGACAAGCTGGGGTCGATAAACTGATACATTTTCAAAAGAGAGGTGTTGCTGATTTGAAACATCCTAAAAAATATGGATTTATTATTACCAATCCACCATATGGAGAACGATTGGAAGAGAAAAAAGATTTGCCTGAGCTCTATACTACAATAGGGAAGGTGTATAGAGAGTTAGATAGCTGGTCGTTGTATATTATTACATCATATGAAGATGCTCAGCGTTATATAGGAAGAAAGGCGGATAAGAATCGTAAGTTATATAATGGTATGATTCGAACTTATTATTATCAATTTATGGGACCAAAACCGCCTAAACGTGACTTGGAGAAGAATTGATGAGATATTCAAAAAAATACATCATATTTATGTTGGTGATGTTGTTTGCTATTGTCTTAAAAATGAATAATTGGAGTGAGGACTATGCGGATGTTGAGCCCTTCCGTGGGGCTAGGCTTCAGGATGAGATTTTTTATCCTCTAAAAGCAAAAAGTATAAATGATAGTAAGTTGTTCACGCTCCGTATAGATGATAAAAGTTATGGGGCAAATGATGGAGTGATACTCGGGGATAAAATGGAGCCGATGATTTCTCTTTCCTTTGCCGAGGAAATTTTTGGATGTAATGCTCACCTTTATGATGATGTTCTTATAAAAATAAAATATTCAAACCATACGGTGTTGTTTTCTGTGGGTACATACGAAGCCACAATTGATGGTGATATGACTACAATTAGAGTAGCACCAGAAATTCACGAAAAAAATGCTTATGTTTCCTTGGAGGAAATGTGCAAAATTTTTGGTTGTGAGTATTCATACGATCCACAAAGTTATACGGCAACAATGTCTGGTGATTTTGAAAAAGGAGGTCTGCCATCAAAATTTGATTTGAGAAAAGATGATAGAGCTGCACAGATAAAAAATCAGGACAATACCTCCACATGTTGGGCCCAAGCAGCGGTAGGAGCTTTAGAATCAAGTTTGCTTCCTGAAGAAGAATGTACATTTAACGTGGAAAATATGATTTCAAAAAATAATTATAATGTAGATTTTTCAAACGGTGGTGACTACACTATGGCTGTGTCGTACTTGCTTAGTTGGACCGGTCCTACTGATAATGAAAGTGATAATGTGACGAAACACGTTCAGGAGGTTCATTATTTTACACAAGAGGATATTGATGATATAAAGTGGGCTGTATATAAATATGGCGGAGTATCTACTTCTATTTATGCGTCAATGTCCCAGAATAATTTGATTAAATCTGCTTATTATAATAAGTCCAAGAATGCGTATTATTATAATAAGACGGACAAGCCAAATCATGATGTGGTTATAATAGGATGGGATGATGAATACTCGGCAAGTAATTTTAAGGAAGAAGCTCCAGGAGACGGCGCTTTCATTTGCCAAAATAGCTGGGGGGCTTCCTTTGGAGATGATGGAGTGTTCTATGTATCTTATTATGACACCAATATTGGAAATCAAGCGGTTGCATATGTAGGTGTTGAGGACGCTGACAATTACGATAGTATTTATCAATCTGATTTATGCGGTTGGGTTGGCCAAGTAGGTTATAACAAGGAATATATTTCTGCGGCGAATATCTATACTGCCGCCAAAGATGAAGAGATTGTAAGCGCAGGTTTTTATGCGTTGGATAAAAACACATCCTATACCTTGTATTTTGTTTCGGATTATAACGGAGTCACCTCTTTGGCCAGTAGAACTCAAGTGGCAGAAGGACAGATGGATTCTGCTGGATACTATACAGTTAAATTTGATGAAGGTATATCAGTGAAAGAAGGCGAGCGCTTTGCGATTGTTCTTGTGATAAATACTCCTGGATCCACTCACCCTATGGCTATAGAATATGCAAGCAACGAGTTTACAAAAAATGTTGATATAACAGATGGTACGGGATATATCAGCAGTAATGGCTTGAATTGGGAGAGCGTGGAAGATAAGGCCGATGGTAATTTGTGTTTGAAGGCATATGGTAAATCTATGGAGGAGTCAGAGTAAAATGAGATTGAAAATCTATAGATTGGTTACAGTAGTGCTGGTGGCATTGGTACTATTGGTCACATGTATATACCTTCAGAATCCGGATTTTCATGTATATGCTTTACAAAAGCAACTTGAATATAAAGATAGGTTTGGCGGACAGGAATCAATATTTGATTTAATGAAAGAAGAGACAGATATTGTTACTGGAGTTGGAAATGAGAAATTAAATTCTCATCTTAGAGTGGAATTGCCAAAAGATATAGATGCCTCTGAGGTAGAGGTTGAAAATGATTATCTAAATCAGATGGTGCTTATTAGAATACCAGGGGTTGATAAATCCTATGTATATGATTATCCGATGATTGGGCGATGCGATAAAATTACTGATGTAACTTATGAAAATGTTGCTTCTGAGGGAGAGCTTGCTGTGAAGTTAGATGGCGCCTATATGGTGTCTGCGAGAAATGTTGACCGATATATATATATCGATTTTGTGGACTTGCACAAGGTATATGACAAGGTGGTTCTAGTTGATGCGGGCCATGGAGGAAAAGATGCTGGAGCCTCAAAGCAAGGTGTTGATGAAAAAGACGTCGATCTGGCAATTTTGTTGGAGATGAAGTCTATATTTGATAATTATAAGAAAACTGATATAAATGATGATGCTAATGTTTCTCAAGAATATAAAAAGGTATATGACTCGGGGAATATGGCAAAACAGAATGTGTCTGAATATGATTTGTATGGAAAACGCGTAGGAGTATTTTATACTAGAACCAAAGATGTGGCTATAGATGTGGAGCAAAGAAGTGCTTTAGCTAATGCGCTAAAGGCGGATGCTTTTTTAAGCATTCACAACAACTCTACTTCCAGTGGAAGAATGTCCACGATAAATGGAACGGAAGTTATGTATAAGGTAGGAGATACATCTGGAAAGTCCAAAGAGTTTGCTCAGATTTGCTTGGATAAGGTCTTGTATAAGCTTCAAAGTTCTGATAAAGGTCTGGTGGCTGGAGATGATATTTACATAATAAGAACGGCGGAAATGCCGGTGGCCTTGGTTGAAGTGGGATTTATGACCAATCAGGAGGAACTGGATAAGCTCAAGGATCAAAATTATCAGCACGCGACAGCGGAAGCTTTATGTGACGCACTTAGTGCCACGTTGATACACTTTTAATATAGTAGGAGGAAGATGATGACTCAGATAATATTTGCTACAGGGAATGAAGGCAAGATGCGAGAAATTCGTGAAATATATGGCGACTTGGGATGTGAAATAAGATCTATGAAGGAAGCTGGGATTGATGTTGACATTGTTGAGGATGGAAAAACCTTTGAGGACAATGCTATTATCAAAGCTTCTACAGTTCAAAAATACTGCGCGGCGATAGATGATTTGAAGGATGCTATTGTGTTGGCAGATGATTCGGGATTGGAAATTGACTATCTAAATAAGGAACCAGGAGTATATTCTGCAAGATACATGGGAGAAGATACTTCTTATGATGTTAAAAATGCCAATTTGATTAATAGATTAGATGGTGTGGAAAAAAAGGATAGAACGGCTAGATTTGTCTGCGCTATAGCTGCAGTGTTTCCTGATGGGAGCAATAAAGTGTGCAGAGGAACCATCGAGGGATATATAGGGTATGAACCGATGGGTGAAAATGGATTTGGTTATGATCCTATATTTTATGTCGATGAATATGGCTGCTCCACAGCTGCAATTTCACCGGAGGAGAAAAACAAAATTTCTCATCGAGGCAAGGCTCTTAGAATGATGAAAACCTATCTGCAATAGGCAGTTTTACGCTATAAAATGGGGATAAAAATTTTTTTTAAAATTTCTAAAAAAAACTGTTGACAGATGTGGTTTGATAACATATACTATTACTTGCGTTGCGAGAGAGCGACGCAGTTTACGGGGTGTGGCTCAGCTTGGCTAGAGCGCCTGGTTTGGGACCAGGAGGTCGCAGGTTCGAATCCTGTCACCCCGATTAAAACCTCATAAATATATGCGGGTGTAGTTCAATGGTAGAACATCAGCCTTCCAAGCTGAATACGTGGGTTCGATTCCCATCACCCGCTTTTTCCTTTGTTAGGAGTACAAACACCTACTTTGGATTATGTGTTCGTAGCTCAGCTGGATAGAGCAACGGCCTTCTAAGCCGTGGGTCGGGGGTTCGAATCCCTTCGAGCACATTATGGTGGGTATAGCGCAGTTGGTTAGCGCGCCAGATTGTGGCTCTGGAGGCCAAGGGTTCGAATCCCTTTATCCACCCTTGTTGCGATAGGCAACAAATAGATGTTGTTGGGCTATCGCCAAGCGGTAAGGCACTGGATTTTGATTCCAGCATTCGCAGGTTCGAATCCTGCTAGCCCAGCTTCTTTTTTTTATATGGGATACTAGCTCAGTTGGTAGAGCACCTGACTTTTAATCAGGTTGTCGGGGGTTCAAATCCCCCGTGTCTCATTTGGGAAATTATATATCATTACACAGTTATCTCTTCGGGGTACAGTCTTGTAACCTTGAAGGGAATTTTTATAAGCGGGCGTGGCGGAATTGGCAGACGCGCTAGATTTAGGTTCTAGTGGGAGACCGTGAGGGTTCAAGTCCCTCCGCCCGTACTCACAATTGCAAATGTATTATAATAGGAAGTAATAGCTCCAAAAATCAGAGACGTCGTTGATTTTTGGAGCGTTTTTGTTAATATTTAAAGTATGAAGATTTTGAGATTTTTTAGGAAAATAATAACCGGAATATTAATAATATTTACCATATTAATGGTAGCTTATGTGGCCATAGTGTCATCTCCTAGATTGATGCTTCTGGCTGCCACAACCAGATTCGCGGTGGAGACCTTGAACAATCCGAAGTATCTGCTCTACAACGTGGACATTATGGAGTTGTGTCAGGAGTATTTCAATTCAGATGTTACCATTGATGGTACTGCCATGCTCAATGATGTGCGAGACTTAGGCTTCTCCATGGATATGGATGTGCAGGGAGAGAGATCATTTGACCAGAAGAAATTTGCGGCAAATGCTAATATGAATGTGGTTTTTCTGGAAGTGGGGGATACACAGGTTTATGCGGAAAATGAGATGGCTTATATGGTTGTGCCAATGCTTGATAATCTATCTTATGCATTTGACACAGACATGAATCTGTTTTTCAAAGCTCCTGAGTTTACCTCTGATATTGATCAGGAATGGTTCAATGCCAACAAGAACAATATTATACAGCTGTCCAAGGAGATTTCCATTGAGAAGGTGGATGAGATTGTAGATGAAAACAAATGGGTCAGCACTGGATACAAGGTGACTATTCCTCAGGGCAGTGGTGATTTCATATGGGAGCTTTTGGGAGTGGAGGCGCCAGATCATGATGTGGTATCTGTCATTTATCTAAATCCTGCCTGTCAGATTAGACGCATGGAGATTGATTTGCAGGATGCCATTGAGCCGAGTTCTACAATTCAAAGCGCCAAGCTTGTGCTGGATGGTACAGATCTTGGTAAGATATATTTGGAAGCTACCTTGCCAGAGGGTGAGAATATCATTTCTTCTGTTGTAAGAAATGGAGATTATATATTTACCAACTATGTAGATTTTGAAACTCAATATTTCACCAACAAGGGAGAGACATATGCGGCCACAGGCTATATGACATGGGAACC
>JAILFK010000042.1 GCA_024697595.1 Lachnospiraceae bacterium | reverse complement strand
GAGACATGGGCAAATAGTCTCCCTCGGAAGCTTTTAGGCTATAAAACACCTGACGAACTATTTGAGGATGAACTAGATAAAATTTATCAAGTGGATGTTTCTTAGTAGGTGTCCAACTTGTTATTGCAATTTAGAATTTTTTAATTATTACTAATGATATAACATTTTACATATCCTTAAAGATACCGCGGAACGCAAATTCAGATAATGGTTTTCTATACAAAAGTGAACCTATTGCGTACTGAACTCCTGCTCCTGCAAAAATAACTCCATATCCGATAATACCTACAATTGAAAGCGGCAAGTTTACCATAAACATATCAATGCCATTGACTCCAAAAGTGAATCCAACAAAAAATGAAAAGACAAATAACAAAATAAATCCAATAGCATAATATTTAAAGCATATAGCACAATAAATATTCGCTACAAATAGCATTATTAAAATCATAATCAACGAATTAATTAATTCATATTCTCTTTCTGGAAAAGCTTTTATCATAAATACTCGTTCGATCAAAAGAACCGTATACAGTAATAAATAAGCTGCTGTACTAGTTATAACCGGTATATTAACCTGTAATTTTCTCTGCATTGGTGAACTGGCCACAAAAGCAGAAATATCTGTAGATATAACCATCTGGTACACAAACATTCCAATCAACATTAGATAAAAGCCACCAATCACATTTTCTCCCTGGGATGTATATTCAACAATAATTGCAATCGCCAAAAAAATCGCAACTATAACAATATTCATCTTAATCTTATATCCATATCTTAAAAGTTTAAAACCCAATTTCAAATCCTTTAACATAACATTCCTCCTAATCAATCTGATCAATATAAGACGCATCCAACTTCCTATTCATATGCCAAATTGTAAATATAAACTCAACAACTAAAAGCACTAACATTAACACTACAAGCGGAATTAAATTTCCAAAAGTCAATGGGCCAAATAAATATGAACATCCACCTATCAAGGCACCCCCGCCTACGATGATAAGCATATTTATCAAATAAGCATTTTGTGGAGTCGCAATATATCTATCAACATTTATAAATATATATTCCACAAAAATCATAAGAAGAATTAAAATTAACGCAAACATCTTAATCGAAGTTATATCTATTCCGTACATCATAAATTCTTCTTGGTACTTAGGCTCATCTGCATTTATTAAAATCGGCAAAACTCCTATCGCCACAAAAATTAAAACTCTCACATATCTACTTATAAAATCCACAATCATAGCCTGCTTTAAAGCCTTCATACCTCCGTAGGAAGTTTTCAAAAAATCCATTCCCAGGGAGCCCTTTTGATAGACATTTCCAAAGCAGAAATAATCTGTAACGCCATCTATAACCATAAAAACCATGTATGCAAGTAAAAATGCTGGCACTACCAATATATATTTACCACCTAAAAAACATACCAAACCGGCCACAACAGGAATTATTATATTGGCAATAACAAGATATTTCGTATTGATCAAAGTAAAATAATTCTTTAACATCTCCACTCACTCCTATCTCATCACAAGCTTTGTATTTTTCTTCATAACTGCAACACTTATCTGATATAGAGTTGGTGTTTCCTCTGTTACATCCAAGCCTGCCAATTTATCTAAATCCTGGGCTAAGCACATTCCCTCAAACCCATAAGAATTTGTAGAAATTGTATAAAGTACATCCTTGGCAACCTCGATATCTTTAGCTTCACCCTTTACTAAAATATATTTTTCCTTCAAATCCTCGACGAAGCCTTCCTCCACGACAGTTCCATTTTCCATAATAATGGCATAGTCTGTAATATTTTCCATATCAGAAATATTGTGAGTCGAGAAAAATACTGACTTCTCACCATTTCCCGCCTCAATATATTCATTTATCATCTGACACAACTTATCTCTCATAAGTGGATCAAGAGGTGATGCTGGCTCATCTAAGATAAGCAAATCTGTATCTCTGGCAAATGCAGCCGCCAGCATAAGTTTCATTCTATTTCCATCAGACAAACTAGAATTTTTCTTCTTTTTATTTTCACCATTTATTGAAAGCGCAAGTTCATTTACAATCTCATCAAATTTTTCTCTTGAAAAACTTGGAAACAACAATGAACTTATCTCCTCAATATCGCCAATTGTCCACTGTGGCAAATAATATTTACCAGGACCTGTATAACCTATCTTGTCCTTCACTGCTGGGTTGGTCTCTCGCTCCTTATCACTGTACTTCTCAAAGTAAGTAAGTTCACCCTTATAATCCATTCTGATTCCAGAGAGCATATTCATTAAAGTTGTCTTTCCAGCACCATTTTCACCGATAAGCGCAATGGCAAATCCCTTTGGAACTTTGAGTTCTGGAATATTCAACTCAAATTTCTTAAACTTCTTTGATAGATTTTCTCCCTTGATAATGTAACTTGTCTCCATTTTCATATCCTCCAAATAAAATAATTATATTAATTATTTACCTCTTCAATCTTGAGCAAAGCATCTAACATAGTCTTTAACTCATCCTCGCTTATACCAGCAATCTCTGCAGCTTTTATGGCATCTAAAAGCGATGTCTCCACCTTTCTTCTATGCTGCTCAAGAAGCATGTCACTGTCCTGAGCATTTACAAAAAAGCCCTTGCCCTGGGCAGCTGTTATAAGCCCCTCTTGCTCCAACTGTTCATAGGCCTTCATGGTAGTGATAACACTTATCTTTAAATCTCTAGCAAGGCTTCTAATGGATGGTAAATATTCACCCTCCTTGTACTTACCTGCCAAAATATCTGTTTTAAAGCTATCTGCTATCTGCTGATATATTGGCACACCAGAATTCTGTGATAACTTCATACTCTCGCCTCCGTTTCTCAACTGTTTATATTATATATATACACCATATACACAACTGTGTCAACTGTTTATATAACATATATACACCAAGTCTTTTCTTGCAGCAAAAAAACCTTTTTGAAAAAGCCTCATTTCTTAGAAATAATCTAAATAATTCCAGGCCTTATTCAAAAAGGTTTCTATATTTATTATCTATTTTGTTTTAATTAAGATTACAAGATATCTGCCAATTCCAAAATAAGCTTCTCGCTCTTCTCCCATCCAAGACATGGATCTGTGATAGACTTACCATAGACACCATCTCCGATGGATTGACAACCATCCTCTATATAACTCTCTATCATCAATCCCTTGACAATATTATTGATATCCTCTGACATATGCATACTATGAATTACATCCTCAGCAATTCTAATCTGCTCCATATACATCTTACCTGAATTAGAGTGATTGCAATCAATAATAACAGCAGGATTGGCCAGCTCACAAGCTTCATAACTGTCAATTAAACCACGCAAATCCTCATAGTGATAGTTGGCATGAGAGCGGCCATACTTATCTACATATCCTCTCAAAATGGCATGAGCAAGTGGGTTACCCTTGGTTGCCACCTCCCAGCCGCGATATACAAACTTCTGCTTGTGCTGAGCTGCAATGATGGAATTCATCATTACAGATACATCCCCACCAGTTGGATTTTTCATTCCCACAGGAATACCAACACCACTGGCTACAATTCTATGCTGCTGATCCTCAACAGAACGAGCACCTATGGCAACATAGGACAATAAATCTGATAAATATCTATGATTCTCAGGGTATAGCATCTCCTCTGCGCAGGTGAAACCGGTCTCCTCCACCACATGCGTATGCATCTGGCGAATAGCTATAATTCCCTCAAGCAAATCTTCCTCACCCTCTGGATCTGGCTGATGAAGCATACCTTTATATCCTGTTCCTTTGGTTCTTGGTTTGTTGGTATACACACGAGGAACAATAAAAATCTTATCCTTCACCTTCTCTTGAACCTTGGCAAGTCTAGTCATATAATCCAAAACCGCTGGCTCATTATCCGCAGAACAAGGTCCGATAATTAGCAAAAATCTATCATCAACTCCTGTGAAAATATTTTTTATAATCTCATCTCTATCATTTTTTATCTTGGCAATCTCCGGCTTTAGAGGAAACTGCTTTTTTATTTCCTCTGGAGTAGGCAAATGCCTGATAAAATCCATTTCCATATCCATCTATCTTAATCCTCCATATCTACTCATTCAAAAAATAATCTGTACTTTAAAATCACTGTCTAGGCTTCCGCACCCAACGCTTCACAAAGTCTCTTATAGTGCAAGAACCCTTCCGTATCATACAATTTTGAAATCTCATCAAAAGAAGCAATTTTAGCATCTATTGCCTCTCTTTTTTGAACTGTAACATCATCCATTGTATAGTCTAATTTAAGACGATAAATATCTACAAAATAATTGTCGCCTCTCTCTAAATCTTCATTGAAATATGAATAGATAACCTGAGGCTTGCAACCTGATACATCAAGACCTGTCTCCTCCAAAACCTCTCTGCAGACTGCCTCAAAACTTGTCTCGCCTGCCTGAGAACCGCCTCCTGGAATCTCCCATTCACCAGCTGCCCACTTCTTGTCCATGGCGCGCTTTGTAACTAGAAAGCCACCATTATTATCCTCAATCAAGGCTAAGACATACATCATAAATTGTCCCTTTTTCAACTTTGATTTTCTAGGCAACTGCTCCCCGGTAAATTCTCTATTCTCATCATATATATCAATCATCTCTGGACCTGTCATACTATTTTCTCCAATCCATTTTCATAAATATAATAATCATATCTAAATATATTCTACTATATCCCACAAGTGGATATAAAAATACACTTACCAAAGTATACCTTTGATAAGTGTATTTTTCAACCTTTAACGCTTTAAATTGCAAAATTTATCGTCTTATACGAATATCAGTCAAGGCCACTTGATCACCAGTTAAAGCAACATATACATGACCTTTTGTTTCCTTGATAGTAGTTACATTTTTTATGGAAATTCCATTATTAACAGTCAAAATAGTAACTTTGTTACCCTTCTTTCTAAACAATACTCCGCTATCAAATCCCTCTTTACTGATTTTCTTCCAATCCTCCCAATCAGTAAAATCATTTTCCTTTTTCATATTTATTTTATTAGTGGCAAACTCGCCGCTGTCATCCACCTCGCCGTCTAATCTGACAAGGGCATACTCCCTGTAATCATCCCCCTCTAGGGTACCATCACTTGAATAATATAAATTGATAAATGGACAATGCCATACTAATCTTGCAGTAGGTAAACTCATGGCATGGAAATAAATCTCCATTCCATCTTGAACCTCGATAGCCTGACTCTCTTTTGTTCGATACCCCTCTATTTGAATATTTGGAACATCTCCCTCTAGACGATTAATATAACTAATCTCAGTGGCAATTCTTGGTATATAATTTTCATCCACCGGCTCAGTATCCGACTCAACTTGCAAATCACCTATATGACAGTGTTCTCCAGTAAAGGCCATATATATATTGCTAGTGGCATCTGGCAAGGCAACAATTACTTCCATACTATCGTAATCATTTTCGATTTTTAGCATTGCGTGATCCCGATATTTTACAACCTCTAATTGATACTCAATGCTCTCTCCCGACTCATACACATCACACTGGCATTTCTCTTCATTTTTTCTGTTGAACTCGTATTTTAAATTTCTAGCCCCAGAACCAAGAGCATGACCATCCAACCATACTTCACCGTATTCAAAATACGAATGCTCTTTAATTTGTCGTGCTGTTGTATATACTTTGCCATCAAGTGAATCAAACAAAACAATGGCTGGAACACACAATTGTTCCTCATTATTTTTATTAGGAGTACAACGAATTTTCATATAAGTCTTTCTACCACCGAGAAGAAATCCCTCTGACATATAAGATCTATACTCTTTGCAATCCACTTCCATTTTATCATCAAATTCATTTATTTCTGTCTTTTCCTGCATACGATAATCAATATCTAAATCAATTAAATGAATCATAATATTGGCATACTCAGGATCGAATTGAGTACCCACACCCTTTACCAACTCCTCTCGCACCTGTTGCTGTGGAATTGGATCTCTATAACTCCTCTGGGAAGTCATGGTATCATAGGCATCAGCTATAGCAATAATCCTAGCAATTTTAGGTATCTCCTCCCCCTTTAAACCCTGAGGATATCCAGTGCCATCATATCTTTCATGATGACAATATGCACCATCACTTAAATACGGAAATTCAACAATATTGGATAGTATCTCCTTTCCAAGCTCAGGATATTTCTTTAACTCCTCATATTCTTCATCAGTCAAAGCTTCGCCCTTGGTCAAAATCGCATCAGGAATACCTATTTTTCCAACTTCATGTAAGAGAGCTGAATAATATACATTGGCACAGTCATCACTTGACATGCCGCTCTCCTCGGCAATCATCTTAGAATATTTTGCAACTCTAGCGGAATGTCCTTTTGTATATTTATCCTTGGCATCAATAGCACCCACAAAAGCAGTGGCAATCTGATCGAACAAATTATATAGGCTGCTTTGTTGTTTCATTAAATGACTAATTTCAATATTTTTCGCACGCTCCAATGCCTCGTTGGAATCCAACACTACAAAAACATACATCACTATTACCATTCCAATAATAGATATATTGGTCAGTGATACACCATAAACAAAAATCTGAACAAAACTGGCAACCAAAGGCATAAATGCAAAAGTAATCAATGCTTTTCTCAAATTTTTATTTATATTCGTAGCGTATTTTATAATTCCAGTAAGTAATACTACAAAAATAATTACAGGAACAATGTACGCTAAAATAAAGCCTGGCCCCCTTTGATATCTATTATGCTCATCAAAGGAATAGTAGAATCCACTAAACTGCGAAAATATCAACATAAACAGGCCAAAGGCAGCCACATATTTATTAAACTTCAGCCTTTTTGGTACCTGTTTTAATTTGCCTTCGTCCATTACCAAGTCTATCAAATATTCATTAAAGGCAAATAATATAACAAGTGTCATGGCAAATACCATAAAATTGCTTATTCTAACCCACCAGTAAGCTGCAGGTGTCTCCATCCCTCTAAATAGATATGCCGCTCTATCAAACTCCAACAGCGCCGCTCCACTCAAGGATAAAAATATAAGTATAATTTTCCTCTTCTTTGAGATAACATTGCTGACCCCAATAAATACCGCAATAACTACGCATACTGCAGTCAGGCACATCATAATATTTAATTGGTATTCACGCAAAAGTTCAAACATATCAATCCCTATCCCCTGATTATATTATTTATTCTTGACAAAAAAAGCCTTTAACTCTCTCAACAGTTCATCTCTTTCAATACTTTTCAAAAAGTATCCCTGAGGTTTCAAAGCCATAACTCCCATTACACTTTGTTTATCACTCTTTCCAGTGAGAAACATTACAGGAATATTGGCAGTCTCCTCATCATTTCTAAGCATCTCCAATACCTGTGGTCCTGATGTAACTGGCATCTCATGATCAAGTAAAATCAAATCCGCCTTGTTTCTTCCCAACCACTTAATAGCTTGTAACCCAGAATTGGCCATAGCCACCTTGTAATCAGCTTTCAGCCAACCTCTAACTAGATTGAGATAAGATGGATCATCATCCACAATTAATATGGTTTTCTTCATCTCACCCATTCTAACCATGGTAAACATTTTCTGTACATCATCCACATACTTATCATTGTCTATAGGTCTGTTAAATGTTTTATAAATCATTTCATTAGAAAAATAATCACAGATATATTGATTATCTTCCTTAGAACCTATGGTTATAATCTTGACATCCGCATCAGCCATCTTATCTAAGAGAAAATGTAGTGTCTCCAATGGTGGGATATCTCCCTCATCCATATAGATGGTCACCACCGCCGTGTTGGCCCACTTAGAATTGATGTCATTGATATCCCAACTGGTATAAACGAAATCAACATATGCTTCCTGCAACTTTTTTTCCAAAGCCCTTATTAAAAATGTTTCCTTTGTACTTAAAATCATTACATGACTTTTGTCCATACTACTACCCCTACCTATCTTTTATCATTTCTTCCATGTCTTCCCATTTAAACTGTTTCAACATCTTATAAATCTCACTCATAAATTTTGCATCCTCCTCTGGCAATTTATATTCTAGGACCTGATTAACAATCATTTCCACAGAATCAAAATCCATCATAGGAATTACTTCCTTCAATGCAGCATATGCATCAGCCAGTTCTTCTTCAGGAATTTCTTCCTTCTCATCCTTGTTCTTTTGAAGCGTCTCCTCTATTGGCTTTAACACTTCTAAATATTTAGCATAATCAGCTAACATATCGCTTGTATTAGCTTTTATATAATCAAGTTTTTCATTATTGCCTGCATCCTCTAATCTCTCACATTGATGTGACAAAGACATATCACCAACAATTCGAGCAGAAGACTTCAATGAGTGAACTTTGACAACATAAAGGGTCAAATCCCCTTCATCATAAGCCTTTTGAATAACTCTCATATTACCCTCTATCGTCTCATAGAATAATTGCAACGCATAAATGAAAGATAATATACCACCAGCATTTTTTATTCCATCTTCTACTGAAATAGTAGATACATCATATATCCATTTCATATTATCTGGAATTTCTTCTAACTCCTCTAAAGCCTCAGGAGTATCAACTTCCATCATAATTTCTTCCGGCAAATGCCTCTTGATAGTCTTTTCAAGTTTTCTACTATCAATTGGCTTAGCTAAATAACCATCAAAACCATTTTGTATATAAAACTCTTCTCCTGAGGTTGTATTTGCCGTCAATGCATATACCGGTAAATCAGGATAATTCTCACGAATATGCTTACAAGTTTCAACTCCATCCATTCCCGGCATCATATGGTCAAGTAAAACGATATTGAAATTACCATATCTAAGTTTATCAAGACACTCTTCACCACTTGAAGCAGTTGTGATAAACATCTTTGTAGATTTCAGCAAAGATTTAATAACTGATAAATTCATAGGATTGTCATCAACTATCAAGATTTCTGCATCAGGTGCTATAAACTGTGGTAAATATGGCCCCACTGCCTCGTCAGCCATATAATCAAAATCTCCTAACGGAGTCTTGTCTACCACCTTTTGCTTAAATGTAAATATAAAGTCTGAGCCTTCGCCATATACACTTTCACACCACAACTTGCCCTCTAACATTTCAGCAAATTGACGAGAGATATCCAATCCTAAACCAGTTCCTTGAATGGCGCTATTTTTCTCTTCATCCAAACGCTCATATGCGGTAAATAGTTTATCAACATCCTCACTTTTAACACCCATTCCCGTATCAGACACCACATATTTTATATGATATTCATCATCGTCAATCTCCTCTACGGAAGCTGATAATTTTATAGTTCCCACTGAAGTATATTTCACCGCATTGGTCAAAAGATTTAATAGCACCTGTTTTATCTTGCTCGCATCTCCATAAAAACGAGTCGGCATAAGTTCATCTACATCAACAGTGAACACCAAATCTTTTTGAATAGCTCTACCACGAATCATAGAACACAATGACTTGAGCATATCGCTCACATCATATTCCTGTTCCACAAGATGCATCTTACCTGATTCAATTTTGGAAATATCAAGTACATCATTTATTAAATTAAGAAGTGTATCCGATGCATTTCGAATATCAACCGCATAATTTATAATTGACAAGAAATATCCCTTTGGCACGTCTGTTGCGTCCTCACGAAGAATCATCTCATTCATACCCATAATAGTATTGATAGGTGTTCTAATCTCATGAGACATATTTGCCAAAAATCTCGACTTGGCACTATTTGCTCTCTCAGCTTCCTCTTTCGCTGCTCGAATCTCATCATACTGACGTTTTACAATGGTACTATTCATAAACTTCCACACAGCAAAACCGGTAACTATAATCAAGAGAGCAGAACTCAATATTTTAATTGCCAACAATTCAAAAAATCTAGGATGCCTTACAACCTTAAACTTCTTATCTTGAATAACTGTATCTGTATTTTCATTTACAACCTGTATATGTAAATCATAGTTTCCATGTTCTAATTTGGTATATTCTAAGGCGTCTAAATCGCTTTGCTTTGCTATAAGACCTCTATCTTCCTCACCTTCAAAAAATACTTTTACAGTAGGATTTGCCATAGAATAATCCAATACAGCAGGGTAGAAATATATACGTCTTGCATCTGATGGTATAATGTATTCTCCAGTCTCATTTGGATATATTATCTCATCATCACAATAGATATATTTCAAATCCACAAGCACGTCATCATTATATGAAAAGAAATGATTTATATTGACAGTGTTCACTCCATTTCTACCCGAAATATAGAGGTTTCCTTCTGAATCAATATAATTATAAGCATTACTTGTAGGTATGCTCACCAAACCATTTTTCATATTATACAATTTATAATCAAAGGCCTCTCCTGAAATCATATCATCGCCATTGACCTGATATATTCCATATGATGAAAGCACCCATACATCTCCATTATCACTATAGTGAATATCAAAGTTATTATTATATGGAAAATGTTCTACATTAGTAATCTTGCCATCCTTTAAATACTCAATAGAGTTGGATGTAATAATCCAGTATAGTTCTCTTTGTGGATCCCATTTGACTCTCAAAATCACATCACTGGTAAGTCCATCATCCCTACTGAATTTTGTCATTTCTTTTCCTTTTATCTGATAAATTCCACCACCATCTGTACCTAGAAAATAAGAGCCATCCTGTCCCTCTTCAACTGTGAGAATAACTGAATTTTCCATACCAGATTCGGTATCATATTTACCGACAATCTCACCATTTTTAATAAGATTAAGACCGCCGTTGCTTCCCACAAGTATCGTTCCATCCGATGCCTCTCTCACACAGCGCATCTCATTGGACAACATTCCATTATCCACAGTGTATCTGATGATTTGATTATCTTTGGTATAACAAATCAGTCCCATGTCATTGTTATAGATGCACACCCATAGATTTCCATTTCTATCTTCAATAATACATCTAATACGCCCGTCACCAATATATTCCGTCAGTGAGTTTTTTACTTCTTCAGCCTCAGTATTTAAAATTCTTAATCCCTTATCTGTACCAACATATAATAAATCTTGATGAATACAGGTACTATTTACAACGTCGTCAATTCCTGCCTTGGCTGTTACGTTTTGGAAGTTATTTGCCACCAACTTCATAACACCCTGTCGAGAAGATGCAAACCACATATTTCCCTGATAATCTGAAGTTATCATCTCAATTGAAGCATTCATTGGCATATTCTCTAATAGAATATAATTACCATACTTATCCAAATATCCAATTTCAGAATCGGAATTCATCCATATTCTGCCGCATTCTCGTGTAATATATTTAATACCTCTGGTTGGTGCCACAGAAATTTCTTTTAACTCCGAAGCTTTTTTACCATATTTTCCGTAATATACCACATCGGAATCAGTTCCAAAATATACCATACCTGGAAGTTCTGGTTCTGAATAAATTGCATTAATTGGTGGCATCCCTAATTCCTCATAGGTATAATATTGAGACACTCTAGCTTCTTCTATAGAAAATGTATCTCCAGAATTAGTACTAACATAGATTATTCCATCTGAATCCGAACACATTCCCACAACGTATTGATTATTGATTCTTTTGTCATCCAATAAAAATACATTGTCGCTCTTATCTACATAAGCAACTCCACTGGTTGTTCCAATAAATACATTACCATTTTGATCCTCAGCAAAAGCACGAATAGTCGATGCTGGCAGTTTATCTTCATAAGTGATATGCCATTGATTATCTTCATCATCAATCCTAACAACACCATTATCATTAGTTCCAACCCATACTCTACCTATACTATCCTCAAAGATAGTTCTTCCGCTTGTCATTCCACCTGTCGCATCAAATCTCTCAAAGGAAACTCCGTCATAGCGCATTATTCCACCATAACCACCAATCCAGATATATCCATCATCAGTAGCATATACACAATTGGCGTCTGAAGTAGGTAAACCATTTTCAGAATTGTAAAGTTGTGTAGAATATCCCACATGATCAAGCTGCCCTGTCACCGCATATCCACCACCAATTCTTTTCTCATCTTCAGATTCTTCAGATGTCTCCTCCGCATCAGAATACACCCCTGTAATTCCTAAAGATAAGGCGCTGATAAATATTATTAAAAGCAGACTTGCTATTCTTTTCTTCTTATGTGTTTTACTTTTCATTATACTTCCCCTCGCCTACACTTCATTATACTTTTTCAATACTGCTTTCACCTCAGGTAAGGCATCCATAAATGCATTGACACATTTTGGATCAAACTGCGTTCCAGAGCCTTCCTCCAGTATCGCAAGTGCTTTTTCCAACGGAAATGCCGGCTTATAAACTCTATGTGATGTAAGAGCATCAAACACATCTGCAACTGCCATTATACGAGCCGATAGTGGTATAACCTCACCGTGCAGCCCTTCTGGATATCCCTTGCCATCCCATCTCTCATGGTGGTACGCAGCCATATTTCTGGCTTCTTTCAAATAGTTCTCACCCTCTACTGTGACAATAGCCTTCTCCATTATCTCCTTACCGTGCGTTGTATGAGTTTTCATAATCTCATATTCATCATCAGTCAGCTTACCCGGCTTATTTAAAATAGTATCTGATATCTGGATTTTTCCCACATCATGAAGTGGTGCAGACATGACAATATCTGACATAAACTTCGGAGTTAATTTCTCAAGATAATATCCATTTTTCTTCAAGCTCTGAGAAATAATCCTTACATATTCAGCTGTTTTTTGAACATGAGCTCCTGTATCTGAATCTCTATTTTCAACCATATCTGCCATGGTTATAATCAAACCATTTTGCATCTTGGCAGTAGAATCAGCGAAATAATTGATATCACGCACCTGATTTGATGTAGCCACCGCCATATCACATATGGACTTGTACAGATTCTCAATCTCATCTTCCGTCCTTATATCAACCTCTCTTATGGTTCGTACACTATCATCAATTTTTTCTTGATTATCCATGGCTTTCACAAAATCATCCATCCACTTAACTATGGTGTTAATAGGCGACACAAGATTGCTCTCGGCATAAGTTATACCGAATACAATAATCAAAATGAAAAATCCTGGGAAAATCAGCATTAATTTCAATGAGAAATCCTTCAGATATACATTGTAATCATCTAAAGTAGCATCCGCTCCCACATAGTAAACTCCATTTAACTTTTTATTATCCACCGGCACATAACAAGTGATAAGCCAACCATAATGATCTCGAGTTTCTATAGGTTCCATTTCTTGTCTATGTTTTAAAGCCTCCACCGAATCTTCAAGTTCTGTCTCATAAGCAACCTTCTCGCGAATTTCATAGGCTTTTACCCCTTTAGACTCTATGTCTATGACATTGTAAAAGCCATCATCCTCCACCTTCATAAGATAGAGATATTTAATATTTGGTGAAGCTTCTCTTGCGTCATATAGCAATTCTTTTGCCTCTAGATAATTTTCAGCATCTAAACCGTATTGGAAAAACTCATCTAAATCATATTCCTCCAATTTTTTTGCAGTAAATTCAGCAGATTGCTTAGCTGCAACTGTAGCCTGCCTCTTTTGGGTATCTACATACTGAGCCATACTAATCCAACTAACTACAATAGCAACCAACAGCGCCCCCACTACTAGCATCAAAACCGTCTTCGTCCAAAGATGCTTCTTCACCGACGAATCTCCTCTTTGAAAAATATTCCCATCTTCCGTCAACTTTACTCGCTGCTTCAATCCTGTATTCCATAGTTCATCTCTAACCTTTTGTGGAACTAAATGAATGATTAAAAGCGCTAAAACAGTAACAATACCCTTATCCGCCAAATTCAATCCTACATTGGCTATTATTCCACCAAAGAATCGTGGAACACCTATTGTTTCCTGTAACACATAAGCCGCATCTCTTATATCTTCTAACTGAAAATCCTGATTTAAAATCCATTGGAAACAAGCAGCTAAAACGCCACTTACCAAGGAAATTATAAGAACATAAATCACTATGTATACAATATTCTTTTTTAAATACTTTTTCTTTGAAAAATAAGAAGTGATTATACTTATAAGTACGCTCACTAAGACAAAATACAAAGAATCCTCTTGATATATTCCCCCAAAGAAATTAGTAAACACCGCCACCATAATACCTGGCAAATACCCAAAAATTGCAGCAACCACAATAATACCTATACAGTCTAAATATAAAGGCAACCCCAAACTCTTACATATATAGGCTAAAATCACATTTATCAAAGCCGCCACTACGATAGCAACTTTTCTATCCTTCAAAAGGTTTATATTAATCCTGCTCATAAAGTCCCGCAAAGCTCTATACCTCCCTCAATGTATAAGAAAAAAGCCGCCTTATCCCCTCATATAACAAGTTTATAATTTGGCTTCTTTAATTGCAAGAAAATTATATGAAATTTTTAATATTTTTGCACAATTTTTAGCTATTTGTCTTATATCGCCTATATAATTTTATTATTTCAAAAATTGCGTCAATCAGAGCATATGATCCTAGCGTCATAGTATACCAACTCATATCCACCTCAGGAGCAAGCATTAAATATCCACCACAGGAAGCAGATAATATTGTCTCGAAAAAATATCTTGCTCTAGTACCTCTATTTCCCTTGCCATCCATAAATTGCAAAAAGCAATGATATGCACTCGTCAGGAAAAAGATTCCAAGTAGTACACTTGCAACCAGTATTAATGCATGATCCTTTACCATTAAAATCGTATAAGAAACTATCAATATAATACTAATATTTACCCGAAGCTTCTCTTTATGAAAATCCCACTTTGACTTATACAATCTATAAAGGGTAAAACTTATCTGATAAGCCACAACTGCAAATATTACTACCGCAAATGCCACCTCAATAAAATTTTCTGGTATCAAATAACACAATACAAATGCCAAAATACATAAACCAATTCTAATTATAGGTTTTCTTTCTTCTTTATCTTTAATCAATCGACCTAATGAAAAATCTTTTATATCTTTCACCACATTGTCTTTTACACTGCGCAATGGATTTAATCCTTCAGCATTTTCTCCCAACACGTTCATAAACAAGTTTTCCATAGCTGCCGGACCTTCTTTTGTAAAATCCTCTATAGTAACCGCACCATTTTCCCCCATTGTGTCAAATATGGAATCCACAAAAGCCTGTCTATCTTGTAAATTATCCATCTTTTCCACAAATCTATCGAACACACTATTGATTCCCTCACTATAAGGATCATGTGCCTCCGCTAACTCCAATCCTTCTCCAATTACTTGCCATGAGAGCATACCATGCTGCATCATCTGAGATGCAGAACTTTTCACAATATACTCCTCCGTAATCTTTGGCTCAAAGATCGCACCAACCACACAAAATTCTGGTGTGATGCGTACGCATTTATCATCAATCTTCTCTATCAAACTCGCATCTAGCACCTGCTGACAAAAACCAGGACCGTCATTTAAATAAACCTTCTCTATCTTATCTAATTCATCTTCTGATAAATGCGCAGTGGCATACATTGCTAAATTTGCACCCTTTGAGTGGCCCAAAACGTACACTTTATCTATATCTTTTAAGACTTCATGTAAATATTGTAAAGCCTGTTGTTGTGCTGGAATTCTACAATAGCTCATCATGAAATCTTCTTTCCAACCAACGATTGTATTATCCGTACCTCTATATGCAACTACTTTAATATTCTCATTTACATAAAATAACATTGCTGCAAACTGGATATTATCCTGAACTCGAATATCGTCAACATAACGCGACACTTTAACCTTCGAAAATCTTTTAGATGCAGCACACTCTTTTAAAAGTTTACAATCCTCTTCTCCATAATTTAATAATCTAAATCGGATATCATCCTTCATCCGCTCATAGATATCCTCAATAGTAATCTCACTGGTATCTTTAAATACCTCAGTCATATCAAGGTATGTCAAATGACTCAACACCAGATTATCAATAATATTAAAGGGCGATTGTTCAAAAGAAAAATCGCCCCTCCATCTTACATATTCAACAATATTTGACATAGCAATTTACCCATATCTCTTTCATATAATTATTGGCAATTTTTATTTAAAATATTGTACACCAACATCTTCCTACTTTCCAAGGTATAAATTAAACTAATCCAAATATTTTGAAATCATTCTATTGCTCCTCAGCACTGAACAGAACACCATTTAATGTCACATATTCTCCGTCTTCATCTATCTCGAGTGCAAAAGATCCACCTACGTCAACTCCTACAGGAACATCTGCAATCTCTTCCTTTGGGAAAACCATTGTGATAACATCACCATCATCATTAATAGAATATGTACCATCAACAGAAACCACTGTCTGTCCTGCAACTTTGTAATCGTAATGAACCTTTTCATCCTCAGCAAAAGTATATGTGGTAGCTCCTAAATTTGTACCAGCTGAGTATTCTCCAGTTAAAGTAACCGGTTCTTTATCCTTGCTGCATCCTGTTGCAACGAAGCAACACAACAACAGTGCAGCTATTACTGGTATAATCTTTTTCTTATTCATCACGGTCTTCACCTTCCTTCTCATCCTCGTCATCATCAAAAACCTCAAAAATTTTATCGAAGGCTTTCTTATGAGCTTTCTCAGCTTTTTCAAAGCCTTTCTTGGCGCCTTTGAGATTAAACTCCGCAGTCTTTGTTGCCATGTCTACATTGAAGTCTGTCATGTCCTCTGCCATTTTATGTATTTTTTCTCCAGCTTTCATAATCTTTTACCTCCTTTAAAAAATTATTAGAAGTAGTATATCTATGAAATATTAGGACAATGTATGGATTGTGTTAAGTTTTTGTTAATTAAGGTAAAGGAAATATTACTTTAAATTCAGAGCCCACACCTTCTGTGCTATCCACATATATCTCACCCTCAAGCAACGTCAAAATATGTCGTACCAGAGCTAAACCAAGACCATTTCCCTCAGTAGCCCTTGAAGTATCACCCTGATAGAATCTGTCAAATATATGTTCTTTTACATCTGCACTCATTCCACAGCCTGTATCCTTTACTATGACCACAACTTTATCATTTTCAACACCCGCACTGATAAACACATCTCCTCCCTCCGGAGTAAACTTCAAGGCATTTGAAATAAGATTATTCCAAACAATATTTAACAGTTCCTCATCACTGTTTATAATAATATTCTGATCAAAATCAACTTCAACATTGATATTTTTCTTTTCCCACACCTGCTCAAATCCAAGAGCGCACATACTCAACTGCTCACTTAGATTGTATGGCGAAATATGTTTTTGTATCTTTTGATTATCTAATCTATTTAGTTGTAAAATGTTGGTAACAAGGACAGAAAGTCTCTCTGCTGCCACTCCAATTTTTGCCGCGTAGTCCTTGCGCTCTTCCTCTGTCAACCCATCGCTTTGCATTATTGTTGCATAACTAGATATTACGGACAAAGGCGTCTTTAACTCATGAGATACATTTGATACAAAATCTTTTTTTAGCATCTCCGTACTGGCAAGTTCTTTGACCATAGTGTTGAAATCATCAAACAGTTCATTAAACTCATCGTCCTCATCACTGCTGCCCTTATGATCTCTATGTAGCTCAACCCCATAATTACCCGAAGTCACTTCCCTGGCACCTTCGCATAATTGTCTAATAGGCTCGTCCATCTTCTTGTGCCTATACCAATCTATAAACCATTTGATAAACATACTTATGATAAATAGATAAAACGCCATGATTACAACGCCGTACATATATTGAGAATTTTCAGTCACATATTTTATACCAACAAATCTCATGAAAATAACAATACACGTACCACTGACAACATTTAACACGGTCATGACAATCATCCATTGCTTAGACACCTTCATTACTTAATCACCGCCTTGTATCCCATTCCTCTTACAGTCTGAATCTCAAAGGAATCACACTTTGCTAGTTTAGATCTGATATTTGTTATATGCACATCTACTGTTCTAAGTCCGCTTTCATTTTCAATCCCCACATATTCATCCATCAATTGACTTCTGGTAAATGTGTGCTTAGGATTTGATAATAATTTATATAAAATTCTAAACTCTCGTATGGTTAGAGATATTTCCTCCTCATCAAGGTAGACGCACATCTCTTCCTCATTTAACACAAGGTTTCCTACTTCTAGCTTTTTGGTCGTTGCAATCTTGGCCCTTCTGAGAAGAGCCTCTATACGAAGGACCAATTCATCAAGCACAATAGGCTTGGTCATATAGTCATCAATACCTATATTGTATCCTTTTTTCTTTGCCGTCATATCATCTAAGGCAGTCATAAAAATAACTGGTATATTGTCATCCTGCTGCCGTACTTTTTCCACAAAATCAAAACCATCCATCTCAGGCATCATCACATCGGTCAAAATAATATCTATCTTGGTACTGTACAAAATATCCAAGCCTTCTTGGGCCATAAATATTCCAATCACCTCGTATCCATTCATTCCCAAATGTCTACACACTGCGCTGTTCAGTTCCCTATCATCTTCTACAACTAGTACTTTGACCATATGTTACCTCCTCACATCTAGACTAAACTACAAATTTTATGTCGTATTATAACAACGGCTCATCTTCACCATAGTAACACATTACAAAATATCTATCATCTCTCCAGCCAAAGCTTTGTTTATACTTCTAACAGCACAGAACTTACCACACATACTACAAGTGTCGCTGTGATCGTCCTCTGGAAGTCTACTATCCCTTATCTCTTTAGCTGTTTTTGGATCTAATGCTTCAGCAAACTGAGCATCCCAATCTAGATTTCTTCTGGCATCTGCCATTCTGTCATCTCTGTCTCTCGCCCCAGGAATCTTGTTGGCAATATCTGCTGCATGGGCTGCAATTTTGGATGCAATAATACCATTTCTCACATCATCCACATTTGGCAAAGCAAGATGCTCTGCTGGAGTCACATAGCAAAGAAAAGCCGCACCGTTCATCGCTGCAATAGCACCACCTATTGCTCCTGTAATATGATCATAACCAGGTGCAATATCTGTCACCAAAGGTCCCAATACATAAAATGGTGCTCCGTGACATATTGTCTCCTGAATCTTCATATTGGCTGCAACCTGATCTAATGGCACATGACCTGGTCCTTCAACCATAACCTGCACATCTCTCTCCCAAGCTCTCTCAGTAAGTTCACCCAATCTCAAGAGTTCTCCAATCTGAGTAGAGTCCGTGGCATCTGCGAGACAACCTGGTCTGCAGGCATCACCTAAACTGATTGTCACATCATGCTCTCTACAAATCTCTACGATTTCATCATAGTACTCGTAAAATGGATTCTCCTCACCTGTCATAGACATCCAAGCAAATACTAGAGAGCCTCCTCTGCTGACAAGATTCATCTTGCGCTTTCCTGACTTAACTTCCTCAATAGTCTTTTGTGTAATTCCGCAGTGCAGTGTGACAAAGTCCACTCCATCCTCTGCATGCAATCTAACCACATCCACAAAATCCTTGGCAGTCAACTCTCCCAAATCTCTCTGATAATGAATAACAGAATCATAAACTGGAACTGTTCCAACCATTGCAGGGCACTCTTTACAGAGTTTTTGTCTAAATGGTTGTGTATTACCATGACTTGATAAATCCATAATAGCCTCTGCGCCTAAATCTACAGCACTAAGTACTTTTTGCATCTCAATATCATAATCCTTACAGTCGCGGCTAACTCCAAGATTTACATTTATCTTGGTTGTGAGTTTGCTTCCCACTGCGTGAGGAACCAACCCTTTATGAGCTGGGTTTGCTGGAATAACTGCTATACCCTTGGCAATCTGCTCACGAAGTTCCTCCTCTGTTATATTTTCCTCAGCAGCACAAACTTTCATCTCCGGTGTGATAATTCCCTTTCTTGCTGCCTCCATCTGTGTCTTGTAATTTCTCTCTGCCATTTTTATTTCTCCT
>JAILFK010000035.1 GCA_024697595.1 Lachnospiraceae bacterium | reverse complement strand
GCTGACCAAAAACGATTAGTTCTTACTATCATTTTTCTTATCAGTTTCGGCGTCCTTAATCCGATAATAGTCTTCCATATCAAGCGTAAACGTGACATGATCCTTTGCATTTCGAAGTCGTTCGAGCAAACAACAGGTCTCCACATGTACAGTTCCAGGAAACATATCTACGCAACTGATTCTCTTCACTTGATATCCACTCTCCTGAAGCATCTCTAAATCTCTGGCTAAACTGGTCGGCTTACAAGAAATATAAACCATATTGTCCACACCATAATCAATAATCTTTTTCAATGCTTTAGGATTAATTCCATCACGAGGTGGGTCCAAAATTATATAATCCGGTTTTGTCTCAATATCATCGATAACCTTTAATACATCTCCTGCTATAAACTCACAATTATCCAGGCCATTTTCAGATGCATTTATTTTAGCGGCTTCAACCGCCTCCTCAATGATTTCCACTCCAATAACTTTGTCGGCCACTGGCGCCATAATCTGAGCAATAGTCCCTGTACCAGAATACAAGTCATATAACACCTTACCATTTAACTTGTCTAAATCACCATCTAGAGAATCACTGATATATTCTCTCGCTTTACTATATAATACCTCAGCTCCCAGAGAATTTGTCTGAAAAAATGAAAATGGTGTAATCTTGAATTTAAGTCCCAACAACTCCTCGTAGAAATATGCCTGACCAAACAACACATCTGTACCCTGATCTTCCACCACATCTCCATCTCTGTCATTGGTTGTATGTAAAATGCCTACAAGCTTTCCTGTATAATCTATATTTAGCAAAGCCTCTTTCCATCCATTTAAAAGTTCTGTCTCATTCGCTCCAATTAGATTAGATGATGTCACCAAATCCACAATCATCTCACCAGTTTTTATAGCTTTTCTCACCAACAGATGTCGTAGGTATCCCTCATGTCGCATTTTATGAAAATAAGAAATCTTTCTCTCTGAAAAATATTTCAAAGTCTCGCTCAATACATTTCTCATGTCTTCATCTATGATTTGGCAGTCCTTCACTGTCACAATATCATAAAAGCTTCCACGCTTGTGCATGCCCAGTTCTAATGGACCATCTATCACCGCATCACCAAAGGAAAACTCCATCTTATTTCTATACTCCGTCTGAATTGGACTTTGAATCACGCCCTCAAACAAATCTTCAAATTTTGGTATCACATCTTGAAAAATTCTACGAATTTGCGCATCTTTAAACTTCAGCTGTGTGTCATAATCTACTCTCTGATAAGCGCATCCCCCGCAGTCCTCGCTGTGACTGCATGCGGATTTTTCCATCTCAAAAGGAGACCTTTCAACTACTTCTCTGAAAAGTCCCTGGGCTTTATCTTTTCTAGCTTTCTTCACAGCACACATTACACGCTGTCCCTCGATTACATTTTTGACTGTAAGCTTCTCGCCCTCATCAGTTAAAACTATTCCCTTATTTGGAAAATCCACCCGAGTAACAACACCCTCGATAATCTGTCCTTTTTTCAATCTTTTATCCCTCCATCATGTGAACAATCTTTACAATTGTCTCATGAGTACATACTCTTTTTCCTATTTTTTGTGCCGCTCTCACCACTGCACCATTTATGTAATCCACCTCTGTCTTCCTCTTATTTTTCAGGTCGACACATATACTTGTCATTCCATCTGGCGCAGCATTTAGATGCTTATACATTCTATCTTTTTGTTGCTCATAATCAAATTTACAACCAATTGCATTGGCAGTTTCGCACATTTCTTTTATCAAATCACAGCACAATTCCCATGCACTATCATTTTCAACCACCGCTCCTTGTGGCTGCCCCATTATTCCAGAGAGCACACTTGAGGAAGCATTTATCATAAGTTTATTCCATATGGTCTGCTTAATGTCCTTTGTAACCACACAAGGAAATCCTGAGTCCTCAAAAATCTCTGCAATTTCTTTTAACTTATTTTCCAACCATTTATCATCACAGACAGGCCCTATTGTGGTATCCCCCAGCCCTGTGTTGACCACCGTGTAAGGGTTTTCTCTGTAACTTCCTATTGTGGTTGTTCCAATTATAATGCGGCTTTCATCCACATATTCCCTCAACACATCCTCGTGGCCTGCTCCGTTTTGAAGCGTCATCACAACGGTGTCTTCGCCTATGAGATTTTTATTCACCTCAAGAGCCTCTCTGGTCACATATGCCTTGGTAAAAATAATTATAAGATCTACTTTTTCTTTATATGTTCCGCCTGTGATCGTAGGAACTGTATAATGTCTTTCACCATCTCGCTTTACTGTAATTCCATTTTTATTTATCAAATTGATATTTTCTTCATTATTTCCAACAAGTATCACATCAGAATACACCGAAAGCTTTGCCCCATATAACAGTCCCATGGATCCCGGTCCCAAAATTGCTATTTTCATAAATCCCCCTTTTGCATAATACACCACAACATCATTCTTCTTTAAAATGTTAAATCTTTTCTAACTTGGCAAATGATGCAAACATTTTCTTGCGACCAGCCACATCAAATTCTACAGTAACCTCATAATCACGTCCGCCCTCTGTGATATCAACCACATCACCCTCACCAAAGCGGGCGTGTTTTACTCTGTCACCAACGCCATAATCCAATGCTTTTTTGGAAATTTCTGTGCCAAAATTTTTGGCCTTGTAAGTCTGAGCCATAAGAGGTGTGGATTTTGTAGGCTTCTTTGGAGCGGAATCAATCGGTGCATCCATATAACCTCTAGGCTTTGGCTCCCAAGTATTTCCCTCCATACACTCCTGTGGAATCTCTTTTACAAATCTAGAAATCGCTCCGTATCTAGTCTCACCTCTCACCATTCGCATCTTGGCTCCAGTCATGGTAAGTCTCTTCATGGCACGAGTAATTCCCACATAGCACAGACGTCTCTCCTCCTCAATCTCACTGTCATCATCGCTGGCAGTGATACTCATAAAACTAGGGAATAATCCGTCTTCCATTCCTGCAAGATATACATTTTCAAACTCCAATCCCTTGGCTGCATGTAAAGTCATCATCACCACCTGTGGCACACTCTCATCTAAAGAATCAATATCTGCCACCAGGGCAACCTCCTCCAAAAATCCATTTAGACTTGGCTCCTCGGCATTGTCCTCATAGTCCACAACTTTGGATATAAGTTCATCTATATTTTCAATTCGAGCATCGGCCTCCTCAGTCTTTTCAGCCTTTAGTTCCTCCACATAACCTGTCTTTTCAATAATAGCATTTATCAAAGCAGTCACGCCCTGATCTGCGCTAATTCTTCTGAGTTCATGAATCAAATCCACAAATGGCGCAATCTTTGAAGCTGCCCTTCCAAGATTTGGTATTCTATCTGTGTGTTCTAAGGCCTCAAACAAATCCAGGTCATTGTTGATGGCAAAATCCCTAGCCCTGGAAATAGATGTCTGACCAATTCCTCGTTTTGGTACATTTATAATTCTTTGCACCGCCAAATCATCTCGTGAGTTGTCCACTGTTTTCATATATGACAACAAGTCTTTTATTTCTTTTCTAGCATAGAAGTTAACTCCTCCTACAATCTTGTATGGCACTCCCTCAAAAATAAATTTTTCTTCCAATATACGTGACTGGGCATTGGTTCTATATAATATTGCGCTGTCACCAAATCCATACTGATTATTTCTATTTTGTTTTACAATATCACGAACTATGTACTCCGCCTCCTCGTAGGCAGAATCAAGCATCTCAAAGTGAACCTTGTCCCCCTCGTCATTAGCAGTCCAAAGTTTCTTTTCCTTACGGCCCACATTATTGGCAATCACACCATTGGCCGCCTGTAAAATGTTCTTAGTCGATCTATAATTTTGCTCCAACTTAATTACAGTTGCATTTGGATAATATTTTTCAAAATTTAAGATATTATAAATATTTGCACCACGGAATTTATATATGGACTGGTCATCATCACCCACCACACATATATTTTCACTACCAGAGGCCAAGAGTCTAACCAACTCAAACTGCGCAGTATTGGTATCCTGATACTCATCTACCATCACATAGTGAAATCTATCCTGATATACTTTCAACACATCAGGCTGGTACTTAAGCAGCTCCACAGTCTTCATTATCAAATCATCGAAATCCATGGCATTGTTGGCCCGAAGTCTACTCTGATATTCGCGATAAACTCTAATATATATCTCTTTTCTAAAGTCAGAAGAATTCTGATTTGCATACATCTCCTCATTTATAAGCTCATTTTTGGCAGAAGAAATCTCATTTAAAAATGTTCTTTCCTTATACTGTTTTGTATCCACATTACAATATTTACAAACCTCTTTCATCAAGGTCTTAGAATCATCTGAATCGTAAATAGTAAAATTGGTATCATATCCGATTCGATCAGCAAAACGTCGGAGAATTCTCACGCAACTAGAGTGAAATGTCGCCACCCATATACCTTCTGAACCCATTCCAACCAAGTTCTCAATACGTTCCTTCATCTCGCCTGCTGCCTTGTTGGTAAATGTTATGGCCATTATGTTAAATGGAGACACATTCAAATCATGTATCAAATATGCCACCCTGTGAGTAAGCACTCTTGTTTTACCACTGCCCGCTCCTGCTAAAAGTAGCACCGGTCCATCAGTGGTAAGCACACCCTTCTTCTGTTCTTCGTTCAGCGAATCATATATACTCATAAACTTCCATCCTTACAGTTATTATTTATTTTCAAGTCCATATGTCAACATATTTTCATCTATTTTTATCACACCTTTTTATAGGCATGTAGTAAATATAATTTTAACATTTTATACTGTATCAACCAACCAATTTTTTCTCCCAATTATCATAAATTTTAAATTGCTCTAAATTGTATTTTCTCTTTGGAAAAAACGCCAAATTCTTGTCATGTGGTTTTCAAAACTATATAATATGATATATTGACTATATGAAGCGATATGACATCTATGTCATATGATTGGGGTATGATAAATGAAAACTGATTCAAGAGAATTATTAAATGAAATGCTTAAATTTTTCTCAAAATTGGACTATGTCCATCCTGAAGAAATTCCTAATATTGATTTGTATGTGGACCAGGTTACCACATTTATAGATTCACAGCTCACCTCTGTAAAACGCAATCCAGAGGACAAGACAATGACCAAAACCATGATTAACAACTATGCAAAAAATCATGTTTTACCCGCGCCTGAAAAGAAAAAATATTCCAGAGACCACGTACTGCTTTTAATTTTTATATACTATTTCAAAAACTTTTTGAGTATATCGGATATACAAGAAATCTTGGATCCTCTAAAGGATAATTATTTTGGTGCCGACTCAGATATATCGTTTTATGACATTTATTCTAAAATGGTGGAACTGGAGAGCACCGAGGCTCGTATTCTTGTAAAGGATATGATCACTAAGTTTAACGACAGCAGAGGTATGTTTCCAGATGCACCTGAGGAAGATCAGGAAATGCTAGAAAATTTCACCTTCATCTGTATGCTTGGCTTTGATGTGTACATCAAGAAAATGATGATTGAAGAATTCATAGACATGTCCAAGAAAAACAAAGAGGAAAAGACTGATCACAAAAACTAAACTTGTGATCAGCCTTTATTTAAATCTGTTTTTATTTTTCCTCAAGCCTATTGATAATCAAATCATATCCATCGGTCCCATAATTTAGAGCTCTTTTCACACGACTTATAGTAGCTGTAGAAGCACCTGTCTTTTCAACAATCTCTTGATATGTCTCATCCTTGCGCAACATTCCTGCCACCTCAAATCTCTGACACAAACTCTCCATCTCGTTGATTGTGCATAAATCCTGGAAGAATTGGTATGCCTCTTCTTTACTTTTCAAACAAAGAATCCCTTCCATAAGTCTGTCCATCTCTGGACTTTCTATTTTCTTGCTCATCTATACACTCCTATTTCCTACAAAATAATTACACCTTTTGTCTTTGCGTAATCCACATCCTCCTGTGGCCAAATAGATACCTGAACCTCACCTATATGACATTTTCTAAGGAAGAACATACATATTCTAGACTGTCCAATTCCGCCACCGATTGTATAAGGAAGTTCCTTGTTAATAATGGCCTTTTGGAATGGAAGTTCTGCTCTCTCTGGACATCCAGCCTTGTCAAGCTGTTCCACAAGTGAATCCTCATCAACACGAATACCCATTGATGAAAGTTCAAGCGCAATATCTAGCACCGGATAATATACCAAGATATCGCCATTTAATTTCCAATCATCATAGTCAGGAGCACGGCCATCATGCTTCTCACCTGATTTTAATTTGTCACCGATCTGCTTTACAAATACAGCTCCGTGAAGTTTACAAATATTGTACTCTCTCTCCTTTGGACTAAGATCAGGATACATATCCTCAAGTTCCTGAGATGTTATGAAAAATATTTGCTCTGGCAAAATACATTTTACATACTCATATTCATTTGACACATATTTCTCTGTGATGCGAAGAGCATCGTAAACAGCCTTTACTGTCTCCTCCAATGTCTCCTCTGATCTCTGAGCTTTTGTAATAATCTTTTCCCAATCCCACTGATCAACATAGATAGAATGGATATTGTCTGTATCCTCATCTCTTCTGATAGCGTTCATATCTGTATAAAGACCTTCACCTGGCTCAAAATCATATCTGCCAAGAGCCATTCTCTTCCACTTTGCAAGAGAATGTACAATTTCAACTTCCTTGTCATCCAATTCCTTTATGCCAAAACTAACTGGTCTTTCCACACCATTTAAATTGTCATTTAATCCTGACTCAGGCGCCACGAAAAGTGGTGCTGATACTCTGTGTAGATTCAACTCAGCCATCAACTGTCTCTGAAAGAAATCCTTTACTTTTTTAATTGCTATCTCAGTCTGCTTTAAACTAAGCGCTGGGGTATAATCCTCTGGAATGTTTATCTTACTCATTTATCTCACCTTCTAACATGCTAATTATAATTCACAATTTCCTACTGTTCTTGGGAATGGGATTACATCACGAATATTACCCATACCTGTCAAATACATTACGCATCTCTCAAATCCAAGACCAAATCCAGCATGTCTAGAACTTCCATATCTTCTCAAATCAAGATAAAACTCATAGTCCTCTTCCTTTAGGCCACATTCAGCCATGCGCTTCTGTAGAATTTCAAGATCATCCTCTCTCTGGCTTCCACCGATGATCTCACCGATTCCTGGAACGAGACAATCCATAGCTGCAACTGTCTTGCCATCCTCGTTTAATTTCATATAGAAAGCTTTGATCTCCTTTGGATAATCTGTAACAAAAACAGGTCTCTTAAATACCTGTTCTGTCAAATATCTCTCATGCTCTGTCTGAAGATCACATCCCCAGAACACCTTGTAATCAAATTCATCATTGTGCTTCTCAAGCTCTGTGATTGCATCAGTATAAGTGATACGACCAAAGTCTGAGTTGGCCACATGCTCAAGTCTTTCGATAAGTCCCTTGTCGATAAATGAATTAAAGAACTTCATCTCCTCTGGAGCATTTTCCAAAACATAATTGATGACATATTTAAGCATGCTCTCTGCAAGCATCATATCATCCTCTAAATCTGCAAATGAAATCTCTGGCTCTATCATCCAAAACTCTGCTGCATGACGAGTTGTGTTAGAATTCTCTGCTCTAAATGTTGGACCAAATGTATAAATATTTTTAAAAGCCTGAGCAAATGTTTCGCCGTTTAACTGGCCTGAAACTGTAAGGTTAGTTGACTTGCCAAAGAAGTCCTGAGAGAAATCCACCTTGCCATCTGCCTTTGGCACATCATTCAAATCCATTGTTGTAACCTGGAACATCTCTCCAGCACCCTCTGCATCACTGCTTGTGATAAGTGGTGTATGTACATATACAAAGTCTCTCTCCTGGAAAAACTTGTGAATAGCATATGCGCAAAGCGATCTAACTCTAAATACCGCCTCAAAAGTATTAGTTCTTGGGCGAAGATGAGAAATAGTTCTCAAGTACTCCATAGAATGTCTCTTCTTCTGAAGTGGATAATCAGGTGTTGACTCACCTTCTACAACTACCTCTGTTGCATGTATTTCAAACGGCTGCTTCATATCTGGTGTCACCTTGAGTTCACCTGTAACTACGACAGCAGCCCCAACGTTCAATTTATTTATAGCCGCAAAATTATTAAGTTCATCGTTGTAAACGACCTGCACTGGTTCAAAAAATGTACCGTCATTTACTACCATGAATCCAAATGTTTTAGAATCTCGGATACTTCTCACCCAGCCACCGATTGTAACTGTCTGGCCATCCATATCCTTGTAGCCATGAAATAAATCTCTTACGTTAATCATAATGTCCTCCAATTTTGACCTTATATGGTCAAACAATAAAATAAGTATATATATTAAAAATTATACCGCAATATTTTAACTCTAATTCATTGTAAAATCAAGACTTTTAACCTTTTCAATCAACATGACTTTACCACAATATCAAATATTTCCCTTGCCCCGTTTTTTTCTAATCGATATAATATTTCTTGCTAGCGAATTTTAGAACAAAAAGGGTAGCTAGTCATTTTTTATTTTAAAAATACAAGTTAATTCCATAATGGAAAGAATCATAAATCGGGAGGCTAAATATGAACAAAAAAGAGATTAATGAAATTAAACGTAGATTTAAGAAGGAGGGATGTTCTATCCAACGCATGGCCGGATGCTATGTTGATGCTGAGAAAAACAAGCTATGCTCCTTCACTCAGACATTTTTAAATCTCGAGGATGAAGAATTTTACAAATATTTAGATGTTGCCAAAAAAGCATTTTCCGGAACTTTAGGAAACAACCTCATCAACTTAGAATTTCCTATTATCGAGGAGGAAGTTGGAGGCCGTCAGCAGATCCTTATGGCTCTTCGTGCCAGCAAACTTCAGGACGAAGGTTTGCTTGATGCCTTTTATGACCATGTAATTGACACTTATGATTTCGTAGGAAATTATTTAATCACCATATATTATGATGTATATGACGTCCCTCTAAAAGGCACAGATGAACTGGCTATGGACGAATCGGATGAGACTTATGAATACTTAGTTGTATGTATCAATCCTGTTGCACTATCAAAGGCTGCTTTAGGCTACCTTGAAAATGAAAACAAAATCGGTGCAAGAATCCGTGACTGGGTTGTGGGTGTCACTGACACCGCCTTTGTCTTCCCTGCATTTAATCAGAGAAGTACTGATATTCATTCAACTTTGGTATACACCAAAAACGCCAAAGAACCACACGAAGAGTTCTGGGAAAATGGTCTTGGTTGCGCTACAGTTCAGACTGCCACTCAGAAGAAGGATGCCTTTGAAAATATGGTTGTTCAGGCTATGGGGCCAGACAACGAAGACACAAAGGATGCAGTTTTAGACGTTCAGCAAAACTTAAATGATTATATTGAAATTGAAAAAGAAAAAGTTGAAAAAGACGAGCCAATATTTATCGATGGTGCTGTGGTAGAAGAACTATTAACTGACGCAGGAATTCCTGAGCAAAAGGCAGAGAAAATCAAGGACAACTTTGACAACTTTTTTGAGGATAACCTTCCTGACGCCAATGATTTATTAGACGCAAGAGCTTTAAAAAATAATGAGATTCGTGTTGAGAAAAAACATTTACAAGAAAAAGTTGTAGAACTCACAAATCAGCTAGAGGATGCTGGAATTATACAAAAAGATGGATCCACCACAGATATTATCATCAAGGTAGATCCAGAAAAAGTATCAGAAGTATCCAAGCAATTTGTTGACGGTAGACAATGTATTGTCATTCCAATTGGAAGCGCAGATTCAGCAAGAGTAAATGGCGAAGAGATCGAGTAATACAAAATTACAGCTCAATCAATTCATACTCAAGGCTTCCAACTCCAAGCTTGGCAGCCACATCAACAGTATGCTCGCCGTTTTGTGATGTAACTCTCTCCAAGAAATGGTCTCTGCCCTCATCCTTTGAGGCATAGACCAAATCGAGACATGCTCTGTCTATAGCAACCGGATCTAAACTTGCCAAGATACCAATATCTTTTAAACAAGGATCCTCGGCCACAGCACAACAATCACAATCCACAGACATATTGGCCATAACATTTATGTATGCAATATTTCCATTGAAATGATCAACAACAGCAGAAGCTGCTTCAGCCATGCTCTCAAGAAAAGCATCATGCTCAGGCAAATTATCCCACAAGATTTCCTGCTGATTAGCCTCAGTGTAGTTTCCTGCAGAATGAATCTGCACTTTGCCTGCACATGAGGCACATCCGATGGAAAGCTGCTTTAATGCACCACCATATCCACCCATAGGATGTCCTTTGAAATGCGATAACACTAACATCGAATCATATTTCAAGAAATTCTTTCCCATAATATCCTTCTTTAGATGGGTACCATTTTTTACAGGTATTTCAATATCCGGCCCCTCGGCATCCATTAAATCTACATTAAAGAAATCATTCCATCCATGCTTTTTTAACAATTTAATATGGCGATCCGTGTAATTACGCTCCCCCTCATAAGCTGTATTGCACTCGACAACAGTTCCGCCCACATGCTCTACCATAGGTCGCCAAAATTCTGGTTTTAGATAGTTTTGATTTCCGGCCTCTCCAGAATGAACCTTTACTGCCACATTTCCCGGCAACTCAATCCCCAACTTATCATACATTTCAACTACAGTTTCAGCTGTTACATTTTTTATAAAATAAACCTTTGAAGCCATAACTCTTACCTCCTCAATAATTAATACTTTACTTAATGCCTTTTATCACTTTTTATCACTTTCAAAATCTTTTATCACTTTTTATCACTTTTCTCAATACGTGAACTTCTTTATATTCTCTTCTTACAAACATCCTCCAAACAACATCTGTTGCAATATGGTGTTGTTCTCGCCGTACAAACCGCTCTGCCATGATCCACCATTCTGTGACAAAATTGATTACTCTCCTCTGGTGGAATTATCTTCCACAGAGCCATCTCAACTTTTTTAGGATCCTTTTCCTTATCCACAAGTCCAATTCGATTACACAATCGAATGCAATGGGTATCTGTCACAATTGCCGGTTGCTTATATATATCACCCATAATCAAATTAGCACTTTTTCGCCCAACACCTGGAAGCTTTAGCAAATCCGTCATATTATCCGGAACCTTACTACCATAGACATCCCGAAGCATAATCATACAGGCTGATATATCTCTAGCTTTACTTTTTCCCAATCCACAAGGCCTTACAATTTCTTCAATCTTGTCAACAGAAGCATTGGCCAAGGCATCTATGTCAGGATATTTCGCAAACAAATCCTGCACAACCACATTTACCCTAGCATCAGTACACTGGGCCGCCAAACGAACACTCACCAACAATTTCCACGCCTCATCATAGTCTAGGGTACATTGAGTATCAGGATATTCATTTTTTAATCTAGATATAACTTCAAGAGCTCTTTCCTTTTTTCTCATCCTTTGTCACCCTACTAACCTGATATGTATTCTATCATTATCACTTAATGTCTCTTCTAAATCCTATACGAACTTTTTGATGGCATCCTTGAAATCTTCCAAAGCTTTGGTATCACCATCTTCTATCGCATGAGTTATACAGTGAGACACATGCTCATTTATAATTTCTTTTCCCAAGCTGTTTACCGCAGACCTAACCGCAGCCAATTGTATCAAAACATCGGAACAATCCTCGTCACTCTCAATCATAGATTTGACGTGTTGAAGATGTCCAATAGCCTTGGATATTCTAGCCAATTCTTTTTTCTTAACCTCTGGCGAATGATAATGTCCATGCTCCAAAATCTCACTATCATCCACAATCATTGCTTTTACATAACCTGCTGTATCATATATACGTTTACCTGCACCATATCCGGTCTGGAGTATCTCAAAAGATTCTAATTCATGTCCTTCTTCCCTCATAACAGCTGCTATAGCCGCACCTGTTGGAGTCACCAACTCACCCTGAACATTCACTCTATCTAAAGTGATTTTTGTTGCCTTTTCTATCTCTCTAACCGCAGGAACAGGAACCTCTAAAATACCATGCTGGCATCTGACAGTTCCAAATCCTTCTGCCAAATCACTTATGAATGCTCCTGACAAATTATATCTATCACAAATATCATCATAACAGATAGCAAAACTTGCAATATCAATAATCGAATCAATAGCACCAACCTCATGAAAATGCACCTGTTCTCTAGGCACCTGATGAGCTGCAGCCTCACCATCTGTAACCACGTCCAAAATTCTCCTAGCCACATCCTTGGCTCTGTCACTCATTGTTGAATTTGTAAAAATCTCAGCAATCTCCACAGGACCTCTTCCATGATGATGGTGATGACTATGGTCGTGTGTATGCTCGTGGTCGTGTATATGATCGTGGTCATGATGGTGATCATGGTCGTGGTCATGCTCATAAGTATGTTCATGATTATGGCCGTGTGTATGCTCATGATGGTGATCCTGGCCATGGTCATGCTCATGCAAATGACCATATAAATACTCCATATCATGATCATGATTATCCGCACTGTCAGGCAATACCACATCAAAATCACATGCGTCCGCACCTGATTTATTAACTCTACTTATAACAATATCAAATTCATCATCTATAGGCAGTTCTTTTAAAGTCTGTTTTAGTTTTTCTTCATCTGCTCCCAAATCTAAAAGAGCAGCTACCGCCATATCTCCACTTATTCCACTTTTACATTCTATATATAAGCGTCTCACTATATTCTCCTAACCTACTTAATCGCCAATTTATTTATCATTGTAGCTATATATCCAGCACCATATCCGTTGTCAATATTTACAACCGATATTCCATTGGCACAGGATGCCAGCATAGCATTTAATGCCGCCTTGCCACCTTCGCTAACTCCATATCCCACAGAAGTAGGAACAGCAATTATTGGCTTATCCACAAGGCCACCTAGCACGCTCACCAAAGCGCCCTCCATTCCAGCCACTGCCACAATGCAATTTCCCTTATTTATATCCTCAATATTTTCTAAAAGTCTGTGAACTCCACAGACACCAATATCATAAAATCTCTCAACCTTAGTTCCTAAGAACTCTGCAGTCTGAGCCGCCTCTTCAGCCACTGGTATATCCGCTGTCCCTGCTGTGCAGATTGAAACACATCCTTTCCTAATCTTGTCATCATCCTCAACTTTCAAGATTCTAGAAACCGGATCATAAGATACCTCAGGAATAACTTGCTTTATCAAGTCAAACTGCTCTTTCGTTGCTCTTGTACCTAATACCTCGCCCTCAGATTCATAAATCTTTTTATAAATCTCAACAAGATACTCATCTGGTTTACCCTGACAAAAGACAACCTCGGCAACACCAGTTCTAATCTTTCTATGCATATCAAGATGGGCAAATCCCATATCCTCATACGGCTGTCTTCTAAGCATCTTTTCCGCATCATCAATACTTATTTCACCATTATGAAATTTTGATAAAATCTCTCGTGTATCCATACAACTTCTCCATGGAATTTATAATCTAATATTTTCTAAAAATGTTTCTTGAAAATGTTCATCCTCTGGCAATACAATATTTTCTATTTTTAAAGCCAGTTTTAATAATTCGTCGTTAACCTTTTCTTTTCCAACTTCTTTAATGCGATTTGAAACTTTAACAGCTCCTTGCAAGGAAGTATTCCCCATCGCCTTAACATCACTTGCCTCGGGAATTAAACCGATTTTTTTTGCTTTGTTAATATCAATATTGCTTCCAAAGCTTCCAGAAATAAATATGTTTTTTATATCGTTTATCCCCACATTTGCTTTCGCCAAAAGCATCTGCCAAGCTGTAGCTATAGCCGCTTTAGCTAACAAAAATTCTCTCACATCATCCTGAGTCAATCTAATTTCATTTGAAAAAGTATATCCATCATTTCTATACTTATCAATGAACACTCCATTTTCATCTAAAATATTATTTTTTCTCAGTCCATAGATAGCTGAAATCAATCCACTTCCGCAAATACCAACAGCTTTAGCATTTGAAATAGTTTTTACACTACTTCTCTCTCCTGCAATCATCACCTCATATATGGCACCTGCAATACTAGGCATACCACAACTGATATTTACTCCCTCCATAGCAGGTCCTGCAGAAGCAGAAGTGGAATAATATTTCCCGTCATTAAATAGCACTATCTCACCATTAGTCCCAAGATCAATAAACAATGTTGTATCATTCCAAGCATCTGCATCCAAACTATATAATCCTGATATAATATCTCCACCAATAAAAGCAGAAGCCCCTGGAACAATATACATATCTTCAGAATAATTTATATAATCCAAAGTGACTGGCTCAAATGGTGCCACTGCCAACTTTGCACAATCAAGACCCAACAATATATGACTCATTACTGTATTCCCGGACACAACTATACTGGCTTCCCCAGACTGCTCCATAAGAAAATTCTGCAATTGCAAAGTCATATCATCTTTATTCTGTACCCTTTGCTGATTATAAGTATTCATCCTACTCATGACATCAGCACCATATCGCACATTTGGATTCATATATGTAAAATGTTTTCTTATATTCCCATCATTGTCCAACAGAGCAACACCTACAGATGTGGTTCCAAGATCTATAGCAATCTCATAATTATCATCATCTACCTTACTTGGATATGATTTGAACTCAACAGAATCAAAATAACCTGGGTAAGGCACAAGCTCAATTATTATATCATCACTAAACTTTGTATATTTATTCTCATTCTTCTCACTGGACTCTTTTTCAGTCAAATGTCCACCAGAAATATCACACATACATGCAAGTCGAAAGCCATTTTCTAACTCTTCCTGTGTGAAGTAATCCTCTTCCTCCTCGGTCCACTTTGGCGCACCTTGAAGAAATTTGATCTTACATTTACCACAGATTCCCGCGCCACCACACATATAATTTACCGGCACATTATGTCTATCAAAAAATCCCTGAAGAGTAGTATGATCAAACTCATCAAAGTACATTTTCTGTTTGCATATTCCATTTGCAGTTTCTAAGAGTCTAATCTCAACAGACATGTATCAGCCTCCAATACAACAAAACATACTACTTCCACTTAATCTATGTAGGATCACTTTCTTTCCCTTCCCATAATATAGGTCAAGAAATATATAACTGATGCCACAATAACAATCATCGGCCCTGTGGCAACATTATTAAAATAAGACATAATTAATCCAATCACGCCTGAAAACAGGCTGAAAATTATAGCATATCCATGATACTCTCTCATGTTTGTTGAAATATTTCTCGCAGATGCTGCCGGTAAAATAAGCAGTGCATTTATGAGAAGAATTCCAATCCATTTTATAGAGAGAGTCACAACCAAAGCAATGATTATAGCAAATACATCCTCCACAATTCTAACTGCTATGTTAGTACTCTTCGCCAATGTAGGATTAACGCTTATGGCATTTAACTTATTAATAGCCACAAACCAGAATGTAATAGTAGCCACAAAAATCAAAAGCAAATATACTATCTCTTTGCTGGTAATACTTAAAATATCACCCACTAAAAGCGCTGAGTACTTACTAAAATTACCACCGAAGGATAAAATAGCCAATCCAATTGCCGTTGAGCAGCTGGCAAACACAGAGATTAATGTATCCGTTGCCACCAATCGACGTCTATTAATCTGATTTAATAAAAAAGCAAATACCACAGCAAATATAACCATTGATATGTTGGTATCCGTAATTCCAAGAACTATACCTATGGCAATTCCCGTAAGAGCTGAATGGCCCAATGCGTCAGAAAAAAATGCCATCTTTCGATGCACTATCATTGTTCCTAGCATTCCAAATAAAGGAGTGATTACTAAAATGGCAATAATTGCCCTAATCATAAAATCATACTTAAATAATTCCGAAAAATAACCAGCCATCAGTCTTCCTCCTTTCTACCCTTGTAGCTTGCCTCAAAAGGAGTCTGTTTTTCTACTATATCTCTCTTATGCACATGACTTTTTGCCACATCCACCTCATAAATTGGAGTCGTTGTACTTTTGGCAGTTATTTCAAATCTAGAATTTCCAAACACCTCTTTAAATTCTTCAGACTCATATACTTCTCTAACAGTCCCCTCTGCCATGACTGCCTTGTCAATCAGTACCACCTTATCCGCATATTTTGCAACATAATCTAAATCATGGCTGACTACAACAATTGACATATCATAGTTTTCTTTTAGATATTCCATCTTATCATAGAATAAATCCATGCCATTTTTATCAATTCCAGATACCGGCTCATCTAACAATAATAAGTTAGGATTGTCCATTACCGCCATGGACAAAAGCACTCTCTGTAACTCTCCACCAGACAGTCTACCCACCTGTTTATCTATCAGATCTTCCGCGTCAAATTCAGCCAGGGCCTCCTTTATCTCGCCATAGATTTTCTTATTCTTAAAAAACACAGGATAATTATATCTGAAAGAACAAATCAAATCATATACATCCATTGGAGCATTTTCTTCCAAATTAAGAGTCTGTGGCACATATCCAATCTTGATTTTTTGCATCTTGCCATCTTCCACATCCTTGAATTCAACCGTTCCAGTATGGGGAATATCATCCAAAATAGCCTTTACCAAAGTAGATTTTCCAGCACCATTTCTACCTATAATTGCAAGAAGCTGTCCGCAATGTATATGTAAATTAATATTTTCCAAAATCACCTGGTCTCCAAATGCTACTCCTATGTCCTTGATTTTTACACAATGAAAACCACAAGGCTTTGCTATCTTTCTCATATTCTCACCTGCATTATTTTATCTAATATTTCCACTATCTAAGGCTTCCACAGTATTAATTATTAGCCGCTAAGGCATGCTCAATTAGAGAAATATTATTGTTCATATTATCAATATAACTATTTTTATCATACTCACCACGGGTCAATGGATCTATATAAATTGTTGTAGCATCGCTTTCGGCATCAACCACATCACCCATCTTCTTACCATAAGTCTCGTCTGCAAGTACAATTTTCACATCACCATTTTCAATGGCGGAAAGCACATCAGCCTGCTCGCCTGCACTGATCTGTCTCTCCTCATCTAAATCCATAACAAAGACAACATTCATTCCCAAACTATCAGCCACATAATCATAGGCCTCATGGAAAATAACTACATTTGCCCCAGCAGTCTTTTCACTCAAGGCATCTATCCTCTTAGAAATCGGAATTAGTTTGTCCACATAGGCTTTGGCATTATCTCTATACTTATCTGCGTTATTTTCATCACACTGTGCCAAACCTTCAGCGATATTCTCAACTTGTTTTGAATAGAGATCTACATCCATCCAAGCATGAGCATTCGACTCATCACCTTCTTGTAAAAGTTCTATTCCATCGCAAGCCTGTATGATTGTTAAATCAGGGTATGATTTTGCAACATCCTCAATAAATGTCTCAATACCACCACCATTTACAATCAAAACATCTGCAGTGGATAGATTTCTCATATCCTCTGTGGTAAGAGTGTAATCATGAAGACATCCAGTCTGCGGTTCACTCAAACTCTCCAACTGTACTCCATCCACTTCATCAACCACATTCATTGTGGCAATATACATTGGATAAAAAGATGTAACTACCTTTAATGTGTCATCCTCCGAGGCACCGCCGCCCCCTTTGTTTCCTTTTTGATAAATAAAAAAGGTACTGCCGAAAGACACTAACGCTATGACAATCAGCAAAATACCCACTAAAAATTTTGTATTACTCTTCTTCATTTTCAATCACCTGGTCCATAAAATCCCAAATTATATCTCTCCCCTGCTTTGTCTCTGCAGAGAAAGGAACAATTATTGTATCTTTATCAGCTTCTAAACCTTCACGAATCAGTTTGATTTGCTTATCCTTTTGACTTCTCTTAATTTTGTCAAGCTTAGTAGCGATTACAATTGGATCATATCCCACGTACTTCATCCACTCAAACATCTGCTTATCATTAGCAGAAGGCTTATGTCTAATATCCACCAATAAAAATACAGCTCTAAGTTTCTCTGAAGTATTGAGATAATTTTCAATCATTCTACCCCAAGCTTCCTTCTCTTTTTCAGAAGCCTTGGCATATCCATAGCCTGGTAAATCTACCAGATATATTTCTTTATTTATATTGTAAAAATTAATGGTCTGTGTCTTTCCTGGCTGTGAGGAAGTTCTAGCCAATGATTTACGCATCATAAGTGCATTAATCAATGACGATTTTCCCACATTTGATTTTCCAGCAAAAGCCACTTCCGGCAATTCATTGTCCGGAAGCGTACTTGTCACACCACACACAGTTTCCAATTCTACATTTTTGATAACCATTATGCGCTCTTTTCTTCTTTTTTATCCTCAATGGATAATATACTTTCACCATGCTCCTCAAGGGCAAGATTCTCATCTACTATCTCCTTAGTAATATGAACCTTTTTCACGCTCTCATCAGATGGCACATTGTACATAAAATCCATCATTACTGATTCCATGATAGCACGTAATCCTCTAGCTCCAGTCTTTCTCTCAATAGACTTCTTTGCAATTTCTACAAGTGCTTCTTTATCAAACTCAAGTTCGCAATCATCTATCTCAAACAAAGCCTGATACTGCTTAACCAAACAGTTTTTAGGCTCAGTAAGAATTCTTACCATAGCTTCCTCATCAAGTTCCTCAAGCGATACGTTGATTGGCACACGACCAACGAACTCTGGAATAAGTCCGTACTTGATAAAGTCTTGTGGCAATGCCTTCTTTAAAAGAGAAGTCAACTCATCCTCTTTTTTATCCTTTATCTCAGCATTGAATCCAATAGCCTTGTTATCTAATCTAGATGAAATAATCTTGTCAATTCCTTCAAATGCGCCACCACAGATGAACAAGATATTCTTTGTATCTATAGCAATAGTCTCCTGCTGAGGATGCTTACGTCCGCCCTGAGGTGGAACATTGGCCACAGTTCCCTCTATGATCTTAAGAAGAGCTTGCTGTACACCTTCACCAGATACGTCTCTAGTGATTGATACATTCTCAGATTTCTTAGTAATCTTGTCTATCTCATCAATGTAGATAATTCCCATCTCAGCTGCATGTATATCATAATCAGCCGCCTGGATTAATTTAAGTAAAATGTTTTCAACATCCTCACCTACATATCCAGCCTCTGTAAGAGTTGTGGCATCCGCTATTGCAAATGGAACTCCCAAATTTCTAGCCAATGTCTGAGCTAATAATGTCTTACCACTACCTGTTGGTCCCAACATAAGCACATTGGATTTTTGAAGTTCTACATCAACTTCCTTTTTCTTTGTAATTCTCTTGTAATGATTGTACACAGCAACAGATAATACCTTCTTAGCTTCCTCCTGTCCAATCACATACTCATCGAGAAATTCTTTCATCTTCTTAGGTGATGTTAAATTGATGTTTACCTCATCATTATCATCATCTAAATCTGAATATCCCATTAATTCTTCGTCTATAATCTCTGAGCAAATGTCGATACACTCATCACATATATATGCCCCATTTGGTCCAGCAATAAGTTTACGAACTTGCTGCTGTGACTTTCCACAGAAGGAGCATCTCACCTTATCATCACCACTTCTTCCTGCCATACTTATAATCTCTCTCTCCTATTATTATCTCTTTCGAGACACATTAAAATGCACTTTGAGGGTATCCCATTCGGGGTACCCTCTCAATTTTTCTTTATTCTTTCTTAGTAATAATACCATCAACAAGACCATATTCTAGAGCTTCCTCAGCTGTTAACCAATGATCTCTCTCTGTATCCTCAGCAACTTGCTCTACTGGCTTTCCAGTATTCTCTGCCAAGATTTCATTCAACTTCTTCTTTGTACGAAGAATGTTCTCAGCAGCAATCTGAATTTCAGTAGCCTGTCCCTTAGCGCCACCTGAAGGCTGATGAATCATAACCTCAGCATTTGGAAGAGCAAATCTCTTGCCCTTAGCTCCACCTGCAAGCAAAAATGCTCCCATAGAAGCAGCCATGCCAATACAAATTGTAGAAACATCACACTTGATATACTGCATAGTATCATAAATAGCCATTCCAGCTGTAACCATACCACCTGGAGAATTAATATAAAGATGAATATCCTTGCTTGGGTCTTCTGACTCAAGGAAAAGCATCTGTGCAACCACAAGACTTGCAGTTGTCTCATTAACTTCCTCTCCCAAGAATATAATTCTATCTTTTAATAATCTAGAGTAGATATCGTAAGAACGCTCTCCTCTACTATTTTGCTCAATGACGTAAGGTATTGTAGCCATATATTACTCCTCTTCCTTCTTTGTTGTCTTCTTAGTTGTTGTTTTCTTTGTTGTTGTCTTCTTTGCAGTTGTCTTCTTTGCCGGCTTTTCCTCAGCATCCTTGTCAGCTGCTTTCTTTGTTGTTGTCTTCTTTGCAGTTGTCTTCTTTGCTGGCTTCTCCTCAGCATCCTTGTCAGCTGCTTTCTTTGTTGTAGACTTCTTTGCTGTCTCTTTTGCATTGTCCATAATGAACTCTAATGCCTTCTGTGAAGCAAGATCAGCCTTGATGTTCTCTCTGTCAGAAGCCTGTACTGTCTTCATAAGCTGCTCAGCTTCCATTCCGTATGCCTTGGCCATCTTCTCGATCTCAGCATCTACATCAGCATCAGTTGCCTCAATCTTCTCTGCAGCAACAATAGCTTCTAATACAAGTGAGCCCTGGATTCTCTTAACAGCATCTGGTCTAACCTGCTCTTTGAACTTGTCCATTGTCATACCAGTAAACTGCATGTACTGCTCCATTGAAAGACCAGACTGCATAAGCTGATTAGACATATCGCTAAGCATTGTATTAACCTGATTGTCAATCATAGCTTCTGGAATATCCATCTCGGCTGCCTCGATAACCTTTTCCATAGCTTCATCTTCCTGAAGACGTCTGCCTTCTTCTGCTTTACGCTCCTGAAGTTTCTTCTTAACGTCAGCCTTGTAATCATCTACTGAATCAAAGCCCTTATCATCAGCGAATGCCTCATCAAGCTTTGGAAGTTCTTTTCTAGTTGCATCCTTGATTGTAACCTTGAATAATGCATCCTTACCTGCAAGTTCCTTTGCCTGGTACTCAGTTGGGAATGTAACATTAACATCAACATCATCTCCAACTTTCTTACCAACAAGCTGCTCCTCAAATCCTTCAATAAATGAATGAGAACCAAGCTCTAATGGATAATCTTCTCCAACACCACCATCGAATTCTTCTCCATCGATAGAACCTACGAAATCGATAACAGCTGTATCTCCATTCTTCAAGGCCTTCTCAACCTTTACTGTACGAGCTGAAGCTTCTCTCTCTTTATCTGTCTCAGCCTTAACCTCGGCTGCTGTAACCTTTGTATCAGCCTTTGTGATTGATACTCCCTTGTACTTTCCAAGCTTAACTTCTGGCTTAAGAGCAACCTCTGCTGTGTAGATGAAGTCCTTTCCTCTTTCAAGCTGGATAACATCAATTGTTGGCTGAGAAACAATATCTAAACCAGACTCATCATAAGCATCTGGGTATGTCTCCTGTAACAATATATTTGCAGCATCCTCATAGAAAATCTCTGCTCCATACATCTTCTCTACCATTGCTCTAGGAGCCTTTCCTTTACGGAAACCTGGCATTGAAATACTATTCTTCTGTCTATTATAAGCCTTGTCTAAAGCCTTATCTAATTCTGCGGCTGACACTTCAACTGTCAACTTCGCCATATTATTCTCTAATGTTTCAACTTTTACACTCATTCTGATTTTCTTCCTCCTTGTTCTAGTGCAATCATTATGAGATTATATCATAGCACCATATAAATATCAAGAAAATTTAATGGCCCAATCCTTTATAAAACAAGGGTTTATTCACGTTTTTCATTTCTTGTATATAATATTTTTGGACATGGTATCTGAAGTTTCCTTTTCTGTCATATATTCTATAATAGCCAATCCAAAATCAATGGCCGTCCCCATACCTCTGCTTGTGATAATATTTCCATCCTTCACAACTGAATCTGTCTTGTATTTACATCCTGACATTTCCTGGTCAAAGCCTGGATAAGATGTAGCTTTCTTGCCATTAACAATACCCAAATGTCCCAGGATACTCGGCGCCGCACAAATCGCAGCAACCATCTTACCTTCCTCAGCAAATTTCTTTACTGCCTCAGTAACGCAATCATTGCTCTCTAAATTCGGTGTCCCTGGAATGCCTCCTGGAAGCACGATACCCTGATAATCGCCAAAATCAACATCCTCAATTAACTTATCGCATTTAAACTCTATGCCATGAGATCCTTTCACCATATCTGTGCCATTTATAGAAATCATATCTATATTCAATTTTGCACGTCTAACCAGGTCCACTACAGTCAACCCTTCAATCTCCTCACAGCCATCAGCCATGCATATTGCTATCTTGCTCATCTTATTACCTCCTATTCTCTTGCTAAATATTTTTCTAAACTTTATACTCGAATATGTAAAATATAAATTTAACATTTATCGAATAAGTCATTTACTTATATAACAAATATTTACCGCCCCAAAAGGAGAACATCATGGAAATAGAACGCAAATTTCTAATCAAAGAAGTTCCTGAGAATTTATCAGCCTATTCCTCAAAGGAAATAGAACAAGCTTATCTAAATGAAACTCCGGTTCTTAGAATTCGCAAATCAGATGACAACTACATTCTCACCTATAAATCCAAAGGAATGATGATCCGTCAAGAAGAAGAACTCCCTTTAACCAAAGACGCCTATGAGCACTTGCTCAAAAAAGCTGACGGACATATTATCCAAAAAACGAGATATCTCATTCCTTATGATAAATATACTATTGAGCTAGATGTATTCAAAGGACATATGGCTCCTCTTATCATGGCCGAAGTTGAATTCTCCAGCGAAGACGAAGCAAATAACTTCTGCCCACCTACATGGTTTGGTAAAGACGTGACATACCACAAGGAATATCACAATGTGAACATGGCTCTGCACCAATAATCACGACATATTTTATTTATTGTTATCTTCTGTGTAATTCGTATTTTGCTTTTGTGCGGATGCCTCTTTTCAATTGTTCGATTCTAGTGTCAATCGGGCCATCCTCTATAACAACATCAATGGATGCTGCCATCTGATTGATAAGATGATCATCCAATTCATCAATCATGCTGCAGTAAATATCATATTTAACATCATAGGAATCTGCATCTAAAAAAGCAATAAACTTCTGGTTTAATCCTTCTGTTTCAGATTCCTCCATTTTTATTTGAGATGCATCTTTCCCCTCATATTTTTCACAACTTATATTTATATCATCCCTTTTATCAAACGTCTCGACAGACTCTACATAAGTAGCCTCATCCATAAGGCCTTCAGCTTTTACATTGCTCCCCATCAGTTCAAATCTATATTTCTGAGTAACTTGAGGATATTTCACATGATCCACCTCACTTATAAACATATGGTAAGGTCTAATATATGTTCTGAAATCATCATATAGCGCCTGATAAACCACGTATGGCTCCCTTGTCTCAGAATGTGTTGCAACCGCAATTATCTGATATGTCTTATTTTTAAAATGCCTATATATCTCTCCAGGCATTGGTTTTGACTGTGGCATAATGTCTTCCTCCTCAATCCGCTAGTCCTATGTGTACTCACCATGTCATTATACCATATATTGTATTTTATCTTTAATCATATTCACTCTTTTATTAACTTATTCGCTCTTTTAACTATAAATATTTGTAACAAATATACATTTTAGTTTTTCATCATTTCCTATAAAATATAATTATAATCTTAAAGGAGAAAACCTATGATAAATTACAAAGATTTACTATCTATACCTTTTTATAAAAAATCTGCTTTCACCGGCAGTCTTGGTAACATGCGCTATCGAATTGAGAAAACAGAAATAGAGGAAAATGATAATACTATAGAAAAATTAAAGGTTGCAACCTGGCCAGGTCCCTTCGCCTATGACAAAACCGATTCAAGCAAAATGCAATTTCAACTTTTCGATTTCAGTGACGAAGGCCTAAAACAAATCGCAACCTTCTTGGATTCTGTGGCATCAGAATACTGATGCCTATCTCATTTTTCTTCTTCTCTTAATAGCAGATTTCATCTCATACATTCTAGCATCTGCTTCTGCATACACCTTGCTTGATGTATTCAAGTCTTTTTCATCGCTTCTGGCAATACCATAAGACACTTCAATATCAAACGGTAATTCTGCAGATTTCTTTCTCTGCATATCACCCATAATCTCAAGAGCCTTGTTTACCTTGCCAAAATTTTCTTCATAAACGATAACTATAAACTCATCACCGCCCATTCGATAAGCTTCACCCACTCCATCAAATGCATTTTTCAAAATCTCAGCAAACTCCTTCAAAAGAACATCCCCCTGTCCATGTCCTAGAGTATCATTCACTTTCTTCAAACCATTTAAGTCCAAGTTAATTATCTCATATACTATCCTTTGTTCCGAGGAATCAATCTCATCGAATACCTCAGTACTTTTCGCTCTATTATTGATATCACACAACTGATCCGTATATGCACGATAAGTCAGCCATTCCTTTTCGGCATTGTATACAAGCACAGTATATACATATGACGCGTAGCTCAAAATCAAAAAAACAATAAATAGCAATCCCCCAATAGGAATTATACTATGGGATAAAAATTCATTTTCCTGCGCCACATATTTTTGCAGGTTAAATCTCACCAAATCATACCCAATGGATATAACCAAAACTATTATTCCTAAAACCAACATTTTATCCGCATTATTATTGGTCTTCTTTGCGCTTATTCCTACAATGAGAACCACTATCATTGAAAGTGCTCCAAACATATGAAAATACGTCAAGCAATTTGGATAATGGGCAGCTCCAGAATAATGCAGTGCATTGGCAATCACTGCAAAAGTTGTCATAAGAAGCACCACTGATCTCATCAAGTAATATCGCCATCCACCCTCATCTTTACACATCTCCATAATAAGCAGCATAAAAGGTATCGGAGCAATATATAAACTGATATATTCAAGGGTAGTAGTCACCGCGAAATCCAACTGGAACAGCTGTAATATCTTCATATTACACATAGACCAGATTCCTACTAAGAAACTAAAGCTTCCTATATATACAAGCCTTATCATTATACGATTAACCTTGATCGCAATCGCACTTAGGCACATCAAAATAACTCCTAGCAAAACTAAGAACATGCAGATTATTAAACCACAGAAATGATCTCTGCCATAATCAACATAAGCCAATTCTGAAGGTATAAGAACAGGTTTTGGAACATTGGTAAATGCATTATCTTCCCCTAATTCCATTCTAATCACAATAGTCTTTCCCTGGCTGTCAGCCGGTATGCTAATAAAATGGTAACCACTGCCAACCATATCACCATTATTTAGCGCTTCATGGCCATAGTTGTACACTTGCTCCCCGTCTACATACGCATCTACAGCAGATAAATATTGCAACATCTCCATAGTCTGATTTTTTTCACAACATTCTGGCAAAGTATTGCGTAGAACCACATAATCATTTCGTTTTAGCCCATACATTTTATATTCTGGCAAAACATCAACTTTTTCAAACTCACTTCCATTTACAGAAACTTCCCAGCCATTTTCATATGGTATTTTCTCAACAACTCTATCGTCACTGAACATCATGTAAAATATTAAAATCACAAATATCACATTGCAACTCAATCCTATAAATGGTTTCAAAAATTTTTTCACAATATCACCTATCTATCCTTGCTCCATATTACAAACTAGCCTCTCACGATCAATAAATATATTACATTATAACATTTCTCATAGAATTATATAAATTCAAAAGAAAATTTTCTGTATTTTTGCTATTATATACATATGGCTAAGAAAAATAAAAAACGTTCACCACTTCGTTTCATAGTGGGTCTAATATCATTTTTAATAATAGTAAGTATATTGGGGATTTATCTGATCACAAGCAGAAATCTCGTGGTAGATTATGCCCCTGGAAAATTAGCCCGTTCCAACGAGTCTCTTTCCAATCCCTATTGTGGTTGGTACCATACTTATTCTTATAAATTAACCGAGGAATCTTTTTTTGATTCCAACTCAGTAAAAGAAACAGCAAAAAATGATAATGGCACATCCCTTTGTCTTCTTGATATAAATATTAATGCTTACGCCAATAAGGACATATCCTCTCACGCTCTATCTGAGCTCGACGCCATATTGTCCGCTTGGTCTAGCACTGAAAAAGAAATAATTTTAAATATCAACTACGGCAATTCAAACAACAATACTCTTGCCGAACCACTAGATGTATCCAATGTATATTTACACATGGAGCAATTAAGTCCTGTCATTAAAGAACATGCCAATCACATTTATATGATCCAGGGTGCTTTCATCGGTGATAATGGCTTATACCAAAACTCTATATACAACTCAGAAAATAACATCGCGGACTTGACCAATTATCTGGGTTCCTTGATAAATTTCAACATTTATCAATCAACAACTGACTCGGTTATGTATATGAAAGCCAACCAACTAGAAGGAATGCCTTCAGCACTGTCAGCAGATAATCCAATCAGCAATCAAAACCAATACGATTTAGCATTTAGATTGGGTATATCTCAAAACAGCATCTCATCTACCAACAGCCAAGCCAACCTAGACAATCTCTCTGCTTTAAGCACCTGGGCACCGGTGGGTGGTTCTGTGACAAATGATCCTGCATTATATGACCTTACAACCGCCATCTCCACATTAGAAGGTATGCATGTAAGCTATCTAAATGCAGATTCAGACGCGTCAGTACTCAATCAATGGAAATCCCTTTCCTACCAAGAGCAGGACGCTTTTGAAGGTATCACAGGATACGATTACATAACCTCTCATCTAGGCTATAGATATGTAATTAATTCAACATCCCTGGATTTCAATTCATTGCTAGACGAAACCGGCAAACTTTCTATAGAAGTGGAAAATATTGGTTTTGCCAACAGTCTCAAAAATTTTGATGTAAGCTTAGTCTTAAAAAATACTGACACAGAGGAATTAATAAAAATTCCTATTAACACTGATACTACAACCTGGTATCCAAATGAAAAAATCACTCTAAACGCGGACTTGGAATTAAGAGATTACACTAGAGGGAATTTCAATGTATACCTTTTACTAATAGACTCCTCTACTGGCTCAATTATCAAAATGGGAACCAATGCCCCACTTTCAACCAACGGATACCAAATCGCCACGATGAAATGTGGCATCAAGCCAGAGTAGTCCAGCTCTTGACTTCTTTTTTTAGATTTAATAAAATACTATTTGCGCGCAGGAATGGCGGAATTGGCAGACGCGCTAGCTTCAGGTGCTAGTGGTAGCAATATCGTGTGGGTTCAAGTCCCATTTCCTGCATCGAAAAACCTCTCAAAGTTAGAACCAATAGTCTAACTTTGGGAGGTTGTTTTCTTCTGGCGATAATTTTTGGGAGACGCCCCATAGGCTTCCTTAAATTTCCTGTGAAAATAACTGGAATTATCATATCCTATGGTCTCTATTATTTTCACCGTAGAAAGATTGGTGTTCAGCAAAAGATACGCTGCCTGCTCCAATTTTCTTTTTTGCAGTAACCCTTTAAAATTTTCACCGGTATATTTTTTTAACAACCTACTAATATAATATGTAGGTTCACTTAAGTCTTGACATAAATCAGTTAGACTTCCATCTTTATAATTCTTATCTATATACTGCAATGCCGCCAACATCAAACTTTGCTCGTAAGAAGCCGGCGCCGCTTCCTTTAAATCCTCGGAAAAAGAAGAAAGATTCATCAAAACTAAATTCATAGTATTTTGATTGATTTTATTAGTTTCCTTCTTGTGCTCCACCGTATTCCATATCATATTTTCCAACAAATTTTGTACTGGCAAAATATCCTTTGCCTTAAAATGTAGATATGAAGTAATCCCATCTTCACCAGTCATGGCAGATATCAAAAATGACCTCAAAATATTATCTGCTCCCAACATCGAAATAGACTGAGCAAAAAATTCAGGAAGCATTATAAAGTTCACTCCTATGTCATTCATTCCTGCCGGTAAAATTTCTTGAGCAGCATTCTGATTTAAAAATAATAAATCCCCCTCTTTCAAAACAATCTTATCTCTGCCATTTAAAATATGAGTTGTGGAACCACTGTACATATAAATCATCTCGACATAATTATGTGTATGAGACGGAAAATGTACAAACCTGGTATTGGGTCTCACTTCAATAAAACGTCCTTTACTCAAAAGCCTAGCTGCATCCACTCTAAAATTCTCCCCATCAGGAGCTTTTACAGCATCATCATTTGACATATATAAATTGGGATCAACTTTATTTTGACCCTCTATGATTTTTTGTTCTTCTTCTGTAATCGACTTCAGTTTTTCTAAAAGCTTTTGATCCATTTCATCCCCTCCAATACTTACCCATATTATATAATACAAATCGTCATTTGCAAATAAGGTCCCAAAACTTGTTTTTATAAGACCTTATTTCCTCTTTTCCATCGCCTTATACTTAATTCATAAAATCAGTTTCACTGCAAAAATCAATTGACTGATAACGTCCTAAAGGAGGTTTTAAATATGAGCAGCACCTACTATATGGCAATTGATATTGGCGCTTCTTCCGGAAGACATATTATCTCTTGGCTAGATAACAAAACAATCCAAACAAAAGAAATCTATCGTTTTGAAAATAAGATGATACATAAAAATGGTCACCTCATCTGGGATATTGATTATCTATTTAAAAACATTTTACAAGGAATGAAAGCTTCCAAGGAGGCTGGCTATATTCCAACTTCACTATCCATAGACACCTGGGCCGTTGATTATGTTTTACTTGATAAAAATGATCAGGTTCTCGGAGACGTGTACGGATACCGCGACAGCAGAACTCATGGGATGGACACCAAGGTATATGATATTATTTCCGAGGAGGAACTCTATGAAAAAACCGGTATTCAAAAACAGATATTCAATACCATTTATCAGTTGTATGCTGACAAAATCCAAAGGCCAGAAATTCTATCCCAGGCTAAAACTTTTTTGATGCTACCTGACTATTTTCAATTTCGCCTTACCGGTGAAAAAAAATCTGAATATACCAATGGTACATCCACCCAACTTGTTAACCCGTTTACCAAAAATTGGGATACACAGTTGATTGACATGCTAGGACTTCCAACAAAAATGTTTTTAAAATTGCAAAAACCGGGAAAAAAAGTTGGTCGTTTGACGTCTGAAATACAAGAAAAAGTTGGATTTGACTGCGATGTTATCATGTGTGCCAGCCATGATACTGCCTCAGCAATTATGGCTATACCGCAATCAAAAGAAGGAATTTATATAAGTTCCGGCACCTGGTCCTTAATGGGTATAGAATCATTTGCCCCTATATTAGGTAAAGATTCTCACTCTAAGAATTTCACCAACGAAGGTGGCTACGATTATCGTTTCCGCCATTTAAAAAATATTATGGGATTATGGATGATTCAATCTGTCCGCCATGAATTAGATGATAAATATTCATTTTCTGAAATCTGTCAAGCTGCGGAAGAAAACATAGATTTCCCATCAAGAGTCGACGTAAATGATGATTGTTTTTTAGCACCTGATAGCATGATAAAAGCAATCCAGAAATACTGTAAAAAAACAAATCAGCCTGTTCCTAAAAATTTAGGTGAAATTGCCACAGTGATTTATCAAAGCCTGGCTGAAAAATATAGCTTAACAGTAAAAGAAATAGAAGAAAACGCACATAAATCTTTTGAGAGAATATATATAATCGGCGGCGGTGCCAATGCTGAATACCTAAATAAACTGACAGCTAAAGCGACAAAAAAGGAAGTCTATGCCGGTCCTACAGAAGCCACAGCCATAGGAAATATTGCAGCACAGATGATAGCCAACAAAGAACTTAAAGATTTACATGATGCACGTAAATGCATCAAAAACTCATTTGAAATAAATATTTATAAATAATTTATGTAAAGGAGAAGATTATGTTAGTAAACACAAAAGCAAAAGTCGGAGTGTTTGCCATAGCTCTAGGCGCGTACCTACCACAGTTTCCATCCTTGGTACAGGAGTTTGACAAACAATATCACGCATTCAAAAACACGATACCAAAAACTGTAGAACTTATAGATGGCGGCATCGTCACCACCAAAGAAATGTCGCAAAAAGCCGGCGATAAATTTAGAACCGCCGATGTAGATTTGGTATTTGTGCAGCTGTTAACTTATTCCACATCCTACAACATGCTTCCTGCCGTCAAGGATTTAGATGTTCCAATCGTTTTAGTAAATGTACAAAAACTAAAAGCCTTGGACTTCGATACAGCAGGTACAAAGGAATGGCTAGGTGAAGCTTATGCCTGCGGCGCCGTGGGAGAAATGGTTGCAGATTTAAATCGCTACGGGAAACGTAGCGCTGTTATCACTGGTGTTGTTGAAGGCGGGGATCCTGCTGTAGAAAAAGAGATTAACCAGTGGTGTTTAGCCGCTCAATGTCGACGCAGATTTAGAGATACCAACTTAGCTCAGATAGGAAGACCATATCCGGGAATGATGGATTTATATATTGATGAATCCAATTTATACAGGCGCATGGGACTATACACCAAGCAGTTTGACTGGGAAAAAATCTGGGCAATAGCAGATGATATAACAGATGAGTCCCTTATAAAAACCAAGGCCGAGGACATCCTAGACACCTTTGAAATTGTAGGTGGCGGTTCTATAGAGGATGTATGGGAAATGGCCAGATATGTGGTAGCTTTTGAGCAGTGGGTAAAGGATGAGCAACTAGGTCTCATCGCCTCTCACTATGACGGATTTGCTCAAGGTCAGGCTGGCGTTGTTGACAGTTTACTAATCCCAGCATTTTCCATGTTAATAAAGCAAGGAACCGCCTGTGCCGTGGAGGGTGATATAAAAGTAGCTATGGCCATGAGCATTTTAAAAACTATTTCCGGCACTGGCCAATTGGCAGAAATGTACACCGTCGATTTCAATGATGACGTAACTTTAATAGGTCATTCAGGATCCGGAGATTATGATTTTTCTCAGGCTAAAAAACCTACAATGAAAATGATGGATGTATTTCACGGAAAAACCGGCGGTGGATATCTAACCCAATTCTATCCACCTGCAGGCCCTGTAACCTATCTTGCCATCACTCAGGACGGAGATGGGCACTTTAAATTCATCTGTGCTGAGGGCATGAACGAAGAAGGCAAAATTTTCCAAAATGGGGACACTATGATGCGCACAAGATTCTCATGTTCTGCATCAGAATTTATAACCCGCTGGAGCGAAACAGGTCCTACCCATCACTTTGGAGCAGCTGTAGGTCATCACATTGATGTCATTAAAAAAGTTGCAAAGGAATTTGACGTAGATGTGGAGGTAGTGGTTCAGTAAAGTAACCCACAAAATGAAAAAATTCAAAACATATGTTTTTGATATACAAGGAGGCAATCAAATGAAAATCACTGATGTAAAATTTGTAGAAGGTTTTATCCGCATGGCCAATGATGGTTGGGAGCAAGGATGGCATGAGAGAAACGGTGGAAATTTATCTTATCGTATCAAACCTGAAGAGGTTGATGAAGTAAAAACATTTTTAACAGAGAATTCCCCATGGACAGAAATCGGAACATGTGTCCCAGATTTGGCCGGAGAATATTTCTTAGTAACTGGCTCTGGAAAATATTTTAGAAATGTCATTTTAGATCCAGAGGATTCTATCTGCATAATCAAAATTGATGACAAGGGTGAAAAATATCAGATTCAATGGGGACTTGTAAATGGCGGCCGACCAACATCCGAACTGCCAAGTCATCTCATGAATCATGAAGTCAAAAAAAGAGCAACTAACGGATTACACAGAGTAATTTATCACGCACATACAACCAACGTAATCGCTTTGACATTTGTCCTACCTTTAGATGACAAAACATTTACCAGAGAACTTTGGGAAATGGCCACAGAATGTCCTGTTGTCTTCCCTTCAGGTATAGGCGTTGTAGGTTGGATGGTTCCAGGCGGTCGTGAGATTGCTGTTGCAACTTCTAAATTAATGGAACAATATGATGTGGCAATCTGGGCTCATCACGGAATGTTCGCCTCAGGGGAAGATTTTGATCTAACCTTTGGATTGATGCATACAGTAGAAAAATCAGCTGAGATTTTGGTAAAAACTTTATCAATGTCTCCTAGCAAACTCCAGACAATCACACCTGAAAATTTCAGGGATTTAGCAACAGATTTCAATGTCACATTACCTGAAAAATTTCTATATAAAAAATAATTTTAAAAGAGCCTTTTGCTTAAACAGCTAAAGGCTCTTTTGATCTGCAAATAGTATATCGCCATTATCCCAATAACGTATGGCAAATTCCATTTTTCCTTTATTATAATTAATAATTCCAAAAGATTTATTCATATCAAATTGTTTTGGCCACTCCACACTTCCTGGATTCATAATCATTACTCCATCCACTTCTTCTAGCTCAGGTATATGGGTATGTCCGTATATTACAACATCGCACCCTCGTTCCTTTGCTTCAGCAACCAATCTCTCATATCCTGACTTTACACCATAGAGATGTCCATGAGTCAACATAACCTTGTGTTCTCCAATTTGGTCAACCGAAACCTTCGGCAGTGTTGCGCTTCCCCAATCACAATTACCAGCCACAGCAATCATAGGCAATCGCGACCTTTCTTTAATCTCTATAGTGCTTCCCTCACCGTCACCAAGATGATATATCATGTCAGGTTTTACTCTATCTATAATTTTATATATATCAGAGGTGACACCATGGTTGTCACTCACCACCAACACTCTCATAAAAAATAAATAATCCCTTTCAAGTTCTTCCAATCTACTAAATTAGATACTTATTCTCAAATTCATCACGAGTGAGAGGTCTATCAAACAAAAATCCCTGTAGCATATCTACATTCATCTCATCTAATACCTGTTTTTGCACTTCCTCTTCGACTCCTTCCACAACCACATTCATATCCAAAGCTTCCGCCAGCTGTGAAACAGAGTTTACAAAGGCATCTGCAAAGCCTTCATCACCAATATCCCCAACAAAACATTTATCAATCTTAATAACGTCTATAGGCATACTTCGAATGTGATTTAACGAAGAATAACCAGTACCAAAATCATCTAAAGCCACATGAACGCCGAGAGCTTTTATTTCACCTAACACGTGCTGCATTCTCTCCATGTCATTTACTGCCAAACTCTCCGTGACTTCCAATGTCAAATTTGCTGGATTTATTCCAGTCTCCATCAACACCCCTCTTATAACATCCACAATATCAACTTGAACCAGTTGAACTACAGATAAATTCACGTTCACTTTGTACTCAGGATGACCAAAATCATTCCAATATTTACAGCGTGAAGCAGCTTCTTTCATTACATATTTTCCAATAATAGTAATAAGTCCCAGATACTCTGCCAATGGAATAAATTTATCTGGCATCACCATACCTAGTGTTTTAGAATTCCATCTCAGCAAAGCTTCGGCACCACAACACTGATTTCCTTCTTTTGTAAGATCAATAAGTGGTTGGTAATAAATTTCGAATTCTTCACAATTCTGCTCAACAGCTGTACGCATTGCTCGTTCCATCTCAAGTCTCTCGCTACTGTTAGAAGTCTGGGCACTATTATAATATTCAATTCTATTCTTTCCCTGATTCTTAGCCCAATGTAATGCAATATCCGCCCTCTGAATCAAGGTGTCAACTGACACCCCATCCTTTGGCATAATCACAACACCCATACTCATAGTACAGTAGTAATCTTGTCCCGCCAAAAACCATGGTTTTCCAAAAACATTTTTAATATTATTTAAAATTTTATCTAGCTTACCGAAGTTCCTACTAGATACCAAAATAACAAATTCATCGCCGCCGATTCTGTAGCAATGGCCTGCCACTCCATCAATACTATTTAAAGTTTCCGCCACCTTACGCAACAACCTATCTCCGTTTTGATGTCCTATGGCATCATTTATATGATCAAAATCATCTAAATCAATATACAATAGAGCACTTTCATCCGCAGATCTAACTGTGGCATGAATCATCTTCTCTAAATCTTCTTCGCATTTCAATCTATTATACAAACCAGTTAGATAATCCTCTCCGGCGCGTCTTTCAACTTCTTTTTGATATTGTTTAATCTTGGTCAAGTCGTATACAGTAGCCAATCGCACCTTTCTTCCATCCACCCAAGTAATGTAAGAAAAGCTTACCTCAAACCAAGTTTCACTTTGCTTCGCATAAAATTCATGAACATTTTCAACATCATATTCATCACTCATCAAATTAGATAACAATTCATCTTTATCTTTTTCAGTAACACGAAGCCTTTCAAAATGCTCATTGGTATATAAGACAGCCTGTTTATCCAAATCAAATACAGATACCGCACATCCTATATTTTCTAATATCTGATCCAAGGCTGTATAAGAACTGGCCAAAGAGTTCTTGGTAACATGTTTGGTCAAAGTCGTTTGAATAATACGTTTAACATCATTAAAAAATGTCAACTCATCAACCAACCATTTCCTGGTTCCTTCAAACATTTGGAAACATATATACATAGCCATTTTTTCACCCACATTAACCGGTAAATAAATAGCCGCCGTAATTCCATTTTCTTTAAAATAATTTATAAAGTTTTCTGGTACATTAGTATCCCCTGAAATAGTATAAGGTCGACCTGTCATAAAAGGCATATCTTCCCTTCTTTTCATACCAAAATCCATCATTCGTGAATGTTCTTCACTGTCAGCCCACTCACAAACCATATCAACTCTATTATCTTCACCTTCAATTTTCAAAAGACAACATTCATTGACTTCAGCATATGCACCAGCACTACTTAAAATAGATTCGGCAATTCGTGCAAAGGAATCCTCCGCCTCCATCTCTTTTAAAATATCTGTCATCACCTCGCTTTTATGAAGGCGATTCGCATTGTGTACCTCATTTAACCGACTGATTTCAAGTCGATCTAACAATTCTGTCTTACTGACTTTTTCTCGGTACATCTGTCTTGCCATGATTTCTATCAGACCAACTGTAGCATCTAACTGAGCCTCGTTTATACATTCCATAAAACTAGGAATCAATGCTTCCGGCTCAAGTCTATCCATATCAAGAGCATATATCATCCAAACTCCAATAAGACGATGTTCACCGTCTCTTAGAGCCACACCTCTAACTATTAAATATTTAACATCTGGCACAGCCGCAACAACATTTTCCCCATCAACATCCGAAAATTGTGCCAATAATCTCCGCTGTCTCTCCACGTCAAATAAATCATCTATATATTGTTCCGCTTGATTACCACCAGAAAAATCAGTAACCTTTCTTAAAGTCGTATCAACCAAAACGCCATACACATGACCTACTTTGCAAAAAGAATCTTGCAACTTTTGAAGTTCAACAATTTCTTCCTCAACAAACATCCCTTATCCTCGTCTTTTTAAAATATATATCTGCTCTCTACCTCTCATAGGAATAGTACGCACCAATTCGATTGCTTTATTCAATCGCACTTGCTTTTTGATCACATCCTGCTCGGTCGACAGCAGAAACATCATTGCCCCTTTTTCAGTTATCTCAACTGACTTATCTATAAATTTTTTATAAAACTCATCAACCTCTTTTTTGGATTTGTTCTCCATTCGTGGGAACTCTGTGATTATCTCATCCATCATATATTCTGATGTGAAGTCAAAATAATCTCTATTTACAAAATATATATTCTCGCCTGCTGCCTCTGCATTTTTACGTGCAATATCTATAGCTTCACCATATTTATCCACCCCATATACATACTGCGCATTCTTTCTCTTGCATCTAGCTATCAAAAGAGCGCCCGTTCCGCAAAAAGGATCAATAACCTGAGCATCATCTCTTGTATATCCACTGATAAGTTCATTCATCTGTCCTGCAACAATCGGTGACATAGATGTAGGCAAGTTTTCACACATGTAATCAAATCTATCCTTACCCAAATCTGGAAGTCTACCATAAACAGCAAATCCTTTATCTTTTTTAGAATAAATTCTTAAATAAATATCAGGATTAGAAGTAACATTTTTCAAGCGATACTTTGTCTCCTCCTCAATAGCCATTCCTACAATCTTGGTATTTTTAGAGAGCACATCATCAGTATTTTCTAATTTAAATGTATATTCCTTTTCCTTACCATACGCCTCTGCTAACAGAGGTATCAATTCTGAATCAGCAAGAGAACGAGACAACTCATCCAACTCTGAAGATGCTTCTTGTCTAAATCGAATCAAAAACCATACCTCTCGATATATCGGCATTTTTGAAATTTTCATTACATTATCTGTAACCACTCTAACGCCACGTGGTACAATACTTACTTTATCCCCCAAAACTTCAGAAATATATCTCGCCAAATCTTTTCTAATATAATCCTCAGCCTCGACTAAGATAACGTGTTTTTTCTTGATTGGTTTAAGAATTTTAACAGGTCTTTCACTTTCATAATTTTCAATAATTTTTGAAAGTTCCACTCGCAATTCTCTAGTATGCTTGACTTCCTCTTCTCCCAGCTCTTTAGCTTGCAATCTCTTAATCTCTTCATGAATATTTTCCACATAGGCTAAACAATCAAACTTTCCCAAAGCCTTTATATATGAGGATTTTACAAATCTGGTGTCATCCTGCATATAAGTCGCCCATATTTTTTCTGTAATTTCACTAGAAACTTTCTCATCAAAACCTATTATCTCTTTATAATCACCTAATAAAAGAGCTGCATTTTTTCTCGTCTTTGCATCATCATTTTCCAAAGCCGACATAATAGCCGCTATAACTTCAGACTCTTTTGCACCTGCGCCTTTTAAAATCTCATTCCAACGAGTTCTGTCTAATTGCTTTTCCTCTTTAAATTCATTACGTAGGTCGCTTAAACTTGCTCTTAAATTATCCCCTACCAATATCGACTTGATGATTTCTAACATCCAACACTTCCTCTATTCTTTTACAATTTCCTTAATGCTCTCAACAGCATTTTTATCATCGAACTTATGTCTTTTATCCTTCTCTTTTGCAATCTTTAAATATCTTCTCATGATACATAATAAAATAATTGCAATAGTTGATATCAAATCATCTAGGGGTGTAGTAGCTGTATTTATTATCATATGTCTTGCAACAACGAAAATAATTGTCTCTAAAATATTGTCAGAATTTGGTCTACATAACATTTTCAAAAACTCAATGCCAATGACAACAGCCAATACATTTTCCAAAAAATCAGAAAAAGCAACTGCCTCTGTTCTCGCAAACCAATATTGCTCAATGGTTGGTACAAGGCCAATCAAGGTAATAATTATACCCGTAAACACGAATATTGCAGCAATTAATTCAAGCACAAAACATAAATTAGTAACAAACTTTTTTAACTTGTCATTTCCAAACATTATATTCCTCCATTTTGTATAAATATACAGATAAATTATATCAAAAAAAGACAGCAGCCACAATAGCAGCCACTGTCATCATATCTTAATAAAACAGCAAATTATGCCAAGCTTTTTACAAACATTTTTCTGCAGAAATAACAGCGTTAGCTCCATCTGAAGCAGCAGTTACAACCTGGCGCAATTGTTTAGTTCTACAATCACCTGCCACAAAGATTCCCGGGATACTTGTAACGCCGTCCTCGCCGGCAATAATATACCCTCTCTCATCCATCTCCGGAAGCCCCTCTATCTTATCTGTCTGCGGAATTGTTCCCACTGCAATAAATGCACCTTGAACTTTGAGAGTTGTCTTTTCACCTGTAGATACATTGGACACATCTACAGATTCAACACCTGCTTCTCCGCCATTGATTTTGTCCACAACAGACTCTAAAACCATCTCGATGTTTGAAGTGTTTCTAGCCTGATCCTCCAAGACTTTGGCTCCTCTAAATTCATTTCTTCTATGAATTAGATAAACCTTGTTACAACCTCTGGCTAGATAAATAGCATCCTCCAGAGCAACATCACCGCCACCAACTACGACAACATCTTTATCCTTGTAAAATGCTCCATCGCAGGTTGCACAATAAGATACTCCCATTCCCACAAGTTCATCCTCTCCTGCAACGCCCAGTCTACGATTAGATGCACCCATAGCCAGAATTACTGTCTTAGTTTCAATATCGCCTTTCTTGCCATGTAATATTTTGTAATCACCCTTATCCTCTATGGATTTAATGGTATTTCTGGCAAATTCAGCTCCAAGTTTCACAGCGTGATCCTTAAATTTCTGAGCCAAATCCATTCCTGTCATCTCTGGAAGTCCTGGATAATTATCCACCTCATAAGTATTTAAAATCTGGCCTCCGCTTATAGATGTCTTGTCCACCACCAATGTGTCAAGCATCGCTCTCTTTGCATATATTGCTGCAGCCATTCCAGCTGGTCCACTTCCTATAATAGTTACATCATACATATACTTCACCTCTTTTTAATTGCGTACAATTTAGTTGTGTTCAATATAATATACTTCTCCTTTTTTGTCAACCTTCTTTTTTGTCCTTATTATTTCCTTATTTTTGTCCTTGTTTTGTCCCATTAAAAGTGTAATAATAAAAATATATTTAGGCAAGGAGGTAAATAGTATGGATATTGCAAGACTTTCAATGAACATGAGTCGTTCTCAAACATTACAAAATGTTGGAGTAGCACTTCTCGACAATGCTCTTGAAGTCCAAAAGATTCAAGATCAAGGCATTGTTGATATGATTGAATCTGCCCCATCGCCTTCCCTTGAGACTTTAGTTAACCCTTCAGTAGGTCAACATATTGACCTTACTGTATAAAACCTATAAACCCTTAAACGGACATCAATTAGTTGGACTTAGACGCGACCTAATTTTAGGTCGCGTCTTTTTTGACAAAAAAACCGACCTTGCTGCAATACTTTGGCATCAAGTGTCGGTTTTATTTTTTTATTATTTTGTTGCAATAACTTCAATCTCAAGCATTACATCCTTTGGAAGACGCGCTACCTCAACACAACTTCTTGCAGGATATGGCTCTGGAAAATATTTTGCGTACACCTCATTGATAGCACCAAAATCATTCATCTCCTTAATAAACACTGTGGTCTTAACTACATTTGCCATGCTTGTACCTGCTGCCTCTAACAGATTAGACATATTCTTGAACGCCTGATCAGCCTGCGCCACAGATCCCTCTGGGATATTTCCTGTAGCAGGATCAACAGGAATTACTCCTGATGTATAAACCATTCCATTTACTTCAATAGCTTGTGAATATGGGCCAATTGCTGCTGGCGCCTTGTCTGTTGCAATAACATTTTTCATAATAACAATATCCTTTCGCTTCTTATTTATTTCATCCCAAGTATCTGGGAAAAATCAACATATTTATTATTTTAACACTTTATAAAGATTTTAATATCTCAAATTTTAATTTCGTTTTTACCTTTTAATATATTAAGTAATCGCACTAATCATTTTTGCGAATCTTACCATCGGTAATTGTAATCTTTCTTTCCTTATAAAGTCTACCTACAGCTCGTTTAAATGCCGCCTTTGACAATCCAGTCTCTCTAAATATAATCTCAGGAGTTGCCTTTTCTGTAAATGGTAATACTCCAGCATAAGACTCAATTATCTCCATAACATGAGCAGAATCTTCATCCATCTGAATATATGCCTTACTTCGAATTGACACATCTAGCTTGCCGTCGGATTTCACTCCTGTGACCTCCATTGTAAGCACATCACCCAATCTGTAATTAGAAGTGTCCTCGTGCTTTGGAAGCATAGCTGAATATTTATCATCCACTGCTATAAATGTACCAAAATCGTGACCAAATTCATATATTCTTCCAGTGACCTCATCTCCAGCCTTATATGGTGAATGGGTATCTAATAATTGATATAAGCCCTTGGTACTAGCACATAACCTGCCGCTCTTATCACTATATAAGCGAACTAAAATCTCATCACCCTCATTTATCCTTCTTGACATCTCTTTATATGGAAGGAACAAATCTTTTTCCAATCCCCAATCTAAAAAGGCGCCTATCTTTCCAACTTCCTTTACTGCAAGCACAGCATATCCACCCATGGTAATCTTTGGGATGGTTGTAGTGGCAATAAGTCTATCCTTGGAATCTTTATAGAGAAATACAGATATTGTATCTCCTATAGCTATCCCTTCAGGCACTTGCTTCTTTGGCAACAAGACCTTGTCCTCATCACCAGCATTTTCAACTAAATACACTCCGAAGTCCACACGCTTTGCGACTTTTAATGTCTGTATTTCACCTAATTTCATATTTTAATCTCCTGTCTATCCGTCCTATTTTTCATGTTTCATCTCATCCTACTATAAGGATATTTTTTTATAATATTAACTACAACAATTGCACTACCGCATAAGCTTCACCCGCAGCATCCACCATATCTACCTGTCTACCGCCTTCAATGTCGGCCACCATGCATCTAACCACATCCTGATACTGAGCTGATTTTTTATATTCTACTGCCAATCGATGGAAGCTCTCATTGCCTGCCGCTTCAATAGCACCCTGAACATAATAACTATTGTTCATATGGAAATTGGTATCAAGATACATCTTATCCACCACAAATTCCAGCGCTAATTCACCGGCTTCATTAGCCTTGAGTTTTCTTATCATATCGTTGGTTGCCAATGCTGGCTCTTTTGTATATTTTTCCTGCATTACATCAGGAAGTCTTGTCGGTGCCTGCTTATCTAAATTCATCAAAATCCATATAGAATCTGCATAAGCAATAACTTCATCCGCAGAATTTTTTACCTCAAAATTTCTAAACCCAATAAATCCAGCAAACTTATATGGCCAGGTTGTAATAGAAATCTCCTCACCAATACATGGCATTTTAATAACACTCACATCCCAATTGGTGAGAAACCATCCCATATTATTTTCTTTTAAATAATCAATACCTATATCAAGATCTTCTGCCTGCATCGTGCAGCAATCCTGTAAATAATTAATCAGTGCCACCCAAGTCATCACCCCACTAGAATCACACTCACTAAATCTAACTCTACTTTTAAAAGTATACATTTCTACCTACTTTCTTCCCCTTGCATTACATTGTATCATTTCCACTTTACCTTTGGAAATAAAAAAAAGGAATCTCGACTGAGATTCCTTAACTGGCCCACAAGGATTCGAACCTTGAAGTGACGGAGTCAGAGTCCGTTGCCTTACCATTTGGCGATGGGCCATCAACGTGTTGTTTAGTCAACAAAAGATATTATATAGAATGAATATTAAAAAATCAAGCATTTTTTTCAAAAATAATTACTTTATCTTCATCTAAACCATATTCTACCTTATCACCCCTTGAAAATATAGCTGTTCCGCTGGTTTTATCAGCAATCTCCGCCTCCACATATCCAATCTCTTCCTCTGGTATAACAAGAGATATCTTCACCTTGTCTAAATACTCAACCTCTTGAATAGGAATATTTCTCTCACGAAGTATATATTCAATCTTGCCATATCCATTATAATCCGTGGTGATATCTACTTGAAATCCTATCATCTCTTTTAGCAATACACAATTTTCAAGACCCGCTAGAGTCGCACCCTGGTATGCTCTAACCAAACCACCTGTTCCCAGCAATACTCCACCAAAATATCTTGTAACCACAACAACTACATTATATATACCTTGATTTATAAGTACATCAAGCATAGGTCTCCCCGCAGTTTGCGCCGGTTCACCATCATCGCTGCATCTCATAATCTCACTGCCACTTCCTATTATATAGGCAGAACAATTATGTCTTGCATCCCAATATTCTTTTTTCTTCGCCTCAATAAATGCAATTGCATCTTCCTGCGTCTTTACCGCTTTTATGCTTGCAATAAAACGGGATTTTTTTTCTACAATCTCACCCGTTCCGTCTTTATATATTATATATTTATCTTCCATTGTTTCCTCGCATCCTGGTTGAACTTTATTATAAGGTAATTTTCTGATATAATAAAGTGAATTTGTGTAAACAAAGGAGAACCATATGAATTACGGCAAAAAAAATGTTAAAAAGGAAAGCGAAAAACTCGCCTCCAAAAAAAATAAGCATAATAGACGCCATGTTATCACTGTTTTAAAAGCATCACTAGTTGTGGTTTTATCTATAATCGCAATTGTATTGGTAATTGGGGTTATATATGCTACCAATCTTATAAAACAATGTCCTGATGCTTCAGAAATAGATATTTCACCTTCAGGATATCAAACTAAAATATTAGACAAAGATGGTAATGAGATAGAGACCTTAGCAGCATCTGGTTCCAATCGTTCATATATTACTATCGATCAGATACCCGAAGATGTACAACATGCATTCGTTGCTATAGAGGACGAACGTTTCTATAAACATAACGGAGTTGACATTCGAGGCATAATCAGAGCTGGTTTCACAGGAATCACAAGTGGCGGCGAGTCAATGCAAGGTGCAAGTACAATAACCCAGCAGCTACTTAAGAACAACTACTTTACTGATTGGACATCAGAAAATAGTTTCGCTGATAGATTAGATAGAAAGATTCAAGAACAATACTTAGCTATTCAATTAGAAAAAGTAACAACAAAAGAAGTAATACTTGAAAACTATTTGAACTCTATTAATCTTGGACAAAATACTTTGGGAGTAGAAGCAGCCAGCGAGCGATACTTTAATAAATCCGCTTCAGAACTAACATTATCTGAAGCAGCCACTATCGCAGGTATCACTCAAAATCCTACTAAATATAATCCTATAACCAACCCTGAAAAGAATGCTGAAAGACGTAAGAGTGTTCTCAAAAAGATGCTGGATTTAGGATATATTAGCGAAAAAGAATACGATGATGCCCTTGCTGACAATGTCTATGATCGTATACAGATTGTCAACGATGTTGCCAAATCCAATTCGTCAACTTCTTATTTCGTTGATGCTCTTACTGATGAAATATATGATGATTTAATCGAAGCTGGATATTCTGAAGGCGAAGCCAATAAAATGCTTTACAGTGGCGGTCTTGTAGTACACTCAACACAGGATAGTCGTATTCAGACTATAGCTGAAGAAGAAGTGAACAATAATGCAAATTACAACGACAAAGTACTCACTTCATTCTCATATAGATTGACAGTAAACAGAGCTGATGGCTCAACTGAAAACTTCAGCGAAATCACAATGATGAATTATTATCTAGCTAGTAATCCTAACTACGATATAAACTTCTCCTCAGAGGAAGAATGTAAAGAAGCCATTGAAGCTTACAAAGCAGAGATAATGCATGAAGGTGACACCATAGCTGAGGGCGGCGAATCATTATACTTTACTATTCAACCTCAAGCTGCAGTCACTATAATTGATCAATCAACAGGACATGTTGTAGCTTTAGTTGGTGGACGTGGTGACAAGAATGCCAGTCGCACTTTAAACAGATCCGTTGACATCACTCGTCAACCTGGTTCATGTTTCAAGATCATAGGCTGTTATGCTGCAGCTCTTGATGCTGGTGGAATGACACTTGCCACTGTTCAAGATGATGCTCCAATGACATATGCCAATGGAACACCTCTAAACAACTACGATAACGTATATAGAGGTCTTATGAATATTCGTGAGGCAATTAGAATGTCTCGAAATGTTGTAACCGTAAAGAACTTAACAGCGATTGGAACAGGACTCGGTTATGAATACGCGCAAGCTCTTGGTATTAGTACTCTAGAGAGTGGAGACAATAACCAATCTCTATGTTTAGGTGGTATCACCAATGGTGTAACTAACCTTGAGCTAACCAATGCTTATGCTACCATCGCCAACAAAGGTGATTACAATGAACCTGTTTTATACACTCAAGTATATGACAGTCAAGGCAATCTAATATTAGATACCACTAAAAATACACCTAAGGAAGTTTTAAAGGAAAGTACAGCTTGGTTATTAACCAATGCTATGGAAGATGTAATATCTAGCGGTACAGGTTCAGGAGCTGGCATCCCAGGTTTTGCATGTGCAGGAAAAACAGGAACTACAACCAAGAATCGTGATACTGTATTTGTTGGTTATACTCCTTATTATACCTGTGGTGTTTGGGGTGGATATGATGACAACTCTGAACAAACCTATACAGCTTACGCCAAGAATTTATGGCACGCAATCATGCTTAGAGTCCACGAGAATCTAACACCGGCAGGCTTCCCTGATTGCCCAGACATTGTAAAAGTTCCAGTATGTAGAAAATCTGGTAAACTTGCGATTGAAGGTGTATGTGATTGTGATCCAAGAGGTTCAATGGTTTATGAAGAATATTTCGCCAAGGGCACTGAACCAACAGAATATTGTGATCACCATACACGCTTAAATATATGTAATGACTCAGGTCTTATTGCAACAGATTATTGTACAAATGTGACATCAAAAGTATTTATAATTGGTGCTGATCCAAATACAGAAGATGGCCAGTATCTGGCTCCAGAGGATTTCCTCAACCAACGCTGTAATATTCACACATCAGCTCCAACACAAACAACAACACCTGGTTCAATTACCATAAGTGATAAAATAACTCCTAGTGATAGAGAAACTACAACACCTACCGACAGTTCAACTGAAACGAACGGTGGAAGTGATACATCTAACACGACAGGCGAGGAAGCATCAAACAACGGGGCATCGACAACATCACCATAATCGCTGAATTTTACAATAAGTTTTAAATATTATTCCACATAAAAATACCATCTGAAAAAATTTCAGATGGTATTTTTCTACTATTACTTAATTGTCACCAAAAACAACTATCTTATTTTTATTCAATAATAAATCTAAACTTCAAAGATTAAATCACCATATGAAGGCATTGGCCAGTACTCTTTATCAACAATCATCTCAAGCTTGTCGATAGGAGCACGAAGGGCAGCCATAGCTGTAGTCACTTCCTGATAGTAATAGAAAGCTTTGTCCTTGCTATCTTCAATCTTCGCAGCCTCCTCAGTCACTCTCTGAAGCTCTATAAGAGCTCTCTTAGATTCCTTTAGAAGACTAGACAACTCAATAAGCATATCTTCCTGTGTGCTTATATCAGCCTTGTCACAGGCAGCCTTGATTGTATTGATTGAATTACCAAGTTCTGTAGCATAAGCGATAATTGAAGGAATCATCTGCTTTACAGTAAGGTCAATCATTGTTCTAGCTTCAATATTGATTTCCTTGGCATACTGTACATACTCAATCTCTGCTCTAGACTGTAATTCTTCCTTTGTAAATACATTGAAGGATTCAAACAACTTAATAGTCTTGTCTGTTGTAAGAGCCTCAATTGATTCAACCATAGACTTAATATTTGGCAATCCTCTACGCTCAGCCTCTTCAACCCACTCATCAGAATATCCATTGCCATTGAAGATAATTCTCTCATGCTCTGTCAATGTCTTGGCTACATATTCATTTACAGCAGTCTCAAAGTCCTCAGCTCCCTCTAAAGCATCACATGCCTTCTTGAAAGCTTCTGCAACGATTGTATTTAACACAACATTTGGCTCACCAACTGAATCCTTTGAGCCAACCATTCTAAACTCAAATTTATTTCCTGTAAAGGCAAATGGTGATGTTCTGTTTCTATCTGTAGCATCCTTGGTAAAGTCTGGAAGTGTTGTAACACCCGTATCCATCTTTGTGCTCTTGATTGAACTAGTAGCCTCACCCTTGTTGATAAGCTGATCTACCACATCCTGAAGCTGTGCTCCAAGGAATACTGAAATAATTGCAGGTGGTGCCTCATCAGCTCCTAATCTGTGATCATTTCCTATATCTGCAGCTGACTCTCTAAGCAAAGCTGCATGCTCATCAACAGCCTCTAATATACATGCGATAACAAGCTGGAACTGTAGATTCTCATGTAAGGTCTTTCCTGGCTCTAAAAGATTATAACCTGTATCTGTAACCAAAGACCAGTTGTCATGCTTTCCTGATCCATTTACACCCTCAAATGGCTTCTCGTGAAGTAAGCATTGTAGATTGTGTCTAACAGCTACTTTTTTCAAAGTCTCCATAATAAGCTGATTGTGATCAACAGCAACATTACACTCTGCATAAATTGGAGCAAGTTCATGCTGCGCAGGTGCCACCTCATTATGCTGAGTCTTTGATGATACACCAAGTTTCCACAACTCAATATTTACATCTCTCATGTAAGCTTCGATTCTCTCAGGAATGGCACCAAAATAATGGTCATCCATCTCCTGTCCCTTTGGTGGCATAGCGCCAAATAAAGTACGACCTGTATAAATCAAATCCTTACGCTCAAGATATTTGTCTCTATCTACCAAGAAATATTCCTGCTCAACTCCAACGGATGGCTTTACTCTTGTAGTAGCCTCATCTCCAAACATTCTAACCAATCTAACTGCCTGTTCTGAAACAGCCTCCATGGATCTAAGAAGTGGAGTCTTTTGATCTAGGGCCTCACCCTTATATGAGCAAAACGCAGTAGGAATGCAAAGTGTTGCGCCTGCGGCATCCTGTCTCACAAAAGCTGGAGATGTACAATCCCATGCAGTATATCCTCTAGCTTCAAAAGTAGCTCTAAGACCACCTGAAGGGAATGAAGATGCATCTGGCTCTCCCTTAATCAATTCCTTTCCAGAAAAGCTCATAAGTACTTTTCCATTGCTCATTGGAGCAGTTATAAAAGAATCGTGTTTCTCTGCAGTAACTCCTGTAAGTGGTTGGAACCAGTGACTATAATGTGTAGCCCCCTTCTCAATCGCCCACTCTTTCATCTCATGCGCAATTACATCTGCAGTTTCAAGATCCAATTCCTTTCCATCTCGAATTGTCTCCTTTAACTTCTGATATGTCTTCTTTGGAAGACGCTCACGCATCACTGAGTCATTGAACACGTTCTCGCCAAAAATATCAGCAACATTGAAATATTCCTGTTCCATTTGTTTATCCTTTCAAATCTATTTATCTTTAATAAATAGCTGAATGAGACTATCCCCATCCAGCTATATATTTTTTAAAAATAATATATATTAGGCCTGTCCTACAGATCCGAATAATTCCATCTTCTCTTTTACTGTAGCCTTGATAGCCTCTGTACCTGGCAATAGAAGTTTTCTAGGATCAAATCCCTTACCCTCTAAATCTTTACCAGCTTCAACATACTCTCTTGTAGCAGCTGCAAATGACAACTGACACTCTGTATTTACATTGATCTTTGATACGCCAAGAGAGATTGCTTTCTTAATCTGATCCTCAGGGATTCCTGTACCTCCGTGAAGAACAAGTGGCATTTCTCCTGTAAGCTGCTGAATAGCATCCAATGTCTCGAAAGAAAGTCCTTCCCAATTATCAGGATACTTTCCATGGATATTTCCGATACCAGCTGCAAGCATATCGATACCAAGATCAGCAATTGACTTGCACTCGTTAGGATCAGCACACTCACCTTTACCGATGACTCCGTCTTCCTCACCACCGATAGAACCAACTTCTGCCTCAATAGACATTCCATTTTTATGAGCAAGAGCAACTAACTCTTTTGTCTTATCAATATTTTCCTGAATTGGATAATGTGATCCATCAAACATAATTGAAGAGAATCCTGCCTCAACACACTTGAGACATCCTTCATAACTACCATGATCCAAATGAAGTGCTACTGGAACTGTAATATTAAGTTCCTCAATCATAGCCTTGACCATAGCTGCAACTGTCTTATAACCAGTCATGTACTTTCCAGCGCCCTCAGACACACCAAGAATAACTGGTGAATTTAACTCCTGAGCAGTTGTAAGAACAGCCTTTGTCCACTCTAAATTATTGATATTAAACTGACCGACAGCATAATGTCCTGCCTTTGCCTTATCTAACATTTCTTTTGCAGATACTAACATAATTCATATCCTCCATTTCTTCTTTAAAAACACTCTGTGATAATTATATTCTAAATAAGCCTTCCATTCAACTAAAATAAATCAAAAAATTCCATACAAATATGGGCCAAAGCCACACAATTGTATGGAATATTGTACAAAGTTACACTTTGTTATTATCATCTATTTCACTTTTATCATTATCTGAATCTATAACATCAACATCCTCTATCTCGTCCATTGTACTGATAGCCTTGATCTTATCTTCATCCTCAACAACAATCTCAATTGCCTTGTTGCAATTATTCACCCTTACCACTTGATGATTTCCGCCAAATTCACCGTCTAAAGTCCATGGCACTTCCTCGTTGCTAGTCATCTTTATATGATTTGTCTGAATAGTATAAATCATATTTGAGTCCTTAGACATTCCAGCCAAAAATGTAAGGATTTCATTTAACTCGATTGGATTTTTTGGTGTTCTTACAAGAGTAATCTCAAAAACACCGTCATTTAAACTTATATCTCCAGGTATAATACCCTTAAATCCACCAACTGACATAGAGTTTGTAATCATACCATATATGAATTCATCATAAATTACATTGCCATCATATTCCACCTGCATACGATAAGAGGGAATGTCAAGGAGTTGCTTTGCCCCCTCAAGGATGTAAGCCACATGGCCCAACATATTTTTTAGGCTCTGATTAGTTGTGTATGAAACTTCTGTAAATATTCCAAAAGCTGCTACATATACAAAATAATCGTCATTAAACTCACCTATATCGCAAGGGAATTTTATACCGTTAGCAGCAATATCTGCTGCATGCACCATATCCTTGTCTATGCCAAGGGAATTTCCAAAATCATTAGTGCTACCTGCAGGGATGTATCCCACAGGAACTTTAGTCCCTGATTTCATCACTCCAGTGATGACCTCGTCGAGAGTCCCATCACCGCCACTGCAGATAATTCTATCGTAATTGCCGGCTTCCTTTTTTGCCTTTTCAATAGCATCCCCCTGACACTGAGTAGTATAGACAGTAACTTCATATCCCGCCTTTACAAATGTGTCCAATATAGCTGCTAAATTATCTTTAATTTTACCCTTGCCCGAATGAGCGTTAAATATAAATAAAAGTTTTTGACCCATATGTCACCTGTTAATATTTCTACTATGCTGTAAGAAACTCTTCAATAGCACTAATTGCAACTTCCTCATCATTACCTTGTGCATCAATTGTAACAACGGTACCTGTAGAAAATACCATACTCATCATACCCATGATGCTTTTTGCATTAACTCTTGCTGAATCTTTCTCAAGATAAATTTGGCTATCGTACTGATTAGCCACACTAACTAATTGTGCTATTGGAGTAGCCTCCATTGTGTCCTTCATTGTAATGGTTACTTCTTTTTTCATTTCTACCTCCTGCCAAAGAACAAATTTCTTTCTTGACTGTTACTTTATATGAAAAGCTATCTTAGCTTATCAGCAATTTCCCCAATCTTCCTCAAACGATGATTGACTCCTGATTTTCCTATTGGCGGATCCATCAGTTCTCCTAAATCTTTCAAGGAAGCATCAGGATTTTCTAACCTAACCATTGCCATTTCATATAGATTATCCGGCAATGACGCTAACCCTTTTACCTCGTCTATATACTTAATGTCATCAATCTGTTTTACTGCAGCATTTACTGTTTTAGAAATATTGGCCGCCTCACAATTTACTCGACGATTAACAGTGTTGCGCATGTCCTTCAGGATTCTAATATTTTCCAAATCCATCAATGCTTTACTTGCTCCCATTAATCCAAGAGCCATAACAATCTGCTCGCCTTCCTTGAGATATACCACATGGTATTTCTGCCTCTGCACAATCTTGGCATCAAGTTCTAAAGACGTCATAATATACTGCACTTGTCTAGCCTGCTTATCTGACTTACATACAATCTCAAAATGATATCCCTTATTGGGATCACTTATGGAACCTGCCATCAAAAAAGCTCCTCTCATGTATGCTCGCTTACAACAAGTCTGTTGTATTATCAATCCATCCACCTCATCCAAAGACTGTGATGGATTCATGAAATAATTCAAGCTATCGTTACTAATACTATTAGTTTTATTAGATAAAGTAAAGTACTTTTTTTGCAATTGTGGGTAATCACTAGCAAAACTTATCATCGGCTTGGCATCCTCCTCTGATAGCTGCCCCTCAAAACTTAAAAAGGCACATAATTCTGCAATCTGGCAATGCCTACTATTGTCTATGTGATTAGCCAACTCATTTTTAACACTTTGGGAAAATGATATATTATTTTCCACGTTTTGCATCCTTTTCTATATCGCGATGTTCTATCTTGATGCCTATTGAATCATCGCTTGATAATCTCTCATACAAAGCATTGGCCAAGGTAACTGACCTATGTTTGCCACCGGTGCATCCGATGGAAACCACCAATTGGTTTTTTCCTTCCTTAATATAATTAGGAATGAGAAATTGAATCATGTCTACTAATTTGTCCAGAAATTCATGAGCTTCATCATTTTTCATGACAAACTGTTGTATCTCCACATCATTTCCCGTCTTAGAGCGAAGTTCAAGCACATAATATGGATTAGGTAAAAATCTAACATCAAACACAAGATCCGAATCTGATGGAATACCATATTTAAATCCAAAAGACATGACTGTTACAAATAGATTTTTATAGTCCTCCTGCTCCACAAATATCTTTTGAATTTCCGCTCTAAGCTCTCTTGTCAAAAGATGTGTAGTATCAATAATATAATCAGCCTGCTCTTTTAAGAACTTTATCTCCTTGCGTTCCTTCTTAATACCAGCCTGTATTCTCTCTTTCCCAGAAAGCGGGTGATTACGCCTCGTCTCCTTGTATCGTTTAACTAACACGTCATCTTCCGCATCCAAAAACAATATGGAATACTTCTTACCATCTTCTTTAAGCTCTGGCAAAATATCTTTTAGTAACGCCAAAGAATCGCTTCGCACATCAAGTCCAACAGCCACCTTTTGATCTCTATCTGAGCTACTATCTGTCAAATCTATAAAATTTTTCAACAGCTGTACCGGCAAATTGTCAACACAGTGGTAACCAATATCTTCTAATATTTTAAAAGCTGTATTTTTCCCTGCGCCTGACATACCTGTCAAAATCAATAATTTCATTTAAAATTCTCCAATTTTGCGAACTTCAGGTTCCAACTTTACTCCATATTTATCATGTACAACTTCTGCCACATCATCCATCAATTTACAGACTTCAGCAGCTGATGCGCCACCTTTATTTATCACAAAGCCGCAGTGTTTTTCTGAAACTTGAGCGTCTCCCACAGAATAACCTGCAAGACCTGCATCCATTATAAGTTTACCTGCGAAATATCCTTGCGGTCTCTTAAAAGTACTTCCTGCACTCGAATATTCCAAAGGTTGTTTATCCTGTCTACGGCCTCTGTAATCCGCCATCACATCGCGAATTTCCTGCTGATCTCCAGGTTTTAGTTCAAACACCGCGCTCAAAATTATCACATCTTCATCCATCATACGACTATGACGATATGACAAATCCAACTCATCTTCCTGCCACATCTCCACGTCACCTTCATAGTTCATAACCGTGACAGATTTCACCACGTCTTTCATCTCGCCGCCATAGGCTCCTGCATTCATAAGCATTGCGCCTCCCACGGTTCCAGGAATTCCTGCAGCAAATTCCAACCCAGATAAGCTGTTATTTGCAGCCTCATTAGCCACCTTGGCAAGCATTGCCCCAGCTTCGGCAATTATTATATTACCATCTATCTTAATCTTTGAAGCAGCACTGCCAAAGGACAATACCACTCCTCTTATTCCCTTGTCGCCCACTAAAATATTGCTTCCGTTTCCAAGAATGGTGATAGGAATATCATTGTCCATGCAATAGCTAATCACATCGCCTGCCTGTTCTATCTCAGGCTCCACATACAAATCCGCCGGACCACCTATGTGAAATGTGGAATGCTTACTCATGGGCTCATTTTCTCTTATATTTAATTCTTTAAAATGTTTCTTAAAATCTTCTATCCAGCTATTCATAGCCCTTTTCCCTAAAATCAATTACTCAGCAATAAGAAATGCTTTATACGCCTTGAATGCTTCGTACAAATCAACCTTACTGATTATCTCCCAAGGGGCATGCATATTCAACACAGCCACTCCGCTATCGATAACCTGCATATTGAGATTTCCCAAAATATAAGCGATTGTTCCACCGCCTCCTGCATCAACTTTTCCAAGTTCTGCAGTCTGGAATGATACATCAGAATCATCCATAACCTTGCGAATCCATGCCACATACTCTGCATTGGCATCGTTGGATCCCGACTTTCCACGTGATCCTGTATATTTATTGTAAACCACACCTCTACCGAAGTATGCCGAATTTTTCTTTTCCATTACAGATGGGTAATTTGGATCATATGCTGCACTCACATCTGATGAAAGCACCTTGGAATTCGAAAGCACACGTCTGAGATATACAGCGCTATCATTTCCCTCAAGAGCACAAAGTTCTGCCACCATATCTGTAAAAAATGAAGAATGCATACCTGTAGCTCCCACAGAGCCAATCTCCTCCTTGTCCACAAGAAGACACACACTTGTGTAATCAACCTTGGACATTGCTGCAATAGCCTCATAAGAAGGATAAGCACATACTCTATCATCATGGCCATAACCCATAATCATAGATCTATCAAAACCATAATCTCTCGCCTCACCTGCAGGAACAACCTCTATCTCAGCTGAGAGGAAGTCCTCCTCCTCAATATTGTATTTCTCCTGAAGAATATTTACGATATTAGCTTTAACCAGCTCCTTGGCCTCTTCCTTTTCCTTTTTGCTAGCAGGGATGCTTCCAACTAAAACATTTAAGTCTTCTCCCTCAACAACCTTAGCGCCCTTCTTCTCAAGCTGTTCCTGTGATAAATGAATGAGCAAATCGCTGACGCCAAATACTGGATCACCCGGCTCATCACCGACGCTAACCTTGATAACCTCGCCATCTTTTTTTGCCACAACACCGTGGAGGGCAAGTGGAAGTGTAACCCATTGGTACTTCTTTACTCCACCATAATAATGTGTGTCTAAAAGGGCCATATCTGTATCCTCATAAAGAGGATTTTGTTTTAAATCCAATCTTGGTGAATCTATATGAGCACCAAGAATTCTCATTCCCTCACATAGAGGCTTCTTCCCGATTACAAACAAAGCAACTTCCTTGGCCTTGTTTACCGCATACAATTTATCTCCTGGGCGAATTGGCACTGCTGCCTTTATCACCTCTTTTAAATCTTTAAATCCTGCAGCTTTGGCCTTGCCCTCAAAATAAGCTGCGCATTCTCTCTCAGTCTTGTTCTGTGAGATAAACTGTCTATATCCCTCTGCAAAGTCATATACTTCTGCAGTATCATCATACTTTTTCCAAGCATTCTCGCGTTCCATCTTGTGTCCCTCCCTTTAGTAATTAATCTATCTTTCAATTAATCAATTTAACCATTAATTAATTTTTCTTTTAAGCAATTAATCTAACTCTAGTTTTCTCCGCCAGAATCAATATTACTTTGAACTCTACGGTACAACTCCTGTGCCGCGTTATATCCCATTTTCTTCTGACGATGGTTTACAGCTGCTGTCTCACAGATAACCGCCAGGTTTCTACCTGGTCGAATTGGAAGTGAGTGACATACCACCTTCTGTCCAAGGATGTCCATATGCTCCTCATTTAAACCGAGACGATCATAGTCCGCTTCCTTACGCCAATCCTCCAACTTAATAACAAAATCTATCTTTTGACGTTCCTTTACACACTCAACACCAAACAAACTCTTCACATCGATAATTCCGATACCACGAAGCTCAATCAAATGCTTTGTAATCTTTGGTGCCTGTCCCATTAAGGTCTGGCTACTGGTCTTTCTAATTTCAACCACATCGTCAGCAACAAGTCTGTGACCTCTCTTGATAAGCTCAAGAGCAGCCTCACTTTTTCCGATACCGCTCTCACCTGTTATGAGAAGTCCCTCGCCGTATACATCAACCAATACTCCGTGTATTGTTGTACATGGTGCAAGTTCAACATTTAACTCAAAAATAAGTTCTGACATAAACTCAGAGGTACCGCGCTCCGTTCCAAGCACAGGTACATTGTGTTTTCTAGCGCTCTCCAAAAGCGTATCTTCCGGATCAAATCCTCTACATATAATCAAACAAGGAATATCATAACTCAACAACTTGTCAAAAATCTGAGCACGTTCTTCCTTGGTCTTACTATTTAAATAAGCCTCCTCAACCATACCCACAAGCTGAATTCTATTTTCCTCAAAATGTTCATAGAAACCATGCAACTGCAAAGCAGGTCTATTCACATCTGCCAAATGCACATAATGTTCATCTAAATCAATCTCTTCTGTAAAATTAACAAGGCCTAGTTTATTGGCCAACAGAGATAACTTTACTCCTTCTACCTGATCCATATATTCCTCCACCAAACGCTATATTGTACGTCTATAGCTATATAAATTCTCTAAGATATAGACAACTCCTATCCTCTATTTTATGGCATATAAATTAAAAGTCAATTTGCCTAAAATACCAAAAAACACGATTTTTTTACAATCTTATGTATAAATTTTACAAAGCCTAAGAAGTTCTAAAATAATCATATACAGCCTGAGCTGATTTTTGATCCATGGACTCCACCTGCTGCAGCTCTTCCACCGTCGCCTTGGACATCTCCTCAGCGGACTCATAACGCTTCATCAAGGCCTTTCTTCTAGCCGGGCCAATGCCCTCTATATCGTCCAAGAAACTTTTTACCTGCCCCTTGGACCTGAGACTTCTGTGATACTCGATAGCAAATCTATGAGCCTCATCCTGCAGCCTGGTAATCAAATGAAATCCTTCTGAATGTTTATCTATAGGAATCTCCACATTGTGAAAATATAATCCTCTGGTTCTATGATGATCGTCTTTTACCATGCCGCACACAGGAATATTTAATCCCAATTCCGACAAAACTTCCTCACAGATATTTACCTGTCCTCGTCCACCGTCCATCATAATCACATCTGGAAAACGAGTGAAACTTCCTGTGGATTCATCTAATCCTTTAGCCTCTAATTCCTGTCTTTCCTCCATACCATGTTTAAATCTTCTGGTGAGTACTTCTCGCATAGAGCCATAGTCATCGGGACCTGTAACAGTTTTCAACTTGAATTTTCTATAATCCGAGCGAAGTGGTCTCCCCTGCTCAAATACCACCATGGAACCCACCGTCTGATAACCATTAATATTGGAAATATCATAGGCTTCCATACGGTTTAAACTATCCAAATCAAGCAATTTTGAAATCTCTCTCATTGCGCCGATGGTTCTGCCCTGTTCTTTTTTAATTCTTTCTTTGTCCTGATCTAAAACCAATCTGGCATTTTTTTGAGCCATCTCCACCAGCTTGTTTTTCTGCCCTCTGACTGGAACCTTTATATATACACGCTGTCCTCTTTTTTGGCTCAACCAATCTTCATATGCCTTTACATCTTCAAGCTCTATCTGAAGAAAAATCTCCTTTGGAACAAATGGAGTTCCAGCATAAAACTGCTGTAAAAATCTGCCAAGAATATCCTCCTCACTCTCATCTATACGAACATTCATAAAGAAATGCTCTCTGCCAATAAGTTTTCCATTTCTTATGAAAAATACTTGAACCACCGCATCATCTTCCTCTGTTGCCAAAGCCACAATATCTCTGTCATCACTTTCTGTAGTGTTGGTAATCTTTTGCTTTTGCAGGCAAGATTTCACACTTCCGAGCAAGTCTCTATACTCAGCTGCTTTCTCAAAATCCAAATTTTCAGAAGCAGCCTTCATCTTATCCTCAAGCATTTTCACCACTGGCTGATAATGTCCTTCCAAAAACTCCATGGCCTCCTGGACACTCTTTAAATATTCTTCCTCAGGCACATTTCCCGTACACACTCCCGGGCACAACCCCATATGAAAATTTAAACAAGGTCGCTTCTTGCCGAAACTATCTGGAAATTTCTGTGCACAAGTCCGTAAATGATAAAGTTTTTGAACTAACTCAATGGTATCCTTTACCGCCTTTGCTGAGGTAAATGGTCCAAAATATCTAGACTTGTCCTTCTTCAACTCTCTAGAAAACAACACCCTTGGATACATCTCGCCCAAAGTCACCTTAATATAAGGATAGGTCTTGTCATCTCTAAGCATGGTATTGTATTTCGGTCTGTGTTCCTTGATAAGGTTGCACTCCAACACCAGCGCCTCAAGTTCTGAGTCGCAGACAATATATTCAAAATATGCAATTTGTTTTACCATCTGAGCCTTCTTTATTCCCTCATCATGACTGGGTTGAAAATATTGATGCAATCTATTAGTTAGACTCTTGGCCTTACCCACATAGATGATAGCATCCCTGCTGTCATGCATGATATAGACACCCGGCGAAGATGGAACCTTGGCCAGTTCTTCCTGTATGTCAAACTCCATATACTACCTCTTCACTGAAAACATAGGCCGCTACGGCATAACCGCGCGGCCTATCTAGCATTTTATATTTATAAAATATTATTCTTCTGTCTCAAACAATTCATCTGGATCTTGCTCATCATCCTCATCCTCAATACCTTTGAGTTTATTAAAGATTTTCATAAATTCTTTTCCAGTAATTGTCTCATGCTCAAATAGATAATCAGATATCTTGTCTAGTACCTCTCTGTTATCCTCAAGCATATCTTTTGCATTGTTATAGCAATCAGAAATAATTGTATATACTTCCTGATCCACCTGGGCTGCGGTCTGCTCACCACAAGTCATAGAAGCTCTTCCCTCAAGATACTGACTCTCAACAGTTGCCAGTCCCATCATGCCAAACTTCTCTGACATACCAAATCTTGTAACCATATTTCTAGCAATACTTGTAGCATTTTCAATATCATTGGCAGCACCACTGGTAGAGGATTCAAACACGATATCCTCAGCTGCTCTACCACCCATGTATGTAGTGATCTTGGCAATCAACTCATCCTTGGTTTCTAAAAACTTCTCCTCCTCTGGAGTTTGAAGTGTATATCCCAAAGCACCCATTGTACGAGGAACAATTGTAATCTTTTGAACTGGCTCAGTATTCTTTTGCAACGCCGAAACCAGAGCATGGCCAACTTCGTGATAAGAGACAATACGTCTCTCCTTCTCGCTCATGGCTCTATCCTTCTTCTCCTTGCCACCTACGGCAACAAGTTCAAAGGCCTCAAACAAATCATCCTGATTTACACACTGACGATTATTCTTTACTGCAATAATAGCAGCTTCATTTATAATATTTGCCAAATCAGAACCAACCAAACCTGCAGATGCAAGAGCAAGTGCCTCCAAGTCAACTGTCTCGTCCATAGCCACATCCTTAGAATGTACCTTTAATGTCTCGAGACGTCCCTTTTGATCTGGTCTGTCCACAATAATTCTTCTATCAAAACGTCCTGGACGAAGCAATGCCTTATCCAACACTTCTGGTCTGTTGGTAGCAGCGAGAATCAAAAGACCCTTCGAGCAGTCGAAACCATCCATCTCAGCAAGCAACTGGTTCAATGTCTGCTCGCGCTCATCATTTCCACCACCATATCTAGAATCACGGCTCTTTCCAATGGCATCAATCTCATCGATAAAGATAATACATGGAGCAGCCTTTTGCGCTTCCTTAAACAAATCTCTAACACGAGAAGCACCAACACCTACAAACATTTCCACAAAATCAGAACCTGCAAGTGAGAAAAATGGCACTCCCGCCTCTCCAGCTACAGCCTTGGCAAGCAAAGTCTTTCCTGTTCCAGGAGGGCCCACCAATAGAGCACCCTTTGGCAACTTGGCACCAATCTCTGTATACTTTTGAGGATTGTGCAAAAAGTCAACAACTTCCTGCAGCGATTCCTTGGCCTCATCCTGTCCTGCCACATCTGTAAATGTAACACCTGTAGATTTTTCAACATATACCTTGGCATTGGACTTTCCAACACCCATGGCTCCTCCACCCATCTTTTTCATAAGAAGAGAGAATAATAACCACAATATAACTAACGGAAAAACAAAGCTTAAAATATTGTATATTACAGCTGATGTAGAATCTGGTATCTCACCATCAATTTCCACGTTATGCTCCAACAATAATGGCATCAAATCTTCGTAATGAATATAAGCAGTGTAGTAAGTTATTTTCATGTCCTTACCAGTGCTTTGCTTATACATTTCAGCCACTGCTTCCTTCTCATCAGAAGCCTTGTGCTCGCTTTCTTTTTTCAATTCAATATTTATCTGATCTCCATCAAAGACAACAGATTCAACCTGATCCTTTTCTACAAGATCGATGAACTCTGAATACTTGATAGCTTCCACATTGCTTGAACCAGCATTGTTGTAAAACAAACTAGTTAAAAACATTGCTATAAGCGCAAACAACGCAAACATCATAAATGGCTGACGTCTATTGCCACCGCCATTGTTATCTTTATTATTTTCAGGTCCGTTATTTCCCTGCCCTGGCATCTTATTATCCATTCGTACCTCCCGTACACCTTTTGCTTAGACCATTATATTTTACTGTATTTTTAAAAGCAAGGGTACGACTAGCCTTTCATAGTTATTTCTACAAAATTTTATAAAAATTTAATATTTACACTAATTTAATGTTTCGAGTATTTTTCAAGTTATGTCAAAACTATTTTTTATAAGACCTTCGCCAAAAAATTCTTCAATCTATCACTCTGTGGATTTTCAAAAATTTCTGATGGTGTATTTTCCTCTATGACAACACCGTCATCCATAAATACCACTCTGCTGGCAACTTCTCTGGCAAATCCCATCTCATGAGTCACCACCGCCATAGTCATTCCATCCTCAGCAAGCTTTTTCATTACGTCTAACACCTCTCCAACCATCTCAGGGTCTAAAGCGGATGTAGGCTCATCGAAAAGTAAAATCTCTGGCTCCATACACAAAGCTCTGACAATTGCAACTCTCTGCTTCTGTCCACCTGACAACTGATTTGGATATGCATCTCCTCTGTCCTCAAGTCCTACTACTGCTAGAAGTTCTTTTGCTTTTGCCTCTGCTTCCTCCTTGGACTTACCAAGAAGTTTCATAGGAGCAAGAGTCATATTTTTCATAATTGTCATATTTGGGAATAGATTAAAATGTTGGAATACCATTCCCATTTTTTGACGATGCAAATTAATATCAATCTTAGGATTAGTAATATCAACACCGTCCACTAAAATCTGGCCTGATGTTGGCATTTCCAATAAATTTAATGAGCGCAAAAATGTAGATTTACCACTTCCAGATGGTCCGATAATTACAACCACCTCGCCCTGGTCTATCTCCATATTAATTCCATCAAGAGCCTTGATTTCTCCATCATTATAATGTTTCTTTAGATCTTTAACCTGTATCAATACATTATCGTTCATTCTTTCTAAGACTCCTTTCTAGACGGCCAACTAGCGCTGTCAAAATCATTACCATCACAAGGTATATAAGTGCCACTGCTATAAGAGGCATAAATGGTGAAAATGTTCTTCCTCTAATCAAATCTCCTGCCTTGGTCAAATCCATAATACCGATATAACCTGCAACAGATGTCTCCTTTAAGAGCACGATAAACTCGTTACATAAAGTAGGTAAAATCACCTTGAACACCTGTGGGATAATGATGTAAATCATTGTCTGAGCATAGTTGAATCCTAAAGATCTACCCGCCTCAAACTGACCTTCGTCGATGGACATAATTCCACCTCTTATAATCTCTGCCACATAAGCACCAGAGTTGATACCAAAGGCGATAACCGCCACCAAAGTATCGTTGTTTGATCCTGCGAAAATGATGAAATATATTATCATCAATTGAACTACTACAGGAGTTCCTCTTATTATTGTCAAATATATTTTGGCAAAGAAATTTAAAACGGAAAGCAAAGCATATCTACCTTTGCTTCTCTTTTTCATATCCTCCCCGTTCTTCTCATAGGTAGAACGAATAATGGCCAACAAGGCTCCTATTGCCACACCGATAACTACCGCAAATACAGCAATTACCAAGGTGCGTCCCAAACCTTGAACTATGAGTTGCCATCTATCGCCATCTATGAAATTCAATTGAAATTGTGCTACTAAATCACTCATTTTCTAATCCCTTCTAAATTTATATGGCCTCTAAAAAAAATAAGGACAACATTTATAACCATGTTGTCCTTGCATTTTGCCTATCTAAAATGACTTAAAGTCTCTTCTAGTTCATGCTTTATCTTGCATAGAACATGAATAATATCACATCTTATTCTGCAGTGATATATTTGTTCACGATTGAATCAACTGTTCCGTCAGCCTTTAACTCCTTCAAAGCTGCATTTACCTTCTCAAGAAGTTCATCATTACCCTTGGCAATACAGATTGCGTATTCCTCTGTAACGTATTCTGTGTCAAGGATCTTGAGTCCGCTGTTAGACTCGACATAAGCCTTGGCTGGCTCGTTATCGATAATTACACAATCAACCTTGCCTGCTACTAAAGCCTGTACTGCATCAGTTCCTGACTTGAAGTTAGTAACAGCTGTCTCGCCGTAATCATCAGCTGCATATAAAGCACCAGTTGTACCCTGCTGTACACCAATCATTGTATTCTCTGAAAGATCATCAACTGACTGAATTGCACTACCCTCTGGCACAATAATTACCTGCTTTGCTGTAGCATATGTATCTGAGAAGTTAATGCTCTGCTTACGTTCCTCTGTAACTGTCATTCCTGACATACCCATATCATATTTATCAGAAGCAACACCTGCGATAATTGAATCAAACTCTACATTTTCAATCTGAAGTTCCATTCCAAGCTTGTCTGCAATTGCATTTGCAATCTCAACGTCAATACCTACAATCTCACTTCCCTCTACGTACTCATATGGTGGGAATGTAGCATTTGTAGCCATAACAAGTGTGTTGTCATCTTCTTTTTTCTCACTTGATGAACATGCTGCAAACATTGAAAATGCCATTGTTGCAACAAGTGCCATTGATAATAATTTCTTTTTCATTTTATTTATCTCCTATCCTACTTTTATTACTAAGACAAAATAGCTTTGTCATTTGTAAACTCCGTTCCTGAAACCTCTTCAAACTTGTGAAGCAAGTCCTGAATTGTGAGGCTCTTCTTCTCCTCACCAGCAATATTTAAAATAACCTTGCCCTCATTCATCATAATAAGTCTGTTACCGTGGGCGATGGCATCTCTCATGTTGTGAGTTACCATCATTGTTGTAAGGTTGTGCTCTGTGACAATCTTGTCTGTCTCCTCTAGTACAGTAGCTGCTGTCTTCGGATCTAGCGCTGCAGTGTGCTCATCTAAAAGCAACACCTTTGGCTTTTGAAGAGTAGCCATAAGAAGTGTAAGGGCCTGTCTCTGTCCTCCTGATAAAAGTCCCACCTTGGTAGTCATTCTATCCTCAAGTCCAAGGTCTAGTTCCTTTAGAAGCTCATGATACTGCTCCTTTTCACTCTTGGTGATTCCCCAGCCAAGTCCTCTTTTCTTACCGCGTCTTGCAGCAAGAGCTAGGTTTTCTATAATCTCCATATCAGCTGCTGTTCCGTTCATTGGATCTTGGAACACTCTGCCTAAATATTTTGCTCTCTTATATTCATTGAGTCCTGTCACATCTTCGCCGTCTATGATTATGCTTCCGCCATCAACTGGCCAAACACCTGCTACAGCGTTGAGAAATGTTGATTTTCCCGCACCATTTCCTCCGATAACTGTGACAAATTCGCCCTCTTCTAACTCTAATGTTGCACCATTTAGAGCAACCTTTTCATTGATTGTACCTGCATTAAATGTCTTTTCTATGTTTAAAGCTTGTAACATCATTAGTTGCTACCCCCTCTCTTTGCTGCCTTCCTAAAGGAATTATTGGCTTTTCCCTTGAGATAAGGCACCGCCAAAAAGATTGCAACGATTATTGCTGTAAATAATTTCAAGTTATTTGTTGGCATTCTAAGCCATAGAACTATTCCAATTACAATGTAATAAATTACACCACCGCATACAACACAGACCATCTTGATCATGAAGTTCATTCTCTTGCCAAATATTGCATGTCCTACAACCTCGCCGATGATTACAGCTGCAAGACCAATAACGATGGCACCACGTCCCATGTTGATATCAGCAAATCCCTGATACTGAGCGATAAGTCCACCAGCCAATGCAACAACACCATTTGAGATTCCAAGTGTCAAAACCTTCATGGCATTAATGTTGATTCCCTGAGCCTGACTCATATTTGGATTGCTTCCTGTAGCTCTAACTGCACTTCCTTGCTCTGTTCCGAAATACCAGTATGCTGCAATTATAATTACAACTGCGAAAATTGCAGAAATCAAAATTGCCTGTGGAATATAACGCAAAGATACAATCAAATTGTACTTATTACCATTGATAGCCACATTTGCCATACCCTTCATAATATTCAAGTTGATAGAGTACAGTGAAATCTGTGTCAAAATACTTGCAAGAATACCAGGTATACCAAGCTTTGTGTGAAGTAAACCTGTGACGATTCCAGCTGCCACACCAGATACAGTTGCTGCGATCAAAGCCACTGGCACTGAATAACCACCAGTTATAAGCATTGCTGCCACTGCACCTCCTGTTGCAAATGAACCATCAACAGTCAAATCTGCAAAGTCCAATATTCTAAATGTAAAAAATACTCCTAAAGCCATAATGCCCCAGATTATACCCTGGGCAACATTTCCTGGCAGAGCCGCAAATAATGCTGAAATATCCATAATTTTAAAACCACCTTAAAACAAATCTAACCGGACGCGCATACGCACATCCGGTTGATAATCTTTATTTAATTGAGAATTTCTTATTCCTCTTCTGATTTTTCAATAGCTACATATCCCTCTGGAGGTGTAATTCCAAGTGCCTCACAGATCTCAGGATTGTACTTCTTTGTAAATTCTGTAGAGTACTGAATCTCCATTGTTGCAGGATCTGTACCGTTCTTTAAAATGTCTGCTGCCATAAGACCAGCATTGTATCCCATGTCGTAGTAGCTGATTGAAAGTGTAGCTACACCACATCCAGAACAGATTCCCTCTTCACCACAGATAATTGGAACCTTGGCTGCAAGAGCTACGTTATTGATAGTCTCTGTTGCAGAAGCTGCCTGATTGTCTGTAGGAATATATAATACATCGCTGTCAGCACATGCATTTGTCACAACACTCTGAATGTCATTTGAATCAGAGAATGTGAACTCTGTAACTGTGTATCCCATCTCTTCTAAGCTCTTTGTAATTGTTGTTGCCTGATACTTAGAGTTTGGCTCAGCTGTACAATATACGATTCCAACCTTCTTAGCCTCTGGGAACATCTCCTGGAGAAGTTCTGCCTGCTTATCAAGTGGAGCTAAGTCTGAAGCACCTGTTACATTGATACCTGTAGTACCATTCCAGTCTGAAATATCAAGAGCAACTGCATAATCTGTAATTGAAGTACCAACTACCGGGATTGTTGCTGTTGCCTGTGATGCAGCCTGAAGTGAAGCTGTAGCATTTCCCATAATCAAATCATATCCGCTTGACACAAATGTGTTGCAGATTGTAGCACAAGTTGCTGAATCACCTGATGCGTTTTGTACATCAAACTCAACATCGTCACCAAGCTCATCCTTTAATGCAGCCTGGAATCCCTCTGTTGCAGCATCTAAAGCTTCGTGCTGAACTAACTGACAGATACCAACTGTATACTTTGCATCACTACTGCTGCTTGCTTTTTCCTCTGATTCCCCACAAGCTGCAAAACATGAAAGCGAAAATACTGCTAGCATTGCCATTGCTAAAATTTTCTTCTTCATAATATACATCCTCCTAGAAAAAACCTTTGTCCACTATATCATTTTAAAGCGCTAAAGTCAATATAATTGGGGCTTTCGCCTTACTTTTCCTATGTTAATTTTATAACTATTACATTGCATTATTTTTCTATTCTAAATTGCAATAACAAGTTGGACACCTACTAAGAAACATCCACTTGATAAATTTTATCTAGTTCATCCTCAAATAGTTCGTCAGGTGTTTTATAGCCTAAAAGCTTCCGAGGGAGACTATTTGCCCATGTCTCTAC
>JAILFK010000012.1 GCA_024697595.1 Lachnospiraceae bacterium | reverse complement strand
CTCTACTCTCCGGAAAAGAGTAGGTAATCCATATCGATTTTTTAATCTACGTTTTTCTTAGAAAACCGTAGGTCTATTAAAGTTACCCTTTTATCTGAATCTCATTTCAAAATACTTCTTGACTATTTACCAAATTGCTTTCAAGAATCTTTAGTATTTTCAATACTATATATACACATCTTATAATCCTAATAATTGCTTTTTCTTTGCTTCAAACTCTTCCTGTGTAATTATTCCGTTATCAAGAAGTTGTTTAAACTTTAATATTTCATCAGCTGCCGAAATATCACCTTGCTGATTATCACATTCATCTTTTTGAGGGTTATCTTGACAAATAATATTAAAAACTGACAATGCATCTTGTGCCATAGGATAAGTTTGCTTATATATAAAACTATCCTTTTTTGTCTCAGCAACTATAAAATTAATATATGCTGTTGGAGATTCAATATTATTAAAAGTTAATTTTATTTGTAATTTACTACATGTATTTTTCATTTTATGTCCAGTACTTCCTCCGACTATAGCACCAACTCCTCCAAATAACGCTCCACCTACTATTGCTCTACCAACACCTCCTTTTGAAACAGAATTTCCATCTTCCAATAATTCAAAATCAAGAATGTCTTCATAATTAAAAATCTTTAAGTCTTTTACTTTTCCTGTGAGTGTCACTTTTGGTATTGCAAACTTTTTGTTGGCATCATCAAAATATACATAATTTCCAATTTTTTTAGTCGCATTAAATTCCGCAATTTCTATTTCATGTTCTTCTTTGTCTTTTTCATACACTCCTACAATATTTCGCAGTTCTTCTAATGAATGTTTTTTATCTAAACCTATCAAAAAAACACCACTTGAGCCAAGTGCTTTTGCACAAGTCTTACACAAATACAATCCATTAAATTTTGCTGACGATTTTTCCATAGCACTCGTTGACTGACCACAAATCGGACAATCTTCAGTTTTTATAATACTCATCTTCCCTTACCTCTTTCTTTATTTTTTAATACAAATTATTTACATCCTTCAAATACTTCACCATCTTATCTCTCTCCTTCTTCGGTCCTACTATCTCTATTCCAGTACCAAGACCAAATACCCAGGCAAAGAACTGATTACTTACATCCACTTTTACATGAACAATAAAGTGTTCTTTATCATCTGGAAATATTGTTATATCTTTTCCAAATCTATCAATGATTACTCCAACAAGATCATTTCTCACTTTAAGCTTTACTAATTCAGTATCACCACCAAACATTCCAAAACTACGTTTCATGTACTCAGCAACATCAAACTGTTCAAAGTAATCTCGACCATTTCGTCGTTCATCAATCATTGTTATGTTTTTCATCTTATCTACTCGATAATGCTTAATCTTCTGATTTTTTTCATCAAATGCTATCAAGTAATAATTCTCATCATCCCAGCATAGCGCCCATGGGCTGACTTCATAAAGACTGCCGTCTTTTTTTAGTTCCATCTCTTTATCTAGATTCCATTTCCAATAGTTAAATGTAATTCTACGATTTTCTCCTATGGCGCTATGGATTTCATCTACATTGTAATAGATACTCTCATTCATAGTCTTCACTCGTCCGGACATAACCACTTGGCGCTGAAGTTCCTTTGCCTCGTATTCACTGGCAAACTCTTCTAGCTTTTTAATTAAATTATTGGATTTCTTTTTTGAAATAAATTTTGCAGATTGAATAGCATCAACTAGTAGTTTTAACTCTGCTAATTCAAATTGTTTTTCAATGACATGATAATAATAGTTACGTCCTTCTTGATATCCCTCTACCTTGATTCCTAAAATCTTAGTTTCTTCGATATCGTTGTACAGACTCTTTCGATCAGCTGTAATCTCATGTTTTTCCAGCTCATCTTGAATCTGTTTCATAGTGACACTATGCTTATCATCTGTCTTTCTTAATAGAAATTTATAAAGTTGATATAACTTGAATTTTTGATTTTTCCCCTTTGCCATAAGCCTTGCCCCTTTACTCATCTCACAACAAAATAATTATAACATAAGTATTACCACAAATACGATATATATGTGTAATTTAATCACTTTTTAAAAGGCCAAAACAAAATCTTAAATGGCCATAAGATACACTTAATAATTACCACCAAAACAAACATCATTATTTTAAACATAACCCATAAAAGATATAACAACGTAATCATACTCTCACCCGCTACTCCCGCACCGGCAGCATATCAACCCACTCATTTAACTCCACAATAAACCTATCATGTTCTAAATCTTTAGCAGCTCGTGAAGTTCTCTTATATTTAGTGAACTCCCAATAAAAGCAATCGCTCTCAGTCATATCTTTGATATATTTCCCACGTCTTCCGTCTATAACTGTAATAGGCGTCTTATATCTACTCATTGCCTTGTCATCATCCTTCCAAGGAAAACTCGGCAGCTTTGGAAACAGTTCTTTTGGTATGCTTTCTTTAAAAGATATATAAGCTCCTACATAGCACTCATATTTTTCATTATAATGCCCCTCGCAACAATAATTTGTTTCATATCCCTTTTCATTTAACACAGCAATCGCGTAGCGCATTCCTTCATCTATATTTTCTTTTAAGAATTCATCATCCAATATTCTCTTCATGTCCATTACCTCCGCATCTATTTTTAATATAACGCTATATGCATCAATGCATGATTAGCTACTATCAGTATAAATTAGATGCTGTCCAATAAATCCGACACCTTCCCCCTCACTCTCTCAACTACCTCTATCATTTCTTCATCTAAGTATGATTTACACTTTGCTTTCATTTCTTCACTCACACCATAATATGCTTCCGCAATACTTCCTGCGATACATGTTAGAGTGTCACAATCTCCACCTAGAGACACTGCAGTTCTTATTACATCCTCGAAGTCCTCTCCTTCTAAAAATGCTGTTATTGCCTCTGGCACTGTTTCCTGACAACTTTCCACATGATGATAAGTCGGACGAATCTCATCACAGCTACGAGACAAGTCATAGCCAAATTCATTTATCAAATACTCTCTTATATCATCCTTAGTGCTACCATTTCTCCCAAGATATATAGCTGCTGCCGTTGCCTCAGCTCCCTTGATTCCCTCCGGATGATTGTGCGTCACCTCAGCTGAAAGTCTAGCGTATTTCCTCGTATCCTCCAAAGAATCATACAGCCAACCAACAGCAGATACTCGCATGGCAGAACCATTTCCAAAACTACCATAAGGTTTAGGATCATTTGCCATCAACCACCCTATAAACCTATTTCCATAACCTGCATTTGGATACTTATGCCCCCACTTTTGCATTGATGATACAAGTGCATTTCTTACAACATCATCATTTTCCCCCAGTGTATCGACCAATGCCTCTGCCACTGCAACACTCATGACAGAATCATCTGTAAATCCCACTTTGTCATTAAACATTTCAAAATTCTTGCTCTTATTTCCTCTATCAAATTCATATGGCGATCCAATAATGTCGCCCAACAATGCTCCGTACATACCTGCTCCTCCTAATTTCTATTTCCACGTTTTCTATAATCTGCATCTATCTCTTCATTCCAACCACTATCGTTTAGCTTCATATTCGCCTCTTCAGCATCTTCAGACTCCATAACCGCGCACACTGCCATAGACACTCCACAATATACATTTGCCGTGCCAATATCATCATGGACATAATTCACTGAGCGCTCCTTTTTGATTCCAAATTTCATAGCCTCTTGATATGCATCAATATTGGCCCCAATAAATATAAATTCCCATCCATATTTCTCCTGCTGCCGCTTTACCATTTTTTGCACCTGCTCATAGGAATATCTACTGCTGGCATTTTCCATACCATCTGTGGTTATGACAAATATTGTCTTATCAGGCCTATCCTCTTTTCTGGCATACTTGTGTACATTTCCTATGTGATGAATCGCGCCGCCCACTGCATCAAGCAGTGCTGTGCAACCTCTCACATAATATTGCTCTCCTGTCATTGGCTCCACCTTATCAATCGGCACTCGATCATGTAAGACCTCACACTCATCATCAAATAATATGGTGGACACCAACGCCCTCTCCTTCAATTTCTTTTGCTTGTCCATCATGGCATTGAATCCTCCAACGGTATCCGCTTCTAATCCACTCATAGAACCGCTTCTATCCAAGATATATACTATCTCTGTCAAACCTTTACTCATAATAATTACCTCCTTGATTGTTTCTTTATGAGGTAATCATACATCTTTACAACGACAAAGAAGTCCCCTCTCAGGGGACTTCCAGATTTTTTTCACTTCTGTTTTAATATGTGACTAGACAAATCACTATTCACAGTGTTTATCTACAAGCGGCTCCAATCCAAAATCAAACAACACCATATCAATTTTGATAACGTTATAAATCTTTTTTACTATAAAATACTCCACCACCTTATCCGTCTGTGAAATTGGTGACAGGGCATATCCTGCAATTTTAAGTAAATCCACCGTCTCATCTAAATTCAAATGGAGGCCAATTGCAAGTGCAAGCACCCTCTCCTTTGAAGGATTAACCTGCCCATTTAAGATCTTGGAAAAATATTGCTTCGTCATACACGCATTAGCATAAACTTCCGAATTTTTTAAGCCTTTTTTATTAACAATCTGCTTTACATGTTTTCCAAAGGAATCTGCATAGATATCTTTTAGTGCTTCCTCTAGAGACTCCATATTTTTTGGTGTGTCGGTGCTTGAATCATTGCTTGATTCTATTGCCGCGGATGACGCCCGATATAGTCGTGGCACTTCTGGCTTTTCTGGCATCCTGCCGCGCCTCGGCGCATACTCACTCTCCACCGCCTTGGCCACGTAGTCATCATCAATATAGCTAGCCACATCCTCCACCAATTTACCGGAGATACTTACTGTCTCATCGGTAAATACCACAAGTGTGATTTCTATCTCATGTTCTTTTAGAAAATCTGTAAAGGCATCCACTGCTATTTGAATTCCCAGCTCCTTAGGAAAACCATAGGTTCCTGTAGCAAGAACTGGAAAAGCTATTGACTCACAACCATTTTCCACAGCCGCAGACAGACACAAGTCATAACATTTCCTCAAAATCTCTGCCTCATGTTTATCCCCGCCTTGCCACCAGGGTCCACTGGCATGTATGACATATTTGGCATCTAAATCAAATCCAGGAGTTACTCCCACTTCCCCTGGCATCAACTCGCCTATTTTAGACCTAGCCGCTAGCATTTTCTCTTTTCCTGCCGCCTCATATATGGCAGCATCCACTCCACCACCAATATCAACCTTGGGATTGGCGGTATTGACTATAGCATCTGCTTTTACCTTTGTTATATCATTTCTAACTATGTTAAAAGACATTTCTCTTCTCCTTCACTCATCTGCATCTAATATACCACAAAAAAGCCAGCCCTTTCGAGCTGACTTTTTCATACCTGGGATTCCTTTACTTTATGCTGCGAACTGGCTGTTATAAAGGTCTGCATAAAATCCTTTTTTCTGAAGTAATTCCTCATGATTTCCGGATTCCACAATGTCTCCGTCTTTCATAACAAATATTACATCCGCGTTTTTAATGGTAGATAAGCGATGGGCAATGACAAAGGATGTGCGTCCTTGGGTCAATTCATCCATAGCTTTCTGAATCACAAGTTCTGTTCTGGTATCTACAGAACTTGTAGCCTCATCCAAAATCAGAAGCGGTGCATCCTTCAGCATTGCTCTTGCAATGGTGAACTGCTGCTTTTGTCCTTCGGAAAGATTCAACTTTTCATTTACCACTGTATCATACTTCTTTGGTAAGCTATTTATAAAGTGCGTCAATCCAACGGCTTCGCATACACGATCCAAATCGGCATCCGTACATCCGGTCTGATTGTATATCAAGTTTTCCCGAATGGTACCACCAAACAACCAGGTATCCTGCAAAATCATATCAAAATAGTCATGCAAGTTTTCTCGCGTAATATCTCGTACCGAAACACCATCAATTTGAATTTCTCCGGAATCCACTTCATAGAAACGCATAAGCAAATTTACCAAAGTGGTCTTACCTGCTCCGGTAGGTCCTACAATTGCAACCTTTTGTCCGGCTTTTATATCTGCTGAAAAATCATGAATAATGGTTTTCTCCGGCACATAGCCAAACTGCACATGAGAAAAGGTCACATCACCCTTCACATTTTCAACCGGTAGATATTTCTTTCCATCTTCTACTTCCAATTCCTCTGCTTCTAACATTTCAAAAACACGCTTTGATGCAGCGGATACCTGCTGGAAAGAAGTCATAGCCTGCGCCAAAGTAGATAGTGGCTGTGAAAACAGTCGTGCATATATAATGAAGGAACTGATGGTACCTAAAGTTACCGCCTCGTTTCCATTTACAATGAACGCAGTTCCCACTACGAATACCAATACATATGACAGGTTTCCTACAAAGGTCATAATCGGAGACATTAAACCGGATAAAAACTGTGATTTCCAGTTATCATCATACAATTTGTAATTAATCTCATCGAATTTATTATTTTCTTCCTGCTTGCCACCAAAGGATAACACAATATTGTGGTTTGTGTATACTTCTTCAATCTGCCCATTCATCACACCCAGATCTTCTTGCTTGCGGTTAAAGTATTTCTGCGATTTTTGCAAAATAAAGGACATAATCAAAAATCCGAGAAGTGCCGAAACAATAGTCGTCACTGCAAGCACCACATTGGTACGAAACATCATAAAGAATACACCGACAAACAAGGTCAAAGCACTGATGACATTGGCCGTACTTGAGGCTAAGGTCTGGCTAATTGTGTCTACATCATTGGTTACACGAGATAAAATATCGCCTTTTGTAGTTTTATCAAAATAGCTTAATGGCAATTTATTAATTTTACGATTGATATCGGTACGTAAACGTTTGGAAGCTGCTTGGGTAACACTAGCTGTAATAAACTGTTGCCCATAGGATAACAATGCCCCTGCTGCATATAAAACAACCAAAGAGATTGCTATGCTCCCAACCGTATCCATATCTATGGTTTCCAAAATTCCGGCCATGATTTCATTGGTTAAATCTCCGATTTTATCCGGCCCAATGATGGAACAAATAGAACCGCAGATTGCAAAAATAATTGCAAGGATTACTGCCGGCAAATATCTTTTACAATATAGCAACATCTTCTTTAATGCTGCCACATCTGTTTTTTCTTTCTTTCCTGTATATTGTCCGGGACGACCACCCGGTCCCGGCCTCATCATTCCTGGTCCTGGCATTTGTTTTTCCTCCTTTTCTATGCACTCAATTCTTCTTCTGACAACTGAGAAAGTGCAATTTCTTTATAGATTTCGCAGGTTTGTAACAATTCTTCGTGTTTTCCTAATCCCGCGATTTTTCCGTCATGTAATACTAAAATGTGATCTGCGTTCTTAATGGTTCCGATACGCTGTGCTACAATTAACACCGTTTTTCCGGCCATATTTTCTTTGATACTCTTTCTAACCAACATATCTGTTTTGTAGTCCAAAGCAGAGAAGGTATCATCAAAAATATAAACATCTGCATCTTTGTATACAGCACGGGCAATGGATAATCGTTGTTTCTGACCACCGGAGAAATTGGTCCCACCCTGTGCCACTTCTGCTAATACACCCTTTTCCTGGCTCGCTACAAAGTCCGCATTAGCAATTTCAATACTCTTTAATAATCTGGCATCCTCTTCTGAAACCACATCACTACCATAGGTCACATTGGATTTGATATCGCCCTTAAAGAGTACCGCTCTTTGGGGTGCAATGGAAATCTTGCTTTCCAATTCCTTTTCTCCATAGTCACGAACATCCTTGCCGTCCAGCAAAATACGTCCCTCGGACACATCATAGAAACGCGGAAGCAATTGAATCAAAGAAGTCTTACCACTGCCGGTAGCACCAATAATTGCAAAGGTTTCTCCCGGTTCAATCGTGAAATTCAAGTCTGTAAGTACCTTTCCTTCCGCTTCATCTCCATAGGAAAAACAAACATGTTCAAATTGAATTTTTCCTTTTGTATCGGTACTTTGCTTTCCGGATTCCGGGTAAAGAATTTCCGGTTCTGTATCAAGTACAGCATTGATACGTTTTGCAGAAACCATGGTTCTTGGAAGAATCATAAAGATAGCAACCAACATCATAAAGGCCATCACAACCTGTAAGGCATATTGTGAAAAAGCCATCATTTCACCTAATTTTGCTGCTCTTCCCATGACCGGTTCCTGATTAATCAAATAGGCACCAATCCAATAGATTGCCAAGGTCAACCCACTCATACACATGGTCATAATCGGCATCATGAAGCCCATGGTTCTACTGGTAAACAACTGATTTCTCATCATTTTGTCATTGACCTTATCAAACTTTGCTGCCTGATAGTTTTCCGCATTAAAAGCACGTACCACACGAACGCCCGTTAAGTTTTCTCTGGTGGTATCATTTAAGCCATCTGTCAATTCCTGAATCTGTTTATATTTTGGATATACCAGACCAATCAAAAGCAAAATCATGACCAACATAATTACGACACATACCACGACGGCTTCTGTCCATTCTACGCTGCTACCCGATATCTTGGCAATCGCCCACACTGCCATAATCGGAGCTTTGATAAATACCTGTAAACCAATGGCAATTAAATTCTGCATTTGTACCACGTCATTTGTCGTTCTAGTAATCAAACTTGGGGTAGAAAACTGATTGATTTCTGACATCGAAAAATCATTTACTTTTTTAAATAATTTTTCTCTCACATTTCTGGCAAAATCTGCTGCCACTCTAGCTGCAAAAAATGCGCCTACAATAGATGCAGCCATACTGCCCAGCGCGCATAACATCATATATCCGCCATTAGTAAGTACTTCTGCCATATCTAAACTTCCTGCTGATAAAGCAGAAGTCAGTTTTTGTGTATAATCCGGCATGGTCAAATCCAGCCATACCTGTAGCACCACCATGGCCAGACATGCCAGTACCATATAGACATCTTGTCTTTTTAAATTCTTAAAAATCCTGATCATCTAAACTATTCCTTTCTTCTTTTTTACTCTCTTCCAATACTTTTCGAATATCCATAAACGTATCATAGAAGGCTTTTAACCGTTCCATTCCCACTTCATCGATTATGTTTCCTACCGTGTCATAGATTCTTTGAAATCCTTTTCGAGTTTTTTCTTTTCCCTTATCCGTAAGAAAAATCACACTTCTTCTCTTGTCCTCCTGATCCGTCTCTCGAAGGATGTATCCTTTCGCTTCCAGTTTTTTCAACACCACTGCCACTCGGGCTGTGGTCATTTCACAATCTTTACTGATTTCTCCCGGAGTCACAGATGTGCCCTTTTCATGTAAATAGGCCATTACATAACGCATACCCTCCTGACTTTCATTGATTTTGTGCAGCATTGGGTTTGGTGGATTTTCTCTCAACCATTTCAAAATTCTTTGAATTTCTTCCTCTTTTGCCATATTAACCTCTTTTCCTATCAACTTTTACTCATTTTTCAATTATCTAACCCTGTTAGATATTTATCTAACTGGGTTAGATTTTACTCTCTTTTTTTCCCAAAGTCAAGATAGTTTTCTATACAATTTTATTTTTTTTGTCTATCACCTATTCACGAACCACTTTTTTCATAGCATAACGAATCGGACGATTATTGCCTATTATATTTTCTGAAATTGAATAAGTCCATGAACTTTTGGGAAAATTTTTATTTCGTTCACTTTTAACGAAAATAAAATTTATTCTTCAAACATTTGCACAAAAAAATAGGTCTCCTTGATAATTAAACTTTGGAGACCCGACTTTTTTAGAAATACTCCCCTCATTTTATAACGCACTCGCCACATCTTATGGCAGATACAACAAATCGATTATTATCAGACGTTGTGCATGTGGACAAGGTTATAACGTGTTGATCTGTATCTGATGGTACAGATACATTTATTAAACTATTATTTTTCAATTCATTGTAGATGAACTTATCCATCTCTGTAGAATTCTCATCTAACACATAATATACATCATCATTTACCGACACATCTTTGTAGGCAAATATATGATATCTATATTTTATAGTAGAGCCATCCTCTCCCACTGTGATCACTTGGAAATATTGATGATCATCATAGTAGGATTCATCTGACTTATAATTTTTCAACGAGCCAAACATGGATTCATTTTTCATATTGTGACCGTAAATCAAGGTGTGCCTATCATTAAAATCACTACTATTTTCACCCTCTAAAAAGATTGCCCCTGCATTGGCTTCTGCCCCATTAAAATCCGTATGTAAATATTTCTTATCATCACCGGAATACATAATCGGGTAGCTTACGTCTGTATTTTCAATATACAGCCAACCCACTGTGTCAGGATTGACTTTCTGCAAGCCCTTTAAATCCACCTCTAGCATTCCATACCATATATCAGAAGTCACCTTGGTATCAGTATAGTCTGCTATGTAGTCCTCTTGATTCATTGATCCATCCACTGTGCCATCGGCTTTTGGCAAATCATTTTTTGTAAATGCATTTACCAAAAGCACAATGACAACTATTATAAACACTAGCGCCACAAGGGCTACTTTCTTACTCGTTTTCTCCATCTTCCTCGTCCTCTTCATCTGAAAGCCACATGTCTACAATAATTCTACCACTACTTTCAGGTGTTGACGAACTATTATCACCAGTATTTGGAGGAGCCACTCTGCGACCTTCATAAGTCACATTCTGCTGGAATACATATCCTGGAACAACTGTATCACTTGTAACACCAATGATACCTGATCCACCATTTCCCAACTCATAATCATCTGCATCTGCATCAGAATCACCAATCAACGCGTATGTTGAGAACTTAGATGCGTAAATGTATATGTACTCTTCTCCCACGTAAAATGTTCCATCTATATAATTATCCTCTGGTCTGCTAGAAAGTTCTGTGAAAACAGTTGTCTCCTCTTCGCCGGTTTCCTCATTTACGTGGTATCTTATAATACCAACATTTTCATATTCACCATTATACGGTATTGCAATTTCTAGCACGACACTATTGTTATCACCAATATTTTCAGGTTCATCCTCGTTGGTCTGATTTCCTTCGCTGTCAAATGTTCTACTTATCTTGAAGAGAGAGAAATCCAAAATCTGTTTAACTTCTTTTGCCTTAGTTACATTAGGATACTCGTTTACAGCATTTAGTACCTCTTTAATTTCTGTCACACCTGCTGCCTCGCTTTCAGACTTAGTCTCCGCTGTAAGTTTTACCTCTACGCCCTTGCTTCCGTCTTCTGCCTCTGCCATTTCCTCTGCAGATATGATTTCATACAATTTATTAACAGCTACATTTGGTGTACTATCACTGACGATTTCCACCTTGGATTTCACATCGCCATCTACTGTCTTAACTGACACATTACTTACACCATTTGCCTTTACTTCAATTATTCTTGTCTCCACATATCCGCCATCCTGATCTCTTATAACCAGGTTATATGTGCCAACAGGTATGTTATCAAAACCATTTACCACAGTAGATTCACCTGCACCAATGGCAACTGAATGTGACTGAACAACTGTGTTTCCATGTTCGATTGAAACAATATATGTCTTATCTTTTCCAGTTGTATTTTTAATATTTGCAGCAATCTCTCCTGTCACAACATTTTGCTCTTCCTCCTGCTGCTTTGGAGTTTTGAATTTTACAACATCACTAGGAATCTCTTTTTCCACACCATCAATTGTGGCCTTTACCACATATTGATATTCGTAAACGGAATTGTATTCTAAACCATTTCCGCCAACTGCCAAATCAACTTTCAACTTATTAGTAATATTTGTGGCATCATAGATTGGCATCTCTATCCATTCTGTCTCACCAGCTTTGCGCAACTTAAGATAAACTTCATTAACTTTTGTAATATCATTTATCCATCCAGAGATTTCTATATTTATATCTTCGCCACTAGTCACTACCTTTGATGAACCATTTACCACCTTAAACTTTTTCGCATCTACAGCACTCTCTGTCTGTATAACCTTTGGTGAGCTTACACTTTCCTTGTAATATTCATCCTCTACATTCTTGGCAAATATATAATATGTAGTGTTTGGATTTAATCCATCAAATATATTGGAAGTCTGCCATCTAGAAGCACTTGTTGGTGCCGTACTGCTTGTACTTATGGCATACTTCACTCCGCTTGTCTTTGGTGAAATCTCCGATACCACCGCTCTTGTAGAATATACCTTGGTATCGGTGATTTGCACCTGCTTATAAGTTGGCCTATCCATCTTACCAATATTCACATTGATAGTACCCACAGCGTCATAATAATTTTCTTTTTGAATCTTGTAATACACTGTATTGTTTCCAGGTTTTACAAAGGTATATGGCTGGCTGCGATATGTACCATTTTCCTCTAACGCATAGGTTATATTTGCCCCTGATACTGTTGTACTTACTGTAGCTATATGAGCATTTCCATCATACACACCATCAAAACCATTTACCACAGGATCAAACATGCCATATGTTATAACCTCAATAGCTTCAGTTGCAGCTGATGCTGGTGCTGCGTTAGTAGCCTTGGTTCTAGTATATATTTGATAAGATGTGTGGGCGTCAAGTCCTGAAAATATTACGTCTCCGTTGGCATCAGGTGAAACCCACTGCCCATCATCTAATCTATATTCTTGGCCCTCAACACCTTGAATTGTGATTGTGTTGTTGGTTGTGTGAATATCTCCAGCAGAGATAACCTCTGGCGTATTGGTGACTGTTGGACTATCTGGTGAGGTAGGTCTTGCGGCGACTTCCACATCCGTTGGCTCCGAGTCTGCCACGTCGCCACTTCCTTTCTTGTAAATGGTTATCGTCTTTCCAACAAAATCATATTCTGCTCCATTTATATCAGTTCCTGCCAATGGAATTTTACCGTTGCTGTCAGCTTGAACTGTGTACTCCTTACTTGGATTATTTTTGTCTTTTAATACATAGGTGCCATTGGCATCTAAATCTACCAAGCACTCATTTACATAATCTAAACTTGTACTCAATAGAGTACTCTTGGCCTGCTGGATAATGGTACTGATCTCACTCTTATCAGCCATTCCAACTACCAAGGTGTACTGTGTACTCTGACCCGCTGCCAAGGAAGTCGATGGAAAATATGTCACAAAGGCTGAATCATAAGCACTAGTTACAAAATCTGTAAGAGATGGATTGCCACCACCTAACACACTACAATAAGAATTATTACAGTCGTCATATTCTGTAGGAACTGCAATTCCACCCTCTGTTGTGGAAAATGCAAATAGAGAAACACCGGTTTCACTATCTGTCATTGTAATTACATTATCTTCATCAACTGTATTACTACTTGCATCATTTCCATTTACAGCAGTATCTGAGGCCAAGAAAAATCTAAAATCTGAAACTGTTTCATTACTATTATTTCTCACATTGTAAGAAAGTAAAATAGCTTGTCCATCAACTACAAAATTAGGAGTAACCGAAATAGACAATTTATCTCTTTTATCATATGGCCAAGCTGATGCTTTAAATCCACCACAATTATAAGTAACTTGTCTCCATTGGCCACTTACGAATCCCTTGATATCATAAATATTATCATAGTTATTCCTATAGGACATTATACCATGCTCATCTGTGGTATATCCATTTGGTGCCTCCGCCGCATAGACAGAAAAAGCCAGCTGTGGCATAGCGGTGACGATCATCAGCGCTACAATACACATGCTGGCTACCTTTTTAAAATTAACAAAAACTTTATTCATAATACCACCTCATTTCTCCTGAACAACTATATCTATAGTTTCCTCCCACGGTATACAAATTCACAGTTTCATATTGTGATAATACCTTGTTAGTCAGGACAAATGTGGCACAAGTTTAGGACAAGTTTAGGACATCTTGATTGACCATGTTGTGAATCTCGCTATCCCAATCAATATGCACTCCCACCATACAATCATCAACGCGGTCTTTTTCCTCCATATAGGTACAAAGTTCCAAGGCAACGCCGCCGGTCACGTCAAAAATAGTGAAACCTCATAAAATTCATTTAACAATTTTTTCATCAATTCATCTACAGAAATGATTTCCTTGATTCGATCAACATTTTCCCCAACAAAAATTAATCCCTCATCTACTCGCCCCTCAACTGCATTTATCAAAGCCTTGGTGATGCAATAAGGCGCGTCCTTTACATTACAAGTTTTTATGCAACCATAGCAACGGGTTATCTTGTCCTTGGCCTCTGTAACTCTTTGAACAAATGCATTGTTAATTGCGCGGCCCGGCATGCCAACAGGACTCTGGATAATCTTGATGTCTTCCTTCTTGGCATTGATGTAAGCCTCCTTGTACTCCTCGGCTGCATCACACTCATCTGTTGCCACAAAACGAGTAGCCAGCTGAACACCGTCAGCTCCCATTTCTAGATATCGCCGCATATCAGCACCATCAAAGATTCCTCCTGCTACGATAACCGGAATCTTCTGACCTGTCTCTATTTCTAGATTTCTCACATAGGCAATTATCTCTTTTACTATTCCACCAAACCATTCGTCATAATCGCCCTTTAATTCTTCCTTTTTAAATCCCAAATGTCCGCCTGCCTTTGGGCCCTCAATCACTACCATGTCAGGGGTGTAATCATATTTTCTCTTCCAAGTTTTCACTATCAACTCCAAACATCTCTTGGATGAGACAATTGGTGCAATCTTGGTTTTTGATCCCTTGGTATACTGTGGCAGATTAAGTGGAATTCCTGCACCTGATATTATAAGGTCAATCTCTTGTTTTACACACTCATTTACAATAGCCTCGTAATCTTTTAGGGCATGCATAATATTTACCGCAAGAATCTTGTCCTCTCCTGCAATTTCTCTCGCCATTTTTATCTCTTCACCGATGGCCTCGATGTTGGCCTGCAGTGGGTTCTTGTAAAAGTTTTCCTTCTTAAAACCAATGTCCGCTGTGGAGATACATCCTATTCCACCAGCTTTGCTCACGGCACCTGCAAGTTTGTGAAGTGACACTCCCACTCCCATTCCACCTTGCAGAATCGGATACTTCGCCATTTTTCCACCTAGTTCTATTCCTTTTAATTCGCCGTACATACTCTCGTCAATCATTTTCTCTACGCCTTCCTTTCTCCCGCTGATATTCAAATATATTTTCACGCTTAGAAAAATGGTAAACCAAGTGAATTGTTATTGCCATTACAAAAAGGGGGTTTTTGTAAGGTCATTTATTAAATTTTTATAAACAAAAAGCGTAGCAGCCATAAAACTGCTACGCATATTTAGTCTGTTTATTATTATCCTCAATATAAGAAATAGGATGCTTATTAGTTTAATACAATGATTTCTAAATTATCAACTTGTCAATTTAATCCTCAAAAGAGAAGAATGAAACTGATTCCTCAAGTGTATCATTGATCGCACGCATTTCCTCTGTCTGAGCCTGTGTATCTGTAGATGCACCAGCAACTGTTGTACAACTTGCTGCAACTTCTTCTGCACTAGCTCCAAGCTCCTGAGATATAGCACCAAGCTCTGTTGTTGAACTTGTAATCTCATTTTTGATTGTATTTAACTCATCCGACATAGCTGAGATAGCGTTAATTCCTTCAACACTAGTATTTACGGAATCAGACAATACATCAAACTTGCCCTGAGTCTCTGTGATATAACCTCTCTGCTCATCAATAATCTCTTTAACCTTTTCTGCCTCTCTAACAGTCTCACTAGATACAGCAGTAACATTTTTCACAATATCATTAATCTTGGCTGCGTTATCAGCACTGCTTTCAGCAAGTTGTTTGATACTCTCCGCAACAACTGCGAAACCTTTTCCAGCCTCACCTGCACGAGCTGCCTCGATAGAAGCATTGAGTGAAAGCAACTGAGTCTGACTAGCGATTTCATCAATCAACTGAACTGACTCAGAAATGTTGGTTACAGCATCATTTGTCTCCATGATCTTCTCACTGATTGTAGTTACAGCAGCAACACTATCATCACTAGACTTAAGCACTGTCTCCATATATTTAGCAGCTTCAGAATTTGCTGTAATAATCTCATCAGATGCAGTCTTTAAAATTCCAATATTTTCATTTAAGTTTTCAATATCATCGCCAAGTTGAACAGCTTTTTCTGCCATATTCTGAGCTGACTCAGCAACAACCTGCGATGTATCTGCAACTTCATTTATCGCATCATTGATTTGACCAACGCTCTCTACGTTGTGTCCTGTCTTAGTATCTACCTCAACAACAGCTAAGCCAAGGCTTCCTGCTGAATTTTTTACAGTTCCAACTGCTGTCTTCAAAGCATCTTGTAAATCGCGAATACCGTCAATTAACATTGTGATTTCTTTAATGTTACTCTTGGCAGCAAACTTTGTATTCAACTTACCTTCTGCCAACTTTTCAGATGCCAAAGCAAGCGTTTTAATTGGCTTTGAAACAAGATTGGCAATAAGAAGTGCAATTGCTAAGAACGCTAGCATAAGTATACTTGAGGTAACTGCACTAGATATCATAATTTTATGTTCGGCAGCCTCAACAGTTTCCATTGGCTCACCGGCAAATGACATGCCCCATACTTCACCATTCTCATCATAAATAGGAGTATAGAATACATAATATTCTTTTCCGCCGATAACTACACCTTCTTTTTGAACTGTCTCACCAGCCTGGCACTTAGCCCAAATCTCAGGATCAGCCTTGGTTCCTATATTTCTACTACCGTCTTCATTCAAAAGAGATGTAATATATCTCTCATCACCCTTGAAAATAGTAACCTCTACATTATCTTCTTTGTAACCATCTACGTATGCAAAACTGTCATCATCTTGAGCAAGAATATCGTTTTGAACATCATATTCAAAATACTGAGCTGCTCCTTGAGCTACGACTTTGAGCATATCATTGACATCTTCTTCCATAGTTGCATTAACCTGATTAATACTCATAGATGTCAACATACTGACAACAATTATAATTGGTATGAGCATTGTACTAACCTGCATTAAGTACAATGATATTCCTTTACGCTTTTTCATTTCCTATCCCTCCTAAATCTCATGTAAGTTTTTTATAAAGTCTATAAATATTTTATGCACTTTTTCTATGACGTGTCAAATTTTTCTTTATATAATCTTAATGCTAATCAGAAAACCGACAATTCAGTTATAAATTGTCGGTTTTCACTCGGCTTTTACCTAATTTTGTGCTAATGGCGGTGCTTTCGCCTAGTTTTGCCTCTGGCACCGCCACCAGCATCTTTATAATTCTGATTTCACTCCCCGGTGGCGGTGCTTTCGCACTTTTTATGCTCTGGCACCGCCATTCTTCCTTTTCTCAATCCCTGTTTGCTCTCACGCGGCGGTGCTTTCGCCTGGTTTTGCCCCTGGCACCGCCACCAGCTTCTTGAACTTCCTGTTTTCACTCCCCGGTGGCGGTGCTTTCGAACCTTTAGGGGCTCTAGCACTGCCATTCTTCCTTTTCTCGATTCCTAGTTGCTCTCAGGCGGCAGTGCTTTCGCCTATTTTTTGCACCTGGCACCGCCATCAGCGGACTTGATGGGAGTTCTAGCAATCTAGTCCGCTTTTTCTGTTCTCATCCTCTCGTCAAAACTCATATCAGCGGACTAGATTATGAATTGTCTCTTCTTAGTCCGCTTTTCCTTCGCTATGCAGCCACGAATCTAACGCCACCAGCGGACTAGATTATGAAATCACATCTCCAACTTCCAATTTTCAGACTTCATCTGAACAGAAATCATATGATTATAAATTCCGTCCTTTTCCTTTAGATCCTTAGGAGTTCCCTGCTCTGCCACAAGACCATCTTTTAGCACAACAATCTTGTCAGCGCCGTCAACTGTTCGCATTCGATGGGCAATGATAAGTACAGTCTTGTCTTTTATCAAATCACTCAACGCTTCTTGAATAAGGGATTCATTATCCACATCTAGTGAAGCTGTTGCTTCATCCATCAAGATGATTGGAGCATCCTTTAAAAATGCTCTTGCAATGGAAATTCTCTGTCGCTCACCCCCAGATAATTCTGAACCATTTTCACCAATCATTGTGTTAAATCCTTCTGGAAGTTTTTCAATAAAATCATCACAGTGGGCAAGTTTTGCTGCTGCCATAACCTGCTCATCAGTGGCATCCTTTTTGCCAATTCGAATATTTTCCAAAACAGTATTGTTAAATAATGTCACATCCTGGAACACTATCGAATACATTGAAAGCAAGGTCTCCGGATCAATTTTTGATACATCCATACCACCGACTGTAATCTTACCATCCTCAATATCCCAAAATCTTGCTGCAAGTCGTGACACTGTAGTCTTACCGCCACCTGAAGGTCCAATAAGCGCAGTGACTTCTCCCTGCTTTGCTGTAAAGCTAACATTTTCTAAGACTGTCTCCCCATCCTCATATGCAAACCTTACATTTTCAAACTGGATATCGTATCCATCATTTGACAGAGAATCCTCACCTGTCTGCTCCTCATGAGAAAGTATCTCGTCCATTCTCTCGCACTGTGTATCAGTAGCAATAAGAGCCGAAAAGTTTTGTAATGCCACCTGAAGCGGCTCATACATTCTTGAAACCACAAGCAAGAACATGAAAAATGTAATTACATTTATCTCATTTTTTATTAGCAAAGCTGAACCCACTACCGCAACAGTTCCAATTCCAAGTTTTAAAATCATCTGAGCACTCACCACAAATGCCGCGTTCAAAAACTCTGAAAAAATGTTGTGCGACTCAACTGCCTTTATCTTTTTGTTGAGACCTTTTAAATAATTTTCCTGGGCGTTATAGGCCTTTAAATCTCTGATTGTCTCAAGTCCCTCTTGAATTCCATCAAGGCAGGCCACATTGTATTTGCTGCCTCTTCTATTTACCTTGTGCATCACATTTCTTGAAGTGAACACGATGATAAATGCAACCGGCAATACCCACACAGCTGCAACAGCCATCTTCACATCAAAGAAAAATAAGCTAACC
>JAILFK010000009.1 GCA_024697595.1 Lachnospiraceae bacterium | reverse complement strand
ATAACTTCATATTTCTTTTGTTCATCCATCCTTAAATTAACCTTTCTGATAATGTCCACCTCCTTTACCAGAAGGTAGCCTACCACATTTGAGACATTTTCTCTTGTGGTTTATTAAGACATTATCAAAAATGGTTTATATGATTATCAATAAAGGAAAGCTTTGGCTTGACAGTGGAAGAATATTTGGTAAAACTGGAAGTGGATTTCAACGAATAAATACTGCCTGTCCGAAAGTAGTTTTGGAAGAGGCATTGGATAGAATAAAAAGCTGTTTATACTAAAAATCAGACTGGTTAGTTTTTTCTTACCAGGTAAATTAAAATTGCGTACTTGATATATTTTTCATACTACATATAATAAGAATATAAGATGATAGTAAATATTTTTATAAGATATTTAGAAGCATCAGATAACATTGTAGTAGAGATATAAAAATCTCAAGATTTGGAAATACAAATTTATTAATTGGAAAAGAGAGGTATAGGGTATGGAGTATAAGTTTACAGCAGAGAATTTTGAAGCAGAAGTAATGAATAGTGATATCCCAGTATTGGTTGATTTTTATGCAGATTGGTGTGGCCCATGCAAGATGATGGGACCAGTTGTAGAAGAATTGGCTGAGGACTATGAAGGCCGTGCAAAAGTTGGCAAGGTAAATGTTGATGAGCAACCAGCATTGGCAGAGAAGTTCAATGTTATGAGCATTCCATTTTTCGCAGTAATCAAAAATGGTCAGGTTGTGGACAAGGGCGTTGGAGCTATGTCAGCAGATGAACTTGAGGCAAAATTGGACAAGGCTTTAGGTTGAAAAAAGGTTAATTGAAGAAAGTCGGTACAAGATAGCAAAGGCGCTATTTTGTACCGCTTTTTTTGGGATATAATATTTTCTCATTTGAATAGCATGTGCCGGAAAATATAAATATATTTTTGTGTTATAATAGTAGGCAGCGTTTATTTGAGATTTGGAGGCGTTATAAGATGAGCAAGGTTATCAAATTTGAGAGATTAAATAATACAAGAGATTTAGGTGGGATGGTTACGCAAGATAATCGTCGAATTAAGGAGAATAAACTTATTCGAAGCGGACATTTATATGCAGCTAGCGAAGCAGACCGCGAGAAGTTATCCGAGCTCGTTGATATGATTATAGATTTTAGAACGGAGATGGAAAAAGATGAAAAGCCTGACCCGACTATAGATGGAGTTGAGAATTTACACTTACCGATTTTTGAAGAGTTGGTGGCTGGAATAACAAGAGAAGAAAAGTCAGATCAGCAGATGATGGGCAGTATGATTAGAGATCCCAAAGCTGCTAGAGAGTATATGATAAATACTTACTATGGCTTTGTGACAAATGAATTTTCGATGAATCAGTATCATACATTTATCAAAAAGTTGTTGGCGGGAAATGATAAGGCTTATCTATGGCATTGTACTGCAGGAAAGGATAGAGCTGGATTTGCCACAATAATATTACTTGAGATATTTGGCGTAGATAGAGATATTATTATAAGAGATTATATGCAGACTAATGAATGTATAAAAGAAGAATTAGAGCAGATAATCAATATGGTTGGCCAAAAAATGGGCGGAGCAAATGATGCCATAAGAGAAGGCTTAGGCTATTGCTTTGGCGCGCATGAAATATTTATCGAAAAAGTTTATGACAAGATTGAAGAAGTCTATGGAGATTTTGATGGTTTTGTGAGAGAAGGACTGAAATGTTCTGATGATGAGATTGCAAAATTAAAAGAATTGTATTTGGATTAAGAAAGATTGGAAAGTAGATATTATAAATTAAAGTAAGAGAAGTTTGGAAAAGTTATAAAAGAGGAGAGAGAAATGAATAAAAAAATTTTACTAGGAATTGTAGTTTGTGCTTTGGGGTTGTCAGTTATTGGATGCGGGAAAAAGGCTGATACAAAGACAGAAGACAACAAGATTGAAAAAGAAGTAGATGTCAACAAGGAAAATGTTAAAGATGTGCAAGAAGACCAGGTAGAGAGCGGTTTGTCGTACAAAGATTTTAGTAATATAGAATTTACATTTAGCTCTGGTGCCGGTGGATGGGCAACCTTTTTATTTATAAACGAGGATGGAACTTTTGAGGGAAGTTATCATGATTCTGAAATGGGTGCTATAGAGGAGGATTATCCTAAGGGGACATTATATTTATCAAATTTCAAGGGTAAGTTTGGCGAACTTGAGAAGGTGGATGACTATACATATAAGACAACTCTTGAATCTATCGAGTATGAAAATGAGGTAGATACTGAGGAAATCAAAGATGGTATTCACTATATTTATACAGATGCATATGGTGTAGCTGGCGGAGCTGAGTTTTATTTTTATCTGAAGGATAGCGAAATAGCATCACTTCCTGGAGAGTTTGTTGATTGGGTAAGTATTGACTTGACACCGGAGGATACAAAACTTCCTTTTATTGGTTTGTACAATGTGCAAGAAGAGCTTGGCTTTACAGGCTGGGAAAATGAGGTATAGAGCATAGTGTGAGGTGGACATGGTATCAAATACCTGGAATGAAGAAAAAATAGATTTGCTAAAATGTTCCAATGAAGAATCGCATAGGCTGACTGTGGAGTCTATTGAGGAGGCTTTTATCCAACTTTTGGAAAAGGAGTCTTTCGAGAATATAACTGTCAGCGGAATTGCCAAGAGAGCCGGAGTTTCAAGGACTGCATTTTATAAAAATTTCAAAACCAAGGAAGAACTTTTGAAAAACTACACTGAGGTAATCATGGATAAAATGATGCGAGGTGTGGATGAGTTTGATGATGACAAAGGTGCCTTGGAACAATATGATAAGTTGGAATTTTGGGAGATCTTTCTTGATAGATTGGCGAGAAAAAAAGATTTGTTTATGCTATTGATCAGGGAAAATGGTAGCAGAAATAGTAATCTATTTGACGACAATATGGTAAAAAAATATTTTCAATATATCTACAATATTGATAATGAATATTTGCCAATTTATTATTCAGGGGCTATTTCAAATGTGTTGGCCCACTGGATTGAAAAAGGAATGGTGGAGAGTGTGGAGGAGATGGCTAGATTTTTAAATGAGCCAACTCCTCTGATGCTTTATGACCTATCGATATATAGTTGAATATAAAAACAACCGGCAGATGCGAGGGAGATTTCCATATCTGCTGGTTGTTTTTTACTTTTGTTGTGGTTTCGTCACCACATGAATGACCTTAGTCGTGACAGTGTCCGCCACCGCATGAATGTCCATCACCGTGATGGTGGTCGTGATCGCCACATTTATGGTCACTGCCATGTTTCTCATCATGATGAGAACAAGCTACATTTGGATTGAACTCCAACTTGTCTGCAAGGTAAGCTGCCACAGCCTCATCAGCTTTGCCAGTTACACCGCCAAATAATGTGATTCCAGCTTCCGCAAGAGCGTTTTTGGCACCGCCTCCGATACCGCCGCAGATCAGTACATCAACATTACCGCCAACTAAAAATCCTGCAAGGGCGCCATGTCCCTGTCCGTTGGTGTCAACAATCTCTTCATTTATAATTTTACCATCTTCAATATCATAGATTTTAAATTGCTCAGTATGTCCAAAATGTTGGAAGATTTCACCGTTTTCATAAGTTACTGCTAATCTCATTTCGTTTTCTCCTTTTTTTCTTTTGAATTGTAAATATTTATCATTGGCAATGGTAAATTCCACATTGCCACCAGAAATAATCAGGCTTCTGCCGTCCACAAGCATAGATGCAATTTTTTTTCTGGCACTTTCATACATGGAAGTGACTGTGGTTCTGGCCACGCCCATAAGTTTTGCGCATTGTTCCTGGGTTAGTCCGTCGGCATCCAAAAGTCTTATGGTTTCAAACTCATCAAAAGTGAGTTGGAGTGCATTATCTAAATCAATAGAGTCAGTTGGCGAAAAACCAAATTGACCTGGCATTCCATTTACTTTTCTGCATTTTGTTGTTTTTGGCATAAGCACCTCTTTTCTGACATATGTCAAAATGATAATACTCCTGATTCTGACATATGTCAAGATGCGAGGCTGAAAAAATAGTTGCCAGACTATTTGCCTGACAACTATTGAGAAAACATAATTATTTATTTGATTTATAATTCTAATCTTTAGAATTATTTCTTGTTCTCATTTTTTAACTCATTCATTCTCATAGCACGAACCTGAAGTGGAAGTCCCCAGAGAGTGATGAATCCTTCTGCATCGTGGTGGTCATACATATCACCAGTTGTAAATGATGCAAGTGACTCGCTGTAAAGTGAGTATGGAGAAGTAGTACCAGCTTTGATGATATTACCCTTGTATAGCTTGAACTTAACCTCACCTGTTACAACATCCTGTGTAGAAGTTACAAATGCTGAGATAGCTTCGCGGAGTGGTGTGAACCATTTTCCCTCATATACAACCTGTGCAAGTTTTGAACCTAAGTTTTTCTTAGCTTCCATTGTATCTCTGTCAAGAACCAACTCCTCTAACTGGTCATGAGCTTCCATAAGGATTGTTCCACCTGGAGTCTCGTATACACCGCGGCTCTTCATACCAACAACACGGTTTTCTACGATATCTACAATACCGATACCATGTTTTCCACCGAGACGATTAAGCTCTCTGATAATATCAGAAACTTTCATCTCTTTACCATTAACAGAAGTAGGTACACCTTTTTCAAAATTGATTGTTACATATTCACCCTCATCAGGAGCTTTCTCTGGTGTTACACCGAGAACTAGCATATGCTCGTAATTTGGCTCAAGACTTGGATCTTCTAACTCAAGACCTTCGTGGCTGATATGCCATAGGTTTCTGTCACGGCTGTATGACTGGTCTGTACCGAATGGAAGATCAATGCCATGCTTGTGGCAGTACTCAATCTCAGCTTCACGGGAATCCATACCCCAACGATCATCTCTCCAAGGAGCGATAACTTTGATGTCTGGAGCCAATGCTTTGATTCCGAGCTCGAAACGAATCTGATCATTTCCCTTTCCTGTAGCACCGTGGCAGATGGCAACTGCATTTTCTTTGCGGGCAATCTCCACCAATTTCTTGGCGATTCCTGGACGAGCCATAGCTGTTCCCATTAAATATTTATGCTCATAAATAGCACCTGCCTGAACGCAAGGCATGATGTAGTCATCACAGAATTCATCTACAATATCTTCGATATATAATTTAGCAGCTCCAGATAATCTAGCTCTCTCCTGAAGTCCGTCTAATTCTTCTCCCTGTCCGCAATCGATGCAGCAGCAGATTACTTCATAATCATAAGTTTCCTTTAACCATGGAATGATAGCGGTAGTATCAAGTCCGCCTGAATATGCTAATACAACTTTGTCTTTCATATTCCATACCTCTCTTCTTGAATATTTATTAATAACACGTTTATAAATATACACCATGAAAAAATATATTTCAAGGGGTATATAAGGAATTTTGTACATATTTATAAACACGACCGACGATTGAATAAAAATTTACAATTTATGAATATTTATTACCTTTTATCACAAGATAAGGTGTTGATTGAATATGTACAATACAATTACTAACTATTTTATCATATATTTCAAAATATATTTATATGTGTTAGAATAAAAAGCAAAAATATTAGTTATATAATATGAAAGTTTTTTTCGGAGGTAGTAAATATGTTGTTTAGAGAGAGAAAAAGATGGATTATTGGATTGCCGTGGACATTTACAGTTTACAGTTGTGATGGCAAGGTCCTACTTGTAGATATGGGACTATTTAATAAGAAGGAAGAGGAGATAAGACTATATAGAATTTTAGATATTGATTATAGCGCTTCTTTCATCCAGAGAATATTTGGAATAGGAACAATTCATCTTCATACATCTGACAAAACTGCCAAGGATTATGATCTTATAAATGTAAAAAATGCTAAAGAGATAAAAAATGTCTTGAGTGATGCTATTGAAAAGTCTAGAAGAGAAGCTAGGGTTTCTGCTAGAGAATTTATGACTGAAGATACGGATAATGTTGAGGATGGAGATTTCCCATTGTAGGAGATAATAATATTAGATTTTTACAATTTTTAGACTACTACGGGAAATGATATACTATGAAATTTTTAAAGGATAAAAGCGGTAAAGAAATATTACATTCTATATTTTTTCTAAAAGGTTGGCAGGTTTTATTATTAGATATTATTGGAGTTTTGGCATTTATTTATGAGGTTACCCATGTGGGGACTTCACCTATACCAGAGATAATTGTCTATCCATTTGCTACACTATGTCTTATATGGGGTGTGTGCTTTATAATTCGAGTGGGCCAACCTGTGTGGGATTGGTTCAAGAGTCGTCCTTTTATAGGAAGGCTTATTAAGGATATGGATTTTAGAACCTATTTCTTTATGATTATATCGTGCTTTTTAAATTGCGTTTTTGCAGTGTTTAACATATACCAAGGAACGGTGCAGCATTCAGATTGGTTAAGAGCTGTAGCCGCATATTATTTTGTCCTTATGGGAACTAGACTTTGGTTGATATTTAAAGCTGATAAAAATAAAAGAGAGTCAGATATATATATAAAGATGAAACGCGAATACACAAGTTTTCGAAATACTGGTGTGGGGCTTTGGATATTGAATATGGCCATATCTGCAGTGGCAGTGCTTATGATTGTGCGAGATGAACATTTTACATATCCATTTCCACTTAATTACGGTGTGATTGTGGTTACATTTTATAATTTGGGATTGGCTTTATTGGGAATGCATAATTATAGTACTATGAAGCGACCAATATTACGTGCTAATAAACTTATGTGTTTCCCTGCAGCAGTGACAGGTTTGTTTTTCTGTCAGACAATGATGTTGGCGACCTTTGCAGGAAGTGGCGTTAATGTGAGCCGTAGAATATTTAATTCAATCACAGGATCTGCTGCATTTTTTATTTCCTTGATCATGGCGATTTATATGATTAAATTGGGTAAAAAATCCCTTGCCAGATTAGAGGAGTTGAAGGAACACAATGAGGAAACAATCACAGAGAAAGTAGAAGAATTTCAAAAGGAACAGACCTTTAAAAAGACTCTTTCAGAGGATGTGCCAAGAATAAGAAATAAAAAAAGAGATAATTCATAGGAAAACGCTAGGAAAACTAGAATCTATGTGTTATATTTATTCACGAAGCGAAAATTTTTATGATATGCCATATTATATTGGTAGGATGTTTTTGCTTGATTTAATAAACAGGAGGAAAAGGAAAAGATGAGAACAGAAACTAAATGTATTGAAGCTGGTTACACACCAAAGAACGGTGAATCTAGAATGATTCCGATTGTTCAGTCTACAACATTCAAGTATGATACCAGTGAAGATATGGGAAAGTTATTTGATTTGGAAGCATCAGGATATTTTTATACTAGACTGCAGAATCCAACTAATGACTTTGTAGCTGCCAAGATTGCAGCTCTTGAAGGAGGAAGCGCAGCCATGCTTACATCTTCAGGACAGGCAGCAAACTTCTTTTCTGTATTTAATATAGCTACACAGGGAGACCATGTAATTGCATCATCATCGATTTACGGTGGTACTTTTAATTTATTTAACGTGACAATGCGTAAGATGGGTATTGACTTTACTTTTGTTAATCCTGATTGTACAGACGAAGAATTAGAGGCTGCATTTAAGCCTAATACCAAGGCTGTATTTGGTGAGACAATTGCAAACCCAGCACTTTCAGTATTTGATATTGAGAGATTTGCTGCAAAGGCACATGAGCATGGTGTTCCACTTATTATTGACAACACATTTGCCACACCAATTAACTGTCGACCATTTGAGTGGGGAGCAGATATTGTAACTCATTCAACTACAAAGTACATGGATGGACATGATGCATCTGTAGGTGGTGTGATTGTTGACTCTGGAAAATTTGATTGGATGGCTCACGCTGATAAGTTCCCAGGACTTTGCACACCAGATGAGTCTTATCACGGAATTACTTATGCTGAGAAGTTTGGTAAGGAAGGTGCATTTATCACTAAAGCTACAGCTCAGCTTATGAGAGATTTGGGATCTATTCAGGCTCCAATGAATGCATATTTCTTGAACCTTGGACTTGAGTCACTTGCGGTTAGAATTCCAAGACATTGTGCCAATGCTCAAAAGGTGGCTGAATTTTTAGAGGCAAATGACAAGGTGGCATATGTTACATATCCAGGTCTTAAGAGCGATAAGTACTATGACTTGGCTCAGAAGTATATGCCAAATGGTACTTGTGGTGTTATTTCATTTGGAGTAAGAGGCGGAAGAGCGGCTGCAGAAGAGTTTATGAAACATCTTAATCTTGCAATTATTGCAACACATGTGGCTGATGCTCATACTTGTGTACTTCATCCAGCTTCAGCTACACATCGTCAGCTTACAGATGATGAATTAGAAGCTTGTGGTATACTTCCAGATATGATTAGATTGTCTGTTGGTATTGAAAATGTTGAAGATATAATTGAGGATATTGAACAGGCTTTAAGTTATGTAAAATAATTAGAAGTTTTTGTGTTGCTGTCACAAAAATGTGCTATTCTGATCAGAAGCTTCTATTAGAAATGAGTGAGAAACCATTGAAGCCGATTTTGGATTATGACAGGGAACATAATTCAGATTTACTTGCAACACTTCGATCATATCTGTACAATGATGGAAGTATCAAGGCGGTGGCTGATGAGATGTATATTCATAAGAATACAATCGTATATCGAATGAACAAGATCAAGGAATTAATAGGAAATGATTTAAGTGATGGTCAGGAGAGATTAGCATATTATCTGGCCTGTATGATTGTGGAAAATAATTTTTTGCAAAAATAAACTGTATATTGTAAAAAAGGCAGATTTGCCAAGGAATAATGTCATATATTTATGTCAAAAAGGTCAAATATGTGATATTATTTTTTATACAAAAAATATATAATGAACATAGAATTAGAGTCTATCTATGGAGGGAAAATGTATGAAGGGACTGGATTTTAACAGAGAGTGGGTAGTTACAAAAGAAGGTGAGACAGGAGAGCGCCAGGTTAATTTGCCGGACGATGCAATGTTATATGAAGATAGAAGTAAAAACAATCCGGGAAAAGGTGCAATAGGTTATTTTGCTACCGGATGTTACACCTATACCAAGAAGTTACAGGCTCCTATAGAATGGCAGGGCAAAACTGTGATTATGGAGTGTGAAGGAGTGTATCAGAATTCTAAGGTTTTGATAAATGGTAAAGAAATATATAGGCGCCCATATGGTTATTCTAATTATTTTGTGAATCTGTCACAGGAACTGATTTATGGAGCTGAAAATGAAATTCAAATCATTGCTGATAATGCCAAGGCGCCAAATAGTAGATGGTATTCCGGCTCTGGAGTCTATAGAGAAGTGAAAATATATGTAGGTCAAGAAATTGCAATTGCTCCAGAAGGTGTCAGAATTACTACATTATCATCAGATACTGTTAAAGTAGATGTGGAATATAGG
>JAILFK010000057.1 GCA_024697595.1 Lachnospiraceae bacterium | reverse complement strand
TTGATGAGAATGTGTGGTAGAATTTAGTTGGCTCATGAACATAGCTCCTTTGATTATATTTTTTGGACAATTAACATTCTATCAAAGAAATGTCTCATGAGCTTTTTTATTTAGTTGTCCAACTTCATTTTACAATCGGCGGTTTATTTTATTTATGAAATATTAAGATAATCTTAGGAAAATATTAGCGTATTTAGATTGACAAAAATTTATCAATGTACTATATTATATTTTAAGTGGTCCAGGGGAACCATTCTTTTTAGGAGGATACGATATGGGAAATTTTAAAAATTTAATCTTAAACGTAGAAGACGAAATTGCAACACTTACAATTTCTAGACCAGCAGCACTCAATGCTTTGAATAGCGAGACTCTCGACGAGTTAAATGTTGCTTTGACAGAAATTGAAGCAAGAGATGACATCAAGGTCGTAATTTTAACAGGAGGTCCAGACAAGAAGGACAATCCATTTAAGTCTTTTGTTGCAGGTGCTGACATTTCAGAAATGGTTAATTTCACAGCTGCAGAAGCTAGAGAATTCGGAATGAAAGCTTCAGTTCCATTCTTCAAGCTTATGAATATGCGTCAGGTTACTATCGCTGCTGTAAATGGTTTCGCTCTTGGCGGGGGATGCGAAATTGCTATGGCTTGTGATATCAGAATTGCTTCAGAGAACGCATCATTTGGTCAGCCAGAGACAGGTCTTGGTATCATCCCAGGATTTGGAGGAACTCAAAGACTTGCAAGACTTGTTGGAATGGGTCGTGCAAAAGAACTTATTTTCACATGCGATAGCATCGATGCTGCAGAAGCATACAGAATCGGCTTAGTAAACAAGGTTGTATCAACAGATGAGCTTATGCCAACAGCTGTTGCAATGGCTAAGAAGATTGCCAGCAAGGGAAGCTATGCTGTATCAATTGCAAAAGCAGCAATTAACAATGGATATGATATGGATATCAAAAATGCTGTTGAGATGGAGGCAAACCTATTCGGTATTACTTGCTCAACACATGATAAGAAGGAAGGAATGAGCGCTTTCTTAGAGAGAAGAGCTGCTGATTTAACAGACTTCTAAAAACCCATTTATTATTAAACTTTAATTTTTAACTTTAATTTTTTAACGAAACTCTTATTTTTTTAATAAGGCGGTAGCATTCTCCGGTTTTTGGGTTTGCTACCGCCTTTTTCTTCCATGCCTCTAAGTTTTTTGTCCCTGATCTTGCTGTTTTCATCTAATAAGGCGGTAGCATTCTCCGATTTTGGGCTTTGCTACCGCCTTTTTCTTCTGCGACTCTAAGTTTTTTGTTCCTGATTTTGCTGTTTTCATCTAATAAGGCGGTAGCTTCTCCGATTTTGGGCTTTGCTACCGCCTTTTCAACTAATATTCATATCGTTTTAGTCTATTAAGGCGGTAGCATTCTCCGGTTTTTGGGTTTGCTACCGCCTTTTTCTTCTGTGACTCTAAGTTTTTTGTTCCTGATCTTGCTGTTTTCATCTAATAAGGCGGTAGCATTCTCCGATTTTGGGCTTTGCTACCGCCTTTTTCTTCTGCGACTCTAAGTTTTTTGTTCCTGATTTTGCTGTTTTCATCTAATAAGGCGGTAGCATTCCCGATTTTTGGGTTTGCTACCGCCTTCTTCTTTTGTGCCTCTAAGTTTTTTGTTCCTGATCTTGCTGTTTTCATCTAATAAGGCGGTAGCATTCCCGGTTTTTGGGTTTGCTACCGCCTTTTAATAATTTGCTACCGCCTTTCAATAGTTCGTGATCAAATTATTTTAATATAAGACCATCTTTTTTATATCAATCGCTTTCATTTATATAACAATCTCTGAAATCGCCGCTTTGTAATCACTTAAGCGCTTCGATTTTAATATCTTTTTATGGATTTTTTTAAAGCCGTCCACATCTTGAAATAAAACCTGCCAATATACCCACAACTCCTTCATCTTAAACAAAGTAGGTGTGTCCCCAGACATAACTTGTGTATATTCCTGCAGTATCTCATCATGAAATGCCCAAAATCTATTCACCTCAGCAGCATCATTTAAAAATGCATGGCTTGCCATGTCAATATTCTCACTAACTACGCTTGATGATTTCATTCCTTGTACAAATCCATCCTCTAGTGCAGAATTATGCCCACTCAATGATCCAGCTTCTACCGCAGAATTATGCCCACTCAATGATCCAGCCTCTACCGATACATCACCATAATCTTTCAGATCTCTTCCAATCATCGGAAGTGCCATGGCGCCTCTGCCTATCATAACAGCAGATATATTATCCAACTTATTCTCTCGAAGTACTGCCATCAAATTATCATAAGATTTCAAATCGACAATATCCCCATTATAAACTAACGGTATTCCAGTCTCCTTCAATAACTTAGCGCCGTATATAAATTCTTCCATATGAGGAGAACCTTTATAAAACTCCTTTTGAATCCGAGGATGAATAATCAATTCATCCATGGGATATTTTTTATATATCTCCACAATCCCTGGCCACTCTGTAATATCATTCATCCCTATTCGAGTCTTAATAGAAATATTTAGAGGACACTTATCAAAAATTTCTGAGAGAAAATTCTCCAACTCATCTGGCACCGAAAGAAATCCTGAACCGCGATGCTTTCCTACTACCGTCTTAGATGGACAACCCAGATTTAAATTCACTGTCTTATAGCCGCGACTACTGACACTTTTGGCAATGTCCAAAAACTCTCGCACATTATTGGACATAATCTGCGGAACCACGTCTACTCCCTTATTATGAGCGGGATCCACGTCCTCTCTCTCCCTATGATTCATGGTAGCGCTTGTGATAAATGGTGTAAAATATTTATCAAAGCCACCATAGTGATGGGCAATAGCATTCCTTAATATATGTGATGTCATGCCCTCTAATGGAGCCAAATATTGTTTCATCTAAAAAATTCCTTTTATCTATGATTTTTCATCTTCTTATCATTTTATTTTTCCATGTATTTTGATTTCTAGCAATTACACATCTAAGTTTTTGCAAATCTACTAAGATAAACTCTCAAGAATTCTTTCCAATTCCTCCTCCACGCTATCGCATCGAGGCACATCTAAATCCATCATTGTTGGATTACCATCTGCCATCAGATAAGGATGCCCTACAAACTCCAACATAGTTCTATCATTTTCATTATCTCCAAAGGCTACCATATCTTCTTTAGATATTCCCATACGCGCCTCAATAGCTGCTAAGGCATCACCTTTTGATGTGTTAAATGGTGCAAAATCCACCCACTCATTTCCTGACACTGCCAAGATACATCTGCCCTCTGCAAACTTTGCAAACTCCTCAGTTACTTCCTTACATTTATCCTCTGGAACGAAATAGGAAATCTTGATAATATCCTCTGCTATATCCTCGGGAGAATCCACCTCTGTCACATCATTTTTTATATGATTTCTGAGATAGTCCACATACTCATGATTTTCAGTCACCACATAACAAGTACGTTCACCTGAAATCAAAGCCTCGCAATATGGATTGTCCAAAATAAGATGACAAATCTTCATTGCCAACTCACGCTCAAAAGAATTCTTTAAAATCACCTTGTCCTTGTACATTACAAGGGCACCATTTTCACAGATGTACATCAAATCCCCCTGTACATCTTTAAACATATTTTGAAGATTAAAATATTGTCTACCACTGGCTGGAACTATATAAACACCTTTTTCGGCCAGTTTTGTCATAAGCTCAACTGCCTCTTCAGAACAATCTGGTCTATAACCCCTGATAAGTGTTCCATCCAAATCTGTAGCAATCAACTTTATTTTATTACTCATTTCAGCGACCTTTCTTTTCTATGATGGTTTAATTAACCAACCACATATTTAAATGACCGCCCCAATTCATTATCTAGCCTTCAGCTCTTTAAATTGCACAACTCTCTATCTAGCTTTCAGCTCTTTAAATTGCACAACTCTCTATCTAGCCTTCAGTTCTTTAATAAGCGCCTCTAACATCTTTAATAATCTGTCGTGCTTCTCTCGAATCAAATCAAATCTACCATCTCTGGCAGCAAACTCCAATTCCTTGGCCAACTCTGAAATAGATACCGCACCAATCCCCAAGGTGTCGCTCTTTATAGCATGTACTTCAATCCTGTAATTATCATAATCAGATTTTTCAAAAAAGCTACACAATGCAGCAATCTTTTCATCGATTTCTTCTAAGAAAGACTGCGCAATCATATCATACATTCCCATATCGCCTGCACTGTATTCGAGAGCAACTTCTAAATCAATCAACGAGCCTACAATCTCACCATCCTTCTCTGATATCTCTTTTTCATCCTGCTTATAATCAACAGGATCACCATTTTCTAAATAGTCATTATTTCTTCCTTCATCACCGAATCCAGATAATTGAATTTTCTCACTGGGCAACCACTTCATCAGCAGTTTCTCAAAATCTTTACCCACAATCGGTTTTGAAAGATAGTCGTTAAATCCTTTTTCAAGATACATTTCTCTTGCACCTGAAACCGCATTAGCAGTCAATGCAATGACTGGGCAATCCCCTAGCAAATCTTGCTTCCGCAATTCCTCTAATGTCTGAATACCATCCATCTGCGGCATCATATGATCTAGTAAAACAACATCATATTTATTATTCTTCAACAACTCTATTGCCTGTATTCCGCTCGTAGCTGTATGCACCTTAATTTTGGTTGCCTTGAGTAACAAGGAAGCAACCTTTAAATTCACACCATTGTCATCCACCACAAGTATCTCTGCAGTTGGTGCAATAAACAATTCCTGATAGTTATCCCTGCTTTGATTAGCCTCTTTTAACCTCTCGCTGAAGTTTCCTATTGTAGTATTTCCGCAAACTATTTGAGGTATTTTTATGGTAAATGTTGATCCGCTTCCATACTCACTATCAACATGAATTGTTCCATTCATCATTTCCACGAAATTGTGTACTATGGCAAGACCTAAACCTGTACCCTCAATATTTCTATTCTTGCGCTCATCAGCTCTCTTAAAAGCATCAAACAAAGACTCCATATCCTCTTTCTTGATACCCCTACCCGTATCTCTCACCTGAAAAACTAAATTACTTCTATCATCCTCAAAAGAAATTTTGAGAACAACACTTCCTTTATCTGTATATTTCACAGCGTTAGTAAGTATATTTGTCACAATTTGTCTGATTCTAACTTCATCACCATGTAGAAACTCTGGAGTCTTTTCATCAACATCTAAAATAAACTCCAACCCCTTATCCTCAATGCGGCTTGAAATAATATTTACCAGATCATTTATCACTGAACTCAAACCATAATCTACTGGTACTATCTCCATCTTTCCGGATTCAATCTTGGAGAAATCCAAAATATCATTTACCAAAGACAAAAGCATGTTTCCTGAACTAGCAATATTTAACGCATACTCCGTAATTTCTGGTTCTTCGCTCTCTCGTATAATCATCTCATTCATTCCAAGAACAGAATTGATTGGAGTTCGAATCTCATGAGACATATTTGAAAGGAAATCTGATTTACTCTTGGTTGCCTCCCTGGCTTCGTCACACATAACTTCCACCACGCGAAGCATATCATCAAGGCTCTTTTCCTGCTCAGCCTGCTTTTTATCTCGTATGCGCAGCATCTTAATATGATTGTGCATTATCCACATACTAGTAATAATCACAGCAGAACTTATCAAGAAAACCGGAAGAGTTATAAAATGAATTATTCCTAAAACATCCATTGTCTCAAATAAAGCCACTGCAAATAAATTGGTGAGGCCAATAACCACACAACTTTTATCTTCCTTAAATAGCACCACAATGAGGCACTGTATAATATATACAGCCATAAGCATCAACAAATCACTGTACGCATATGTAATGATAATTGAGCAAATAGTAGAGCATATACACATAAACACACAATATGAATATGCACTAAAGCCTCTATCCTCTGTGAGCAAAGATATCAAAATAGCACTAATTATACAAAAAGACAGAAGCATGGTCATGTAATAATTCCATTCCCCCAGCTTTTGAAGAAGCATAAATATAGTAGCTACACACTGAACAATATATAAAAGCCAAGCAATCATTCTGCCGGAATTATAACTCATTTCATCATTCATCAATGCTCACCCCCTTTGGCACAACAAAATTCAATCCCTTATGTATCATCTCAATATTTATCTCATTGCGACCAAATTGCAATTCGCCGTCAAAATCCACTTCTAAATCCTTCCCATCAGTTCTCCTAATACTCATTTTCTCTGTGTAACCATTTTGGGACAAAGCGTCTATCTTCTTTTGATTTGAATTTACAAGGGCCATAACACTAGGCAAAATTCCAAATCCCCAGGTGGCATTTCCAAGAACATAACGACCTTTTCCATCTACAAACCCATTCTTGTCATCTGAAAAATGCATCAGACCTCCCAACACATTTCCATTACCATAAAATATCTGATTTATCTTGCCAACATAGGTATTATGATCTGTTTTTATCTCATACTCATCCGGCTTGAATTTAAATATCGATATTGCTGAAGCCCAAATATAAGGAAATCTTTTTCCAAATATAGTTAGATTTCTATATCTCTCCATATTCTTTATAACTTTCGCATCTGCTCCAACTGAAATAGAATTTAAAGCCACACCAAAATCCGTCTTGATATAATCAATCTGTTTCGCATCGCCATAAATAAGATTTTCTATTTTGTTAAATTTTACGCTGTCCTCGCCAAAACATTTCAAAAAGTCATTGGTTAATCCACATGGATAAAAAGCTATTTCAACCTTGGAAAGGTCCTCTATTCCATTTATGATATTTCGCAATGTTCCAGATCCACCACAGCAATATATTCTCAGTTTATATCCCAAAAAATAATGCTGAATTCGTCTTACCATATCTCCCTCTGACTTTGGTCCTCTAGTAGTGAAGATAAAATAATCTTGCTCAGGAAGCTTTTCTACAACCTTTCTTAATTTTCGAACCATATCAACGTCACTTGCATACGGATTTACAATAAAAATATGTTTTACATTATTTCTTACAATATCTTCCAGTTGATTTTTTTCATCAACAGATTTTTCTATTTCATATTCTTCTCTTCTTCTATTTAATTCAACTTGATCACGAGCTGATTTTAAAACCTGAGACCTAGATGTCAATCTATGGGCATACATCACAAACACAGAAGCTGTCATGCTTATATTCATAATACTCAATCCATAATATTTTAGTTGAAAAAACACTCCAATTGTAGGCAACATTGCATACATACTAAGGGCTATTCTCTGTCCCACTGTCAGAGATTTTCTATGATAAATAATGCACACAACATATAAAATCATAGACACTGTCGGTGCAAAAAATGAAAGAAGATAATACTCTCCTCGCGAATAAATATTTTCCTCACTGATAGTGTAAAACATACCATTAAACTGAGAAATGACCACGGCAATAAATCCCGCCATCTCAATTGCTACAGCCGTCCACAACCAAGCTTTAGAAACCTTTTTCCGATTTTCTCTAATAGTGCACACGGCAAAATGTATTGCAATAACAGGCATTAAAAGCCAAGTAAAATACACAATAAAATTAGATATCTTTGTAATGTAAAAAGACACCTCATTCACCATTCCTCTAAATTGAATCGCAAAACAATCAGCGCCCAATAACAAAAACACATTCAATAATAGACTAGTCAATACCCTTGAGCTTTTAGGCTCACTTTTTCTAATCATAATCAAGGATGTGGCAAAGACAATGCATAGAACAGCACTCCATGACTCTATAAATATTTGCGTAACTTGAAAATCTTCCATTTTTTTCCTCTCTATATAAAGCCTCTATTATGTTTCAATTATCTCAAAAGTTAAAACCTCAATAGGCTTATATGATCTAAATACAGTCTGAACAGGTCACATTCATAATATTATACCTTACAGCAAAACTGCAATCACCGGTATGGTTATCACTGAAAATAGTGTTGTCAAAAATGTAATCTGGGCCATAAATTTCTCATCACCACCATACTCCACGCAGAGCATAGTTCCCGCAGTGGCCACTGGAAGACCACCCATAATAACCGCTTCTCCTAGCGCAAGAGGTTCTGTGACAAACTTAAAATAGCACAGATAGACAATAAGCGGTGTGACAATAACACAGATAAAACTAAAGATATATGCCTTAATATCACTAAACATGTCTTTTATTGGCATTTGAGCCAAAGCGCAACCTATAACAATAAGTGCTCCAGGTGTGGTGATTTTACCCACAATATCACAGGTCTCAGCAATAATAACTGGTCCCTGATATCTAGTAAATGCCATAACAAGAGCTGTAATTGAAGCAAGCATAGCCGGGGTCAGACAAAGCTTAAAAACCTTTTGAAGTCTAGATTGCTTTGGCAACTCCTTCACAAATTCCTGTTGCTCTTCTGTAGCACTTCCCTTTTGTAAAATGTATACTCCCAACGAATAACAAAGTACATTGAATGGCAAGTTAAATATCATTGTGTAAAATGTACTCTGGCTTCCAAAGATTGCATAGGTAACTGGAAAGCCTACAAAACCTACGTTGGCAAATATTATGGCAAACTCTGCTGCCGCCTTCTTTTTGCCTTCCAATCTCAACACTTTAGATGTGATTTTAGATAAGATAATCAATATCACATATTCCAAAGATGAAATTATTAAAAGTTTTAAAATCATAGCAGGTCCCGGCAACTCATCTGCAGTCATAACTGAAGATAAAATTGTGCAAGGCATGGTAATATTTAATATCAACTTTGTAAGTGAAGTCTTCACATTTACATCTATAAGTTTACCCTTATAAGCACCGTATCCTACTATAATTATTAAAAATAGTTCTATCATTTTCACTAGAACTGAGACAAAATCCATAATCTCTCCAATCTATAAAGTATAAACACTACTATACTTTAGTATATTAATATTTTACCCCGCAATATATTAATACATCTAATATTTTCCATATTATTTTTTATAAACGATATTTCCACCGCAAATTGTATACTTGATTTCTCCTTGTACCTCATCACCTATAAATGGCGAATTGCTGGCTTTTGAGGCAAATGTATCTGGTACAATCCACTCCTTATCCGGATCTATAATCACAATATCTGCAGGACCACCTACGGATAAATAACCTGCATCTAAATTATATAATTTAGCAGGATTTACTGTAAGAGCTTCAATCACCTTATTGATAGAAACCTGTCCTGTAGCAATAACATTTTTCATAATCAAGGCAAAGGCTGTCTCAAGTCCAATCATACCGCTTGGTGCTGCCTTGATTTCTCTAGCCTTTTCCTCAGTGCTGTGAGGTGCATGATCAGTGGCAATCATATCGATGGTACCATCTGCTAAACCTGCAATCAAAGCCTGTCTATCTGACTCTGTTCTAAGTGGAGGATTGACTCTCGCCAAACTTCCTCTCTCTAAAACCAAATCCTCTGTCGCCACAAGATGCTGTGGAGTCACCTCTCCATAAACTTTGATTCCCATCTTTTTAGCACTGCGCAAAATATCCACTGTGACCTTGCTAGAAATATGTTGAATATCAAGTTTTGCTCCCACGTTTCGATTGAGCATCACATCTCTTGCCACAAGCACATATTCCGCCTCTTCCGTGGCGCCACCTAAGCCCAGTTCTTTAGATACCTTTCCATAGTTTACACCAGGGCTATACATCAAGGCTGGATCCTCCTCATGAAGAGAAATAGGCACATCCAATTCCTTACACTTTTGCAAAGCATTTAACAATATTTTCTCATTTGGAATAGGCACTCCATCATCTGTAAATCCCACAGCTCCTGCTGCCTTTAAGGCATCCATATCTGTGAGCACATTACCCTGCATTGACTTTGTGACATTGGCTGTCTGAAGTACATGAATTGGAAGTTTTTGTTCTCTTTCATAAACCTCTGAAAATGTTTCCACTGAATCAATGGCTGGCTTAGTATTTGCCATACATATAACTGTAGTATATCCACCTGCTGCCGCTGCGTTAGCTCCTGTTACTATGTCTTCCTTGTAGGTAAGACCCGGATCTCTAAAATGTACATGTACATCAACAAAACCTGGTGCCACCACGCAACCTGTGGCGTCAATTATCTGGTCGTATAACTCATTTTTATCTCCGCAAACGCCAGATTCATTTGTGTCATCATTTGCTCCGCCGCAAGATATTTTTGACTCTCCATTTTCACAGATGGCAACTATCTTTCCTTCATCTCCAATGACCACATCTCTTATATCATCAAGACCGCTGGCTGGGTCTATAACCCTTCCACCTTTTATCAGTATCATAATCAATCTCCTCTTATAAAAAATGCAGCCTTTGACTTATTTATCAAAGGCTGCCCATAATTACATTTCCTGAACTAATTCAAGAGAATGCTCCTTGTTCATCTTCTTACATACCTCTATGAACTTATCTAGTGGTACGTTCTGAATCTGCTTATTAGAGCCACGCACATTGATTGATACTGTGCGCTCCTTTGCCTCATTATCACCTAATACTAGAATGTATGGATCCTGATAAGGCTTAAATCTCTTAATCTTGCTTCTCATATTCTTATCGCTCAAATCAGCTTCAACTCTGATGTGATTTGACTCAAGTGCCTCGATTACTTCCTGAGCGTAAGCATTGTGATCAGTTGTAATTGGAACAACTGCCACCTGATATGGGCTTAGCCAGAATGGGAATCTACCCTTGAAGTTCTCAATGATAATTCCAATAAATCTCTCAAGGGAACCATAGATTGCTCTATGAATAACAACTGGCATCTCAAGATTTCCTTCTGCATTGGTATAAGTAAGTCCAAAGTTGTGAGGAAGCTGGAAGTCAAGCTGGATTGTTCCACACTGCCATTCTCTTCCAAGGGCATCCTTGATCTGCAAATCAATCTTTGGTCCGTAGAAAGCACCATCACCTTCATTTATCTCATATCCACCCTCGCCATACTTCTCGTCGAGAATTTCCTTGAGACCAGCCTCTGCTCTATCCCAGACTTCAATGTCACCCATGAAGTCGTCTGGACGTGTAGAGAGCTCAGCTCTATAAGTAACACCAAATGTGCTATAAATCTCATCTGCAATTGCAATAATATCTGCAATCTCATCTTTAATCTGTGATTCCATTACGAAAGTATGATCATCATCCTGTCTAAACTCCTGAACTCTGAAAAGTCCATTCATCTGACCTGACTTCTCCTTACGGTGAAGAACATCATACTCGCTATATCTAATTGGCAAATCCTTGTATGAATGGAGCTTACGCTTGAACATAAGCATAGCATTTGGACAGTTCATTGGCTTTGCTGCCATAGTATCAATGCTCTCTCTGTCATACACTGGTGTGTTGGCCTCAAGAGTTGCTGTAACTGTCTCGTCCCCCTCATCCAAAGCTGCCTGAAGATTGTCAATATTGGTCTCTGCCTGAGTGAATCCATCGATTCCTGGCACGATAAACATATTATTTAGATAGTGAGCCCAATGACCACTTACAAGCCATAACTTCTTATTGTTAATAAGTGGCGCTGAAATCTCTGTGTATCCATGATCCTTTTGAATTTTTCTAGAGTATGCCAAAAGAGTCTGATACATCTGCCATCCTCTAGGCTCCCAATAAGGCATACCTGGAGCTGACTCATTGAACATAAACAATTCAAGCTGAGCACCGATCTTCTTGTGATCTCTCTCTTTTGCTTCCTCTATCATCTTGATGTGTTCTTTTAACTGCTGCTTATCTGGGAATGCATAGAAATATACTCTTTGCATATGATCTCTCTTCGCATCACCCTTCCAGTAAGCCATAGAACAAGAATGAACCTTATAAGATACATTCATAAGTTCCTGTGAATTTGACACATGTGGTCCACGACACAAATCCACATAATCATCACCTGTATAATAAAGTGTAATTGTCTCATCATCAGGTAATTCGTTGATAAGTTCTACCTTGAATCTATTGTCCTTAAAAATCTCAAGAGCTTCCTCTTTGGTGACAACCTTTCTAGTCCAATCTTCACGACGCTTAATAATCTCGCGCATCTTATCCTCGATGGTCTTGTAGTCTGCCTCGGTTATTGATTTACCCTCTGGCAATACAAAATCATAATAAGCACCATCATCAATCTGTGGTCCAATACCATAAAGTGTATCCTCTCCGTAAAGTTCAATTACAGCCTTGGCCATAACGTGTGCTAGGGAATGCCTATACAAACCCAAAAATTCTTCTCTTTCCATTTTTTACTCCTTATCTAACCTCAAGGCTCCTCCACTGGGTAGGCTACCAATTGGCCAATATTTTTGTGTGAAATGTTTTTATTCCTTACCATCCCAGCAGTAAGTACAAAGTTTACATTTCTCTATTCCTATAGCTTCTATCATATCGTCTAATCGATGATAGTGCAAGGATGTAAACCCTAATTCTTTGCGAATTTCCTCCAACATATTAGCGTACTCTTCTGAATCAGGATCCGTATACTTATCTAAAATATCTTGTGAAGGATACATGGTTCCTTCCAATTTTTCAATCATTCTACGAGTGATAAGTTCAGCCTCAGAATTTGATCTTGAGAAATTCAAATATTTACATCCATATACAAGTGGTGGACAAGCAGGTCTGATATGTACCTCATCTACACCATTTTCATATAAATACTGTGTGGTTTCACCAAGCTGAGTACCTCTTACAATAGAATCATCTATAAGCAATAACTTCTTATTGCTTAGAAGTTCCTTAATTGGAACCAACTTCATCTTGGCAATCAAATTTCTACGGCTTTGAATTGTAGGCATAAATGATCTAGGCCAAGTTGGTGTATACTTTACAAATGGTCGTGAATAAGGCACTCCAGATGCATTGGCATATCCAACTGCATGTGCCACGCCTGAATCAGGAACTCCAGCTACAGCATCTGGCTTGATACCTCTTTGCATATCTCTCTCTGCAAGCTTCTTACCGCATTTATATCTTACGTCCTCCACATTTAACCCTTCATAGCTTGAAGCAGGAAATCCGTAGTATATCCATAGGAAAGAACAAATCTTCATCTCACTTCCCGGCTCAACCAAAGTCTTTACAGAGTCAGCATCGATAAATGCCACCTCTGCAGGTCCCAATTCTCTCTCATATTGATATCCTAAATTTAAGAAGGAAAAACTCTCAAATGCGACGCAATGTCCATTATCTTTTTTCCCTATAACGATAGGTGTTCTACCCATTTTATCTCTAGCAGCATAGATTCCCTTGTTGGTCATCACAAGAAATGTTATGGAACCCTCCACCACATCTTGCACATACTTAATTCCATCTACTATGCTACCCTGTTGATTTATCAAAGTGGCAACAAGCTCAGTTGGATTTATCTCTCCACCGCTCATCTCCAAGAAATGTGAATGTCCTTTTTTAAATAAATCATCCACAATCTCTTTCATGTTGTTAATCTTGCCAACAGAAGTGATGGCATAATTACCATGATGAGATCTGACAATAAGCGGCTGTGGCTCGAAATCAGATATACATCCAATTCCAAGAGTTCCCGACATTTTCAATATATCCTTATCAAACTTTGGTCTAAAGTTTGTGCTCTCGATATTATGAATAGCTCGATCAAAACCTTTTTCCTCATCATATACTGCCAAACCAGCTCGTCTGGTTCCTAGATGCGAATGATAATCAGTTCCATAAAACAAATCAAACACTACATCCTCATGTGAGGCTACACCAAAAAATCCGCCCATTTAGTTGCTCCTTATATTTCCAAATTTTTTCAAAAGTTACCTAAGATATAATACCATTAAAAAATAGAAATTTGTAGAAAAACATTTAAAATCCCTGATAATTATAGTATTTCTATAAAAACAAAATGATAATCCTGCAATTTCTCAAAAAGAAAAGGTAATCACTACCACTTTCGTGATAAGCAATTACCAAATTCTCCATCATTTCTGATTCAAAGTATTTTATATAATAAAAGGAATTCTATATTAAAGGACTGGGTTGTGGACCAATCCTATAATATCAATTTTAATCGTGGCAATGACAACTACATTTACCATTACCACTCTCAGGGCAACCAATGCAGGTACCTTGTTTCTTCTTTTTAATAATATATCGAAGATCCAATACTATTATTGCCACTATAATTATAGCCACTATTATTGATGCTAAAGTACCATTCATCATCGTCACCTCATTTCTAAATTATTTTGAAAGTGCATACTCATCCTTGAAGTTCTTCTTTGTGTTGTAAATCAAGAAGCATACAATTGCTGCGAAGCAAAGTATAACTACAAGTCCTGGAAGGAATCCTGCACCAACAGCTCCTGTTGTTACAAGTGTACCAATCTGGTATACGAAGTAACCAACTGTGTATCCAGTTGCAAGCTGTAATCCGATTGCACCGAATAACCATTTCTTGCTCTGCATCTCTGAGTTCATAGCACCAAGTGCTGCGAAACATGGAGGTGTAAACAAGTTAAACATTAAGTAAGCTAAAGCTGCAACCTTTGTGATTGCCATTGTTGCTGCTACAACGTTTCCGTCACCAACAAGTGCTAACTCATCTGTATCGATAAATGTGCTAAGTCCATAGCAAACTGCCAATGTACCAACTACATTTTCCTTAGCGATAAATCCTGTAACAGCTGCGGCTGCTAACTGCCATGCTGCCACACCAACTACTGGAACCAATACGTATGCGATTGGTGCTGCGATTGAAGCAAGAATTGAAGTACTCTCCATTCCCTCTTCAACAACCTGTAACTTCCAGTTGAATGACTGCATAACCTGAACTACTGTGTTACATACCAAGATAATTGTTCCAGCCTTTACGATGTAAGCCTTACCTCTTTCAAGCATTGAAACACATGCTCTCTTTAAACTTGGGGCCTTGTACTCTGGAAGCTCCATAACAAAGAATGACTTTCTAAACTTAGAACCTGTAATAGCCTTGATAAGAAGAGCACCTAATAGAATTAAGATGATTCCTACAAAATACATAAGAGGTCCAATCCAAGTTGACTCTGGGAAGAAAGCACCTGCGAACAATGCGATAACTGGAAGCTTAGCTCCACATGGCATAAATGTTGCAAGCATTGCTGTAGATCTTCTCTCTCTCTCATTTCTGATTGTTCTACATGCCATAATAGCAGGAATACCACAACCAGTACCAATTACCATTGGAATAACTGACTTTCCTGAAAGTCCAACTCTCTTGAAGATTGGATCAAGAACTACTGTTGCTCTTGCCATATAACCACAATCCTCTAAAAGGGCAATCAAGAAATACATTACCATAACAAGTGGAAGGAATCCAACTACGGCTCCAACACCACCGACAATACCGTCTACAATAATTGACTGAAGGAATGGGTTAGCATCTGCAACAAGCTCTGCTACGAATCCCTGGAATGTCTCAATCCAGCCAACTAACCAATCTGCAATCCATGTACCAACTGTTGTCTGTGAAATGTAAAATACCAGGTACATAATTACTGCAAACAAAGGAATACCAACCCATGGTGTTGTGATGATTTCATCAACCTTATCCCATACTGTCTTTTCCTTAGTAAGAATTTTTCTTGTCTCAACCGCTGATACAACGTCATTTACGAAATCATATCTCTCACGGTCAGCTTTCTCAACAACTGCCTTATCTGTTAAATCGATGTCACCCTCTGAGTAAGGAGCTTTCTGTCCTTTTCCCTTTGAAGCAACAGCTGCCTCAACAACCTTTGCTAAATCCTCATGTGAACTAGCTGTAGATGTTGTATTGATTACCGGGCAACCAAGCTTAGCGCTAAGAGCTTCCACATCAATTTTTGTCTCTTTTTTCTCATTAATATCGCTCTTATTCAAAGCAACAACAACTGGAATTCCCAACTCTAAAAGCTGAGTTGTAAAGAACAAACTTCTGCTCAAGTTTGTTGCATCCACAATGTTTATAATCGCGTCAGGATTCTCGTTCTTAACATATGAACTTGTAATACTCTCCTCTGAAGTAAACGGAGACATTGAATAAGCTCCTGGCAAATCTACTGCAACAAGTTCCTCTCCGCTTTTACCAAATTCCTTTTTGATTAAGCTTTCTCTCTTGTCAACTGTAACACCTGCCCAGTTTCCTACTTTTTCATTTTTGCCTGTCAAAGCATTATACATGGTTGTTTTTCCACTATTTGGATTACCTGCTAATGCAATTCTCATGACTTGACCTCCTTCATAATAACTTAATATTTAATAAATTCGCGATTATTAATCACAAACCATTTAACAAATCTTTACGCAGCCTCTGTGATTTGAATAGCTTCAGCCAACTGCATATCAAAATTATATCTGGCATCCTTTATGGAAACCACACATCCACCCTTTAAGTGAGAAATAACAGTTATAGGCTCACCGCTATAACAACCCAACGAAAACAAAAATGATTCCATTTCCTCATCATCTGTTTCGATAGCTACGATCTTATATTCCTTTTCTAATACCGCCTCTGCTAAATTCATACCAGAACCGCCTTTCCTTTTTATTACCTTTTAAAATACTTTATCCGCACCGCTGTTAGAGAAACCTAACTTCTTTGCGCTTGTTAGTGTACTCTAACTTAGGTTATTTGTCAAGAACGTTTGTTAGAAATAATAAACAGCGTGTTTTTCAAAAACAGAAACAGCCTCCGACTCATATCGTCAGAAGCTGTTTCTTGCATCTCTTTATTATTTAATTCAATACAACTCAACCATAAATTGTATTAAGCAATTTAAAATTAACTATTTTACAATTCTTAAATTGTTTCTATATACATAATAACAAGGTAAACCAACGAATAAAACTCCACCGATCACATTTCCAATAGTGACTGGAAGTAAATTCGAAAACATATTCATCGTATTTAAATTAGATAATTGATCCGCTGTTATTCCATATAACTCACTAGCCTTGGCAGCATACTCAGGATTGCCCGCCGCCATCATTCCCGCTGGAATGTAATACATATTAGCAACACAGTGCTCAAACCCACCTATCACAAAAGTTGCAATCGGGAAAAATATTCCGCAGATCTTGCCCACCACATCTTTTGATGCACCTGCAAGTAAAATAGCTGTACACACTAAAACGTTACACAATATTCCAGATGTCACACCCTCCGCAAAAGATAGTGTAGACTTATGCAAGGCCACTTTGATAACATAAGCTCCAAGAGCTCCATCAGAGATATCCATATTACCCGAATAATATGTAAGCACACATATAACCACTGCACCAATAAAATTAGAAATCCATACAATGCACAGGGCTCTCATCATCTTTTTCCAACCAAACTTTTTGTTCATAGCTCCCATAGATGCCAAGCAATTTCCTGTAAAAAGTTCTCCGCCGATAAATGTTATAAGTATGAGGCCTATAGGAAATATGCATCCGGATACCACTCTAGCCAATCCTTCATTGGATATGGAAAATGCTGCAGTTGAACTTGCAACAGCTCCAATTGCAATAAAGGCTCCCGCCATCATTCCTAGCACCATCATTCTAAAAATCGGTAAATTAACTTTGCGCTCAGCATTTATAATATTTGCTTCTATAATCTCGTTTGGTTTATTCATGTCAATTATTCTTCCTTATCATCATTACTTTTTACAAATACGCCTCGGCTCTGGTCCCCTGCTGGATTCTTACCGAACTCGTAATCGTTTCCAGGTAAAATTGCATTGAGCAATATTCCTGCTATAGCTGCAATAGCCAACGCTGTAAGTGTAATAGAAGTTCCTCCTATTGTAAATGTGATTCCGTCAGAAAATCCAAGACCGCATACAAAAATCACACCCGCAATAATTAGATTTCTAGACTTGGTCAAATCAACTTTATTCTCAACTACATTTCTCACACCAATAGCAGATATCATACCATAAAGCATAAATGATACTCCACCGATTATAGCACTTGGCATTGTTGCAATAATATCAGAAAACTTTGGAATAAATGATAGAACAATTGCAAATACAGCCGCTATACGAACAACTGCCGGATCATATACCTTGGAAAGTTCTAACACTCCAGTGTTCTCACCATAAGTTGTGTTGGCTGGTCCACCGATCATTCCTGCAAAAGCTGTGGCAACACCATCACCAATCAAAGTTCTATGTAACCCCGGTTTCTCAAGATAATTCTCGCCTACTGTTGCAGAGATTGCAGACATATCACCGATATGCTCCATCATTGTTGCAAGGGCAATAGGGGCCATTACCAAAATTGCTGTTATGTCAAATTTTGCAAGTTGGAAATGTGGAATTCCCACCAATGAAGCCGAAGCCACCTGAGAGAAATCTAAAATTGCTGAACCATCAGCATTGGTCATTCCCATTGCGTTAAATATTACCGCGCAGACATAAGAGATAACTACACCCATCAAAATAGGAATAATTTTAAACATCCCTTTACCCCATATGTTAAATATTATAATTACCGCCAAAGCAATAATAGCAAGTGGCCAGTTAGTTGAAGCATTGCTAATTGCTGAAGGCGCAAGAGATAATCCTATACATATGATAATTGGACCTGTAACAACAGGTGGCAAAAATCTCATAACTCTATTGATACCAACCAATTTGATGATAGCTGCCAAAACAAAATATAAACAGCCTGCAACTACAATACCTCCACAGGCATAAGCTGCCTTGGTATTAACATCCATATTGGCATACATTCCTGTATTCAAATTGGCAATTGTACTAAAACCTCCTAGGTATGCAAAAGATGATCCCAAGAAAGCTGGCACCTTAAACTTTGAGCACAGATGAAACATCAATGTTCCCACACCTGCACAAAATAGTGTGACAGACACTGTAAGTCCTCTTGTCACTGGCTCACCACACGCCTCGCTAAAATAACCTGTCACTAGGATTGGAACCAAAATTGTGGCTCCAAACATTGCAAACATGTGCTGCAATCCCAAGATAAGCATTTTGCCCTTGCCTAAACTCTTGGCATCACGAATTCCGTCTTTGTTTTTTTCGTTCATTTCTTCCTCCTCTTTTTTAAATTACTCTATAAACAATTATACATATTTGAATGTATTAATACAGCATAAATTGACACGTGTCCACTTAATAAAATTATACTTTTTTACGGATTTAAACAAATAATATTTCAGCCTTAGAACTCTCGTCATCAATTATCAACTCTTCCACGGATGGAACCTCAATTTTTCCACTCAAAGGATTTTTGATGCTGATCATCGGAGTTGTTATAGTTGCATCCACCTGAGATTTTTCAAAAGCTAAATCTGTGTCTATCATCTCACAATTTATAAGTTTCAAGCCTTTGCAATAACATAGTGGCTGTGTACCAATTATCTTGCAGTTTTCAAAGGTAACATTTTCACAATACCACGCTAGATACTCACCTTTAATAACACTATTTTTCACCACGACATTTTTTGCATGCCAAAAAGCATCCTTGGTATCGAAATTACAATTTTCAAAACATGAATCTATTATATATTGAAAAGAATACTTTCCCTTGAGGTTCACATTATTAAAATCTAATCGCTCAGAACGCATCATAAAATATTCACTTTCAGCAGAGGTATCTTTCATCTCAATATCTCTTATGAACCATCCAAATTCTGGAGATACTATATGGCATCCCTCAACTGATACATCATCGCATTCTCGCAATGCCTTAATCCCATGCATCTTAGTATTTTTTATGGATACATCTTTAGAATACCAAAGAGCCGCGCGACACTTTTCCGTCATCTCGCTGTCTTCAATAATCAATTTATCATCGTGCCAAAAAGGATATCTAAGATTGAAAAATGTGTTGGTAACCTTAATATTTCTCCCCTCTTTAAAAGCGCTTTCCCCATCGGCAGGGCCATCAAATCTGCAATCATTTACCTCAATTCCATCAACCCCATATAGTGCTCTTTCTTCGTCAAAATATTTATTATTGTATATATCACTCATATTGATACCTCATTATTATTTTCAATTCCCACATACGATTATACCATTTATTGACATAATCTCTCAAAAATATACAACAATTTGAATTAAAATTTACAAATCTATATAATCGTAACATTTTTTCAACAATAAAAAAGAGACCTTGCTTACAAATAAGCAAAATCTCTACACTATCTTTAAAATATAACCGTCATAGTGGTGCCCACTCCCGGTGCACTATCCAATTCAATTTTTGCATCGTGGATTTCTACAATATGTTTTACTATAGCAAGACCAAGTCCAGTTCCACCTGTAGCCTTGGATCTGCTTTTATCCACTCTGTAAAATCTTTCAAAGACTCGTTGCTGCTCTGATGCCGGAATACCTATTCCATTATCTTTTACCATAAGCGTAGGGCGCTCATCATTTGACACGACAACTGTAACCTTACCATTTTCGTTGTTATATCGAATGGCATTTTGAACCAAGTTTTCAATTAATTCGCGAAGCATATCTCTGTTGCCAATCACAGTACATTCCTCCCCCTCAAAGGATAAGGAAACATTTTTAGCACTAGCATTTACCGCCAAATCCTCTGCGCATTCGCGAGCCAAGTCATAGAGACTAATCTCCTCAAAAGACATCTCGCCTTCAGTTCTGTCTAGCTCCGAGAGACGAATAATATCATTTATCAGACTGAGCAATCTGTTAGAACTCTTTCTTATCTCCTGATAGAAATGTTTCTTCTGACTCTCATCCACCATGCCACCCTCTAGCAATTCCGTATATCCTGAAATCGCAGTTATAGGTGTTTTCAATTCATGGGATACATTTGCCGTAAAATCCTGTCTCGCCTTTGCTGCGGACAACACATCCGCATGCTGCGATTTTATAGTCTCCAAAAATGGTTCCAACTCCTTGTATGGCGATTCATAGTCAGCATCCTCTAAATTATCCGCCATCTTCTCAATAGGCTGAAGCAACTGCCTGGTGAGAATATGTGATAAATATACACAGAGCAAAATTATCAACAACAATATCAGCAAAATAACCGGGGCAACTGATATAAATACTGACCATATACTCGTGGCATCCGTCGCCACTCGAAGAACCGTTCCATTATTTAACAGGGTGGCATAATAAAAAGTATCCTTACCCATGGTGTCAGATCTTCTGACAGATTCTCCCACTCCCTCCTTAAAGGCCGCCTGAATTTCCGGTCTATCCATATGATTTTCCAAGCCTTTTGATGTCACGTCATTATCATAAATAACATTACCATCAGCATCTATCCAGGTCACTCTAAGCTCAGTGATATCCGCTGTAAAATCAATAGCCTCTATCTCGTCATCGATATTTTTATCCACGGTTTCAAAATAATGTGTGTCCTTTAAAATCTTGGCAGTAATAGCCAAATCACTTCTTACCTGTTTTTGAAAAAGTCCGTAATATATAGTTGTAATTCCAATAAATGTGGCGGCAATAGCTATTATGGCTATCCCCACCAATCTCGCATTGATATTCTTCTTCATTTTCTCTCAAATGGATTTATTCAATCACATAACCTACATTTCTGACTGTACGTATTCGATTTCCGTAATCTCCCAATTTGTGTCGCAAAGTTTTAACATGCATATCTATGGTTCGAGATTCGCCCTCAAAACTCATCCCCCAAACCTTTTCTAAAATCACATCTCTCGACAGTACAATACCAATATTTCTCATCAAAAGAGACAATAGTTCATACTCTTTATATGTTAAATCAATTATGTTTCCTCCTAAGGTGACAACGTGTTTTGCATCATTTATCACCAGGTCATCCAGAACAATATTTTGATCCATGTCCGGCTCAACTCGCCTCAAAAGAGCTTTCACCCTTGAAATCAATTCCATTACTGAAAATGGTTTTTTGATGTAATCATCAGCACCATTTTCAATGCCTTTAACCAAATCCAACTCTGTGGTTTTTGCAGTCACCATAATAATAGGTAATCTTTTCGTCTGAGACTTGCCGCGAAGTTTTTTCACAATCTCATTGCCATCTTTATCAGGCAACATTATGTCCACCAAACATAAATCTGGAAGTTTTTGTTCAATACCATCAAAGAAATCCTTGGCACATGGAAATCCCTTCACATCATGCCCAACATTTTTCAAGGCATATTCCTCTATTTCTCTAATACTGTCATCATCTTCCACAATATAAATTAGCGCCATATTATCCCCTGTCTTTCTTTTTCTCCTTAGAGCCATCCTTCTTCAAAGGATACTTCTTCTTCAAAGCCTTGTATTCCTTCTTAAATACAGCTCTTCTCTCCTCAGACATATCATCAAGCAATTCATGTGGCTCGTAACCACTGCCATCTACTGTCATAAGTTCTAGTGCAATATTTGAACAGTGATCTGATATTCTCTCCAAATTGATTAACAAGTCCTCCAACTCAATTCCCATCTCAATAGAGCACTTGCCCTTCTGCAATCTCTTGACATGATGAGCTTTGATCTTCTTGGTCAATCTATCAATAACTTCCTCTAGAGGCTCTACGTGTACAGCCTCCTCAGTATCAGATTCCACAAATATATCTGTGGTTTTTTCCACAATATCCTTTACAGCTCTGCAAAGTACATTCATCTCGTACTTGGCATTCTCTGTAAACTTATAATCGTTATCCGCTATCTGCTGTGTTGATTCCACAATATTTACCGCATGATCAGAAATTCTCTCAAAATCACTTATGCTGTGAAGCAACTGAGTGACAACCAAACTATCCTTTGCAGTCAAATCTCTTCCAGATAAAGTCACAAGATAAGAACCCAATACGTCCTCGTAATCATCAATCTCTTTTTCCAATTGAATAATCTCTGTAGCCTTAGCCGCATCATAATCATCAATAATCTCTGTAGCCAAATCAATTGCACACTTTGTCTTTCTGGCCATCTCATATGCTTTTTGTCTACAAATTTCAACTGCAAATGCTGGTCGTTCAAGGAATCTCTCGTCGATGACAACAGCCTTTTTATTTTCCTCAACCAATTCAGCTGTCTCGCCTGATTTGTCAGGAATTGTAATGCACGCCAAATTAACCAACTTATCAGCAAATGGATATAGCACCAATGTCGCTCCCACATTAAATAAACTATGAATAACAGCTATTCCAGCAGCATTTGCTGAAGTATCAAGGAACGCAAAATGTACCAATGCATTTAGTGCATAGAATACAACCATAAATAATATTGTTCCAATAAGGTTAAAATACAGATGAATCATAGCTGCACGTTTTGCATTTTTGTTAGCTCCCACAGAGGAAATTATAGATGTAACACACGTTCCAATATTCTGTCCCATTATAATAGGCAAAGCAACAGAATAATGCACTGCACCTGTAGCACAAAGAGCCTGTAAAATACCTACAGAAGCTGATGAACTTTGGATAATAGCTGTCAACACAGCACCAATTAACATTCCAAGTAGTGGATTGCTAAATGCTGTCATCATATTGGTAAATGTTGGATTATCAGCTAATCCAGACACAGCACCACTCATGGTCTCCATTCCAAACATTAACACTGCAAATCCAAGCAAGATATTTCCCACATCCTTCTTCTTGGATTCTTCCTTTGCAGACATTAAAAATATAATTCCAATTAACGCAAGAATAGGCGAAAATGATGATGGTTTTAATAACTTAACCCAAAGGGCACTTCCCTCTATTCCTGTAAGTGATAATAGCCAAGAGGTTATGGTTGTACCCACATTGGCACCCATTATAATTCCTACGGCCTGTGTTAATTTCATTATTCCTGAATTAACAAAACCCACCACCATAACTGTTGTGGCAGATGATGACTGGATTACAGCTGTAACTCCTGCTCCCAATAAAACCGCAAAAATTCTTTTAGATGTCAGACGCTCTAGCACTCCTTCTAATTTACTTCCAGCCATTTTAGATAGACTGTCTCCCATATTTTTCATTCCAAATAGGAATAAAGCAAGACCTCCTATCATGTTTAAAACATTAAAAATATCCATAAAAAAATACCTCGATTCGATACTATCATCTCAAAACATTTCGATAATATCAAGTCGAGGTAAAAACTATATATAAAGTTATGTAAAATCTATGTAAAATTTACTGCATTCTAACAAAAACATTTTCCAAAAAATATATTCACAACGCAAAAAAGGTATGACCCCGCAAAAGCGAAATCATACCTTTTTGTTGCTATATATGGAAGGTTTATCCTTATATACGAAATATATTAATCTATTTTCTCGCCATTCTTTCTAGCATTGATATTCTTATGAACCTGAATCATACGCTCTTTGTCAAGAATGTAGAACTTCATAGCAATTACATTTATAAGCCATCCAGCAATTGGGAAACCAAAGTAAATAACCAATGTCATTACAAAAATACTTGTTGTAACCTTATCTCCCTGCTGTGGCATAACTGTTGTATATCCAATCAATCCTAACATAACACCAACCAAGGCTGTTGAAATTGATTTGATCAACTTTGATATAAATGAATAAATACCATTTACAATAGCTGGTAAATATTTACCAGAGCGCTCTAACTCGTAATCGATAACATCACCTCTCATTGAAGAAGTTGCTACTGATAAGATGTTCTTACTTGCTGTGACAGCAATTTGAAGAACGATATAAATTACTGTAGGTACAACTGCTACTGAAATCTGGCTCATTCCATCTTTTCCTAAGATGCAGCAGAATACAATCATAATTGCTGATACAGCTATACAAATCCATGACCACATGCTTGTGGCTTTTTTAACACCGATCTTGGCAATCAAAAGACCACCGGCAAAAGCTCCAACAAGACCAATTAATGATGAAAAAGTACCAATAAGTGTAGAAGCCTGATATGAACCAATCAAGATACCTGCAAGCATTACATTGATAACTGACTGTGATGCACATGACTGTGCGAACTTATCTGAGGCAAGTGTTAACATATACATCTGAACCGGTCTGTTGCTCTTTAACACAGACCACATATCCTTGAATGTAACCTTCTCATCAGCATCAGCACCACCCTCTGCAGATAATGCAGTGTATGTTTCCTTAACATCGGATCTTCTGATACCAAAGAATGTAATCAATAAGAATACTAATGATGTAATAATGTAAATGTAAATAGCTTCTTTAAAGAAACCTACATCATACTGATTATTGTGCTTTGGTAAAACTGTAAATGTTAATACCAAATTCATGATTGTAGGTGTACCAAATGACCAAGCTGTATCAAAGAAAGCCATCATTGGTCTTTGAGTTGGATCATTGGTCAAAACCGGAGCAACTGTTCCAGCTGTAACATTACAAAGTGTATAACCTAATGTATATAAAACATAAGTTATAACGAATACAACCATTCCGACTACACCGTCAAAACGATCAGATGTCCATGCGAATAGTAACAAGCAAGCTAGAGCTTCCATCAACCATCCAATTGTCATCAAAACACGAATCTTACCGATTCTAGTTGGTGGCATCAACTCGAATATCGCTGCCGCAATCGCATCAGTAACACCATCAAAAACACCTACTACGGAAAGAATCAAACTAACCGTTACTACAGGAATCGCATATCCTGCATTTCCGATGTAACTTGCATACATACCTAACATGTAGAAGCACATCATAATACCGTTGTGTGCCATAGAACATACCATCTCAGGCAATGTTACAGTACGGTACTGAACGCCATCTCTTTCACTGGCATTCGTGAAACTCTTCAATTTTTCTGTAAAACCCATTTCTTCATCTCCTATACATTTTTTTATAAAGCATCACCCATTTATTTTTTAAACCTTCCTCGATGCTTGTTTACATAAATATAGTTTATTATTTGTACTAATATTTTCCTAGAATAAATCGTGCTCAATGTCGATACTTTTTTGCTATTTTTGTATGTTTTTACCAATGCTTTATATTTTTTTCTTTGTTAGTATGGTAAATATACTAGTAAATTATATGTTAATGACTGGAGAAAATATATGTTAGAAAACTATGAATTTATGACTTACAGCGGCAACAAAAGAGTTTTGCCAGAGCAATTAAACTATATTCTTAATCGCTTAACTAATACTTATCATTTAGAGCATATATCAGATATTTTTCAAGACGAATCCAACACTATTTCTTTTAAATATCGTCTCCCTATGCACAACGCGATAAAAGTACCCACTCACTATATTGCGCCACTTTTTTACTCATTCTTAAACAATGGTCTGTGTAAAGAAATAATAACCAAAGAAAAAAACATTTACATGATAGGTTATATTTTAGAAGGGGAAAGCATCTTAAAATACGAAGACAACATTTACAATATTGATGAAAATGAAGGATTTATAATTCCATATAGAAACACTTTCCATTTCACACCATCCAATGGCAAAATTAAATTTTTTAATTTTTATTTTGCAGGTAGTAGCATGGATTACATTTACCAGGAATTTTTAGAAGATGATTTAATTGTTTTTAGAAATATTGATCCATCAAAATTTAATATTCTCATGTCCGCAATCTTAGCAGCAGATACATCTACTTCGTCCCACAAAGAATTCCATTGCAATATTGCAATAGAACGTTTACTCGAGGCAATCTTGTATAAAGAAATACAAAATAATGGTGGAAATAAACCTTTGTTTGTTTTAAAAGCACAAAAATTTATCAATAAAAATTTTCGCGAGAAAATAACTCTTGAAGATATAGCAGCCCACTGTGGAATCAGCAAATATCATTTATCTAGAGAATTCAAAACTTATATCGGTTTGTCTCCTTCAGAATATTTGATAAATGTTAGACTATACAACGCTCAGTTCTTACTACTTACAACCGATCTTCCAATAAGCGAAATCGCAGTACAGGTAGGATTTCAAAACGAATCTAATTTTCGAAGACAATTTCAAAAGAAATATGAGAAAAATGCTTCCGAATTCAGAAAGCAAAAAAACTTTTCTCAGCAGGATATTATATTTGAAGGGGATAGCATTTAAGTTATCCCCTTCACTTTTTTCCATTTTTGCACTGAGCTAAAACATCTTCCATCATTTTCTTGGTCATTCCGCCTGGAACGTATCCAAAAATATTCCCTTCAGCATCAATTAAATATGTTGTTGGATAAGCAGAGATATAATAAGGCATCATAAGAGATGCATCTTCATCCATAAGCACTGGAAAAGTATATCCATTCTGCTGTAAAAAGTCTTTCACTCCATCTTCACTCTGCTCATTGCCATATCCCGGAAAAGTCACCCCAAGAATTACCACATCAGGATTATCCAAAGCCGCATATTCTTCGTACAACTGCTGTATATATGGAAGTTCCGCTTTACAAGGCGGACACCATGTAGCCCAGAAATTCAAAAACACCACCTTGCCTTTATAATCAGACAACTTATGAGTTTGACCATATTGATCTACAAGTTCAAAATCTGGCGCAGCCATTTCATTTTTATTTTCACTATCATTTTTATTAGCATTTTTATTGTCATTTTCATTATCTGAATCTTGGTTTGCGCCACCATCTATACCTTGTTTTTCATCAATGTCTTGAGAACTTTCTGATTTTGTCACATCAGTGTCTTGCGAACTTTCTGATTTTGTCACATCACTGTCTTCTATCTCTGTTGTCTCATTTGACTCGGAAGATAAAATACCTGTTATTGTATTCATTTTTCCTGTAATCATAAGAACACCCATAACTATCAGAATCGCTCCACCAATTTTGACGGTATATTTCACCACATTATTGTGCTTTCTAAATAAGTCTAACAATTTTGTGGTAAATATTCCCACAAATATAAATGGAATAATATATCCCAGGGTGTAGACACCAATAAGTAAAAATACTGCACCGCTTGATGTGGCAGACGACGCCATAATTAGTACCGAAGAAAGCACAGGGCCCACGCAAGGACTCCAGGCAAAACTTAAAACAAATCCCATAATAAGCGCCGTAATTGGAGACATGGTCATCTTTTCAAAACTGATAGGAAGTCTGTGATTTCCACTCATAAATTTTAAATTCCCAAAAAGCCCCATCTGATATAGGCCAAAGAGAATCACAATCACTCCACCTATTCTGGCAAAGAGCAATTGATTACCGCTAAAAAATTTGCCCACAGCGCTAATTCCAAGGCCAAGCAAGAAAAAGGCCATACTAATTCCTATAACAAAAAATATAGTATTAACCAGCACTTTTTTCTTATCATAAATAACTGTGCCATCCTCTAAGGTCTGTCTTGTTCCACCTGATAAATATCCTATATAAATAGGAAGAAGTGGCAACACACACGGAGAGAAAAAACTCAAAAGCCCCTCTATAAAAACAGCTACAACCGAAATATCCATAAGCATCCTCTCTTATCTTCTTCTATTTACAGTTTCATTTCGTCGCGATTTCTTCGTGATTACACTCATAATTTTTTATGATTCCTTCGCGCTTTCGTCGCATTTTCGTCGCATTTTCGTCGCGTTTCTGCTCTCTAAATATAGAGATTAAAGCCACAACCATAACGCCAATACTTATCCATTGAGATGTGGAAAGTGGTCCCAAAAAGCCCCTTTGCAAATCACCTCTCAAAAATTCTAACAAAAATCTCATTATAGAATACAAGATTAAATAGGTATATAAACTTTTCTTTCCATCGCAAAACTTTATTGATAAATATATTAATATCACGGCTATTAAAATATTTCCCATAGCTTCCACCGCCTGAACAGGAAAGAGATGCACTCCATTTGGTGCGTACAGAGAATGGGTATATGTTATAGCAATTTTGCCATCCACCTCTATCCCATGACAGCACCCAACAATTGTGCAACCCAATCGACCACAGGCGTGAGCAATAGGTAATGTTGGCATAATCACGGACATAACCTTATCTCTATCCAATTCAAAATATTTACACGCCAGATACGCTGATATAATGGCACCAAAAAGTCCGCCATAAAATACAAATCCGCTTTTTACCAAGATCAGGATGGTCTCAGCTGTAAGTTTGTCTGCATAATATAAATCTATTATCTGGGGCGCTTCAATTAATAAATACAATAACTTCGCACCGATTATCGCCCCTAATGCTCCCCACACATAGACATACAGCATATCGTCTAATTTCAAATTATATTTTTTGCTAGAAAATATTAAATATATAATTCCAAGACTAAATCCCAAAATACCGCAGGCGCCATATGGTGAAATGTTATTTATAACATTCAAATCTAATCCTCCATATAAAATCAGGCTGACCTTAGTACATCTCCTATAAATATAAACATACTAATGCCAGCCTCGATTAATTTCTATTTTGTTATTTGATTATAATAAGCTCAATGCTCCAATAAATACACCACAAGCAATAAATACTATTGAACTTCCGACTAATCCAATAAGTGAACAAACAAATCCTGCTGTCTGCATTCCGCCTTCAAAGCCCTGCTTCTTAGCATTTGATGCAAATACGATTCCAAGAATTCCTGTGATAAGTCCAACCAAAGAACCTGATCCAAAGAACCAAGTTAAAATAGATACGATACCTAATACAAGCGAAGCTATTGCTGCACTTTTCCCTGGCTCCTCACCATTTGGTGCCATGTTATTTTGGTATCCCTGTTGAGGACCATTGTTATAGTTCTGATATCCTTGCTGTGGACCATTGCTATAGTTCTGATATCCTTGCTGTGGGCCATTGCTATAGTTCTGCTGTCCCTGCTGTGGACCATTGCTGTAATTCTGCTGTCCCTGCTGTGGTCCATTGCTGTAATTCTGCTGGCCCTGCTGTGGTCCATTGCTGTAATTCTGATTATCATTTTGCTGATTATTATTCATATTATTACCTTCCATCTTATACCTCCAAATAGTATACATATTTGTCAACTATTTTCTTAGTTTTTCCCATTTCCGGGGTATTTCCCTCTGAAATCATGCATATTCGTCAACTATTTTCATAATTTTTCCCATTTCCGGGGTGTTTCCCTCAGAAATCATGCATATTTGTCAACTATTTTCTTAATTTTTCTCATTTCCGGGGTATTTCCCTCTGAAATCATGCATATTAGATAGTTTTTATCATTATATGAATTTTATAGTATCTTTTCAAGAAATTTCACCATTTATTCAGATTTAATCGTATTTCTATAGCGCACTTCAAATGCAGCACCATTGCCACAAATTTCTTGACACTATTTTGCCCATAAGTGATACTTTATTTATAGGTACGTTAATCAATATTTTAGATATTGAAAGATTTTGAGATATTGCAGAAGGATAAAATATGCCAGAAGATACATCAAAGGAAGCTTTGGATGCACAAAAAGATGAAGCTTTACTCGACAAATTTATAAAAAAGAATAAACGATTTATTTTATCTTGTGCTTATAATGCAACAGGACATTTTGTTTCAGATAGTGACGATGAGTACTCGATTGCTCTTATCGCATTTAATGAAGCAGTGAAAAGCTATGATTACTCAAAAGGTGATTTCAATGCATTCGCCAAACTTGTAATCAAAAGACGTCTTATCGATTATAGCAAAAAGGAAAATAAATTTAACCAAGAAATCTCTATTGATGGATACACTATGGACGGAGATCTCGATGATGATTCACAAGATTTATCTGTGGGAATAGAACTACGTCAAAAAGAGGCAGAAATTTCTTCGCAAACTTATGATAATCGTCCGGAGGGCAATCCTATCAAAGATGAAATCGAAGCCATTTCAGAAATTTTAGCAACCTATGAATTTTCTTTTTTCGATTTAGCAGACTGCTCCCCAAAAGCAGGAAAAACAAAAGCCTCCTGTGCTAGAGCTATTATATATATGCTTGACAGTCCTGAGTTGATCAAAAAAATGCGCGACAACAAAAGTTTGCCTCTAAAAGAAATAACACAAAATGCTATGGTACCCCGAAAAATTTTGGAGCGTCATCGAAAATATATAATATCAGCTATTGAAATTTTAAACGGGGACTATCCTTTATTAGCTGAATACATGAGCTATATAAAAGAAGAAAGGAGGCATAAATGAAAGCAGTAGTATTAGAAACAAAAAACGGATATGCTGCAGTGTTAGCAGATGATGGTTCAGTATATAAAATAAAAAAAGACTGCTTGGTTGGAGATGAAATTCAAATCACATCAAAAGATATACGCAATGGCAAGTCAAAAACCATACGAACAATAACACGCTCCGCCGCTGCTATACTTGCAATACTAGTCGTTGCAGGCGGATACTACACTACTTCAACCGCTGCTTCGTATGTCACCTTGGAAAGCGATGATGCCCAGATTAAACTCTCAATCAATTATTTTGATCGAGTTATAGATGTAGAGACAACTGGAGAAGATAGCGAGGCTATAACCCAAGACCTACTGGACAATGGAGTCCGAATGGAAAAAGTCACCGACGCTCTAGAGAAAACAACTAAAGTAATGGAAGATAGAGGTCTGATTGAAGAAAACACCAAGCCCGCAGTAGAAATCGAATCCAAAAATGATAAGAACCTGCAACGCATAACAAACCAAGCAATGGAATCTGGATTTGAGAGAAAAGAGCAATCTCCAGAACAAAATCCAGAAAATACAAATAATGAAGCCATAAATAATAGTAATGTTCCGCAAACTAATACAAACAACATTCCGGTCAATGAGAATAATTTAAACAACACTACTTTAAACGGAAACAACATGAATGGTGCCCTTGAAAATGGTAACAATATGAATAATATTCCTACAAACGAAAACAATACGAACGCTGTTCCTGGAAACATCAACAACAGGGGTGGTTCTCCTGGAAATATAAATGCACCAAACAATGCATCTCAGATGCCTAGATAACCTAGAATTTCTACAGATCAATCTGACAGTCAAAAAGGCTGTCAGATTTTTTTATATCTACCCCATTTTTTTCAATGCCCTGCTAGAAGTATTAAATATAAAGACAAAACCGACAGTCGGAAACTTAGGTTAAGCATTTCACATATTGCGAAAATAGCAATGAGAAAGGAGTATCAATATGTTTAAGAAAAAATTATTAGCACTGGGTTTGATCGGAGCATTAGCTCTCACACCATCACTTACAACTTTTGCAACAGATTCAACAACAAATACTAATCAGACAAATACAACTGCAGGAAACATACAACCTCCGCCTAATATGAATGGGCAGATGGGGCAGATGCAGACTCCTCCTGACATGAACGGTCAAATGGGACAAATGAACCAGATGGGGCAGATGGGCGACATGCAAACTCCTCCTGATATGAATGACGAGATGGGACAAATGAACCAGACGGGACAGATGGGCGACATGCAGACCCCTCCTGACATGAACGGCGAGATGGGACAAATGAACCAGATGGGGCAGATGGGCGACATGCAAACTCCTCCTGATATGAATGGGCAGGAAGGTACTTATGATACCCAAAATCCATTTGCCATTCCGCCATTTCAGATAGATGGACAGTGGAACCAAAACTTCTCTCAGCAACTACAAAATAATCAGCAAAACATTTTCCAGAAAAATAGACTGAATATAATGAATGGTATTGACAATATGTTTAATAATATGTTTGACAGAGAAAATGGTGGAATGTCTGGCCAAAACGAAATGCCAGGAGAAATGAGTAATGAAAACATTGAATATACAGCTGCCAATACTTTGACAGAAGACTCTGAAGGTGCTTCCTACGAATCTTCAACAAGCGGTGAAAATGCTGTATTAGTAAGCGGAAAGACCTTATCTATAAACGGTGCCACAGTTAATAAGACAGGCGATACCAATGGTGAATCATCTGATTTCTATGGAACTAACGCAGCTATTTTAGCATCTAACGGTGCTGAGCTTACTGTAAACAATACTTCAGTTACAACCAATGGTGCTCACGCTAATGCAATCTTTAGTTATGGTGCCAACACTGTATTAAATGTTGCCGATACCGTTATAAACACAACAGGTAACAATTCCGGTGGTATTATGACAACCGGTGGTGCAACAACCAATGCAACAAATTTGACAGTTACAACTTCAGGTAATTCATCTGCTGCAATCAGAAGCGATCGTGGTGGCGGAACTATAAATGTAACAGAAGGTAGTTACTCTACTTCAGGTGTTGGTTCACCTGCTATTTACTCAACTGCTGATATCACCGTATCAGACGCAACACTTTCATCTACTAACTCTGAGGCAGTAGTAATCGAAGGAGGCAACTCTGTAACATTAAACAATACAGACGCAACTGGTAACAACGCTACAAAAAATGGCCAGTCTACTATAAATACTAACGTACTGATTTACCAGTCTATGTCAGGCGACGCTTCTGAGGGAAGCTCTGACTTTACAATGAATGGTGGAAGCCTCACATCACTTATCGGAACAATGTTCCATGTGACAAATGTCTCAACAACCATCACATTAAATGATGTTGCTTTAACAAATGCAAGTGATGATTTGCTTATCGCAAGCGCTGATGCTTGGGGAACTTCTGGCAAGAATGGTGGAAACGTAACAATGAATATGATTAAGCAAAATGCATCTGGAAATATCACAGTTGATTCTATTTCAAGCCTAGCACTCAACATCACAGAAGCTTCTGCTTACTCAGGTGCTATCAACTCTGGAAACGACAGTGGACAGATTGCTGTAACTCTTGATGACAACTCTACATGGACACTTACAGGCGATAGTTACATAACTTCATTTACTGGAGATTACTCAAATATTAACACTAATGGATATCACTTATATGTAGGTGGAACACAGGTATTATAAGCATTTAACACAACAATCATTAAAAAGCATAAAGAAAGCCGGGAGATATATCAATCTCTCGGCTTATGCTTTTTCTATAAATTATTTTGTAAATATTTATCCCTCATATCCCTCATCATCTATCGGAGACAATTCGTCTCTTGCAATGTTGCTTAACTCATCACAGCGATTATTCCACTTGCTTTCAAATGTATCACTTTTACCATGACCTTTTACATGAAGGAATTTCACAGAAGACTTATTGGCAACTGCCGCATCCAGCACTTCCCACAGATCCTGATTTTTATTTCTCTTCCACCCAAGTTCCATAGTATTTACCACATACTGTGAGTCAGTAATCAAAATCACTTTGGCATTGTCCGGCACAGAATTCAATCCATTAATAGCCCCCAACATCTCCATGCGATTATTGGTCGTTGCCTTGTAACATTTATTAATCTCTGACACATCGCCAGTATCACAATTTATAATGACTGAGCCATATCCACCAACTCCGCCAGAAGAAGGGGTTGCTCCTCCGTCTGAAAAAACTATGTAATCATAAGCCAAATATTTATCATCAACAGATACAATCTCTCCAGTGACATTTGCAATTAATGCATCATTTCTAGTCGATTTACTTTCCTGACAAGTCGCACTTTTTGATGAAGTGCCAAAAGCCGAAAGTAACTCCTCCACACTAAACTTTAAAATATCTGAATCACCATTTTGAGATAGTGCCTTTAAAAGCTGCTCATTATCCACTATCCCATATTCAGGATGATTTCTGTCAACATAATATATTTTTCCCATACTATAATTCCTCTCTGGCGTATTATTTGCTTTTATTAATTAATACCCTTCTTGTCGTCTCTCAATTCGTATTTCCTTACGCTTTATAGCAGCTTCCCACTCAGCTTTTTCATCCGGCGTCGTGAGCTCTAAGCTATATGGTACCTTTATCGGATTACCATCTTCATCCACAGCAACTTCTGTAAAATATGCTCGGTTGACCACATGTCTCATCCCCGTCTCTCTGTCCTCACGGTACACATCTACACGCACCTCCATAGATTTATTCCCAACATAAGTAAGCTTTGCTTTGAGTACCAGAATATCTCCAAGCTGTATACTCTTCTTAAATTGCAAATTATCAACTGCCGCTGTTGTAACTGGCACTCCAGCATGACGAATTGCAATAATACCAGCTATCTCATCCATCCAAGCCATCAATTTCCCACCAAATAAGTTTCCTGCAGGATTGATGTCCGCATATTGAATTATTCGTAAAGTCTCTCCCTCAGATTCTGAGATTTTCTTAGTTTGCATAATCTACAAACCTCCTACCAATAATTATCATTCATATTTATCCACCTAATGATAACATATAACTCTAAAATTATCTTCACCATCTATACAATCAGAAATTAAATGCACCATATCAACAACATTTTCACCTACATTAGATTTTATTAATTATTATTATGTAGTATTATCTTTATAGGAACTAATAAAAACACTAAACATGAAAGGACATAAAATGCAAGCATATATACACCAGGTACAATATTACGAAACTGACAAAATGGGAATCACACATCACTCTAATTATGTTAGATGGATGGAGGAAGCAAGGGTAAATTTCCTTACACAAATAGATTGGCCAATGACCAAGTTAGAAGAAATGGGACTTATTTCTCCTGTTTTAAATGTAAACTGCGACTATAAAAAAACCACTACTTTTTCTGACACAGTATCTATTATGGTTTCTGTAAAAGAATTTAAAGGCGTAAAACTCTTTTTATCCTATGAAATGAAAGATCAAAAAGGCGACATCGTCTGCACCGGCACTTCATCACATGCCTTTTTAGATACAAACGGTCGCCCTGTAAAAATGAAAAAAGATTATCCTGAATTTTTTGATGCCATAAGTGCGTTGGTTATGTAATAAATACTAAGTATCCTTGGCGCTTCAATACATTGTATCTTGGTTGTATCCGCTCTTTCATTATTAATAATATATCCCAATATTTTCATACGAAATTCTCCCTTTTTTATCCTTTATCTGAAATTGCGTGAAGAATCTTCTGTCCTACTTCCAATTTCTTTCGAGAATGGATATCATCGACATCAAGTCCTCCATACAATCCCATATAGCCAACATCAGGCATATCGGGATAATTCATAATCCTTTTTAGGCTTTGAGGTTGCTCCTGCATCTTTAATCGCTGAAACTCCTTAATTAAATACAATTTAAAGACCGGACTGATTGCAGAAGCAAATTCAAACGCTATATCTTTGTGAGCAAAAGTTCCTCCATAACGGCCTTTTTTCACAAACATTCCTATCGCATCTGTTTTAGCTACCCATTCAGAAACACTTGGTGTAAATGTTACCAGACCAACATCCTTTTTAAAGTGTTCAGATTCGAACACTTTAAAATTGGGATTATAGATTTCCTCCCAAGTAGATAAAAACTCTAATGTAGAACGGTTTCGCAACCAATTTCGTATAACATCTGCTGCTCTTGAATCATTAGATTTTGCCGCTGCCATATCCGTAGTGCAAATATAATCCTGCTCATCCGATATAGAAACAGTTATTGGCACATCTTGTACAGTAATAATCTTATTCTTTGCCATCTTTACCCCTCACTAATTCTTCATATTTCAACTGGTATGCTATAAGTCGCGGAATATACTCCGGCGGAGTACGCCTGCCTGCCTCCCAATCCTCAAGTGTGCGAACAGGAATACCTGTATGCTTTTCCTTTTTCTTTTTCTATTCCAAACACATCAGTCTCAAATGAATCCTTCATGTGCGAAACCATTTTCATACAGTCGTCATAGGTAATCCTATAAATAGATTTTGCCCCCGTAGGCTTTACTATCGCTTGATGATCGTACTGGTCTAACAAATTAAACTGTCTGTATATAAATTAACCGCACGAAGTACATCTTTCTCCTCAACATTTAACGCATCCGCCAGCATTCTGGTTTGAATATCAACTGTCTTTTGCAATGTGCATTTTTTGCACATTGCTTTCTCGAATCAATTCTTTCTCCTTAAAAATATTATTTACATGTCTCGTAATTACTGTTCGATCCACATTAAATAATTCGGTCATCTGTGCTTGCGAAAGCCACACCGTATCTCCATCCATCGGGACTGACAACTTACTTCCTTATCAGATGTTTCAAATAAAACAATTTCATTATTCTGCTCCATCTACATCCTCCCTCCGGACACTTCCCTTCTCATCCAAAATCTTTTCCATTTTTGAATAATACAATATCAATCTCAAAACATAGTCCGGCATCTTTCTTCTTCCGGCTTCCCATTCCTCTAATGTCCGAAGAGGAATATCCATATATTCGGAAAACTGTTTACGATTAAGCCCCAAATCCGCTCTAATATTCTTCAAGGTTTCTATCTGATTTTTTAATTCTTCCTTTTTATCTCCCATGATAACCTCCTATTCTATCCACTCATTGAGTGGTTTTATTGTATCATAAAAATTTGAAC
>JAILFK010000034.1 GCA_024697595.1 Lachnospiraceae bacterium | reverse complement strand
TGTTAGGTTTCACAAAGGATGACTTTAATGATATTGTTGAGACTGCATATGAGCTGACAGATGAAAATGAGATATATTATTTCTTTGATGAAATTCAAATTATAGATGGATGGGAACATTTTGCTAGGAGAATGGCCGATCAGAAAAAACATGTATACATTACAGGAAGTAATGCAAAAATGCTTAGTTCTGAGATGGAAAAGGTTCTTGGAGGAAGGTATCTTTCCAAAATGATTATGCCTTTTTCACTTGGAGAGACACTTGATTATAAGGATATAGCACGAGATGAAAAAGCATTTCTTACCTCCTCCAAAGTTGGCAAGATTTGCAGGGGATGTCAGGAATATATTATGAGTGGTGGATTTCCTGAAGTACAGCATTTATTCAATAAAAGGGAATACATAAAGAGTGTTTATGAGAAGGTTCTTCTTGGAGACATTATAGAGCGTGAAAAAGTGAACAATAAGATGGCGCTTAGGCTTATGATAAAGAAAATAGCTGAAACAGTTATGCACGAAATATCTTTTAATGCATTAGCGGGTAACGTAAAGGCTGCCGGAATCAAAACTTCAACAGACTCCATGATAGATTACACCTCTTATGCGGAAAATGCGTATCTGTTGTTTAGAAATAGAAATTACGTTGCTAAGTTTGCAGAGAGAGAGAGTACTCCGCGATTTTATTTTTATGACAATGGTATTCTGTCATTGTTTCTTGTAGATAAACCTTCTGCGCTTCTAGAGAATGCGGTTGCGGTATATTTAAAGCGCAGATATGGCGATGAGGTGTATTATTATAAATCTACACAAACAGGAATTGACATTGATTTTTATATTCCTGAAGAAAACTGTGCCATTCAGGTTGCATATAATTTAGAAACGTCAGAAGATAGAGAAATAAAAAGTCTTATATCTTTTGCAGCAAAAACAGAAGGAGTAAATCGTCTTATTATTGTAACTAGTGAAGAAGAACGAATAATAAAAAAAGATGATCTAACAATTGAAGTGATACCTGTCTATAAATTTATAATGGATGCAGTTATCTGTTAAAAAGTAATATAAGAGTATCCTTTTTAATCACAATTATTTGAGTTGCCATCGACAAAGGTTCTTTGTTATAATAATGTTTTAGGAGTTTTGGGAGATTTAAATTGCTTGCGTTGATGTACTAGAAATTTAAAGAATTAAAAGAGATGTATTTGGAGGGAAAATGTACGTAGACGTAATTGCAGTTGACTGCATGGCATTTATTTATTCAGCTATTATTTTGATTAGTACTTTGATACTGACAAAAGATAAGACAAAGAGTACAAAACTATTTATTGTATGTATTATTGTAGAGATGGTGGGACTGCTTTGTGACGCTATTGATTATGGCATAGATGGGCAGTTTGTTAGTCATTTTATTCATACGTTGATTCCGACCATGTCATATGCGATAAGTGGAATTTTGATTTTTAGCTTTTCAGTATATGTATGTGCGGTTATTAGTGAAAGGACTGATATATCCAGGAAAGTTATTGTACCATCTATTATTTTGGCAATATTACATGAGGTTATTGTGATCTATGGTGGGGTGACAGGATCGTTGGTGAGAATCATAAACAATGAGAGTGTGCCTCAAAAAGCTGTCTACAATGTATATTTTATGGGATTGGCAGCTATGATATATTTGTTTGGAGTTATTTGTGCCAATTATAAACATTTGGGAAGAAGATATTTTATAGCTTTAATTAGTTATTTGTTTTTCCCGATTCTAGCAACAGCTTCAACTATGATATGGCATATTGCTGATTACACATATGCATCTGCTAGTTTGACTTTGCTTATAATACATATAGTGATTCAAAATACCATAATTAATGATTCAAAAGTGCGGGAGCAGATTTTCAAAGAGGCGTCCTATGTTGACTATTTAACAGGTTTGAAAAATCGTCGTGCTTTCGAGGAGACTGTTGAAAAGAACAAGAAGTATAAAAATAAGGTGGCAATTTTTTGCGATTTGAATTCCTTAAAATATGTTAATGACAATCTAGGACATTCTGCAGGAGACCAGTTAATAACAAAGTTTTCAAACATTTTACAAGAGAATTTCCCTGATGGAAAACTATTTAGAATCAGTGGCGATGAGTTTGTGGTATTGCTAAAAGAACCTGCCATAAAAGGTATCGATGATAGAATGAGTGGGTTCAAGAAAAATATCGAGGAAGATGGCAGAATTGTAGCTGTGGGATATGCATATGGCTTGGATGAAGATCTGATGAAAATAGTTCGCAACGCTGAGAAATATATGTATCGAGACAAGGCTGAGTATTATAATAATACAGGTAGAGATAGAAGAGGATAAAATGAGATGAAGTATTCATTGCTGTTGGATTTTTAGATGCAGCAATGAATATTTTTTTGTTATCCTGCACGAAATGCATAAAGTGTTGAATTAAGTAATTATTAATGTGGTATTATTAAATAAAATAGATAATATGTGAACAGATTGTATTTTGAAAAATAATTTTAGGGAGAAACGGATGAAATCCATCGAGCTGCTAGAAAAATTGCATAAGAATCAGTTTTTGAGCAGGGATGAGTTTATTTTTCTTCTGGAAAATGTTGATGAGAAAGTGGCGCAAAAAGCTGCAGACTTAGCTCGAATGGTCGCTGAAGAAAATTATGGCGACAAGATATATATTCGTGGCCTGATTGAATTTACAAATATATGTAAAAACAATTGTTATTATTGCGGAATTAGAGCGGGTAATAATCATGTGGTCAGATATCGTTTAAATAAGGATGAGATATATGATTGTGTTGAGTATGGATATGACCTGGGCTTTAGAACTTTTGTGTTGCAAGGGGGAGAGGACGAATATTTTACAGACGAGATAATTTGCGAAATTATATCAGAGATAAAAAATAGATATCCAGATTGTGCAGTGACTCTTTCTATAGGAGAGAAGTCAAAGGAGTCTTATAGTAGATATAAGATGGCTGGAGCTGATAGATACCTATTGAGACACGAGACTGCTGATATAGATCATTACAAAAAACTGCATCCGGAAAGTATGTCTGGAGAAAATAGGCATCGTTGTTTAGAAATTTTAAAGGAATTAGGATTTCAAGTGGGAGCAGGATTTATGGTGGGCTCGCCATATCAGACTGTGGAAAATATTGCGGATGATTTGATTTTTATGAAAAAGCTTAATCCGGAGATGGTGGGGATTGGACCATTTATCCCTGCGGACAACACTCCGTTTGAAAATCATTTACCAGGTGAATTAAATCAGACGTTGTTTATATTATCCTTAATCAGGCTTATGTTGCCAGAGGTGTTGTTGCCTGCGACGACAGCTCTGAGTTCTCTTGATAGTAGAGGTAGAGAATTGGGAATAAAGGCAGGAGCCAATGTGGTGATGCCGAACTTGTCACCCCCTAGTGTGCGGGATAAATATTATCTATATGATAATAAAGCATTTGCCGGGGAGGAAGCGGCAGAACATTTAGAGGAATTAAAGAAATCTATGAAGTCACTTGGTCGAGAAGTTGTGGTTGACCGAGGCGACAATATCGGATTAAAAAATGGATAAATAAGTATCCATATAATAAAGTAAGAGAATACAATAAATTTGAATAAAAATATAATAAAAGGGAATCAGGTGAAAAAATGTATAATCCAAAATCAAAAAAGGCAGAGGAATTTATAGATGATCAGGAGATATTAGAATCTATAGCCTATGCGGATGCCAACAAAGACAATGTGGAGTTGATTGACTCAATAATAGCCAAGGCCAAGGAGTGCAAGGGGTTAAGTCACAGAGAGGCATCGGTGCTTCTAGCTTGCGATTTGCCAGAGAAAAATGAAGAGATTTTTGCCTTGGCGGAGGAGATAAAAAAAGAGTTTTATGGAAACAGAATAGTGCTTTTTGCACCGCTTTATTTATCGAATTACTGTATAAATGGTTGTACTTATTGTCCATACCATGGTAAGAACAAATCCATACCAAGAGTTAAGTTGACTCAAGATCAGATTCGAGATGAAGTTATAGCTTTGCAGGATATGGGGCACAAGAGATTGGCGATAGAAGCTGGGGAGGACCCGGTTAATAATCCTATTGAATATATCTTGGAGAGTATTAAAACTATCTATTCTATAAAGCATAAAAATGGTGCAATAAGAAGAGTGAATGTAAATATTGCTGCCACTACAGTTGAAAATTATAGAAAACTTCACGAGGCTGGAATAGGTACATACATATTATTTCAGGAGACATATCACAAAGAGTCTTATGAGATGTTGCATCCAACGGGACCAAAGCATGACTATGCTTATCACACAGAGGCTATGGATAGAGCTATGGAAGGTGGCATAGATGATGTGGGACTTGGAGTACTATTTGGACTGGATAAATATAGATACGAATTTGCAGGACTTTTGATGCATGCGGAGCATCTTGAGGCGGTGCACGGAGTTGGGCCTCATACTATCTCAGTGCCAAGACTTTGCCCTGCGGATGATATTGATGTAAATGAATTTGATAACACTATAAATGATGATATATTTGCCAAGATAGTGGCATGTATTCGAATTGCAGTTCCTTATACAGGTATGATTGTATCCACAAGAGAGTCACAGAAGTCTAGGGAGAGAGTGTTACACTTGGGTATCTCTCAGATCTCAGGAGGTTCTCGTACATCTGTTGGTGGTTATACGGAGGATGTACGTCCAGAGGAGACGGCACAGTTTGATGTGTCTGATACCAGAAGTTTAGATGAGGTTATAAAGTGGCTTATGGATATGGATTATGTGCCATCATTTTGTACGGCTTGTTATAGAGAGGGGAGAACAGGAGATAGATTTATGGCTCTTTGTAAATCTAAGCAGATACAAAACTGTTGCTTGCCAAATGCTCTTATGACTTTAAAGGAATATTTGGAGGATTATGCATCGCCTGAAACAAGAGCGGTGGGTGAGAAGTTGATTGAGGCCAATATTCCTGATGTTACAAATCCAAAGGCTAAGGAAACATTAAAACTTCGATTGAAAAAGATAGAAGAGGGAGAGCGAGATTTCAGATTTTAGGGGGCGCTGCTATGAAAAATGATAACTTAGAGAGAACACATATAGCTTTTTTCGGAAGAAGAAATGTAGGTAAGTCCAGCTTGGTAAATGCATTTACCGGACAGGATTTATCCATTGTTTCTGATGTGAAGGGAACCACAACAGATCCGGTTAGAAAGACAATGGAATTGTTGCCGCTAGGACCTGTGGTTATAATCGATACACCTGGAATCGACGATGAGGGCGAACTTGGTATGCAGAGAGTTCAAAGGACTCAGAGGATTCTTGACGAGACAGATATAGCAGTGCTTGTGGTGGAAAATGAGAAGACGGCGGTTGATGTAGAACTAATAAAAGTGTTTAAGGAAAGAAAGATTCCTTACATTTTGGCATACAATAAATCAGATATAAACTACAGACAGTTTAAATCAGAGATTTATAGCATAAGTGGTGAGTCTAAAAAGGGAGAGCCTATTGGTGTTGAGGGACTTCAAGTAAGTGCTAAAACCGGTGAGGGCATACATGAATTGAAAGAAACTTGTGCAAACATAATCAGTCAGAGGATTAATAGACCATTAATTTTTGATCTGGTAAATGCAGGTGATGTGATTATTCTTGTTGTACCGATTGATTCTGCTGCTCCAAAGGGAAGACTTATATTGCCACAGCAGATGGTGCTTCGCGATGCTTTAGATTGTGGAGCGATACCTATAACTGTAAAGGAAAGTGAATTGCCTCGGGCACTGGATATGGTAAATGTAAAACCAAAGCTTGTCATAACGGACAGCCAGGTATTTGCCAAGGTAAATGAGATTGTGCCAAAGGATATATTACTTACATCATTTTCCATAATAATGGCAAGGTTCAAGGGAAATTTAACTCAGGCAGTAGAGGCTGCTCGATGCATTGATACTCTAAAAGACGGAGATAAAGTTCTGATAAGTGAGGGCTGCACTCATCACAGACAGTGTGGGGATATAGGAAGTGTGAAACTACCGGCACTTATAAATAAATATGCAGGGAAAAAGGTAGATGTTGAATTGTCATCTGGAAGAGAATTCCCGACAGACTTGCAGAGATATAAGATGGTTATTCACTGTGGAGGATGTATGCTTGGTGAAAGTGAGATGCAATCAAGATATAAAAAGGCAGCAGCTGCAGATGTTCCTATGTCAAATTATGGAATTGCCATCGCCCATATGAATGGAATTTTGGATAGAACCTTAGAGGTGTTTGAAAGATAAGACAGATAAGTGTAATTAAATATTGTGGTATAAAACCCCTTTGCTGGTTAAAAACCAGTGAAGGGGTTTTTTGTGTAGAAAGGAGCTATCATTTATATAGAAAGATTTAATTACACACAAAAATTGAATTGTGTACAAAAAAGTGATAAAATTGTGAACGGTATTTCGTTTGGGATTTGATAATAGAATTTATGATAACGACAAATATAAAAAACAAAAATATATAGAAATGTGATACAGCAAAATGAAGAGTTTAAAAGAAAAACATATTAATGTCTTAGCAGTTATTGGTTTAATTTGTATATTGGTGCTATGGTTATTTAAATTTAGTGACGGAAGAAGTGTTAATCATATTGATGTTAATACAGTTTATAAGATATCTATGATTGGAGACGATGGGCATGTCACTGATTCTTATTGGTATTTAGAATTATTAGATAATGGAACATATGTGAAATACACTGATCAGGCATTAATGCCAGACCCCAAAAGTCAATTAGATAATTTATATGAACCTGACTCAACTGATGGTGAGTATGATAGTTATGCATTTTGTCCGATAGAAATATCCGTAGGAAATTATACAGTTTCTGGGGAAGAATATAACTTAGATTATAAGGATGATGCAATAGCTATGTACACATCACATGATCAGTGGGTGAATAGAAAACCTGATGATTATATGGAAGGAATTCATTTGGAAAAAAAGGATGCGATATTATCTGTAACTAAGGACAAACAATGTTATTACTATATTGAAGAATATGGTGATTATCAGATCAAGTATTTATTTTCAAGTGAAGAAAATAAAAGTATCCCACAAAGCATTGAAGAATTTAAGCAGGAATACGCAAAGAACTATTAGCAAAAAATGGAGCTCCTTTTGGGATTCATGCAACATGCTTTCTCTTTCAACTGAGGCAGAAGGAAGAAATCAGGCAGATACCTACTTCGCTCAAGCAAGAAGATGCGATGCAAGTATTGGTAGATTTGTGAATGCTTTAGGGAAAAGTGCTGGGATGGATAGTTGCGATGCAATTGCTAAAGGTGTTTGGGGATATGTATCAAATTCTATTGGTATGTCAACTAGCACAACATCATATATTTCTACAGATTATTTAGTTAAAAAGTCGGATGTTTTAGAGCGACAAATCATGGCAAGGTATAACTATATAAAAGAATGTGTTATTGATTAGACAGAATAGGAGTTATATAGGAAGATGTTTTATTTTGGTTTGTTTTTTGTTTTTTTTATTCTTCTAAATTGCAATAACAAGTTGGACACCTACTAAGAAACATCCACTTGATAAATTTTATCTAGTTCATCCTCAAATAGTTCGTCAGGTGTTTTATAGCCTAAAAGCTTCCGAGGGAGACTATTTGCCCATGTCTCTACAT
>JAILFK010000033.1 GCA_024697595.1 Lachnospiraceae bacterium | reverse complement strand
ATGTAGAGACATGGGCAAATAGTCTCCCTCGGAAGCTTTTAGGCTATAAAACACCTGACGAACTATTTGAGGATGAACTAGATAAAATTTATCAAGTGGATGTTTCTTAGTAGGTGTCCAACTTGTTATTGCAATTTAGAGCTTTAATTTATTTTTTATCATGACATAAATTGTTTTGTTATCGCATGAGTTGTGTTTTGTTATCACAAGAGCTGTTTTGATGATCCTTCGTATAAAATTAATTTTTGGCATCCTCGATAAGTTTGTTTACCAAGGCTTGGGTTTCATACAACATTTTCATATATTCATCTTCAGTGGATGAATTTTGTGATGCAGCAGTTGAGTTTGCTGTGCTTGAATTTGCTGCAGCTGTGTTTGAAGTTCCAGCAGCTGAGTTTGTGACGTTGTATGTAGCATCTGGTATTGATACACCATTTTGATAATAACTAGTAACCTTGGCCACATAGTTTTGAGTTTCTTTAAAAGGTGGAACGCCACCATATTTTTTTACATTTCCACTTCCAGCATTGTAAGCGGCAAGTGCTAGAGTTACATCCCCGTCATATCGATCCAACATCTGTTTTATATATTTGGCGCCGCCCATAATATTTTGCTTAGCGTCGTAAGGATCGGTTACGCCGAGACCTTGAGCAGTTGCTGGCATAAGTTGCATTACGCCGATTGCGCCTGCGGAACTTACTGCATCAGGTCTGAAGTTGGATTCCTGCTTGGCTATGGCAGCCAAAAGGTTTACATCAACGCCATAAGTCGAAGCAGCTTCATTAAATATATCTTTTAATGACTCTGGAACTTCATTTATAATTCCAGTAGTTGAGCTTGCTGCAGTGGCACCATTTGCCGAAGCAGCACCGTTTGCCGAAGCTACATTGGCTTGCTCATTTTCAAGGATTTTTGAAAAATCATTTGAAGTTGTAGTTTCATCCGTTTTCGTTGCGGCTGAATTGTTGGTTGCAGGAGCGATTGTGTCCACATAGGTGGTGGCTCCGTGTTCATTTACAATAGATATTCTCATTTCTCATAATCTTTCTGCCCTATTAGTATTGCCTGCCATGGTAGGGCATTTAAATCCATTTTTTATAGTTTAACATAGAAGGCGTATTTTTTCATTATTCTACGCAGAAAAAACTTTACATATTTATATAGAAAATGGTATTATTTAGCACGTATATGAATGCTTGAAAGGAGAGAACAATGAGTAAGACACCATTTCTCACAAAGGAAAAAGCACAGGAGATAATTAAAGAAATCCCAACACCATTTCACATCTATGATGAGAAAGGGATTCGTGCCAATGCACAGGCTGTAAAGGATGCATTTTCATGGAATAAAGGATATAGAGAATATTTTGCGGTAAAGGCAACTCCAAATCCATTTCTTATAAAAATTTTGCGCGAGTACGGATGCGGAACAGATTGTTCATCTATGACAGAACTTATGATGAGCAAGGCTTTGGGAATCCAGGGCGAGGAAATCATGTTCTCTTCAAACGATACACCTGCAGAGGAGTTCAAGTACGCTGACGAGATCGGCGCAACAATCAACTTGGATGATTTTACACATATCGAGTTCTTGGAAAATGCTATTGGACACATTCCAGAGACAATCAGCTGCCGTTTCAATCCAGGCGGAGTGTACTCTGTGTCAAATGGTATTATGGACAACCCAGGAGATGCAAAGTACGGAATGACCAAGGAGCAGTTGTTCGAGGCTTACAAGATTTTGCGTGACAAGGGTGCCAAGAGATTTGGTTTACATGCATTTTTGGTAAGTAACACTGTAACAAATGATTACTACCCAACATTGGCCAAGACTTTGTTCGAGCTTGTTGTAGAGATCAAAGAGCAGCTTGGAATTGAGATAGCATTTATCAACCTATCAGGTGGAGTGGGAATCCCATATCAGCCAGATCAGGAGCCAAATAATATCGCAGTCATTGGTGAGGGCGTGCACAAGGTATTTGATGAGATTTTGGTACCTGCAGGGCTCGGCGATGTGGCTATTTATACAGAGATGGGTAGATTTATGATGGGACCTTACGGAGCCCTTGTTACAACAGCTATCCATGAGAAGCACACATACAAGGAGTACATCGGTGTTGACGCATGTGCGGTTAACTTGATGCGTCCAGCCATGTATGGGGCTTATCATCATATCAGTGTCCTTGGAAAGGAAAATGCGCCTTGCGATCACACATATGATGTGACAGGTTCGCTCTGTGAAAATAATGATAAATTTGCCATCGACAGACAGCTTCCAGAGGTTGAGATGGGTGATTTGATTTACATCCATGATGCTGGAGCACACGGATTTGCAATGGGTTACAACTACAATGGTAAGTTGAAATCTGCAGAGGTTCTTCTCAAGGAAGATGGAAGCTTCGAGATGATTCGCCGTGCAGAGCAGCCAAAAGATTACTTCGCAACATTTGATTGCTTTGACATCTATAATGGATTAGTTGAGGATAATGATTGGAAATAATTATTTAAAAATTTAGATTTTGAAAAATCATAAGAATTGATTTAAAAAAATGATATTTTAGAGATAATTTTCTCAAAAAAATACTAGACATTAACTACATAATATTATATACTAGCACTTGTCGGTGATTTACCGACGGTGAGCCGGCGTGGCGGAATTGGCAGACGCACAAGACTCAAAATCTTGCGAGGGCAACTTCGTATGGGTTCAAGTCCCATCGCCGGCACTACTTAATATTTTACAGAAAGTCCTATGAAATTTGTTTTGTTACATTTTCATGGGATTTTTTGTTTTTTAAAAGATTAATTTAAGTTGAGTTGAAATTGCTATTGTCCAAGGGAAATTTAGATTTTAATGAAGTATTACACAATCCTAAAAAGGTATGGCTTCTTGGGTACACGACTATATTTCTGAAAAGGAAGCTAAAAGATTATCAGGCGGTGGCAATATTATTATTGCAGAAAAGCCAGAAGACATTGCCAATTATGTTCGCAATTATGCTAACACAAATTTAAAGAAGATGATTTATTTAGGAAAAATAGGTAAATCTTTGGCTGAAAGAATTAAGAAAGATACAGGCATTGATTTAGAAGGATATAATGTTGCTATTACTAATGCATTTGAAAATTTTCATAATAATCCTGAAAAGGAAGAACCAAGAGGTCAAATTGCGATTACTCCAGAGCTTGTTGAGTTAGTGCCAGAAATAATATCTGAGTATGATACTGTTACAAAGACAATTAATAAAAATAAGCAGGTTGAATTGAAGTTTGAAAAGAATATAGATGGTAAAAAGACTGTCATTGAATATGTTTCAAGTGGTAGACATTATATCTATTTACAGACAATGTATGGACAAAAAAATAAAACTCGCACCATGCGAGGTAATGATGAAGAATCATCCAAACTCAAAACGCCCAAAGCGTACATGGATAAGAGTTTTTCTAATTTAAATATACCATCTGTGCCAGAAAATGCAAGTGTTCAAGGGGAAAAAGATATAGAGAAACATTCTGTTGCTGTAGATTCAGAAGGCAGAACACTTACAAAAGAGCAGCAGAAATACTTTGCAGATTCTAAAATTAGAGACGAGCAGGGTAGTTTGTATTAGAAACTAAAACATTTCCAGATAATAATAAGACCGAAGCACAGCTTGAAGTAAATGCTAACAAAGGAACTGTTTTGCTGATTGAGCTTGTATCAAAATCAAGAGCAAGCATCATATTTAAAAATGCATGGAAATATGAAAAAAGAAGTGGCTCAAATACCAGGGGAGATATAAATCTCGACACCCTGCTTGATGAGGACACCTCTTCTGATTTAAATATAGCATCTTCAGCGAATAATGCAAGTGTTCAGGAGAAAAATTATCGCTTTCTGTCATTAAAGCAAAGTTTGAGTCTGATTATAATGCTTGGGATAATAATGTAAAGAAATTTATTGTGGGACACTCAAACGAAGTATTAATGTTATTGCTATTATTGAGGCTCATCCAAGAAACAAAAAAGGAATAGAGCTTGATGTTGTAAAAATTGCGAGTGTATATGGAAAGAGTGGGTTAGAAACATTTATTAAGAGCAGTAAGGTAAGATGGGTTACATCAGATAAAAAAAGAATTAGTCAATGGAGATTAACTACTGGGCTCCAATTGCCTGTCGTGTCATCCAATACTAATTCTAATTTGAATATACCATCTTCAGCAAATAATGCAAGTGTTCAGCAGAAAAAAGACATAGAAAAACATTCTATTAATGTAGATTCAGAAGGCAGAACACTTACAAAAGAGCAGCAGAAATATTTTGATACCTCTGTAGTGTTCTATAGAGATACTATTGATCCAAAAAAATCAGTTAAAAATAAAGTATATGGTGGCGATGCTTGGACACCGACTTTTCCAACGATTGCATATAAGGTAAATGATAAAAAGCTAAAGGATGTTACAAGTAAACTGAAAGAACTTGTTGGTGACAACTTAGATATCTTTGGATATCCTGGCTTTGATTCGGATCAGGTTGCAACTGCGCTTGAAAGCGGTAAAGGTTCGCTGGTTAATTCAAGATATGCTAATATGCCTATTGTTAAGTTAGCATATTTAAAAGATAAAGGTATAGATGTAGAGTTTAAATACAAAGAAGAGCAGTTTAGCAACAAACTAGACAATGAGCAGTTGAAAATTTTAAACAATTATTTTCATAAGCCAGAGTATCTCCAAGCTATTGCGAATGATTATAATTATGGAAATGAGCATCCAGAAGAGCTTAATGAGATTATGTCTAAGGATGCAGACAACGAGTTAATCAAGAGAGGAAGAATCTCTGATATTATTGTTCAGAAGAAAATGAGTATATCATTGATGAATTGTTTGCTAAGAATAATAGTAAAGCTAATACCACTTTTAAAATAAAAGATGGTAAAATAGGTATAAGAAATAATAGAAGCATCTATATTATAGAAGAAATGAATGATACAGATGATGCATACAGACCAATAAGAATATATGATGTTGATATTGATGAAAGCGATTCGACTTATACAAATAATATTTTAAGGGAGATTGAACGGAATGAAGAAGAAGGAAGACCAATTACAAGAGGCTTTTCACAAATATGTTTGGCGAGCTGCGGAAATGCTAGACCGAGGGATTATATCAGATATTACGATTTCGAATATTTGCACAGGAACATTGAATTTCACAGAGGAAAAGAGAACAATGTTCTATCAACAACTATTAGAAGTTCTAGAAACAGAAAAAACGGAAGCAGAAATTTTGCGCAAAGGGATAGCTATACGAGATTCTCTATCGCAGTAGATTCAGAAGGCCATGAATTGTCGCAAGGGCAGCAGAAGCACTTTAAAAATTCAAAAGCTGTAGATGAAAATGGAAATTTGTAGAAGAAATGAATGATACAGATGATGCATACAGACCAATAAGAATATATGATGTTGATTTTAATGAGGGTGATTCAACATATATATCTTTAGTTTTAAAGGAGATTGAGAAAAATGAAGAAGAAGGAAGAACAGTTACAAAATATCTTTCACAAGCTTACCTTGCGTACTGCGGAAATGTTCGAGAAGGGAATTATATCCGTTTCTACGATTTCGACAATTTCAGAAGGAACACAGAAGTTAAGTATGGAAAAAATGGAAATGTTCTATCAGCAACTATACGTACTACTAGAAACAGAAAAAACGGAAGCAGAAATTTTGCGCAAAGGGATAGCTATACGAGATTCTCTATCGCAGTAGATTCAGAAGGGCATGAATTATCACAAGGGCAGCAGGATTACTTTAAGGACTCTCGGGGCAGAGATGAGAATGGGAATCTATATAAAAGTAATTATTGAAGTAAAAAGGGGAATATGTTGTTATAAAAAGTGATAACAGATTATGTTTATGATCTTATAAATCCAGAAATTAAAAAAGACTCAGTCAGCCTAAAAGAAAAATTAGGAGTTGAGGACACAATTGCTGTTCCTCGGACTAAGTCTGATGACAATATATCATCTTCTAATAAAAAAGGCAATAGTCAAAATTTAACAAGTCATTCAAAATGATGGGAAAACAATTAAAGAGATTGTATATAGCAATGACAAAAAAAGAAATATTTCTGAAGATGAAATAAATGAAATCAAAAAAATAGAGTTACCTCAGTGCATTATGAATCAAATGATTCCTATGCTCTAACGTCCGAAACGAATCTGAGTTCTCCTCTTAATTTAAGTATAGCATCTGAAATGGAGAATGCAAGTGTTCAGCAGAAAAAAGACATAGAAAAACATTCTATTAGTGTAGATTCAGAAGGCAGAACACTTACAAAAGAGCAGCAGGCATACTTTGAGGATTCTAAAATTAATGAAAACATCAGATATTTTGTGGATAAGAATATAGAAGCTAAGCATAATAAAGATGCTCAACGAGGATGGACATATTATGATGTGAATTTTGGAATTAAAAACGGAGAACATACATCATATTATACAGGTAAACTGAATGTTCGTATGGATGCAAATGGAAATGACTATGTATATGATATTACAATAATCAAAAAAATAGATCGTCTGGCCCACTCGAAGTGGTCGCATCCAAACGATCTTTCTAAGGCTATTGTATCACCTTCGTCAGAGAATGCAAGTGAGTTGCAGGAAAAAGACATAGAAAAACATTCTATTGCTATAGACTCCAAAGGCAGAGCAATTACAGAAGATCAGCAGAAATATTTTGATACCTCTGTAGTGTTCTATAGAGATACTATAGATCCAAAAAAATCTGTTAAGAATAAAGTATATGGTGGCGATGCTTGGACACCGACTTTTCCAACGATTGCATATAAGGTAAATGATAAAAAGCTAAAGGATGTTACAAGTAAACTGAAAGAACTTGTTGGCGACAACTTAGATATCTTTGGATATCCTGGCTTTGATTCGGATCAGGTTGCAACTGCGCTTGAAAGCGGTAAAGGTTCGCTGGTTAATTCAAGATATGCTAATATGCCTATTGTTAAGTTGGCGTATTTAAGGGGTAAAGGTATAGATGTAGAGTTTAAATACAAAGAAGAGCAGTTTAGCAACAAACTGGACAATATGCAGTTGAGAACTTTAAACAATTATTTCATAAGCCAGAGTATCTTCAAGCTATTGCAAAAGTAATTCTGCCAGATAATGTCAGCAAAGATATTGTAGAAGAACTTGATAATAATAAAGTACCATATGAAATGTATGAAGCAGGCAATGAGCAGGATAGGCTTGAGAAGTTGAATGAGCAAGAAAATGCTAGATTCTCTGTGGCTGTTGTAGAGGGCGAAAGCGGTAAAAAGTATGAGAACAGCATAGTACTTGATACTCCTTTGTTTAACAATGTTCCAAAAAGAAAATGGAACAGGGTGTTGCATGATTTTGTATATAATAATTTGGCTGGAAAAGAAATTATTGTATATGACGAAAATGGAAATGAAGAAATTATATCAATCGCAAAAACGAATGATAGAGTAAAAAAGGATGGCGCTAAAAACTCACACAAAGTCATTGATAAAATTGCAAATTATAGAGGGTTTAAGCCTAAAGCTAGAATGATTGCTCAAATTGAGGATATTGCTTATAACTCTTTTTATACCGAGGAAAATAATGAGCATACACATCAATGGATGGATGAAAACAGATGGGAGTTTAGAGATGCTTATATACTAGATACAGATGGAACTTTATATGTTGCAAGACTTAATATTGGGAAAGGAAATAATAGAAATATTATTTATGAAATTTGGCCAATAAAAGAAGTCGACCGAGGAAAAGTGGCACTGTTACCAAAAGGTAATGCGCCTTCACTCAATGTCGACTCTAATAATAAAATACCATCCTTAAATGAAAATGGCAATAGTCAAAATTTAACAAGTCATTCTATCGCAGTAGATTCAGAAGGTCATGAATTGTCGCAAGGGCAGCAGGATTACTTTAAAGACTCTAAGATTATAGACGAAAAAGGAAGGCTTAAAGTTATGTACCATGGTACATCAGAATATGGCTTTACAGTGTTTGACAAGAAGAAAGCAAAAAGTTCTGGGTATTATGGAAAGGGATTTTATTTTTCAGATGCAGATAGTCATGCAGGTCAATATGGTAAGCAATATAAGGTATTTCTAAATATCACTAATCCATTTGAGGCAGGAGACCACAATATTACAAAAGAACAATTTTAATAGAATCAATAATACAACTTATGATGGAATTGTTGTTCCTACAGAGACAGT
>JAILFK010000030.1 GCA_024697595.1 Lachnospiraceae bacterium | reverse complement strand
TACATAAGGACATGAAATCCTCATATAGCTCATAAATATTAAATATCAAAACCTGAAAATACATCAAAAATCAAAAAGAAAATGAAAAAAGTCTCTTGTGACTTCATAAATCACAAGAGGCTTTTGTCTTCAGTCTGAAAGGTTCTGCAGAATATGCAGAACCTTTTAATTCTTTCTTTTATATTCCCAAGAAATTAATCTTGTAATCACCAGGGTAATTGCGTGTCAGTCATCTTGTTAGATTGAGCTGATTACGCCTCAGTATTTCCAGCCTCTGAATTCTCAGCTGCATTTGCTGCATTACTCAATGTCTCATCAACCATATCAAGCTGAACTCTCAAATCAAACTTACTGATATCTTTCTGTAAATCATCTGCAAGCTCAACCAACTGAGCTGTAGCCTTGTTACAATCATTCACAATAGACTCTAACTGAATCATTGTAGCAGAAGTCTCTTCTGTTGAAGCCGCATTCTCCTGTGCAATTGCTGCAAGAGAAGAAAGAGCATCCATAACCTGACTCTTAACATCATTTAACTGAGTAATCTGTCCTGAAGCTCCTGTGATTCCATCAGCAACAACCTCAATACCATCACCAAGTTCCTTGAATACCTGCTGAGTTGTCTCAAGCTTCTCATTCTGCTTATCGATCTCATCAAGTACGCTATTCATTGTCTCAACACTGACATTGGACTGTGCAATAAGTTCCTCAACGATTGCACTAATCTTTTGAGCTGAATCAGCTGACTGCTCAGCCAAGTTTCTAACCTCATCGGCAACAACAGCAAATCCCTTACCTTGCTCACCCGCACGAGCAGCCTCGATTGAAGCATTAAGTGAAAGTAAGTTAGTCTGGTTTGCAATATCACTGATAATATCTACTACATTTCTAATCTCAGTAACTGAGTTGTTAGTAACATTTGTCTGCTCATGCACTTCATCAATAGACTTCTTAGTCTGCTCAGAAATTTCCATAAGCTGATGTAAAGTCTTGCCCATCAAGTCATTCTTAGTCTTCATGTCATTTGTGCTTTCAAGCAATCTATCCATGCTATCAGAAGCCTCACCCATAGCTTCACCCATTCCATCCATCTGAAGGCTTACGCTCTGAGTCTCCTGAGCCTGACTTGTAGCACCATTCGCAATATCTTCTACTGCAGAATTGACATCTGCAATGGAATTATCAATATTTTCAAAACTATCCTTGAATTCACTTGAGAATTCTCCAAGTGAATCTGTTGTAACATTAATCTGATGAATTGTATCTGACAAGTTAGATACAAGAGCCTGTACAGATCTTGCAATATTTCCAACTTCATCACCTCTGTTGAGAAGTCTATCATCAAGTTTAATATTCAAGTCACCACCTGCAACATTGTTAAGATTCTTAACAGCATCACCGATAACGCCGCTAAGCTTTCTAGTTACAAATGCACTGACAATTATAGTTCCAATAAGGAATACAATCAATACTAATACAGTCTGATTTACAACATCCTGTGTCATAGCATTGATATCTTCTACTGGATAGAATGCCTTGGTGTAAATGTGATAATCATTCTCACCCTCAGTTATATCTTTCAAGAATACATAGTATTTTGTTCCGTTAATTTCAGTTTTCTCAAAGTACTCGCCTTCTGACTGCCATCTAGCATACTCTTCTTTTGTAATAGTTCCGATACCCTTAACCTTTGATACATCACTGTCAAAAGAATTGATCAAGGCGCTATCATTATAATACAGTATGTAGTCGGCTCCAGTTGTCTCCTTAACTTCATCCATATCGACCTGCAGCGCATCCAAAGTGTTAGCTCTTTCTTCATCACTTTGACCAGTGCTTTGTTTCTGTCCGCTGCCTCCTGTAAAGGCCATTGATAAATCATCTGTAGCAATCTCCATCATCTTGCTAACCAGCGACTCAGCCACCTGATCTCTTATCTCTGTAAGAGAAGCATAAGCAATTGCCCCTGAAAGTATAATTGGCACAATTGACAACATCATTATCTTGACCGTTAGGCCTGCACCCTTTTTCTTATTATTGTCCTTCATTTTATAACTCCTTCCTTTCGCGTCTCTATATATTACAATTAACGAACATATATTATTTACGTCTTTACAAATCCTCTACGCGCATTATTTTCCGCATTAAAATGCTCGTCAAAATGTATTCACAATATGCTTATATTTTATCCAATATAAGCACAAAATACAATACATTAAATCACTTTATTTTCTTAATTATAATGTTTAAAACATTATGTGATAACAATTCATTTCCACTATATAAATCATAATGTATTCTAGCTCGAACACGCCCAAATTTATCCCATCGATCATCATAGACATACTCTGATGTCTCGCACTCCATAGGAATAACTCCAGCAAATATCTTCATCGAACAATCATATCTCTGACCCATCTCATATTTCATCAAACGCTCCACCGCTCCCGTCGTAACTGCAGCGCATCCATTGGGCGTCATTATAATCTCATATTTACAATCACCCTTGTCATCTGAAGTTGCATATTTGACTATTTTTTGGTCATTGTTCAACTCTATTATCCCTGGATATCCCTCACTTATTATCTCGCGTTGCCCACTGGCATACTGCACAGTTTTAATCTGAATCGACACATCGAATGTTTCCATAGAATCACCTCTAGCCTTTCAAATTTATTCCTGCTCTTTGATAACCTCTCTGACAGCCTCAACCTGATTTGATAAATGAGTATGCATTATCTCTTTTAAATGCTCCACATCATTATTTTCAAGTCCCGCTATCATCTCTTTATGTTCCTGAATCAACTTCTCGTAGGTTTCATTATCTTTTACATACTCATATCTATAACGATACATCTGCTCTCGTAAATCTACCACCACTCTAGTAAGCTTTGGATTATCTGCCATCTCATAGATTACATTATGAAACTTCTCATCTTCCTCCGCTATCTTTCTTGGATCTTTACTTTTTGTGGCAAACTCAAAGCTTTCAAGAGCCTCTTTTAGCGTCTGTAATTGTTCAGGTTTCTTTCTAGCACAAGCCATTGAAACAGCCAATTCATCCAATGCATTTCTTATTTCTAATACATCTTGAAGATCCTTTTCTGTCATCTTGGCAACCTGGGCTCCCTTTCTAGGAACTGTCACCGCCAACCCCTCGTCCTCAAGCAGTTTTATCGCCTCTCTAATTGGAGTTCTACTCACTCCCAGTTTATTGGCTAGATGCATCTCCATAAGCCTCTCACCTGGTAAAAGTTCTCCTCGCAAAATTGCATTCCTGAGAGTATTGTACACCACATCTCGAAGTGGTAATCTCTCATCCATATCCAATATTAAATCGTCTATCATTTTTCATCTCCTCTAAACATTGTACATTGTAGTGTATCTCACCACATTGCATAATCCACTTTCTTTTATAGCATCTCTAGCTTTCATCATAGTTTCGTTATCATCAAAAAGTCCAAAGACTGTCGGTCCACTGCCACTCATCATGGAGACAACAGCACCATTTTCCATCATAACTTTCTTGATCTCTGCAATTTGAGGATGCATAGGTATTGTAACTTCCTCTAAAACATTTCCCATATGGGAAGCCATAGATTTTAAATCTCCATTTGTAATATCCTCAATAATGGCATCTATATCAGGATGTTCTATATTTTCTATCTCATCTAATCGCTTATATACTTTTTTCGTAGACACCGACACCCCAGGTTTAGCAATTAGCACATGGCATTTCATCACCGCAGGAAGTCTAGTCAATTCCTCGCCAATGCCTTCTGCCAATACTGTACCTCTCATAAGGCAATAAGGCACATCAGCACCGATGAGCACACCCAATTCTTTTAGCCTTTCAATATCCACGCCCAAGGAATAAACAATATTGATTCCATATAAAACAGCTGCCGCATCAGAGCTTCCACCTGCCATGCCAGCAGCAACAGGTATACGTTTTTGTAAATGTATTGAAACACCCTTTATCTGCGGATAGTTTTCCTTCATAAGTTTCGCAGCCTTAATACATAAATTCGAATCATCTGTAGGCAGAAATCCTGAATCTGTAGTCATTACAATCTCGTCATCATCACGTTTTTTTATGGTGACCAAATCATACATATGAATCGTCTGCATTATCATCTTTACCAAGTGATAACCATCGTCCCTTGTGCCAATAACATCCAGTCCAAGGTTGATTTTAGCCAAGGCTTTTAGTGTTATAGAATCCTTCTTCTTCAAGTTACACCTCTAAAATGTATTTTTTGTGTATTTTGTACATTGTATTATTTCGAGTACAATCAATATTGTAACAAAGTAGTTAGACAAATGCAATCGGTTTTTTGTACATGAAAAACAACAAAATACATTTACTTTTATATCTAAGAGCATATAATTAAATTAAATAAACAAGCCGATTAAATTAATAGATAAGAATATGTTTGTAGGAACGGACTCCTACACTAGAAACACAAGGAGGTATTATTTATGGATACAAGTTTTATCAGCAACGTGTCTACCAATGCTGTCACAGGCACTAAACCAGCCTATGCAAAAAAGGAAGATGACACTCAAGTTGCAAAAGAAAATAAGGCAAACTTCAGTGAAGAAGCTGCTGTATATGAGAAATCAGATGAAGCAGTTACAACTAATCCTAATAAATTATCTGAAGCAGAGCGCAAATCACTGGTTGCTCAAATGCAAGCAGATGCCGAAGCCAACAAGGCACAGCTTTTAAATATTGTGAGAAATGAAATCACAAGACAAGGCCAAGCCATTGGTGAGTCAGATAATATTTGGCATATTTTGGCCAGCGGGGATTTCGAGGCTACACCAGAGGCAATTGCTCAAGCCAAAAAAGATGTGGCTGAAGATGGATACTGGGGTGTAGAGCAAACTTCTGATCGTATAGTTGAATTTGCAAAAGCTTTGAGCGGAAACGATCCTAGTAAAGCAGAAGAATTATTAGACGCCTTTAAGAAGGGATTTAGAGAAGCAACTCAAGCTTGGGGAAGAGAACTACCTGATATTTCTAAGAGAACTTATGAAGCTGTAGAAGCAAAATTTGATGCCTGGAAAAATGGTACAGAAACTGTAAATGTAGAAGCATAGAATACATTTGACAAAAAAGCATTAACGCATATAAACGGAGGACTGCAATATTGCAATCCTCCGTTTTTTATTAATTATCACTTGAATTCGAATTCCAATTATAATCTAATCCAGCTTTACTCCTGCTCTGCCTTGGCTTCCTGAATAACCTCATTGAGCTGAAGCATTTTCTCATCCAATTCTGATACAATCTTGGAACACTCCTGCAAATCCTTGCTTATATACTCAGGAGCATGCCCCTCAAACTTATAATAAATCTTGTGCTCCAAGCTAGCCCAAAAATCCATAGCTATTGTACGAATCTGAATCTCAACCTTGGTCTCCACAACTCTATCTGATAAAAAGATAGGAACTGTGACTATCATATGATAACTCTTGTAACCGCTCTCCTTTGGATTTTTGATATAATCCTTTACAGCAATTACCGTAATATCGCTTTGCCTTCCTATCATATCAGCAAGTCTATAAATATCTGATGTGAAGGAACAAACAATTCTAACTCCAGCTATATCATTACAGTACTCCATCATATTTTGAATGGTGTCCTCATAGCCATATCGCTTTAATTTTTTTACAATACTCTCCGGTGTCTTAACCCTGGTTTTCACATATTCAATAGGATTATATTGATGTACATGCTTGAACTCATCATTTAAAATCTCTATTTTGGTACCCATCTCTTTTATGGCAGAACCATATATCAGCATCACCGCATTCCATGATTCTATGGACTCATCATTTATTAGCTTATTATCATTCTCAGCCATACTATCTCCCTCTCAAATATCTTCTGGTATTTATCTTATCCAAGTTCAATCTTCCTAAAGCTCGATCTTTCTTTATTTCAATCTTCCTCAAGTACTTCTATCTCCAGATAGTCAAAATCTATCTCCTCCACAAAGGCATCCCTAGTAAATCTAGCCTTGGCACCTCGCTTAAAATCTTTGATGGTAGCCTCTAACCATATAGGTCTGCTCAAATCCATCTGATGACAAGCTTCATCCAAAGAATTAAACACCTTATGGGTTCTCGTATCATCGCTAAGGTCTTCTATAACCAAATCCTTTAGCATACGATTCTCTTTCCACTGTTTAAACCATATCTTCATATCATTTATTATTCTCGTAACTCTTATTATATCTTCACATCGCCATTTATATTCTTCTCTGACGATTAGCCTCATACATTAAAATTCCTGCTGCCATAGCGGCATTTAAGGATTCAATTTCTCCACTCATAGGTATTTTAACATATTCATCTGATAAATGGGACAACTCATCCGTCAGACCATTGCCCTCATTTCCTATAAAAAATCCCGTTGGTCCTGTATAGTCAAATCTATCATAGTCATCTTTCCCACGAAGATGAGCCGCATAAAATTTCACGCCCTTTGACTTTAATTTCTCAACTTCATCACGTAGATTATCCACTATAACATATGGCATTCTATATAGACTTCCCATGGTGGAACGAACAGTTTTTGGATTATAAATATCCACTGTATCCTTGGACATAATAATACCTGTAGCTCCTGCCCCCTCAGCTGTCCTAAACATTGTCCCCAGATTTCCTGGATCTTGAACATTTTCCAAGACAAGCAAAAATGTTTTCTCACCGCTTGCATCCATCAAATCATTCATATCATATTCAGGGCATCGAATAACTGCAAGTATCCCCTGGGGTGTCTGAGTATCAGACATGTCTTTCATAACCCCATCGCTTACCACATGAATTTTATTTTGAAATTTCCCAAAAATATTTGACTCGTTACCAATTTCATCAGATTGTATTTTTTCTAAATAAGACTGAGAAATATATATCTCCTGCAACAACTCCTCTGGTGTCTCTAAAACCATTCTCGAGCCCTCTGCCACAAAACAGTTATTTTGTTTTCTAGCTCTAGCTTTTGCTAAAAGGGTTTTCACCATTTTTACACCAGAATTAGAAGTCGAAGTAATTATCTCCATATCAACATTTTCCTTTTCATCTTTTGATTTCATCAAATCACATCATATATATATTATCATAAATATTGTACTAATTTACTATATTATGCATTTAACATAAAAAGGATGATGCCCTAAAGCACCATCCTCTATAACCAAATAAAATATCTAATACGACTCAAATATTCACTATAAGTTAAAGTCTATTATAAATAGAATATCTACTAATTAGTACACATAGTAGTACACAATTCAAACTGATATTCATCAATACCCTTGGTCATTGAAAGAGCCTCATCGATATCAAAATCAACAAACTCTCCATGTCTATATCCAACTACACGGTTTGTAGCGCCAGCCTTCAATAAATCTACAGCCAAAGCTCCCATTGTTGTTGCATAGACACGGTCCTTACAAGTTGGACTACCTCCACGTTGCATATGACCTAGAATTGTAGCTCTTGTCTCTATACCAGTTGCAGCCTCAATTCTCTTGGCCATAGATGTAGAATGACCAATACCCTCTGCATTGATAATGATGTGATGTTGCTTTCCTTTTTTCTTGCCTTCAATAATATGATTGATTAGCTTTTGCTCATCATAATCATATCTCTCTGGAAGTAAGACATCCTCTGCACCGTTGGCAATACCGCACCAAAGAGCAATATATCCAGCACCACGTCCCATTACCTCAATAATTGAACATCTCTCGTGAGATGTAGATGTATCTCTAACCTTATCAATGGCTTCCATAGCAGTGTTTACCGCAGTATCAAAACCGATTGTATACTCTGTACACGAAATATCCAAATCAATTGTTCCTGGAAGTCCAATTGTATTAACACCATGCTCAGCCAACTTTTGAGCTCCCTTGAAAGAACCATCTCCTCCAATTACAACTAATCCATCTATTCCATGCTTCTTACAAATTTCAGCGCCCTTCTTCTGATACTCAGGCTCGCAGAACTCCAAACATCTTGCAGTCTGTAAAATAGTTCCACCTCTCTGAATAATCTCCGATACTGAATATGCATCCAAGTCAACAATCTCTTCCTGTAAAAGTCCTGCGTAACCACGCTTGATACCTTTTACTTTCATTCCTCTCGCAATCGCCTGTCTAACAACTGCACGGATGGCTGCATTCATTCCAGGTGCATCGCCACCACTTGTCAACACACCGATAGTATTGATTCCTTTTGCCATCGATAATTCCTCCTATATTCTTTTCACATTCACTCGTATCATATTTTAATATCTTTTTGAACCAAATTCAACATTCTTTTCAACAAGTTTGACATTTTTTTCACTAAATCTGTCTTCCAAAGTAGACAAAATAGATTCATCAGCTGTTATATTCCAATTTTTTGGCATATGTTTTACAAGTTTTCCCTCTCGAATATAGATGACAATCTCATCATCTCCCTCATACTCACAGATGAGATTTCTTAACTCATTTTCCTGCTCAATAAATTCATCTTTGGTATTAAACTGGATCCACACTTCCTTTTTCACTTCACCGAAGGAGTGCATCTCCTGACAGATAAGTCTGGCGTTCTTATCATCATCCGCCTGAACTCTACCCTTGATAAATACCTTGGCATCATTTTCCACATAGGACCTATAATGCTCATACTGTTTAGGAAAAATGATAACCTCCACGACGCCCATTACATCCTCTAAATTTGCAAAAGCCATAACCGTATTGTTCTTGGTATATTTTATATTGATATCCGTAAGCATTCCACCAAGTATCACCATTCTGCCATCTGTCACCTTGGTTGTTCGAGTTTCCTCGTCCCATACAAAATCACTAGATGTGGCATCTGCTGTGGCATTTATCAAATCCATATATTCCTCCAAAGGATGTCCAGAAATATATACTCCAAGTACCTCCTTTTCAAACATAAGCAGCTGTTCTCTGTCAAACTCTTCCACATTTGGAAGTTTTATCTCGAAGTCACTTTTTATATCTTCTCCAGCAATATCAAATAAAGTCATCTGCCCCGCCATGGACTTCTTCTTCTCGCTTGCCACATTGTCCATGATGGAACCATATATCATAATCATCTGTCTGCGATTGCCATCAAGAGAATCAAGAGCTCCCGCCTTGATTAGATTTTCCACAGCTCTCTTATTCACCTCGCGACCATTAGCACGGGTTATAAAATCCTCTAATGTCTTATATCGGCCTCTTAAGGATCGTTCCTGTAAAATGAAATCAATCACAGGCTTACCAAGGCTTTTAATCGCATACATTCCGTATCGAATCTTGCCATTTACCACAGCAAAATTACCTTGACCTTCATTGATATCCGGTGGCAATACCTCTATTCCCATATTTCGACAGACCATAATGTATTCTGCCACTTTGACAGTATTATCCAATACACTTGTCATAAGAGCCGCCATAAATTCCACTGGATAATAACATTTTAAATAAGCTGTCTGGAATGATACATAGGCATATGCAGCAGCATGACTTTTGTTAAATGCATAGCTGGCAAAGGTAACCATGTTATCAAAAATTTTGTTGGCAACCTCCTCAGATATACCGTTGGCCACACAGCCCTTTACACCTTCAGCCTCATTTCCATGGACGAAATTCTGACGCTCACGAAGCATCTCATCCTCATGTTTTTTGGCCATGGCACGGCGAACCAAATCACTTCGCCCCATGGAATATCCCGCCAAATCTCGCACTATCTGCATAACCTGTTCCTGATATACGATACATCCATAGGTAGGCGCCAAGATATCCTCCAGCTGTGGGCATAGATATGTGACATCATTTTTATCCTTCTTACCTCTGATATAATCCGGTATAAAATCCATAGGACCTGGACGATAAAGAGATATTCCCGCAATGACATCCTCTAAGCTCTCTGGCTTAAGTTCCTTCATAAAGCTTGTCATTCCCGGACTTTCTAACTGGAATACACCCTCAGTCTTTCCTGCAGAAATCATCTCTAAAACTTTTGGATCATCATAGTCAATGGCATCAATATCTATATCAACACCCTGCCCCTCTTTTATAAGTTTTAGGGCATCATCTATAACCGTCAAAGTTCTAAGGCCTAAAAAGTCCATTTTCAATAGACCAAGTTCTTCTATTGTAGTCTTTTCATACTGAGTGGTTATGGCCCCGTCGCCACCTCTTGAGAGTGGTACATACTCATCCATAGGCTTTTCTGAAATAACCACACCTGCAGCATGAATACCTGTATGTCTAGGCAATCCCTCTAATCTCATAGCCATATCTATAAGATTTTTCACCACCGGGTCCTCCGCATACATTTTCTTTAAATCAGGACTCATAACAAGAGCTTTTTCCAGTGTTATGCCCAAATCTGTCGGCACACTTTTGGCTATTCCATCCACATAGTTATAAGGCAAATCCAACACTCGTCCCACATCTCGAATTACACCTCTAGCCTTTAAGGTTCCAAAGGTAACAATCTGAGTGACACAATCAGCACCGTATTTCTCCACCACATAATCGATAACCTCGCTTCGTCTATTAAAGCAGAAATCTATATCAATATCCGGCATGGATACACGCTCAGGATTTAAAAATCTCTCAAAAATCAAATTATATTTTATAGGATCAATATTGGTAATCCCTGTGGTATAACTTACAACGGAACCCGCCGCACTACCTCTTCCAGGTCCCACAGGAATCCCCTTTGTTCTGGCGTAATTAATAAAGTCCCAAACAATAAGGAAGTAATCCACATACCCCATCTGTCTGATGGTATTTAACTCATATTCCAAACGTGGTTTTAAAGACTCAGCCTTCTCTCCATATCTCGACTCTAAGCCATCAAAACACAATTTATTCAAATAAGTCCAGGAATCATAGCCCTCCGGCACATCAAAATGAGGCAACTTGGTTACGCCAAATTCTATTTCCACATTACATCTATCCGCAATAGCCTGTGTATTTTCCAGAGCCTCTGGAGTGGCAGCAAACAACTGTCTCATCTCCTCCTCGCTCTTCACAAAATACTGCCCACCTTCATAGCGCATTCTATCCTCATCAGATATTTTTTTCCCAGTCTGAATACACAGCAACACATCATGTGCTTCCGCATCAGTTGCATAGGTATAATGACAATCATTAGTACATATAAGAGGGATTCCAGTCTCCTTGCTCATGCGAATCAACTGCTGATTCACAAAAGCCTGCTCCTCGATACCATGATCCTGCATCTCCAGAAAATAGTTGTCATCCCCAAAGATTCTTCTAAACTCTAAAGCCTTGGCCTTAGCCTCCTCATACATACCTCGAGATATAGTTCTAGGAATCTCTCCTGCAAGGCATGCACTGGTACATATAATACCTTCACTATATCGCTCTAGAATCTCCATATCCACTCTAGGTTTGTAATAATATCCATCCACAAAACCTGCAGATACAATCTTGATCAAATTCTGATATCCCATATTGTTCTCAGCCAAAAGTATCAGATGATAATATCTGTCCTCGCCATGAGATATCTCCCTGTCAAAACGAGAATTAGGAGCCACGTAAACCTCGCAACCGATAATTGGCTTTATCCCTTGCTTTTTGCACTCTCGGTAAAATTCAATGCATCCATACATTACACCATGGTCTGTTATAGCACAGGCATTCATACCCAGCTCTTTTACACGAGCCACATATTCAGTTATCTTATTTGAACCATCTAGCAAACTATATTGCGTATGGGTGTGTAAATGTACAAATGACATACCAAATCTCCTTATAAAAAAACATGAACTAATTATATCATAATCTCAAGGCTTAATCGCCCTTTAGCCATGCATTTTCTGTGTATATTTGCACTAACTATAAGCGTAATCTCTCCATCTCCTCAAAGAAATCTCTAGCACTTACTCGCCTTGCTCCATCCCCCATTATTATTCTTTGAACCAGACCATCTGAGGAAATAACTGTAACATCAGCATTTTCTTTATTTACCATCTCATGGGTAGTTCTTTCAATATAGGCATCCGCAGTTTGATTTTCCTTGGTATACACCACATAAATGTTGTTATATTTTGAAGCGGTTGTGGTATTCCCCGAAACCTTGTAGGCATCAAATACCGCGATCAAATCGCAACCCATAAAGCCCTGATAATTACAAAGCATATCAAGAAGGGCACCTCTAGCTGCGTCAAGATTTTCATTGGCCAACTCACTCATCTTCTTATCCGCATGAATCACATTGTAGCAATCCACCAAAATGTATTTCTTCTTGGTTTTTATATTTTCTTTTTTCTCAACTTGCTTTGGATGGGCTTTGTTGTATTCTTCTCTGGCCAGCTTTACATTCTCTTGCTTCTTGGCATCCGCATCAATAACCCTGGCCTGGTTGTGATTCACAAACTTCACCTCGCCATAGGTTCTGGTAAATATTTCATCAAGGTCTGGCTCTAAACCGCCATAACCTGTATAATCCGAATTCTTTTTACTCTTCTTACCACCACTTTTTGATGAACCAGCGGATGTAGTATTACCAACATTTTCCACATCAATGTTGTTATCATTTACGACAACTTCCTCAGGTCCACCGCCGTGAACATATATTGATTGATAAGGATGACGCATATCCGTTGTGTAATCATAAGTAGAATTCTCTATCACCTCATCAGCATTATGACATGGATAATACCCATCCATCTCAAACATAATCTGCCCCATTCCACCAGTATATGAAGCCACCTCTGCAGCGTAATCAATAATTGTAGCGACAGGTACTCGCCCTGATAGAATACATATATCATCTCTCATCTCAGGGGGCATTATCTCCCCGTGCATTCTCTCCAAATCCGTCATAGCTCTCCCCACATTATTAACTGGAAGCTCTAAGATCACTTTGTAATATGGCTCAAGCAATACATTTTCCACCTTTAAAAGACCATCTCTTATGGCGATATCTGTAGCCTTTCTAAAATCACCACCCTCGGTATGCTTTGTGTGAGATTTTCCAGAAATAATTGTGATCTCTAAATCTGTCAAATTGCTACCGGTTAGTATTCCAGGATGATTTCTTCTTGATAAATAATTCAACACCTGATGCTGATAATTTCTTCCCAACACATCCACTGGGCAATCGCTGTGAACCACAATTCCACTATTTGGTGGCAGAGGCTTAATATTTAAAACCACATCTGCAAAATGTCTCAACGGTTCAAAATGACCATGACCCAAAGTTTCATCAGTTATAGTCTCTTTATACATAATAGTGCCTGTGCCGAAATCAATATTTTTATCAAAACGTTCTAACATCTTGGCTTTTATAATCTCAAGCTGCACCTTGCCCATCAAGTGAATATTAATAACTCCCAAGGAGTCTAAATACTCCACCTCTAGAGCAGGGTCCTCCTCATTTAACTCTTTTAAATTGGTATAAACCTCATGTACATTGTCGGATTTTTCTACTAGCACCCTATAACTTAGTACTGGCTGTAAAATGTTTTTATCTCCATCCTCGCACGCACCAAATCCCATTCCACAAGCCGAATTATCTGACCCCGTAAGGGCTACAATATCGCCTGTATAAGCCTCTTGCACCAGTTCATACTTATCCCCGCTGTACTTTCGAATCTCATTTACCTTTCTGGCATCACTTGGATAAGCACCAAATGGTTGCAACATATCTTTGGATTTTAACACACCACTGGTAATTCTAACCCAGGTCTCACGAGTATTATTTTTATCTCTAGAAATTTTAAAACATTTTGCACCAAATTCTTCCTGACTAATCTCTGATTCCTTTTCAATTTGACCATTTTTAATAACAACTTTTAATAGATTTAAAAGTTCATCCACTCCCTGATCTTTTAGAGCTGTTCCAAACAAAACTGGATAGACTTGTCTTGCAAGAATGGCTTCAATAACTGATTTTGATGAAAGAATTCCATTTTCCAAATATTCCTCCATCATTTTCTCGGAACACATTCCTAGTTCTTCAGCCAAGTCACCGTCTATATCTGCTATAGTTACATCTGATTTAATTACATCTGATCCATCACTTTCCCCCTCTTTATCAGAGGCAGCCAAATCCATATCACCTAAATATTCAGAAAAATCAATGCACTCGCTTCCTAGAACTTCGCCTATATCTTCAAGAAGTTCCTCCTTGGTCTTTGGTGTTATATCCATCTTGTTCACAAATATCAATGTTGGAATATTATATTGTTTCAATAATTTCCACAGAGTCCTGGTGTGACTCTGAACTCCATTTATTCCACTGACAACCAGCACAGCCACATCCAAAACACCAAGAGATCTCTCCATCTCCGCAGAAAAATCCACATGCCCTGGGGTGTCGATAAATATCAGTTCATCCTCGCCCATAGGAATTCTCGCCAACTTAGAATAAATAGTTATTCCACGTCTTCTCTCCATCTCATCTGTGTCCATATAGGAATCTCCATTGTCCACACGACCAAGTTTTCGAATCACTCCCATTTTATATAAAATTGCTTCTGATAATGTAGTCTTTCCCGCATCAACATGGGCGACTATTCCCAAAGTAATCTTGCTCATATTAAAATTTCCTTACTAAAAAACAGACTATGCACTAAATTATAGCACACAGCCTGTTTTTCTCACATAGCTAAATCAACATGAGACATAATTCCTGCTCTACCATTTTCCATAAGAAACATTCCGCTTCTTCTCAAAGCGCCACCGATTTTTCCCGATGAATCTCTAAGCTGATAATCTGTGGAAACATTTTGCAGACAAATAGCTCCCACACCTTTTTCTTTCAACTTATAGCACTCTTGCTGTCCATCTTCACCTGGAATCCAGATGCGAAGTTTGTCAAAAATATCATCCGCCTCATCAATCCATCCGTTGCCATCTAAATCATACTCTGATAAATCGGCAAATCCATCTCCTGACTTGGTCCCAAAAAGTTCATTGCCATCATTGATTATTCCGTCACCGTTTTTATCCAAGGCAATAAAACCACTACCAGATCCTAGTCGAGACAATTCTTCTTGTTTACCATCCCCAGTTAGGTCAAAGAAAAAAGTTTGATCAGATACATTTACCACATTTTCATCAAGATTGATAACCAGCGGGTCAACATACTGCGGAGAAATCCACACCTGTCTAGAGGAAACCTCCTGATAAAAACTTTCACTCATTCCCACATTCACATTGAAATCTATGGCTCTTCCATCTGCAGTTGTGACTGTTCCTGTGGTGGTAAAATTATAACTTCTCTCTTCCTCATAGGTATAAGTGGTGATACTCTCATTGATGTTCCAACCATTTTGCAACACGCTATTACCTGTGATTCCACCAAATCCCATCTCTGAAAGCCTATCCTCCAAGTCTTGATTTTTGCACAGTTTATCTCCGTACAAAAGCACTCTAAGGAGATAATTTAAGGTTTCAAATTTTAACCTGGTGGGAACTTCCTCCACGTTTTCCGCTACATTTTCCGCCACATCCTTCAACGCTATAACATCATTAAAACTATTGCCGCTTGCGATTGTATTTTGGTTCATGGCATAAGTGGCTGTCTTTTTAGCGGAGAAATTGCTTCGTGAATACATACTGATATCCCCAGAAGAAATAATCATTCAAACACCTCCTATTCAATTTGTTTAAATAGGTTAGTTCAAGAGGTGCGCACCCGAAAATAAAAAGACAGCTTTCGAAAATCCATTTCAAAAGCTGCCTTCCATGAACATATTTAAACCGTAATAACATATACGGTTACCTACAATTTATTTATCGTCACCAATGCTTTCTTCCTTAACAGGAACCAAAATATTTTTTGAGATCAAATTAAATCCAAGGTACACAAGGACCATTGATGTAAACAACATTGTTCCAAAAATCGCCGGTGTCTTAGTGGCACTATCAATAATATTTCCCACAAATAAACTACTTACATTAAAAGCAGTATGTACAATTATACCCATTATCATTGTATCTGATTTCAACACAAGGTAACCTATCAATAGTCCCATAACAAAAGTAAATATAGATTGCAATGGATTACCATGCACTCCTGCAAATAATATAGCCTGTAAAATAATCGCAGTCCAAAATCCAACACCCTGTCTCGCATATTTTAAAACTAATCCTCTAAAGACCAATTCCTCCAAAACAGGAGCTAAAACCATCAAATATATAACCATAGGAATTGATATGTTCCCATCTATTCCAGCACTTTGTGTAAGAGCCACATATGACTCCATCCAACTAGGAAATACTGTTCCTAATATACTAACTAAAATACTGCAAAGTACATTGAGAGCTGGAGCAAACATCACCACCCCAACAATAAAAGCAACTGGTTTTGTCGTCAGTTTTTTGAAAGACTCTTTTACTTGAATCTTGTTCCCATTCTTTTTTACAAAGGCCAGGTAATACCATAATCCAAATATTATAAGACCTGACACTGCATATACAATAAATACTAAATTGATATACTCTTCAGTAGACACCTGCTGAGCAGCTGTCATAATATATTCAAACCAATCTCCATCGGCTTTGGTGTAATTTCGAATTTTTAAACATATGCCAAAAAATACGACGACATAACTTATGAAAACATTTAACACCATCAATACAATTGCCGGCATAATGGTTTTTATAAAACTATAAGATGATTGTGATTTATTTTCCATTTAAAAAGTCCTTTAATCTATTAATATTCTTTATAGTATCTTCCACTCCATTGTCATAAAGTTGCATCATAACAGCTGGATCTTTGGTAAATGTTCCAATCTTGATATCAGCAGATGGATGAAAGCACATAACTTTGCCCTCTGCCTCTAATGCTTTTACCTTGTCAAGCTGTTTATTGTACACCTCATGTCTATGATTTAAGCCCTCAACGACTCCAGGATATTTTCTCTTTAAAGTCATAGTATAAAGCATTTTACCAGTTTGTGGTGGCATTCTAAAATCTTCTGGTTTAGATGAGATAAAAACTATTCTATCACATCCATGTTCTAGCGCATGCTCAATTGGAATGGAATCAGCCACCCCGCCATCATAATACACATGCCCCTCATATTCAATTGGTTTACATGCAACTGGAAGAGAACATGTAGCCATAATAGGCTCATATTCATTTCTTCTAAGTTCATTTTTATTAAAATAATTTGCCTCACCTGTCACTGCATCTGTGGCCGGGAAATAAGCCTCTGTAGGATTTGCCATATAAGCATCATAATCTAGGGGATCAATTCCACCCTCATTGGTCATATCTCCATAAATATAACGCAATCCAAATAAAGAGCCAGTCTTTAATAAACTATATACACTCAAATAATTTGGATCTGTGACATGTATTGTATAGAATCGCTTGTTACGATCCCTCTGTCCCGCAAGAAAGGAGGCCGCATTTGCAGCCCCCGCAGAAACTCCGATGCAATAATCGAAGTTAACATCATTATCCAACAGTATATCTAATACCCCGGCGCCATATGCGCATTTCATACCCCCGCCTTCAACTATTAGTCCTGTTTTCATAATTCAAGTCCTCTACTTCTTCACTGTTATTTTATTCAATTTCCATATATCTTTTACATATTCTTCGATTGTTCTATCAGATGAGAATTTACCAACATTTGCCACATTTAAAATTGCCATCTTGGCCCATCTCTCCTCATCCATGTACGCCTCCATCACGCGTTGCTGCGCGTCAGCGTAGGATCTAAAGTCTGCAAGAACAAAATATGTATCTGCTTTTGATGTACACTGAGTATTTAATAAAGAGTTGTACAAATCTCTAAAGAGCTCAGTATTTTGTGGTGAATAGAAACCATTTACCATCTGCATCATAACACGACGAATTTCCATATCGTTATTGTAAATACTCATTGGATCGTAGTCATTGTTGTTCTCATGAGCAATAACCTCATCTGCACTCATTCCAAAGATAAACGCATTTTCCTCGCCCATCTCCTGAACCATCTCCACATTAGCACCATCCATTGTACCAATTGTCACAGCACCATTTAACATAAATTTCATGTTGCCGGTTCCAGATGCCTCCTTTGAAGCTGTTGAAATCTGTTCAGACACATCAGCTGCAGCAAAAATCCACTCAGCATTTGACACTCTATAATCCTCTATAAATACCACTTTAATCTTGCCTTCAATTGCAGGATCATTATTGACAACATCAGCTACACTGTTGATAAGCTTAATAGTAAGCTTGGCATTCTTATAACCAGCTGCTGCCTTGGCACCAAAGATAAATGTTCTAGGAACAAATTCCATCTCAGGATCTTCCTTTATCTTATTGTATAAATACATGACATGCATAATGTTTAGAAGCTGTCTCTTGTACTCATGCAATCTCTTGACTTGAACATCAAAGATAGAATTAGGATTTACATCAATACCATTGTGCTCTTTTATATACTCTGCAAGGCGAACCTTGTTCTTGTACTTAATGTTCATAAACTCAGCTTGAGCTTTTTTATCATCCGCGTAAACCTCAAGTTTTTTCACTTTGGACAAATCTGTAATCCATTCTTTGCCCACATGATCACTAACCCAATCAGCCAATAATGGATTACCATGTAATAGGAATCTTCTCTGAGTAATACCATTGGTCTTGTTATTAAACTTCTTAGGATATAAATCATAGAAATCCTTGAGAGATTGCTTCTTTAATATCTCTGTGTGAAGGGCAGCAACACCATTCACAGAAAAACTTGCTGCAATAGCCATATGAGCCATCTTCACCTGGCCGTCTCTGACGATGCCAAGACGAGCCACCTTGCCCTCATCTCCTGGGAATTTCTCTCTAACTTCATTTTCAAATCTACGATTGATTTCCTCAACAATCTGATAGATTCTAGGAAGTAATCTTGAGAAAATCTCAATAGGCCACTTCTCCAAAGCCTCTGACATAATTGTATGGTTTGTATATGCCACAGTCTTGGATGTGATATCCCATGCCTCATCCCACTCGAGACCTTCTTCATCTATGAGAATTCTCATAAGTTCTGGAACAGCCAATGTAGGATGTGTATCATTCATCTGAATCACAACCTTTTTATAAATCTTTCTGATATCTTTATGTGTCTGTTTATAATGCGCAATAATTCTCTGTATACTTGCAGATACAAAGAAATACTGTTGCTTTAGTCTAAGCTCTTTTCCATAAATATGGTTGTCATTTGGATACAATACTTCCACGAGATTTCTTGCAAGATTCCTCTCCTCTACAGCCTTCTCGTATTCACCCTTATCAAAGGACTCTAAACTAAATTCCTCTTTGGCCTTGGCATCCCAAATCATAAGGGTATTGACCATATTGTTATCATATCCCAAAATAGGCATATCATATGGCACAGCCATAATAGAACTATAGTCATCTTGAACAAAGACAGTCTTGCCCTGCTCATTTACCACAGCCCTGACATATCCACCGAACTTAACCTCATAGGTATGCTCTGGGCGAACCATCTCAAATGGATAGCCATTTTTCAACCAATCATCCGGAATCTCTTTTTGATACCCATCCTCAATCTTTTGCTTAAACATTCCATAGCGATATCTGATACCGCATCCATATGCTGGATAGCCCAAAGTTGATAGAGAATCCATAAAACAAGCAGCCAATCTTCCAAGTCCACCATTTCCCAAAGCAGGATCTGGCTCTTGATCTTCAATGGCATTCATATTAAATCCCATCTCCTCAAGGCACTCTTTGATCTTGTCGTAGTTGCATAGGTTAATCATATTATTTCCCAACGCTCTACCTACAAGAAATTCCATAGACATATAATATACCGTCTTTGGATCTTCCTCACGCATAGTTTTTTGAGTATCAATCCAGTTATCAATAACCTGACTGTTTACAACTCTAGAAACCGCCTGAAAAACCTCCTGCTCATTTGCCTCAGAAAAATCTTTTCTGTAAAGCTTACGAACATTATCCTCTACTTCTTTCTTAAAAGCTCTCTTGTCAAATCTTTTTGCCATAAACTCATCTCTCCTAAACTCAATCTACATCCCTATAGTCTCATAATACAACAAATCTATGGTCTGATATATGTGAATAATTACCAAACCATAGATTATGTCTATTTATAATTTTGTCACTCCGAGTGTAACATTCTTTCCATTAATATTCCACTCTTTGACCAAATCTCCCTTGGCACCAGCTTCAACTGTCTCAGCCAAAACTTCCTGGGAAATTGTTTTATCATTTCTTGTAAATATACCAGCAACCTCATCATCTGCATCATAAGATACTGCAATGTGATCCATAACTTCAAAGCCTGCATCTTTTCTCATTGTCTGAACCTTGGAAATGATTTCACGAACGAAACCTTCCTCCAATAATTCTGGAGTCATATTTGTATCAAGAACCACAGTTACGCCATGATCTGTATTTGACACAAATCCTTCTACCTCTGCTGCCTCGATAAGCAAATCTTCCTCAGCTAAAGCCTCTGCAACTCCTTCCACTGTAATTGTGAGTGTTCCCTCAGACTTCAACTCCTTCATAGCGACCTGTCCATCAAGGTTTGCAAGAATTTCCTTAACCGCATTAATATTCTTACCAAAGCGACGACCTAAAGTTTTGAGCTGTGGCTTAAAGTTGTATGAAGTGAGATCACTTACATCTTCTTTATACTCAATATCCTTAACATTTAACTCATCACGAATAATATCAAGATAGAACTGAGAAATCTCTTCCTCGGCCTTTACATACATCTGTCCAATTGGCTGACGGTTCTTGATATTTGATGTATTTCTACATGCACGTCCAAGTACAACAGCCTCAAGAACAACTCCCATCTTGGCCTCAAGATCTGCATCAATCCACTCTGTCTTCACCTCTGGGAAGTCACATAAATGAATTGACTCTGGAGCTGATGAATCAATTGAGCATACCAAATTCTGATAGATTTCCTCTGTCATAAATGGAATCATTGGTGCTGCTGCCTTTGAAATTTCTACTAAAGCTGTATACAAAGTCATATAAGCATTGATCTTATCCTGCTCCATTCCCTTTGCCCAGAATCTCTCACGGCTACGACGTACATACCAGTTAGACATATCGTCAACAAACTTCTCCAAGCTTCTTGCAGCCTCAGGAATTCTATAATTTCCTAGATTGTCATCCACCTCCTTGATAGTTGTGGCAAGTCTTGATAACAACCATCTATCCATTACTGTAAGTGAATCGTAATCGATAGAATACTTTGTAGCATCAAATTCATCAATATTAGCATATAGTACAAAGAAAGCATATGTATTCCACAAAGTTCCCATAAACTTTCTCTGTCCTTCTAGCACTGCATCACCGTGGAAACGGTTTGGCAACCATGGAGCTGAGTTAATGTAGAAATACCATCTAATAGCATCTGCACCATATTTCTCCAAAGCATCAAACGGATCAACAGCATTGCCTTTAGACTTAGACATCTTCTGTCCGTTCTTATCCTGTACATGTCCCAATACGATTACATTCTCATATGGAGCCTTGTTGAAAAGCAATGTTGACTCTGCCATAAGTGAATGGAACCATCCACGAGTCTGGTCAACAGCCTCTGAGATAAACTGTGCTGGGAACTGCTGCTCAAACAACTCCTTGTTCTCAAATGGATAGTGATGCTGAGCAAATGGCATTGCACCTGAATCAAACCAGCAGTCAATAACCTCTGGCACTCTTCTCATTGTCTTACCACAGTCAGGGCACTTAAATGTAACTGCATCGATGTAAGGACGATGAAGCTCAACCTTGGCATCCTCTGGATTGCCACTTCTCTCAGCAAGCTCAGCGCGGCTTCCGATAGACTCTCTATGTCCACAGTCCTCGCACTCCCAGATATTAAGTGGTGTTCCCCAATAACGGTTTCTTGAGATTGCCCAATCCTGGATATTCTCAAGCCAGTTTCCAAAACGTCCCTTACCGATAGAATCTGGAATCCAATTTACTGTATTATTATTTTTTATAAGATCATCTCTTACTGCTGTCTCCTTGATATACCAAGACTCTCTAGCATAGTAGATAAGTGGTGTATCACATCTCCAGCAGTGTGGATACTCATGCTCGAATTTTGGAGCATCAAACAAAAGCTTTCTAGCTGATAAATCCTTAATAACCTCAGGATCTGCTGAAACAGCACCTCTGTTAATTTCATCCTGAGTTGGCTTACATCTCATTCCAGCAAATGGTGTCTCCTCAAGCATACAGCCCTTCTCATCAACCATTTTTACAACTGGGAGGTCATACTTGCGTCCAACATTGGCATCATCCTCACCAAATGCAGGAGCAATATGTACTATACCTGTACCATCTGTCATAGTTACATATGTATCACAAACAACATAGAAGCCTTGCTTATTTTGTCTATCCGCATCAACCTTGGCACAATCATAAAGTGGATCGTACTTCTTATGCTCAAGGTCTGTACCCTTGAATGTCTCTAAAACTTCATAAGCTGGACCCTCAGCATCCTTTTCAAGAAGCTGATTTAATACCTTATCTGCAAGTTCCTCTGCAATGTAATATGTATATCCATCAACAGCCTTGACCTTAAGGTAAGTCTCATTTGGATTTACACAAAGAGCCACATTTGATGGCAATGTCCAAGGTGTTGTTGTCCATGCCAGGATAAATGCATCCTCGTCCGCAACCTTAAATCTGACAATTGCAGATCTCTCTTTTACAGTCTTATATCCCTGAGATACCTCAGCTGATGAAAGTGGAGTACCACAGCGTGGACAATAAGGTACAATCTTATAGCCCTTATAAAGTAGTCCCTTATTCCAAATCTGATTGAGTGCCCACCACTCTGACTCAATAAAATTATCATCATAAGTTACATATGGATTATCCATATCTGCCCAGAAACCAACAGTACCTGAGAAATCTTCCCACATACCCTTGTACTTCCATACAGACTCCTTACATTTATCAATGAAAGGCTCCATACCATATTCTTCAATCTGCTCTTTACCATCTAATCCTAAAAGCTTCTCAACTTCAAGTTCTACCGGGAGTCCATGAGTATCCCATCCAGCCTTACGAGGTACATACTTTCCCTTCATTGTCTGGTAACGAGGAATCATATCCTTGATTACACGAGTAAGCACATGTCCAATATGTGGCTTACCATTTGCTGTAGGAGGGCCATCATAGAATGTATATGTCTCTCCTTCTTTTCTGTTTTCCATACTCTTACGGAAAATGTCATTGTCGCTCCAGAATTTCTCTGTTGCCTTTTCGCGTTCTACAAAATTTAGATCAGTTGATACTTTTTTGTACATCACTTTTCCCTTTCTTTTCTATTAGGCGATATGATAAATGTCACCAGGGGTATACGCCCGACATAAAACAAAAAGGCTTCCATCCCGCATAGGACGAAAGCCAAAAATTCGTTATACCACCTAATACGCTGTACTTAAGATTTTCTTGCATACATGTCCTCTGTAACGTGAGAAATACGTCGCCCCTACTTGGTTACCCTTTCAGTTTGCTGCTAAGAAGTGATTTTCCATAATTATTACTTGCATCGGCTTCCACCATACCCGACTCGCTAGGCTTTCATAAATTTATGTACTGTCTTCCTCAACGCATTTATCATTTTTCAATTATAATTTAGAAAAATATCCTTTGAAAAGTATACTTAGAGATACCTGTTTTGTCAAGGAAAACTCTACTGGAAGTCATCCTCTAAATAGTATTCATACTCGTCTAAGTAATCTTCAAAGTCACCGTCTTCAATACTGCGCTCAACGGCATCATTGAATTCAGGATTGCTTGCCAAAATAGTATAGCAGCCTACAAATAAAATAATTGATAATACAGCTGTAATAATACCTGCAATAGCAAAACCCTTCTTCTCATAAGCTACCAGCTGAATAATACCAAATATTACAGCCAATATAGCCAATGGAATATTGATGCATGCGCAGAATGTGCACAAAGCTAAAATACCAAGTACCATAGAAGCAATTCCAAAACCTGTACCAATCTTCTTACCAGTAGGTCCTACAGTAGGCCCATTATTTACATATGGATTGCCATTGTTCTGATACTGGTTGTACTGATACTGGTTGTTCTGATTACCATAGGCATTGTCGCCATATGGGTTGCTACCATTTTGATTGCCGTAAGTGTTGTTGCCATAAGTGTTGTTGGCATTATTATTGCCGTAGGCATTCTGCCAGTTATTTGCATTATGCGTATCGCTGGAATAATTGTTGTTGGAATTACCATAAGCATTCTGCCAG
>JAILFK010000060.1 GCA_024697595.1 Lachnospiraceae bacterium | reverse complement strand
CCTACATAAGGACATGAAATCCTCATATAGCTCATAAATATTAAATATCAAAACCTGAAAATACATCAAAAATCAAAAAGAAAATGAAAAAAGTCTCTTGTGACTTCATAAATCACAAGAGGCTTTTGTCTTCAGTCTGAGGCTACCACTAAGTGGTAACCTATTTTCTTACCATCCCAATTCATTTAACACAGCCATTGTATTGGCATCAGATTCATAAACTGGAATATATAAATCTATCGCATTGTATTCTCCATAGCTTGCCGCATAATTCGCTGTCAGATCCAGCTCGCCTATAGGTTTATCATAAGCAATTGTGTCTCCATCTCTAAGAAGTATATCTTTGCTAGCAGCCTCGTATAATCGCTTATACACCTCTTTGTCTTCGCTATTATTGTCTCTCACAATATCATAAGAATCGTCATCACTATAAATAGTGTAATTTGTTATAGCAACTGAACCTTCCTTATTAATAATATCTTCCATAATTGACTTGTTATATTCTAGAGTATTATATTTCTCTTTATACTCCATTCTATCGTAAGTCATAGCTAGTATCTCATTTACATATTCAGACTTAATACTGTATGTACGGTACTTATCATTACCTTTTTTCATATAATACTTTATCTTGATGTCATCACCATATGTTTCGTCAGGCATATCTTTCAAGGCTTTATTTATTATCTGTAACATATTTTTTGTAGTAGTCTTATCTGTTATTTCAACTCCATCTAACAATATATAATCAGAAATCATATTATCTGAAGTTCCATCTTCCCCGCGCTGATAATATTGCAAGTTTGTTTTGCTCGGCACATATATTGAATATCCTTCAACATTTTCCTCATCAGGTATATAAGTATTATATTTCCCCCAATCGTTAGCCTGATAACTAAAGAGCAATGTAACTATAACAAATGTCGCTGCCAATGTAACCACACCTCTTATATCAAAGAACATCTTACCATCCATTATCATTTTTAAAACTATATGTAAAATGATTACAAATACTGCCACAGAAAAAATTGCTGTTCCCTTTCCGCCCACTTCGTTCATAAACAAAGCAACGGCATAGCCACCAATACATCCAATGGCAATCTCTATTACAGGTCTTGCTAATTTAAATACTATTCTCTGTCCTGATACATTTGCCGGTCTTCTCTTATAAAGCTGATATGTCAATGTGAGATAAATCACCGCTTGAAGCACTCCGATTATAAGCCATCCTGCTGTATTTAAATGATTCACTATAACATAAATCGGACTATCATTTATGACATTTACTTTGTTAACACCCTGCTCCATTGCATTTAAAGCCATATTTATTGGAGAAAAAATCCCTTTTATATTTATCATTTCATAGCCGTTGTAGAATGCACATTTACCAGTCTCCCAAAGCCAGATGGCAAAGAGTTCTACAAAGTTTAAAAAGGTTGCACCCATGGCTGCAAGGACTGCATTTCCCGTAAGCATAACTGCAATGCAGGCTATTCCATATGCTGAGAGAAATGTCACAATATTTATCACAACATAAGTTAAAATCTCTGTAATATCTCCAGCTTTAAATCCACCGTTGAATGTAAAAATTGCAATCTCAATAATTACATTACACAAAAATCCAACTGCATATATAATGAAGGAATTCAAATTAATATATGCAAATCTAGTGGACTCCTTCACCGGAACCGACTTGTACATATCAACTTGTGAAATATTGTTCATCCAGCCATATGCTTCAATTGCCATTCCAATTGCGACAAATATAGAAACAACTGATCCAAATATCATCTGATTGTCCAACATATTCATGCAAAATCCATTTACATTCATAATCTGTTCTGAATAATTGTTGTGATAATTCACCAGTCCAATTATTGCCACAAATGGCATTATCACAAACCAAATCATGAAGTTTAAAATCCATGAGGTATGTCTAGTTTTTAAATTCCATTTACTATTTATCCAAAATGAGTTTCTTGACATCATAGCCTTCTCCCTTCGCTTCGCTGATAAATATTTCCTCCAAGGACACTGGTAAAATTTCCGCATAAACAGTGTCATATTCATCGAGCTGTCTTTTTATACAACTTTTATTTCCATTTACCGTCAATGTGATAAGCGATCCTCTGGTCTCTCCTGCTACCAGATCAAAAGTCTTGTATAATCTTTCAGCATCCTCAGGATTTTGCAAAACCACCTGAACTTTGTGAATGTTGCATTTTAACATATCCATCTCCTGGGCCATCACCATATCACCCTTGTGAAGAAGACCCACATTGTCGCATATATCTTCTAATTCTCTCAAGTTATGAGATGCAATAATTGGCGTAAAATCTCTGTCGCTAAGTTCTGAGGCGAAAAGTGACTTGATGGCCTGACGCATCACTGGATCTAAACCATCGAATGTCTCGTCGCACAATAGATACTTGGTCTTGGCAGCAAGTCCTAACAATATAGAAATCTGTCTCTTCATTCCTTTTGAAAATGTTTTCAATGCCCTATCTCTTTCAAGACCAAATTTATCTAACATATCGTAGAAAAATTTCTCATCAAAATTTCTATAAACAGTCTTGTAATAATTCACCATATCCTTAGCTGTTCCACTTGGTGGGAAATACGCATCGTCTGATACGAAAAATATTTTTTCCTTAGCCTTGATGTTGTCATAAATTGGTTCGCCGTCTATTAATATTTCACCCATGTTTGGCTTGTATACTCCTGCCATCATTCTAAGCAATGTAGATTTTCCGGCTCCATTGGTTCCAAGCAATCCAAAGACTATGCCTTCAACAATATTTATGGATATATTATCAATTGCTTTGTAACCATCAAATTCTTTTGTAACTTCCTTGATTTCAATCATAAGTTTTCCCCTTCTGTAGATTTATGATTCCTGTTTCATAATTCCTGTTCCATGATTTGCATCTATTAATCTTCCGATTTATTTCGGCTTCTTAAATAATCGATTAAGTGGTTTATATCCACACCGGATTTCTCCGCCTCTACAGCCACCGCCTCTATATGTTCCATAATCTCACTCTTTTTAATTTCCATAAGTTCCTCCCTAGGTGAAACGAAATTTCCTCGTCCCTTTACCGTATAAATGTAACCCTGTCGTTCAAGTTCGGCATAAGCTTTTTGAATAGTATTGGGATTTATGGATAATTCCATGGCGAGATTTCTCACCGAGGGAATCTTTTCATCTGTGGACAACGCCCCTCTAACTATCAGGTTTTTAAATTGATTTACAATCTGCTCATAGATAGGTGTCGAGTCCTTAATATCGATCCATACCATCTAACAACCTCCATATTTTTATATGTGTACTATGTCATCTAGTACACTTAATATACACTTCTATTTTTCTTATGTCAATAATTTTATTTAATAGTGTCATCATCTGCATAAAAAAAGACCCTCAGGGACTAGATTAATATCTAGCCCCTGAAGGTCTGTCTTGTCCTGTCTATTACAAAACTATCACATGAATTATTTTGCAAGAAGCATCATAATCTTGTTACTTCTATTTACAAACGCTGTCATTGCCTCTGGTGCAAGTGGCTGATTTGCAAGAACTGCCAAATCATAAAGCTGCTGTGCGAACATTTCAACATTTTCACCGTCAGCATGCTCAAACATATATTGAACCAATTCGTTGTCAGCATTTAAAACCAATGTCTCATCGCCGCCAAACATTCCCGGCTCCATGCCCATCATGCTGTACATTCTCATCATGTCCTGCATACGGCGTCCTTCCTCTGACACTGTAAGCATAGATGATACATCCTTGTTCTTCAATTTCTGAACACTGACTTTTAAATTATCCTTGTTCAATGCTTTTTGGAACAATGCGCTAAGTGCTTCCTGAGCATCCTTCAACTCTTCCTCAGAAACATTTTCCACGAGAGTCTCTGTGATATCAGAATCAATTCTTAAGAACTTGTAATCCTGATTTCTCTGCTCCAGCTGTGTGATAAATGATGAATCAATTGCATGATCCAAAATAACTGCATTCATTCCCTGCTCTTTGAACAGGTTAATGTACTGAGACTGTTGCTGCATATCTGTTACATAGAATACTGTCTTTCTATTGTCAGTATCATCTGCTTCATTTTCTGTCGCATCATTTTCCTCGTCAACAACTTCTGCCTCTACCTTGTTGCCTTCCTCATCAGTTGCATTTTCCTCATCCTTTGCTGGTGCAAGAAGTTCTGGAAGAGTTACATATTTATCATCGATATCCTTGAAGAGAATATAGTCATTCATCTTGTCGCAGAACTTCACGTCCTTCAAGCAACCAAACTTGATAAATGGACTGATGTCGTCCCAATATTTCTCATAGCTTTCCTTCTCTGTCTTGCAAAGACCAATAAGCTTGTCTGCCACCTTCTTGGTAATGTACTCAGAAATCTTGTTTACAAAACCATCATTTTGCAAAGCTGAACGAGACACATTTAGTGGCAAATCAGGGCAATCAATCACACCCTTTAGAAGCATCAAGAACTCTGGAATAACTTCCTTGATGTTGTCGGCGATGAACACCTGATTGTTGTAAAGCTTAATTGTTCCCTCAATAGAATCATACTCTGTATTAATTTTTGGGAAGTATAGAATACCCTTTAAGTTAAATGGATAATCCATATTTAGGTGGATCCAGAAAAGTGGCTCCTTGTAATCATTAAATACCTTGCGGTAAAATTCCTTGTACTCATCATCTGTACACTCGCTTGGAGTCTTGGTCCAAAGTGGCTGTGTATCGTTAAGTGGACGAGGACGTTTTACGATTTTCTTCTTATCCTTGGCTGGAGATACTTCTACCTGCTCCTTAGTTCCATCCTCGTTTTCCTTCTCCTCAAACTTAGCATCCTCATGGATGTCCTCAATTACCTTGTCTGTATCAAGAAGGTCCTCTGCATCGATTGTCTCATACTCCTCTGGAGCATTTGCCTTAGAGAGATAAATCTCTGTTGGCATGAATGAACAATATTTCTCAATAACCTCACGAGCTCTGTACTCGTTGGCAAACTCAAGGCAATCCTCGTTTAAGAATAATGTAATCTTGGTTCCAACCTCAGCCTTGTCACCCTCTGACATCTCGTACTCTGTACCGCCATCGCAAAGCCAATGAACTGGCTTAGCATCCTTCTTGTAAGAAAGAGTATCAATTGAAACTTCATCAGCAACCATAAATGCTGAATAGAATCCCAAACCGAAGTGTCCAATAATCTGATCATCATTGGCCTTGTCCTTGTACTTCTCGATGAAATCAGTAGCACCAGAAAAAGCGATCTGATTGATGTACTCATCAACCTCTTCCTCTGTCATACCAAGACCATTATCAGTAAATGTCAAAGTCTTCTTTTCTGGGTCAACTTCAACCAAAATCTTAGCCTTGTAGTCTGCTGGAAGTTCATACTCTCCCATCATATCAAGTTTCTTTAACTTAGTAATTGCATCGCAACCATTCGAGATCAACTCTCTATAGAAAATGTCGTGATCAGAATATAACCACTTCTTGATCACTGGAAAAATGTTTTCACTTGTAATTGATAAACTACCGCGCTTGTTACTCATTTGTATCCATCTCCTTACATATTTTAGTCCGTTTTATACGCATGATTATCGATATTCCAAGTAATAACCTGGCTTCGAATTATCTTATTTTCGAGTTACTATCATGCGCCATAGAAATATCTTAACTCTGTGAAATGTGAAAGTCAATAAAAATTTAGCACTCATTTCGAATGAGTGCTAACAATTTTATGATTTTCAGGTCTAGTCACCGCTATTCTCTTGTCTCACGGGCTCGTTGCGAACTCGGTGGCAGTGCCAGAGAATGTCATTTCTCTTTTTGCACCGCCAATCAATGGGCGAGAGGTTCAGGTTCTACCCATTCCAGCGGTGCTTTTACTCGATTTTGGGTATATGCACCGCTTTTCTCTAGTCTCACGGGTTCGTTGCGAACTTAAAAGCGGTGCAATATATGTCATTTCTCTTTTTGCTCCGCTTTTCAAGGGTTATGGAGTTCTGATTTAACCCGAAAAGGCGGTGCTTTTACCCAATTTCGGGTATATGCACCGCCACTTTCATAGTCTCACGGCTCCATTGCGAACTTAAAAGCGGTGCTTCAACCTAATTCTAAGTCAAAGCACCGCTAATTCATTTTATAATTCAAAATAACCTAACAATAATCAATTATTCACAAAGAAGTTTACCAACACATTTTTTAACTGGTGTGTTAACGCCATCTACAGCCATTCCTGGTCTATGTGCAATGCTAGGTGGAAGAATGATAAAACTTCCAGCTGTAAGAATTGCTTTGCTTACACATGTATCATCTGGAATCTCGTAGAACTGTACATCCTTTTCCTCGATATAAGGAACAAGTTCCTTTAATCCAGCTGCGCTTAATGTATCAATCTCTTCTGTTCCACTGATAACCCACTGAATATCATAATGATTCTTATGTGACTCTAATCTACAATTCTCATGATCCTTTGAATCATACTCCTGAATATTATAATAGAAAGTATCATCTACAATATGCTTTCCTGGTTCGATGTTTGCTAAATCTAATCCTTTTAAATACTCAACTGCTTCATTAATTGTCATCTCAATAACCCTCCTTTTTTAAACTTCAAAATCAAGACAAGCTCTGCTCTTTGTATATGGTCTCACCTTACTGTCAGCAACTGCCACATGCTTTGGATGTGTTGAATAATTTGCCAGCGCCTCTGCACTTTCAAATGTAGAATCAAGCATAAGGTCTGTTGTTGAAGTTGGTAATCCATCCTTATAAACTTTTATATCAATCATTCCTGGAATCTGTCCAGCTAATCCCTCTAAACCTTCCTTGATTCCATCTTTAATTTTTTCTTTTTCTTCCACAGACAACTCGTCTTTAAGTGTCCAAAGTATCATATGTTTTACCATGCAATCCTCCTCCATTTATTCTGATAATAATAGTTTGATTATATTCGACAAAAAAGTCAATACTAAACCAAAAATGCACCTAATTAAAACCAAATATATTCAAAAAAACAACTCCCGAGAATAACATTCTCGAGAGTTGTAATCATTCTAATTTTAAATCCACAAATTAAAGATCAATCTTACCTGCATACTCGCTTGTACCAGACTTAACAACATAATATGCTGCCTTGTCTTCTGGCTTAACATATACCTTAATGTCTTCAATAGCTTTTCTCTTGTTCTCAGCCTTAAATGCAGCTTTTGCATTTTCAACTATATCATCCATCTTAAAGTCTTCACCCGCGAACTGTAAAATAACAGCCTGCGTTGGTGCAACTTTCTTTGTAGCTTTCTTTGCAGCTGTCTTCTTAACTGTTGTACTAGCTTTCTTTGCAGTAGACTTTGCAGCTGTCTTTACCTTTGTTGCTGATGTCTTTGCAACATCAGAAGCTTTTGTTGCTGATGTCTTTGCAACTTCAGAAACCTTTGCTGTAGTTTTCTTAATGTCTTCTGTCACTTTTTTTGTATCTGCCATAATCCTCGTACTCCTTTTTTATAAAGCAATTTATTTACCTCACAAAATTATTATACTATTTTTTCTTTTTAAGACAATAGTTAATTATGTCAGAGAATTATCTTTTTTATTTTTAAATTTATAAATATTTAACATCAATCAAACTTAATATGAGAATCTAATACTTTAAAGAACGAATTAGTTTTTATATTCTCATCTGTAGGCATAGAAATTTTATCAATTAATTTTTTATTCAAATCAGCATAATATTTCTTATCAAGTTCAGACACCACATTATTGATTGCCATCTCTCTTCTTTCCTTAACAATGCTCGCCTTATTAGTTTCTGACATTTCCTCATCATATTTATTAATACATTGGAAAAAATAATATCCATCATCAGTTGTGATCATATCAGAAACTTCACCATCATCTAAACGAAAAACAACATCTTCTATTTCTTTATCATATATTCCTCTACCAAAAGTAATTCTAGTAGTATCCAACTCATTATAAGTTGTTGCCAATCTCTCAAATGTAGCACCGTTATCTATATTTGTCTGAATATTTTTTGCTTTGTCTTTATCAGTTGTAAATAAAATAAATGCATGCATTACTCGCGCTTCATCTTCACTTACTGTCACATCTACTTGAGCCATTAACTTCTGATAAACTTTACATGCCAATGCATATCTTTCATACATTTCAATCACTTCTTTTTTTGAAGCACCTGTATATTTACGCTCCGCTCTTGAAAGAGAATCATAATATTCTAAAGCTGCATCATTAACCTTTTCAAGTTCAGGTTCAGTCAAAACTATATCATTATCTTTCGCATAAAGATTTAAAGCATATACTTTTGATAAATGTTCTATAGCTGCATTTTTCACACTTGTTTCCATCGTGTCTGTGTCATAATCGCCATTCCATAAGTCTGTTCCATAAACATTTCCATATATATTTTTATAGTTTGCTAAATACATACGAAACTCATCTCTATGACATGACATATCTCCGATTTTAAACACAGTATGCCAACCACTTTTTGATGCAAAATATACTTCACGATTCCCGATAGTACATCCTGAAAAACATGTTATGCTCACCACAAGAGTCAATATTAATAATAAACTTTTCTTCCAAAACTTCATTCCACTATTATCCTTCTACAACAAGATATCTACCATCGCCAATAGCAAACACTTCGTCCGCATTCAAGATTTCTTGTTTACTCATTCCAGTGATGTCCATCTCTTCTTCTAAATATTCTATTACTTCCTTGTCGTTATCACAGACAATAGCCATCGTATCTTCCAAAAATTCTCTGGCTTCTTGTTCTGTTTCTGCCACAACCTCAGGATATAATTTTAATTGATTATCTAAAAATGCTTTTACACATTTTTTATCATAAGTATAACTACTCATAATCTCCTCCTATCTTGTTACGCCTGTAAAATTATAACATGATAGTCTTATCTAGGCAAAAAGAATATATAAGGATTTCTTTTACTTTTTTCCCTCTTCCTCGACTAATTGCATCAGCATATAAATTTAACTGAGCACGATAGCGTCCTACTAATTCTTCTTCAGATTTCACCTTATCTGTCTTGTAATCTAAAAGTACAATTCCATCTTCCTCTTCAAAGAACACGTCAATTATTCCCTGTATTAAAACAGGATCATCCTCAACATTTTTCTCATTATCTGGCCATATTTCTGAAGGCATCGCACTCATAACAAAAGGTTGTTCGCGGTATAATTTATTATTTACTTCAGCTGCTGCCATCCTGCTGCCTGTGTCAGACTCTAAGAACTTTACGACACCATCTTTTGACACAAGTTCCATTTCATCGGCATTCATTAATCCTGCATCTACTATCCTATCTTTTTGCAGATTAAATGCTTTTTCTTTATCTGAAGTACTATCTGAAAAATCATAACACTCCATAAATCGGTGCACAGCAGTACCTCTTTTAGCACCAAGATTTACTGTATTATCATTTTTCTTTTTAAGCGCTTCAATCTTGTCTTCAATGCTATCCTCTAATGGATTATCTCCCCAGGCATAGGATACCTGCTTTTCTTCATTTTCATGCAATTCATATTCTTCCATCTTCTGATGCTTAATCTCAGAGACAGAATATTTAGTTTTATAATTTACAACCTTGACAAATTGATAATTATGATGGTACTGCTCCTTTATGTAATCAACTAACTTATCATCGGCATCAGATACATTTTCCTCGAAATTATTTCTTCGCTTCTCAATAATTCCCCGGTCCAAAATTAACTTCTCTGCAGCTTTATCAATCTTTACTATCTCTACTGGATATTTATCTCTCATATACTGAGTCGCATGTAATATCCAATCCATATAGCACTTAGATTTCATTCGCTGTTCATAAGTCATTCGAGTAGTTCCAGTGTCAAAAGAATCCACATAATTCTCTGCACTTTTCTTGCCACCAACTATAGATGTAATAATAAGTTTTTCTCGAGCTCTAGTCATAGCAACATAAAGCACTCTCATCTCCTCACCATATACATCTTCCTTTAACTGATTTCTCACCACAGTATAATATCCCGGCTTATATTGAATCTGTCTCTCGGCATCCACATATACTAGACCAAATCCTAATTCAGGATGAATTATCAATTTTTTATTTAAATCCATCAAGTTAAATTCCGTATTACATTTCGCCAAAAATACTACAGGATATTCTAGTCCTTTACTCTTGTGTATACTAATTATTTTAACAGCATCATCATTTTCACTAACAAGTTCTGCCTCTGCTACATCCACATCATATTTTTTACAGTACTCAATGTAATTTATAAAGTTAAATACGCCCTTATAACTTGTAGTCTCATAATCCACTGCCTGATCTACAAGCTTCAATAGATTCGCTCTTCTATTCTCACCTCGAGGAAGTGCAGCAACATAGTGTAGATATCCTGTGCGACGAATTATCATCTGAATCAATTCATGGACAGATACATCCTTTGCAATCTCTCTCATCTCCTCTATAAAGTTGTAAAAATCAAGTAACCTCTTTGTTAAGTCATCTGGTAAATTTTCTGTCGCGGATTTATCTTTATCATCTGGCAAATTCCCAAACAACTTCCAAAGTGCATCTGAAAAGTCCATATACCCTACGTCGCTTTTTGCAAATTTTGACACCTGGCTTTTTAACATAGCCAACTCTTCATCTGTCACCTTCCATGTAGGTCCTTTTAACACTGAAACCAAAGCCACATCCTGATGCGGATTATCTATCACTCGCAGTATATTTAATACATACACTACTTCAGGGGCACTAAAATATCCTGACTTGCTGGTGGCATGCGCAGATATCTCATTACGCTCTAAAATAGATATATAGTTTTCTGCTCGCGTTGATGGACTTCGAAGCAAGATTGCTATGTCCGAATAAGTAATAGGTCTCTCACACTTTTTATCCTTGTCATACACAGGCATCTCACTTGAAATCATTTCCTTGATTTTGTTTGCAATTATCTGTGCATCGTAGGCATCTGAATTTTCCACATCCATTTCATCAGCTTCATCTGCAACATAGTCTCCTACGATAATTTCCATCTCACATCTTTTTGCAGTCTCATCATTCACCGTATAATCAGCATTTCCATATACCAGTTTTGCAGCATCATCATATTCTACATTTCCAATATCAAGTTGCATCAATGGTCCGAACACATCATTGGTTCCATCTAACACCTCTGCTCTACTTCTAAAGTTTTTAGATAAATCAATGGCATGTCCTGTAGAAGAATCTGCCTTGTACTTTTGGTACTTGTTGGTAAATATTTCTGGCGATGCCTGACGAAAGGCGTAAATACTTTGCTTTACATCTCCCACCATAAACATATTTTGCTTACCAGACTCCTGACGACATATGCTAGAAAGTATCTCCTCCTGTAGGTAGTTACTATCCTGATACTCGTCTATCATTATCTCCTCATAATATCCTCTCAAATACTCAGCTGTTGGTGTGATACCATGTTTGGGATCATCCGCCTTTCTCAAGATATTAAGAGCAAAATGTTCTATATCATTAAAGTCATATACATTTTTTTGAGACTTTAATCCATCTAGCACTGCACTAAATTCTTTGGTTAACTCAATAAGCTTAAGGACATATGGTTTTATCAACTCATTTTCTTCGTTTAGATTTCCAACGAAGATTTTTTTAAATTCCTTATTCTTTTTGTTAAATGCATCCTTCAACTTCGAACGCTTATCAATATATTTAGTGTACTCATCTAGATCTTCATTACTATTAGGATTTCTATCAAACTTCACATTATCAATGGCGTTTACAAAATCCATACCATCATGCTCAAGCAATTCTTTAAGTTGCGCAATATCACTTGTAAATTTTGGAATAAATAGTTCTAGTTCTAAATTTTCCTCTGACTCTTTTAAACAAGTCTCTAATTCCTCTAAAACAGACCTTATATATTTCTTTTGAATTTCAATTACCTTGGCAATTGCATCTGTCTTATAAAAATCATCAGTGTCATAAACTGCTGCAATTTTATCAAGCCACTCCTTAGGCCATGGATAAGTGGCCGCGCGATTATATATCTGCTGGATAAACTCACGAATTTTAGCATCCCCATATCCATCCACTAATTTTATAAAGAGTTCATTGTCCTCACTGGCATACTCTTTTTCCATAAGTTCATCTATGGCATCTCTACATAAGAGCTTATTCTCACCCTCATCTGCTATACGATAATTTGGCTCTAACTCTATTTCATAAAAATAGTTCTTTACTATATAACCACAGAAAGAATCTATTGTAGTAATCCTGGCATTATGTATAAGAACCGACTGCTTACACATATGCTCATATAAAGGATCAGACTCAGACATATTTTCCAATTTATCCTGAATGCTTTTTAATATTCGCTCTCTCATTTCCGCAGCTGCTGCCTTGGTAAATGTAACCACAACAATTCTATCTATATCTATAGGATTCTTCCCATCCGTAATTCTATTTACAATTCTCTCAACAAGTACTGCTGTCTTACCTGAGCCTGCTGCCGCTGCAACCAATACATTTTCATCTCTAGCATCAATTACTTGTCTTTGATCTGTCGACCAATCAAATCCGCCCATCTATCTAATCCTCCCTTCCTGATTCTTTATTTTTTGAGAAATAATTATGGCATTATCTTTTGCCATACGTCCGATTATCTCCTCTTTACTATCCCCTGCTTTGGCAAACTTCTTCTTCTCAAAGCCTGGTAATTTACTGTCAAATCCACACGAGCCTTTAAAGTCACAATATTTACAAGCATTTACATCATCTTTGAGATAATAAGGTTTTATATTTATATCTCCCTCCACTATACTTCTACCTGACTCCACCAATTTATTAGCCACATAATCACACAAAGTATTAAAGTCATCCTCACTTAACACATTGCTATTAGACTTGCATTTTCTATCACTGAAATCACTCTTATTTTTACTCTTGTTAAACACAAGTCCAGCATAGTATTTAGATGTGTAACTTGCAGGATTTTCATCTATCTCACTAATAGAATTCTCCAGCTTTTTCAACACCTCAAAATCGCTATTATAATATCCCTTTTGGCGCATCTCGTTCATCAATTTCTTGAATCCCTTGTCATCGCTTCGAGAAATATTTTGATTTACATCCTCAACTTCAATTATTGGCCTATCTATCTTTTGATAAACAATAGCTGCTGGGATTACATTTTCATCCGTCCCCTTCTTATAAGCACCTAAGTAAGTGACAAGCTGCGCCTGTAAACCATTATAAACATCATCAAGGTCAATCATTTTATCGCCACTTTTGTAATCTACGATTTTGACATATACAGTATTTCCATCTTTACAAGTATCAATTCTATCAATCTTACCTCGCAACTTCATACTATGCATATCATCAATTTCCATAACAAAGTCTTTTGCATTTCCCAGTTCGGCAAAATCCACCTCAAAAGCTGTAGGTATCAAATCACTGTCATCTACCTGTCTGTGAATCACATCAATGGTCTGTCTGATACTCTCTCCAATAAGTTCCATATCGTGAACATCTTTTCCACTGTCAAAAACCTGGGCCTTACCCATAGTCATAAATGTCTCGTTGATAGATTTCTCAATAAGCTCATTCTTTTTTTCCTTTGAAATACTTTTCCAACTCACTCCATCTGTTTCCTCAATATGTTTTGCATATCGATCTAAAATATCATGGTAAATATTTCCCTTATCCATAGCAGAAAAATCTGCCTCTCTTCTCTTTTTCAACCTTAAGCCATAACGCAAGAAATATGCATAAGCACATCTTACATATTGCTCCATCTGACTGACACTTCCTGTTATATCTTTACCAAATACTGCCTCCACTGCTAAACGTGAAATTTTATCATCGGTGTGCACATAAAAAGCCGCATCCATAATCTCTTTGAAATATCTATATCTATCGTCACCTAAGGATGCACAAGCCTTTAACTCATCACTCATAACTCCAGTTAAAGCATAATGTCTCAAATCATCCACAACTACATCTATAGATGCTTGTGGTGTCAAAAATTTCATCTGATTTGGAACATCCTCCAAAGGTGTTTGCTTTAAATTCAAAAACATTTTAGCTAAAGTGTTGATAATATATGATGGTCTTATGGACTCACCTTTATTATTGATGTTTGCGTATGTTACCACCAACTCTTCAGATGGTTTTGTCATGGCAAGATATAAATAGAACCTCTGGTTAAATGATCTCTGTCTGTCCGTAGGAGCCAACTCTATATCTTTATTTACTTCTAATAACTTTTCTCTCTCCAACTGTGAAAATATTCCACCATTTCCCAATGCCGAAGGAATCATACCATCATTGACACCAATCAAATATAGCACCTTGATGTCCTCTAAACGACTTCTCTCAATATCACCTAGAAGCACTATGTCATTGCTAGTAGGAATAGTGGCTATACCGATAGTTGAAAATCCTGCAGCCAACAACTCACCATACTCCTTAATAGTAAGTTCCTCTTCACCTAAAAATACTCCCATCTTGTCTATGATATCCATCACATAACTATAAATCTGCTCATAGACTTTATCTCTAGATATGTCGCCTTGCTCTTTATATTTTAATGCTTTTTCTAGAAGTCTTCTCTCCACATTGTGGCTTTCAATCCAGTCTACTAAAGCAGCATTGACCTCAGAGACAACGCACTTTCTTTTAGCTATAGCAGCCTTTATAAATTTATCTATTGGATTATAAAATCTCGCTCTAATATTATTAATTTCAGTCAATAATTCATTATCATAATATCTATCATCTGGATTTATGGTAAATAAACCACTATATTTTTTACGGCCTTGTATACCTGTTGCTAATAAATAATTATCCAATATATCAATCTCATCATCTGTCAAATCTGTTATGCCAGAACGCAATAATCTCATGACACTTGTATATGAAAAATTCTCAGTCAAAACTTCAAATAATGCATTGATTCCCTCTATAAAAGGATGAAATCTCATCTGAGATTCAGCGTCAATAAATAGTGGCACATGATATCTATCAAATATCTCTGTGGCCATATAATCATATGAATGTATATCTGCACATAAAACCGCAAAATCTCTGTAGTGCATATTCTTGTTTCTGACTTTAGATTCAATGTCAGCAGCCACATACTCTAACTCTTTTCTAAAATTAGGTAAGTTGTATACTGATACATTATTTACCTCATCTAAATAGACCTGCATAGAATTTCTAAACAAATTCTGTTCCATATGAGAAAGTTCCCGAGATTGACTAAATCTACCTGCATGTCCTACCACTTCAGGAGCACAACGTATTATCTCATCAATTTCCACACCTGTATTCTGTGCGAGCTTTACAAGTTTAGATATCATCTTTTTACTCATGGAAAATAGATCATGGTCACCACATTTTCCTAATACATCTTCATCACAATCACAGGTCGCAACCACATATGATTTTGAGCATAAAGGTATCATGACTTCCAACAATTCATTTTGAATCGGTGTAAATCCAGTAAATCCATCATATACAATTGTTGCATTCTTTATTATTTCAGATTGACTTATAACCTCCGTAAGTTTGCCCAACAACTCCTCTGTTGTAATATATTTATCTCTCTTTTTCTGCTCATAAGCATCATATATACAAAGCATATCCTTGGCCTTGTATTCAAAGGCACCACCAATATCTGCATCCTCAATAATTTTTTTTAACTCCTCAGGCTTAATATTGTACTGCTCAAATTCCGAGATTAAAGACTTTACCTGATCCACATATCCCGCTCTGTTCATATTACGTCCAAGTACATCGAGATTTCCCGCCTGCTCTTGAGCCACCTTGCGAATAAGCATAGATTTACCTGCATCACCTAAAACCTCTAATGTCTCAGTGCCTAATTCCTCAAAAATACGATATGCCAATCTATTAAAACTAAGGACATCAATATTCATAATCACATGATTCGGATGCATCATAACAAGACGCTTTTGTGTACTCATCGTAAACTGCTCTGGCACTATTACAATATATTGTCTATCAGGATTTTCCATTGACTCCTCTATTATTCTATTGTAAATGTATGTAGACTTTCCACATCCTGAATTTCCGATTACAAATTGTAATGACATAAACAATTCCCCTTTTTCATATAAATATTTCTCAAATCACAATGATTTCGTTGCGTTAAATTTTTCAATTAAGGATTTTTAAATTTTATTCAAATATATTTTACTAAAAGCAAAGTCCCAATAATGCCTCTTTGTAAAATGTGGCATAAAAAAATCACCACACTACATTATTTTAACATAGTGTGATGATTTGTAATTAAACTCTTAGTTTATTTTAGAAATCTTTTTTACTCCAATCAGACTGTTCCCAATTATTATTAGTCTGACCCGCCTCATTATTTTGATTCTCATCTGGTGCCTGATTTGGATCATTGTTTGGCGCCTGGTTGAATCCATTATTTGGTGCCTGGTTGAATCCATTATTTGGTGTTTGATTGAATCCATTATTTGGTGCTTGATTGAATCCATTATTTGGCGCCTGGTTGAATCCATTGTTTGGCGCTTGATTGAATCCATTGTTTGGCGCTTGATTGAAACCGTTTGGATTCTGGTTGTACTGCATTCTATTGGCATCCTGAATCTTGATTGCATCGTAAAGCATTGCGCATGATTGATAATAGTATGGAAAATAGTAGAAAATTCCAACTATATTTAATGTAAGCGCTGACAAGAATGACCATCCGATAAATGATAAATCAAAAATAAATGCATCCATCTTATTTCCATCCATCATTCTCTTAGAAACTGCAAATGCTTCCTCTTTAGACATATTTGGATTTTCAGCCAAAAGATATGGAATCATACGATACTCATAACTCTTTACAATTCCAGGAACGATAAATAATAAGCACCAAAGAATAGTATATAAATCCTTAAAGAACATTGTCTTCACAATATTCTTGTAATTACTATCAAATGAATAAGTCAATTCCTTTATCTCTGAAGGCTCTTTAATATTCTTGTAAAAGAATCTATCTCCACCAACAATTAGCGGATTCAATAAAAAGGCTCCAATCACTAATCCTATTGCAATAGCAATAACAAAAATTACTAAAAACAGTAATAAAGCTGTAACAGCTAAAGGTAAATCATATGTATTTAGCATATGACCATAAGTTCCAGTAACTACACTATCACTACTATCACTAGATGAAAAGTTAAATGATATCTGTCCATTTAAAAAAGCTAATGCCAGACCTACTAAAACCATTTTCCAATAGTTTACCTTCACCTTTTCTTTTGCTGCGTTTTTAATTACTTTTCTTGACCACATTACGTCTTCCTCCTTACTCCTCTAACCTATCATAGGTTACTGATATAACATCCTTTTCAAATATTTTATCACAAATATTTGCAATGTCCTTAACTGGATTACCATCAGTTTTAAATCTGACTGTAATTCTACATTTTGAAGCAGTCTCCACGTCCACCTCAAACATTTCTATATTAAGTCCTTTCGGAATGTTTTCATTTATAACTTTTTTTACTTTCTTAACTTCTGTTCGAATACAAACAACTTGAATATTATAATATGACTCATTCATCTCAGACATTTTCTCTGAAGGATGAATCTTGGCATTTACAAAAGCCATAATAATATTTAACACCACAAGAACTGCTGTGGCCAGCAATCCTTCCCATACATGACCATAACCAATCAACACACTGATTCCCGCTGTGGTCCATAGAGTTGCCGAAGTATTTAATCCATTTACCGAGGCGCCATTTTTAAATATTACACCGGAACAAAGGAAACCTATTCCAGTGATAACATTTGCCGCCATACGAGCATCCCCAGTTCCGAGGAACACCTCCACTGACACAAAGGTAAATGAGCCAATTCCAATCAAAACCGTTGTCTTGAAGCTCATATTGTGTCCAGTAATCTGACGCTCAAGTCCTATGATAAATGAAACTGCCACAACAATAAGTAATCTCAATATAAATTGTTCAACTGACATGTCTGTCAAAGCTGGATGCAACATATCTCAATTCCCCCATTTCTAGTCTACGCCTGTTCATTTTTTAATTTACGTTCAATTAGATAATATCTATTTTAACACAAATCGTCGCAATACTTAATTGTCATTCATCTTGGCAAGTTTTGCAGCCTGGTCTGCTGCAATCAAGGCATCGATAAGTTCTTGGATATCACCATCCATAATCTTATCAAGCTTGTAAAGTGTCAAATTGATTCTGTGATCTGTCACACGTCCCTGTGGGAAGTTGTAAGTTCTAATTTTTTCAGATCTATCTCCTGTACCAATCTGACTTAAAGTAGCTTCAGAACGCTCCTCCTGACGCTTTTGTAACTCAATATCGTAAAGCTTTGTTCTAAGTAAAGCAAAAGCCTTGTTCTTATTTTGAAGCTGTGACTTCTCTGTCTGAGAGTAAATTACAATACCAGTTGGAATATGTGTAAGACGAACAGCTGAATCTGTTGTATTGACACACTGTCCACCATTTCCTGAAGCTCTCATAACATCGATTCTGATATCCTTATCCTCGATATCTGGCACATCAAGTTCATCCGCTTCTGGCATAACCGCAACTGTGATTGTTGAGGTGTGGATACGTCCGCCCGACTCAGTTGCAGGCACACGCTGTACACGGTGCACACCTGATTCATACTTCAAGATAGAATAAGCGCCCTGTCCACTAACCATAAAATTGACATGTTTCATTCCACCGATTCCAATCTCTTCCACTTCCATGGTCTCAACCTTCCAGCCTCTAGACTCTGCATAGTGCACATACATACGATAGATTTCAGCAGCAAAAAGTGCAGCCTCATCTCCACCGGCACCACCACGAATTTCTACGATTACGTTCTTGTCATCATTAGGATCCTTTGGAAGAAGTAAGATCTTTAATGTATTCTCTAGTTCTTCAACCCTAGCCTTGGCATCATTTAACTCTTCCTTGAGCATCTCTTTCATATCTTCATCAGATTCCTCAGCCATCATCTCAAGAGAATCCTCAATTGTCTGCTTGCACTCTTTATACTCTTTGTAAGCCTCAACGATAGGTGCCAAATCACTCTGCTCTTTCATCAAAGAACGAAATCTATTGCTATCATTGGCTACATCTGGCTCACTTAAAAGTCGCATAACTTCCTCATAGCGCAAAATCAAATCATCTAATTTATCAAACATTTCTATTATCCTCCAATATAACCTACCACGATACGATCATTATCCTGATAGTCTTTTATTACTTTAACATCACAAAAGTTATTGTTTTCAAATATTTTTCGAACATCCTCTCCCTGGTCAAAGCCAATCTCTACTGCAAGATATCCATTTTCTTTTAAAAATGTTGGTGCCTCTGAGGCTATCTCTCTGTAAAAATGTAATCCATCCTCGGTTCCGTCTAATGCCATCATAGGCTCAAACTCACCAACTTCTGGCATAAGTTTTGCAATCTCTGCAGTCTTAATATAAGGTGGATTGGATACTATAATATCAAATTTCTGACGAGCCGGGCCAGTTTTTGCACAGGCCAATCCAACTCGCACAATCTTGCATTCTTTGTTATCTGTGATGGCATCAAACAAATCACCATCATAGAATTCTACTCTGTCAATTACAGAATTATTCACGGCATTTTTTCGCGCAACTGAAAGTGCCTCTTTGGACAAATCCACAGCTGTACCATACACATCCTCATTCATTGATGCCAAACTGATAATGATACATCCTGAACCGGTGCACATATCCAATACATCTATCTCATTACCCTTGTCATTTTTATCCCTTGCGCTATGTTTTAAATCACGACCATCATTTCGCTCACCGCGGATTTTCTCAATAATTTTATTGACTTCCTCCACCAGGTTTTCTGTGTCCTGTCGTGGAATAAGCACATTATCATTTACCTCAAAATCAAGACCCATAAATTCCTGGGAACCAATTATATATTGTAGCGGCTCATGATTACTGCGACGAGTTATGCCCTTTTTATATCTCTTGAAAATATTTTCTGGCACCTCCTCATTCATCTCCATAAAATATTTCTGTCTATCGAAACCAGTTACATATTCAAACAGATACCAAGCATCAATTTTGCTATCCACTATTTTAGATTCCTGTAACTGAATTTCTCCTCGCTTTAACATGTCTCTGTAGTTCATAAATTATAAGTCCCTCACAATGAAAAAAGGTTGAGGCTGTGGCCTCAACCTTATCCGACTTTCTTACTGCTCAATACCATACTTCTTATTGAACTTATCGATACGTCCACGAGCCTGAGCAGCCTTCTGCTGGCCTGTGTAAAATGGATGACACTTAGAACAAATTTCTACGTGGATGCTTTCCTTTGTAGATCCTGTTGTAAATGTGTTTCCGCAGTTACATGTAACTGTTGCTTGATAATAGTCTGGATGGATTCCCTGTCTCATTTCAAACACCTCTCTAAAATAAAATTATTAATCTATTTTTGCATGTTCATGTCTGCTCGACATACACGATACTATTTACATCCCGATAAACAGCTTGTTTATTGTAACATAGCACTATGCATAATGCAAGTCTTTTTATAGCATTGGTCTGCTATTTAATTTGGCAACCACATCCGCATTGCTTTTTGTCTTGGCAAACATATTTAAAATCTGTTCCACGGCCTCATCGCGCTTCATACCATTCACACCTCTGTGAATTCTATCCAAAGCTCTCTTTTCAGCTTCATTTAACAACAAATCATCTCTTCTAGTTCCAGATTTTACAATATCAATTGCCGGGAACACTCTCTTTTCTGATAACTTTCTATCCAAGATAAGTTCCATATTACCAGTTCCCTTAAACTCCTCGAATACTACATCATCCATTTTGCTGCCTGTATCAACAAGTGCTGTGGCCAGAATTGTAAGGCTTCCACCCTCTCTCATCTTTCTGGCTGCACCAAAAAATTTCTTTGGCATATGAAGAGCTGCCGGGTCCAAACCACCTGATAAAGTACGTCCTGAAGGTGGAACTGTAAGGTTGTATGCACGAGATAATCTAGTGATTGAGTCAAGCAAAATCATAACATCCTGCTTGTGCTCCACCAATCTCTTGGCACGTCCTAGCACCATCTCAGAAACTCTCTTGTGATGCTCTGGAAGTTCGTCAAATGTTGAATAGATAACTTCAACATTTTCCCCTTCAATAGCTTCCTTGATATCAGTGACTTCCTCTGGTCGCTCGTCAATAAGTAAAATAATCAAATGCATATCCGGATACGAATCAGTAACCGATTTTGCAATCTCTTTTAAAAGTGTTGTCTTACCTGCCTTCGGCTGAGACACAATCATTCCACGCTGTCCCTTTCCAATCGGCGATACAAGATCAACAATTCTCATAGCCACTGATGAATTTGGTTTTTCAAGCTTAATTCTCTCGTATGGAAAAACTGGAGTCATATCCTCGAAATTTGGACGGTTCTGAGCTTCCTCCAATGAAAAACCATTTACACTAGTCATAAGCATAAGCGCTCCAAACTTGTCATTTGGATTGTTCTTTCTAGTCTTTCCAACAATGATATCACCAGTTTTTAAATTGAATTTACGAATCTGAGAAGGTGACACATACACATCATTTTCACCAGGAAGATAATTCTCACATCTGATAAAACCAAATCCGTCAGACATAACCTCTAAAATTCCGCCGCACGCCTTGGCATCATCTGGAATCTCTCTGCGCTCTGACTCACTGTGATTTTTCTCTTCCTCAGAAGTATTCTTTTCATGATCAGACTTGTGCTCTGTTTTATCTTCTGATTTCTTTCTCCCACGAGTTTTCTTATCAGCTACAGCCTTGTCCTTTGCTGAGCCGTTCTTGACTTCGGCATCTTTTTTCACCGAGTCACTCTTTGCCTCTACAGCCTTGTCCGCTGACTTCTCCTTCTTCTCAGCATCAATCTCATCCTGCTCCAACATAACTTCAACAAGCTGAGCTTTCTTCATTGTGGATGTACCTGTAATCCCCCTACTCTTTGCTAAATCTCGCAATACCGCAACACTTAAACTTTCGTACTTTTCTCTCATATTAACTCTCTCATTCTCTAAAAAAATATAAATAAAACTTGGAATCTCGTCTGAACTGACACGACTTCTCTTTTGATAAATGTAGTATAAAACAATTTATCAAATTTGTGAATACATTTATCAACATTTATCATAGAATCTATGCTATAATATCCGCGTTATAAACAAACGAAAGCAAAAAATCATTAATGATTTTCTCTTTAAAATAATATGAAATAATTAATGATATATTGAGTAATAAAATAATGAAAGAAGGGTATTTATGGACGTCAACAAGTTAGCTTTAGAAGCACATGAAAAATGGAATGGTAAATTAGAGACCATTTCTAAATCACATATAAAGACAAGAGATGATCTCTCTATCGCATATACACCAGGAGTTGCGGCTCCTTGTAGAGAGATTGCCGAGGACAAAGAATTAGCTTACAAATATACATTGAAGGCCAACACAGTCGCAGTTGTATCTGATGGCTCCGCAGTCCTTGGTCTGGGAAATATTGGACCTGAGGCGGCAATGCCTGTTATGGAAGGTAAATGTGCTCTCTTCAAAGAGTTTGGAGACGTCAATGCATTTCCTATATGTCTTGACACTCAGGACCCTGAAGAAATCATTGCAACAGTAAAAGCAATTGCTCCAACATTTGGCGGAATAAATCTTGAGGACATCTCAGCTCCTCGCTGTTTTGAAATCGAGTCTAGATTAAAAGAGGAATTAAATATACCAGTATTCCACGATGATCAGCACGGTACAGCCATTGTTGTATTAGCCGGAATCATCAACGGACTTAAGGTCGTAGGCAAGGACAAGGAATCTTGCCAGGTTGTGGTAAATGGTGCTGGATCTGCTGGAATTGCCATAACAAAACTTCTACTTCGCTATGGTTTTAAAAATGTAACCATGTGCGACAGAGAGGGAATCATCAGCAAGGATTATCCTAATCTCAACTGGGCTCAAAAAGAAATGACAGAGGTTACAAACCTATCTAATAAAACTGGTTCTCTTGCAGATGCTCTAAAGGGAGCTGATATATTTGTTGGAGTTTCTGCTCCTGGAATCGTAAGCAAAGAGATGGTTGCTTCAATGAACAAAGATGCAATTATATTTGCCATGGCAAACCCTACCCCTGAGATTATGCCTGACCTTGCCAAGGAAGCAGGTGCCAAGGTAATCGGAACTGGTCGAAGCGACTTCCCTAACCAGGTAAATAACGTAATGGTATTTCCTGGAATCTTCAAGGGTGCTTTGGAGGGACGCGCAACTGCAATCACTGAGGACATGAAACTAGTTGCCGCCAATGCATTGGCAAGTCTCGTAAGCCCTGAGGAGTTAAACGAAGACTTTATTCTTCCAGAAGTATTTGACCCACGTGTTGCAGATGTAGTATCAAAAGCAGTAAAGGAGAATATATAAAATGGCTGAACCAAATCTGATATACAAGGTATCAGTGCTTAGCCTATTAGATAAATCCCAGGATCCACTGTCCAATGCCCAGATAGTTCAGCTGTTTTTAGACAAAGAATACACTGACTATTTCACAATTCAACAGGTTATAGGTGAGTTGATGGATTCTAAACTTATAAGTGCAGACACACTACACAACCACACAACCTACTCTCTCACCGAGGAGGGAGTCAACACCTACAAACTTATGCAGGACAAGATCACCCCTGGAATTGCGGCTGATATAACTGATTATTTAACCAAGAATAAATTTGAAATAAAAGAAAGCACCAATTTAAGTGCATATTATGACAAGGCTCCTGACGGAGGATATATCGCTCATTGTAAATATACTTCAAATGGAAATACCATTTTAGATTTACATATGAGAGCTGCAAATCTCGCACAGGCCGATACAATATGTAACAATTGGAAGGCTAGATACGAAGATATTTATTTCAATTTGATCGATACATTGATTCAGTAGGATTGGACTTTTACTCAATCTCTGATTGGTCTCTGTTGGCGGTGCTTTCGCTTGATTTTGCGCATGGCACCGCCACTTTTATCTTTAAGTCTCTGATTTCACTCCCTGGTGGCGGTGCTTTCGAACTTTTAGGAGCTCTAGCACTGCCATTCTTCCTTTTCTCAACCCCTAGTTGGTCTCATGCGGCGGTGCTTTCGCTTGTTTTTGCGCATGGCACAGCCACCAGCGGACTTGATGGGAGTTTTAGCAATCTAGTCCGCTTTTTCTCTCCTTATCCTCTCATCAAAACTTAAATAAGCGGACTAGATTATGAATTGTTTCTTCTTGTCCGCTTTTCCTTCGCTATGCAACCATGAGTCTAATGCCATCAGCGGACTTGATGGAAGCTCTAGCAATCTAGTCCGCTTTTTCTCTCCTTATCCTCTCATCAAAACTTCAATAAGCGGACTAGATTATGACTTGTGTCTTCTAGTCCGCTTTTTCTTTTTATTTATAGAATATCCAAATGTTCCTAGTTCCTTGCCAAGGCTAAAATATCTGCCGTGACTATAACAAATCAAATCAGAATCCTCCAAGACAAATCGTCCTGTCTCGTCCATATACTTCTCATCCGCATGAACAGCCAGCACATCTGCTATAAACATATGATGAGATCCAAGTTCTTTGATTTCGCGAACCTTGCACTCAATATTTACCGGGCTCTCCTCAATCATCGGAGCATCAATCTCACCGGCTTCAACCTTGTGAAGCTTGCAATCCGCAAATTTATCTCTATCCCGTCCCGATGTGACACCACAATAATCTGTGGCCCAAACCAAATCCTTGGTGGTTAGATTAATCACAAAACTTCCAGATTCTTTTATCATATTGTAAGAATGTCGCTCCGGTCTCACCGAAATATACGCCATGGCCGGATTGGTACAAATTGTTCCTGTCCAAGCCACCGTGATAATATTATCATTTCCCGCCTTATCTCTGACGCTGACCATTGCTGCTGGCAGAGGATAAAGCATATTTCCCGGCTTCCAAGTCTGTTTACTCATAAATTATTACTCCTGTATAGTAAGCATAAGAGTTGGTATCAACTGCTTCTTTCTTGAAACAACACCCTCTAGCATATATCCATCATTTACCCGCTCTGCGCCAAATCCCTTCTCGATAACCTGTTCAGAATTGCCACCGAGACTTATAAGCTCTGTTGATTCTGAAAAAATGTCAGTGAGCATTACAAAGGCCATATTTAAGCCCTTTTCCTCAAGAACAGTGTGCATATACTCGTTCAATTCTCCCTTGATGGAATTCAACTGCTTGCGGCTGACCGCACTGACCTGTGATACGCCAAATTGTATATCGTCCATGGTAAATATTTTGAAATCCTGATAAAAGATTTCATCTATTGTCTTACTTGCAAAATCAGATCCAGCCTCAAACATAGCTGTGGCCAATTCCTCAATGTCAACCCCAGCAATCTCAGCCAATTTCTCAGCTTCCATCCTATCAACTTCCGTACAAGTTGGAGATCTAAACATCAAAGTATCCGATATAATCTCCGATAACATAAGCCCTGCCATCTGTGGATCCACCTCCACACCTTGTTCCATATACATCTGATAAATAATTGTACCAGTACATCCAAGTGGCTGATTTCTAAAAAATATTGGAGAAATGGTCTCTAAACTTCCCAATCTATGATGGTCAATAATCTCTAAAATATTGGCCTCCTCAATTCCATCTACAGCCTGACTCTTTTCATTGTGATCCACTAAAATCAATTTCTTCTTCTGGTAGTTCAACAAATTTCTTCGAGACATCATACCAATCAATCGTCTCTGCTCGTCAATGATTGGGAAATCGCGGTGTCTGATTTTTGACATCTGCTCTCTCACATCATCCACATAATCATCCATCTCAAAAGATATAATATCCTTGTCTGTCATGAAATATCGAATTGGCAAACTCTGATGCACCATACGGGCAACACCAAAAATATCATGAATTGTGGTAATTAATACACACTCCCTGTCACGAGCCATATTTATAATATCATCATCAACCTCATCATGAGTACTTACGATGATACAGCTGGCATTTTGTTCCAATGCAGTAATCAGACGTTCTCTAATATTTTCCAAAATAACAAGGTCATCATCCTCTATTTCGATTCGCATATTGTTGACATCACCTGCGGCAACAACCACCTTGCCCTTGGTGAAATATGCATGATCATTTCCCGTAACCATGTAGCCTTCTATGGTTTCAATAATGTTTTTATACTGAGTTTTCGCCTGTCCCAAGATAGTGTTGTCCATAACATCCATGTATGAATAAGCGATATCACCATTTACAATAACCCCCTGCAGGCGCTTTTGTTTATCAACTACAGGCAAGGTGACAACATTGTGATCCTTCATGATATTCCAAGCTTTTTTCAGAGAAATATGTCCATCAACACCCTCTGTCTCTCTGTAATCGATATCCTTTACCTGGGCGCCAACATCCTCTACTGTCTCTGGTTCTTCCACACCAAAACGATTAAGAACATACTGAGTTTCACTGCTTAGCTTTCCAGCTTTTTTAGGAATATAAGCTCTTGTAGGATCAATTTTATTTTTCAAATTCGCATATGTAATTGCAGCACAAATTGCATCTGTATCAGGATTCTTATGACCTACAACCCACACCGATTTTCTCTCTAAACCCATAATTTATTTCCTTCCCGTCAAAAAAAGACCTTTTAAATTAATAAAAGGTCTCTTCCAATTCAGTTCTATTAGAATTTTATCACACCTAACATCATCAAAAACATAACTATAATGCAAATAGTTCCGATAAGATTAATTCCTGTCAGCAAGCTAACACCTGTAACCTTTGATTTAACTTTATCAAACTGTTCCTTGGTAACCTTGGCATTTTCTTCTGTCTGATCCATCTCCTTCATAAGATCTTGGATATTTCTGTACTGCTTCACATTTTCAGAGTGAACTTTTTCTGAAATATCGCCCTTTAATGATCCTAAATCAGATGTCATATTTTCCAAAGTGTCTTTTATACAAGCTGTCTGCTCTGCAGCATTGGCCTGATTATTTGCAACCTGTTCTTCAATTCTATGCTCTAACTGTGACACGCTTCCACGCAAAGTTGTAAGCATCTCATCAACCTGAACTTCCACACTGGCCTTAATGCTGTCAGCTTCCTCCTGCTTCTTGGCAAGTTCTATCTGAAGCTGCATATTGCGTTCTTCCTTGGCACGAACCATATTTTCTAATTCTTTTACCTTGCGTTCTTTGGCAGCAATAAGTGATTGAAGCTGTTTTGCCTTGTCTCTAAAAGCATCAATCTGAACTAGAAGCATGTCCTCTCCTGATGAATTTGTCGCATCACCTGTGTTGTTCATATTTGATGAATTTGTCGCGTCAGCTGAGTTATTCATGTTCGATGAATTTGTCACATCTGAATTACCTGTCGAATTATTTGTCATTTCGTCTGTTTTAATTTCTGTCATATTATTATCCATATTATCCAAGCTTGTCTTTGTTTCTTCCATTTCTCTTCCCCTTCACAAACTATGATAATTCTATCATTTGGAAGAATAAATGTAAACCTAGTGACATGTAATTTTCTACTACATGGAAAGCAAAATTCTGTCGTTGTCTAAATCTTCACCTGCACCCTGCTTAAATTTATCCAATAAATCAGTGACTGTCATCTGGCTTCTCTCCTCGCCCTTGACGTCAAATACAATTTTTCCTGCATCCATCATTAGAGTTCTATTTCCCAACTCTAAAGCCTGATGCATATTGTGAGTGATCATTAGGCAGGTAATATTTCTCTCCGCAATCACATCCTTGGTTAGCTTGATAACCTTTTCCGCTGTGGCTGGGTCCAAAGCTGCAGTGTGCTCATCCAAAAGCAAAAGCTTTGGTGTGACAATTGTTGCCATAAGAAGTGTCAAGGCCTGACGTTGTCCACCTGATAAAAGTCCCACTGGATTTTTCATTCTATTTTCCAAGTCCATATCCAAAAGGGCAAGTTTTTCCCGAAACATTTCCTTGTCCTTCTTGGAAATTCTTGAAAAATAGTTTTTATTTCCTGTGCTTGCTCTCAGATATGCAATGGCAAGATTTTCCTCGATTGTCATGTTTGGAGCCGTTCCCTTCATGGGATCCTGAAATAGATATCCGATTGATCTAGCTCTCTGATGATCCTGTCTGTATGTAATGTCCTCGCCGTCAAGTAAAATAGAACCTTTTTCCACGTAAAATCCACCTGCAATAGCATTGAACAAAGTTGATTTACCAGCACCATTTGACCCAACAATCGTTGCAAAATCTCCAGCATCAAGTTTTAGATTAACTCCATCGAGGGCCTTTTTTTCATTTACAGTACCTTGGTTAAATGTCTTGTGAATATTGGTAAGTTGTAACATTATTCTTCCCCTCTCATAGCTTTTTTCAATTTCGCATATTCCTTCAATCGTGGACCGGCGATTGCAATGGCAACGATAAGTGCTGAAACCAGCTTAAATGCTTCTGTTGGCACATTTAATCTCAAGGCCAAAGCCACGATAAATCTGTATAAGCATGAGCCCACAAGAACACCGATTATACCTTTTACTATGCTACCCTTTCGACCCATGATAGTCTCTCCGATTACAAGGGAAGCAAGGGCGATTGTCACCATTCCTGTTCCAAGATTGATATCGCTGGTCTTGTTGTACTGAGCGATAAGTCCTCCTGCAAGACCTGTACAGGCATTTGCCGCACAAAGTCCTACGGTTATGGTAAATGCTGTATTTATTGATGAAGATTTCACCATTGACGGATTGTCACCTGTGGCTCTGATTGAAAGTCCAAGCTTAGTATTTAAGAAGAAATACATCAATCCACAGGCAATAAGTACAATGACAAGGAGAAGGATAAGTTTGCTCCAACTCTGCCAAAATGCATTGTCGCTAAGCCCTTTTACCAATGTAAATACAGTGTCCACTCCAAAGATTGACACGTTGGAAGACACGCCCATCACCACTAGATTTATGGTATAAAGTCCAGTATTTACAATAATTCCCGCCAAAATAGACTCAATTCCCATCTTAGTTTGCAAAAATGCTGTGATAAATCCGGAACAAATTCCAGCAATTATTGCAGCAAAAAGTGCAAGTATTGGATGTCCAGCAATTGTAACCATGGCAGCAACTGCGCATCCCAAGGTGTAACATCCATCAGTGGACAAGTCACACACATTTAAAATAGTAAAACTAAGATATAAAGATAGCGTCACTAACGCATATATAAGCCCCACTTCCAAGGCTGTTTGCACGATAGTCGTTGTTATAAACATTTCCTATAATCCCCTTGATTATTTTTTCGTAATTCTGTTGCGAGTTTTTGTTATCAAAAAATTTAGAAACTCTCTTTTGTTGTAGTCTCGTTGATGCTTGTGACATGTGGTTCGATTGCCTTTTTCACTGCATCTAAATCTAAACCGATTGCACTACATGTATCTGTATTGATTGTAGCAATTCCGTTGTCAAATGTCTTTACAGGAGTTGAAGAAATATCTGCTCCCATCAAAATCTCAACTGCCATATCTGCAGTCTCTTTTCCAAGTCCTGCGTAGTCAACACCGAATCCAAGGAAAGCACCATTTAAGGCAAATGAATCAGCTCCTGTGTAGTGAGGAATCTTGGCCTCAACAAACTTCTCATAGATAGATAACTCTGCGTTCATAACTGTGTTGTCTGTTGGTGTAAATACTGCATCAACATTTTCCGCAACCAAAGCATCTACTGCTGAAGTAACTTCATTGGTATCTGTTCCAGTCTTTTCTACGTATGCGATACCCTTGGCATCAAGATAAGCCTTGGCATCCTCGATTGGCTTCTTTGAAGAATCCTCGCTCTTTGAATAAAGCAATCCAACTTTTTTGATATCAGGATTTGTAGCAAGCATCATGTCAAATATTGCCTCTGTGTTTAGGGCATCTGATGTTCCTGTAATATTGGCTCCTGGAGCATCCATTGAATCAACAAGCTTCGCTCCCACTGGATCTGAAACTGCAGCAAATACAACTGGAATCTGATTTTCCTCTGTTGCTGACTGACAAATCTGTGCTGTTGGTGTTGCGATTGGAATAATCACGTCAACCTCATCTGATACAAGCTGAGCCACAATTGAATTGATTGTTGTAGCATCTGCCTGTCCGCTAAATGTATAGTCTGCATAATCAAACTTAACACCTAGCTCCTCACCCTTGGCATCAAGTTCTTTCTGTACATTTTCCTCAATCTGATCTAATGACGCATCGTCAACATATTTTACAATACCAACCTTGTATGACTTAGCATCGCTTGATTTTGCCTCATCTGATTCTGTTGAGCTTGAGCATGCAGCCAAGCCAAAGACCATCATAACCGACATAATTCCTGCAAGTAATTTCCTCTTCATTTTTTTCATTCCTCTCTTTCTATAAAAGTTTCTTCTATTTTACTAATAACAAAATCTGCTACTATATCTGTATTGCATTCGCATTTATCATTTATCCACATCATAAGAACATTTAACAGACCACCACACATATTACAACTACAGTTTCATAATACAACTATCCTTCTCAAATTATCTCATGTCTTGTATTATAGCTCATTTTATAATGTAACTAAAGATAAAAATCTAATGTAGAATATGATTTTAATAAAGCACTAAATATAAATCAAATTGAAATATTCAATTTTCACATCAAAAAAGGACCGCCACATAAGTGACGGTCCCCAATCTCAATATGAGATCTATGAACTTATATTAGTCTGCTTTATAAAGAGTAACTAACTTCTGTAAGTACTCATATCTCTCCTGAGCATTCTGCTCTGATCTAGCAAACAACTCTGCAGCTCTCTCTGGATTGAACTTAGCAAGAGAAGCATATCTGTTCTCTCCCTTAAGGAATCCTTGATATTCATCAAATGTAGGAGCCTTAGAATCAAGTGAGAATGCATCCTTTCCTTCAACCTTAAGTGCTGGGTTGTAACGGAAGTTGAACCAGTATCCTGACTCAACAGCAAGCTTCTCTTCTGTCTGAGCCTTGCTCATTCCCTTCTTGATACCATGGTTGATACATGGAGCGTATGCAATGATAAGTGATGGT
>JAILFK010000019.1 GCA_024697595.1 Lachnospiraceae bacterium | reverse complement strand
TGGGCTGGCAGAAATGTCAAGGTCCAACCTAATCGGCGGGGAGACTCCCCGCCATTTTTACTTATATGAGGTACTATGAAAGAACTAAGCATATTTGTTGATGAGTCTGGGGACTTTGGTGATTACAATTCAAAATATGCGCCACAATATATTTTTTCTATGGTTTTCCATGAACAGGGAAAATCTATAGAGGAGGATATTAAGCGATTTGATAGAGAAATGGCCAATCTTGGCTTTTTTAATCATGTTGTTCATACTTCTCCGTTGATTCGCAAAGAGGATGTATATTGCAATTTATCTCCCAATGAAAGAAGAGCGATTTTTACAAAGTTATTTTTCTTTGCAAAGACAGCGCCCATCCAATACAAAAGTTTCCTGTTTGAGAGAAAAGAATGTGTAAATGAAGGCGAATTAAAGAAGAAGATAGTCACTGCGCTGGAAAGATTTGTCACAGATAATTATTTGTATTTTTCATCATTTGACAAGGTTATTTTGTATTATGATAATGGTCAGAAGCAGCTAGCATCTATCTTGGTTAATGTTTTTGAGGAAAGGGTTTTGAATTTTGTCAGAAAAACGGATGTCAAACCATATAAATATAAATTGCTTCAGGTAGCAGATATGATATGTACAATCGAATTACTGAAACTAAAAACAGAACATAATGCTTTATCAACATCCGAGCTAAGTATTTTTCATTCAACTAGAGACATAAAGAAGGATTTCTTAAAGAAGATTACGATTAAGGAGTTTCAATAGATATTCGGAATAGATTGAACGTAACATAGAGCAGTTATCTCAAATTGAGATAATTGCTCTTTTTTGTCTTTTGCAAAAAAATGTGTTACTATATCATAGGTTTTTTGGATAACCACAAATATTAATAGAAATCAGATGCATTTTACAATGCTAAAAATCAGCATCTGTTAGGAGGAATAATACCATGAAGTTGGGCATAGTCGGTTTACCAAACGTAGGAAAATCAACATTATTTAACTCACTTACTAAGGCAGGTGCGCTTGCGGCAAACTACCCATTTGCCACAATTGACCCAAATGTGGGAGTGGTACAGGTCCCAGATGAGAGAATTGAGAAATTAGGAGAATTATATAATACAAAGAAGGTGACACATGCCACAATCGAGTTTGTGGACATTGCCGGTCTTGTAAAGGGTGCATCACAGGGTGAAGGTCTTGGAAATCAGTTCCTTGCCAACATTCGTGAGGTTGATGCCATTGTGCACGTGGTTCGTTGTTTTGACGACGGTAATGTGGTTCACGTGGATGGAAGCGTTGATCCAGCCCGTGATATCGAGACTATTAATTTAGAGTTGATTTTTTCCGATGTTGAGATATTAGATAGAAGAATTGCCAAGATTGCTAAGCAGGCCAAGATGGACAAGACTCTTGCCAAGGAGTTGGCGCAGATCGAGGAGATCAAGGCTCATCTTGAGGCGGGCAAAATGGCTCGTACATATGAAGTTGCTGAGGATGAGGATTTACAGGAGTGGTTTAAGAGCTACAACCTCCTCACAGCAAAGTCTACAATCTATGCGGCAAATGTTGCAGAGGACGACCTTGTAGATGATGGAAATTCTAATCAGTATGTATCAGCAGTTAGAGAGCTTGCTGCAGAGGAAGGCTCACAGGTATTTGTTGTTTCTGCTCGTCTTGAGGAGGAACTTTCTGAACTTGATGATGAGGAGAAGGCTATGTTTTTAGCTGATCTTGGAGTTGAGTCATCAGGACTTGATAAGCTTGTAGCTGCTTCTTATGATTTACTTGGACTTATCTCATTCCTTACAGCAGGAGAAGATGAGTGCCGTGCATGGACAATCACCAAGGGTACCAAGGCTCCACAGGCTGCAGGAAAGATTCATACAGACTTTGAGCGTGGTTTTATTAAGGCTGAAGTTGTAAACTACCAGGATCTTCTTGATTGTGGTTCATTGTCAGCTGCCAAGGAAAAAGGAATTGTCGGTATGGAAGGCAAGGATTATGTGGTAAAAGATGGCGATGTAATCCTATTTAGATTCAACGTATAAAATTGACAAATTGTGGTTTTTTTATTATGATAACACTATATGTTGTTGGGCAACAATAATACTTGAAAAGTTGGAGGGTAGACTATGAAATGTCCATTTTGCAGCAGTGAAAATACTAGAGTAATTGATTCTAGACCAGCAGACGATAACAATTCTATTCGTCGTCGTCGTATGTGTGATGAGTGCGGTAAGCGATTCACTACATATGAGAAGGTTGAGACAATTCCACTTATCATAATTAAAAAGGACAACAATCGTGAACAGTATGATCGTCAAAAGATTGAGGCTGGTATTTTAAATGCTTGCCACAAGAGACCTATTTCTGCAAAGCAGATTACAGATTTAATTGATGATGTTGAGACAGAGATTTTTGCCCGCGAGGAAAAAGAAATTCCAAGTCAGGAGATTGGTGCCATTGTTATGGACAAGATCAAGGACTTAGATGATGTTGCATATGTACGTTTTGCATCAGTTTATCGTGAATTTAAAGATGTCAATACATTTATGAGCGAACTTGAGAAAATGCTCAACAGCCGTAAATCTAAATAAACTGATTGACATCACAAAATAATAAACGCAATTTTATGAGACTAGAAAATATTTTATGAACAATCTTTGAAGTGGTTAAGTTTTTTTATTTACCACCGATATAGAAAGTGAGGGGAATATTTTATATAAATATTTAACATATAAAATATTTTAAACAAAGGAAACAGGTAAAGAGATGAATATATCAGGTATCCGTCCATCAGTTGGATTCTATGATTACAACTCAATATCGAAGATTCGCCAGGCGGAGGAAGCGCAAGCAAGCGTCCAAGCAGCTGAGGTTGATCAGATAAAGCCGGTTGTTGCAGATGATCAAAATAATACATCGGTGGCGGCTGAGCAAAATGGTACAAACAAGCAGACATTTGGTGCTTACGATTATGCTAACCAGTACAACCCTGACGAAGAATACTCACTTGTAGGTAAAGAATCAGATATTCGTAGCCTTGACGTAGAGCGCGCAATTTCTGATATGGAAAAAGACCAGGTGCTTCATGAGTATCAGTATTTCGTTGGAAATGATATTCAGCTTGGCGCTCAGGCAGATGTACCTACAATTCGTGGCGCGGAAAACTTCTCTTTATAATCTGAGAATATAAAATTATATAACAGACATTTACACTCACAGACATATTTATGCCTGTGAGTTTTTTTATTGTTCCGCTAAGTGTGATTTGATATAATAAAAATTGTATAAATAGATATATTAGGAGTTATTTAAAACAATGAAAGTAGTTATTGGAAACGACCACGCAGCAGTGGAATTAAAAAACGAGATTATGGCTTATTTGCAGGAAAAGGGACACGAGGTTACCAACTTTGGAACTGATTCAAATGACAGTGTCAACTACCCTGAGTATGGTGAGAAAGTCGGCAGAGCTGTAGCTGCTGGGGAGTTTGATTGTGGAGTATTGATTTGTGGAACTGGAGTAGGAATTTCTATTGCAGCCAACAAGGTGAAGGGAGTTAGAGCAGCTGTTTGTTCCGAGCCTACTACAGCAAGACTTGTAAAGGAGCACAACAATGCCAATATCATTGCCTTTGGTGCAAGAATCGTTGGCGTTGAGACAGCAAAATCAATAATAGATGCATATTTTGATGCTGAATTTTTAGGTGGACGCCATCAGACACGCGTGGATCTAATAAGCGATATCGAGAACCGATAATAGATATTTAGAACAAATTAGTGAGATATTATATTTTACATAATATAAGTTGAGTTATGGGGACGTTTTTGAGTGGTAGTTATGAAAACTTTATGAGACTTTAATTTAAACAGAAAAAAGGGGACGACTTGTATGTGGAAAAGCTTATATTTAGGGATTTTATTTATCCTAGTTTTGATAGTTTTTACATCAACAGGACTAATTAGTAAGAAAAAAGATAATGATAAAGTTATAAAATGCTTATTTGACTTATTGGTGATTGCGCTTTTTGCTATTTTGTTCAATGGTATTTTTGTCATTAGCGAGATGAGAGCTATGGGACATGTGGCTCATAGTTTATTTACGGCAACGATAGATTGGTTACTTATGACATTTGTTATATTTACCATGGAATACACAGGCTACGTGAAGCACATTAAAAAATTTAAGCTTCCAATGCTAATATTTTCTTGTATGGGTACTGCTTCGGCCTTTGCAAATATTTTTTTGAATAATCAGTTTGAAACAGAAGTTGTTTTTGAGCCTGGATTTGGATATTGTTGTCATCCTACAAATTATACAGTGATGTACAACATACATTTGTACTACTGTTATTTGCTTGTGGGTATAGTGCTTTTGATGTTGATTCAAAAACTATATAACGCACCAAAGGTATACAAAATAAAGTATGTTATGGTTTTGCTGAGCTTTTCTGCCACCATCGTCATTGATATGGTTGGCTTGATACTCAAGACACCAGTTGACTTATCCCTTATTGCATACTGCGTCACAAGTATTATGTTGTGTTATTTTACAATTGTATATATTCCAAATTCTCTGATACAATCATCGCTTATTAATGCGGTGGAGCATTTTGATGTGGGATTAGTTTGTTTTGATACAGAACATCATTGTATTTATGTAAATGAGATGGCCAAAAGCATATACAATAAATTTGATGCTACTAGAATAGTTGGAAATGATTATACTCCGGTGGAAAATTATGCAAAAAATTGGTTTGCAAAAAATGGTACCGACGAGAGGGGGAAAGTCATACTTCAAGATGTAAAAGACCAGTATCGAACATATAGCTTTGAGGTAAATGGTTGTAAATTATATGACAAACGAGGCAACTCGATAGGTTATTACTTGAGTATTGCAGATAGAACGGAAGAAATTGAGAAATATCAATTGGAGCATTATAAAGCGACTCACGATCCGCTTACAGGTCTTTATAATGATGAATATTTTTTCGAGAGAGTAGAGGAAACTCTTCGGGAAAATCCATCAGAACACTACATGCTTTTGACTACGGATATAAAAAATTTCAAATTGATAAACGATATGCTGGGGTATGAAACTGGCGATGAATTGTTGAAGATGCATGCCAAAGTATTTCGTGATTATGCTAAAGAAGGCGATATATACGGCAAAATTGGTATTGATAAATTTGGATATTTCATGCCGAAAGTTCGTTTTCAAAGTAGGGACTTTGTGGATATGATGGATTACTTGAGAAAACAGTTTTCCAATCAATTTTTCAGAGTGCAGATATATCTTGGTGCATATGAGATTGTGGATCGGCGCGAACCGGCTTTTGCCATGTGTGATAAATGCAATCTTGCAATCGAAAGTATCAAGGGCGATTATTTTAAGCGAATTGCATTTTACAATGACAAAGTAATGGAAGAAGAATTATCTAGCAATTCCATCATAAACGGCTTTGGAGATGCTTTGGAAAATGATGAATTTAAAATGTATCTACAAGCTCAGACAGATAATGACGGTAAGGTTACGGGGGCTGAGGCCTTGGTCAGATGGGATGATGATGGAAGAATAGGAATGCGTTATCCCACAGAATTTATTGGTGTATTAGAAAAGGCTAGATTGATACATTTGCTGGACACATACATGTGGGAACATGCATGTATTAAGTTGGCGGAATGGAAGAACAAAGGAATAGAGGATATGTATATTTCCGTAAATATTTCTGTGGAAGACCAGTATTATATGGATATTTACAGGGTGCTCACAGATTTGGTTGAGAAATATAAAATAAATCCTAAAAATCTGAAGTTGGAAATTACAGAATCTATATTTGTCACAGATCTTGATAAACACGTAGATTTGGTGGAGAGATTAAGAAAATATGGTTTTGATGTAGAAATAGATGATTTTGGAAGCGGTTATTCATCACTCACAATTTTAAAAGATATCAGTGCGGATGTATTAAAACTTGATATGGAATTCTTACATTACAGAGGCAGTTCGGAAAAGACGCAAGAGATTCTCAAGGGGATTATTAGCATGGCGAAGAATTTGGGTATGCAAGTTATTTCCGAGGGCGTTGAGACAAAAGACCAATTTGAGATGATGCGGAATCTGGGATGTGATTTGTATCAGGGATATTATTTTTCAAAACCTATTCCAGTGGAAGAATTTGAAGAAAAATATTTATCAGATGATAATTAGAATAATAAGAAAAAAGTTACATTAATTAAACATAAAATCTAATTATTGGTTATTATATTTGCAATAAAAATATAAAATAATATGGGGTTAAATTTCAAATCTGATAAATATAAAAATTTATACTTATAAAAAAATTATAGATATATAATGTATGGAGGGACAAACAATGAGTGAAGACAAGAGTTTAAAAAAGGCACAACAAAAGGCTGATGCTAGTGCAAAGAAACAAAAAAAGGCAAAAAAACCTAAAAAGAACAAGCAGGGAAGCAAACTTAGTGTGTTGACCAAGATTGCCATACCATTTATTATTTTGGCGGTTATGATTATGTCCACATTGGTTGTAATGAATATGACTGTTCAGACACTTGAGGAGAATCAAGATACTATGGCCAATGATATCATCACCTGTGAGAAGGCGGTTGGTGATATTAGATATTGCTATAATCTTGCCAATTCAATGGTTGAATCTGCTGAGTATAAGCTTGAGAATGTTCCGGAATTGAAAAAAGCGATGGAGGAACAGTTTGATCTAGTGTATGATGCGGCTGAACTATATAAAGAGCATGCTATAACTGAAGAAGAAAAAGGTTATGCAGATGAATTGATTGCCAGAGCACAAGCTGCTGAGCAATTTAGATTAAATAAATTTGAATATTATCTTCGTGGCGAGAGGGTTGATCCAGAGCAGGTTGAAGGTGAAGATTCCAATATGAAGGTTCTTAGTGCGGTGGCTAATATGAACGATGCAACTGTAAAAGATATCAAGAATAGCCAGGCAAAATTAACGGAGGCAACAAACTCAGTTAGACTTGCTATGACAGGTGCTGTATTATCCTTGGTTTTGGGTTATGCAGCTGCGCTTTACATCATCGTATTTATGGTAGTAAATCCTATCAAGAAGTCATCTAAGGAATTGGATGATATGGTAAAAGAGGTTGGCAAGGATGAAGGTGATTTGACCAAGAGAATTACAGTGTACCAGCGAGATGAAGTTGGTAAGCTGGTAGTTGGTGTCAACACATTTATCGAATCTCTTCAGGGAATTATCTCAGGAATCCGAGGAAGTGCCAGCAATTTGGACGAGACATTTAACTCAGTTAGCAATTCTGTAAATGCGGTAAATGATAGTGCCAATGATATCTCAGCTGTAATGGAAGAGCTTTCAGCAACAATGGAAGAGGTTGCTGCTACTTTGGCAAATGTTAATACTGCTGTTGAAGGAGCTGGAAATGAAGTTGATGGAATTGATGAGCGAAGCCAATCTATTTCACATTATGCTAGCGAGATGAAGAATCGTGCAGAGGAACTTGAAAAGACTGCCGTTTCTAACAAGAATACAACAGAGACAATGATTAATGAGATTTTAGGATCTCTTGAGACTGCCATTGAAAATAGTAAGAGTGTTGAGGAAGTAAATGCCTTGACAGAGGACATCCTAAGTATTTCATCACAGACCAACTTACTTGCATTAAATGCTTCAATTGAGGCTGCTCGAGCTGGTGAGGCTGGTAAGGGATTTGCGGTAGTTGCTGATGAGATTAGAAATTTGGCCGATAGTAGTAGAGAGACAGCAAATAACATCCAGGAAATCAACGAAAAGGTTGTTGCTGCGGTTTCAGATTTGTCAGCTAATTCAGAGAAGATTATCGAGTACATTACAGAAAATGTAATGAAGGATTACGATGGATTCGTAGATTCAGGACATCAGTACAGCGCTGATTCAGAGTACATCAACAATATAATGGATGAGTTCTCTAAATCTGTTGCAGGTTTGAAGAAGACAATGGATGAGATTGTTGAAAATATCAATAATGTATCAACTGCTGTTGAGCAGGGTGCAGAGGGTGTTACAAGCGCTGCTGAAAATACGTCAGATCTTGTTGGAGAGATTTCTTCGATTACAACAGAAATGCAAGAGAGCAACAAGATTGTCGGCGAGTTAAATGATAATACAAATAAGTTTACAAATGTGTAAACAGGTAATGTGCTTTTATAAGAATCCCACCTCTTTTGAGGTGGGATTTTTTTCGCATATTTGTGATAAATCTTTTCTTTCGTGTATATGTGAGTGCATTTTCTTTGTAATATGTGTGAAAGAATTGTTAAAATTTTGTTAAATGTGGTAAAATGTCTACAAGTGTGTGTGCTACATGGCAGCATGTGAGAATTTGTTGAAATGTAAGAAATTTCGGAGGTAAACTTAATGAACGAGGCGAAGAAAACCGGGGTTACAAATGAAAAGGTTTTAAAAGAAAAAAAGGCAAAAAAAGCAAAAAAGCCTAGAAAGCAAAGCAAGCTTGGAGTGCTTACCAAGATTGCCATACCATTTATCATACTTGCAGTCATGATTATGGGAGCACTTTTTGGAATGAATTACACAACTAGTGTAAGTGATAAGAATCAGGACATAATGTCTCAAAATGTAATGACTTGTGAGAAGTCAATTGGCGAGATGAGATATTTATATACTTTGGCTAGTAATATGGCTGAGTTGGCAAGTGTAAAACTTGACACAGCAGCAAATTATGAGACTGCTATGAATGAGCAGTTTGATCTTTTATATAAGGAAGTGGATAAGTATAAGGAAAATGCTTTATCAGATGAGGAAAAAGCTTATGCTGATGATCTTGTTGAGGCTGCAAAGAATGCCCAGGAGTATCGATTAGAAAAATTTTCATTTTATAAACAGGGTGTAATTCCAACTGATGAAATGATGACGAGAAAAGATTCTAATATGAAGGTTATGACTGCCCTTGAAAATATGAGAGTAGCAACGGAGAAGGATGTTAAAAATGTCCAAAAAACTTTAGATGAAAATTCTAAGTCAGTTAAAATTTCTATGACTGGTGCGATTTTATCTTTGATACTTGGATATGGAGCAGCTTTATATATCATTGTATTTATGGTAGTAAATCCTATCAAGAAGTCATCTAAAGAATTGGATAACATGGTTGATGAAGTAAATAAAGATGAGGGCGATTTGACCAAGAGAATCACAATTTATCAGCAGGATGAGGTGGGTAAACTTGTGGCAGGTGTTAATACCTTTATCGAGTCTTTACAGGGAATTATCTCAGGAATCCGAGGAAGTGCCACTGATTTAGATGAGACATTTAGCGTGGTAAGCAATTCTGTTTCTGCGGTAAATGATAGCGCTAATGATATTTCAGCTGTAATGGAAGAATTATCTGCAACAATGCAGGAAGTTTCAGCTACTTTGACAAATGTAAATACTTCAGTTGAAGGTGCTGGAAATGAGATGGATGGTATTGATGAGCGCAGTCAGTCAATCTTGAAATATGCAAGTGAGATGAAAAATCGTGCAGAAGAATTAGAAAAGACTGCCGTTTCTAATAAGAATACAACAGAGGTTATGATTAATGAAATCCTTGGATCTCTAGAGGTTGCTATTGAAAATAGTAAGAGTGTAGAAGAGGTAAATGCCTTGACAGAAGATATCTTGAGCATTTCATCACAGACAAATCTTCTTGCGTTAAATGCTTCAATTGAGGCAGCACGAGCTGGTGAAGCTGGTAAGGGATTTGCGGTAGTTGCTGATGAGATTAGAAACTTGGCTGATAGCAGTAGAGAGACAGCAAACAATATTCAGGAAATCAATGAAAAGGTTGTTGCTGCGGTTTCAGACTTGTCAGCTAACTCAGAGAAGATTATCGAATACATTACAGAAAATGTAATGAAGGACTATGACGGATTTGTTGATTCGGGACATCAGTACAGTGCTGATTCAGAGTACATCAACAATATTATGCATGAGTTCTCTAAATCTGTTGCAGGCTTGAAGAAGACAATGGATGAGATTGTTGAAAATATCAATAATGTATCAACAGCTGTTGAGCAGGGCGCAGAGGGTGTTACAAGCGCTGCTGAAAACACATCAGACCTTGTTGGAGAGATTTCAACAATTACAACAGAGATGCAGGAGAGCAACAAGATTGTCGGCGAGTTAAATGATAATACAAATAAGTTTACAAACGTTTAAAAAATAAGCATCTAATAAGAAAGGAAACTTCCACTTCTATATGAGGTGGAAGTTTTTTTGTGAAAGTTTTATGAAAATCATGACAAATAATTGTCAAATGTGATACTATCCCCTTTGATTTTTATATTTTATGAGATAAAAAAGGGTATTGAGCAAAGCGATTATGTTGATAAGGATTTTTGAAAAAGGAGATAGTATGAATTTATTTGAAAAAGTTGCTCAAAAACCTAAAAAGATGCCAAAAGTATATAAGCTTAGTTTGCTTTCGAAAATTGCAATTCCATTTGTAATACTTTTGGTGATGATCATGGGTTCATTGGTTGCGATGAACTACACAATTACTGTCAGCGATGAGAGCCAGGATGTGATGTCCAATAATGTTATGAATTGTGAAAAATTGATTGGTGAGATTAGATATCAATACACAATGGGTAACAAGATGTTTGAGTTGGCTAAGTATGATTTGGCAAAAGCTGCAAATTATAAAACTGCAATGGAAGAACAGTTTGATTTATTGGATAAATCTGTAGATTCTTATAAAAGCTATGCCTTGACAGATGAAGAGCGTGGATATGCTGACGATTTCAAAGAGGCTATGAAAAATATCAGAGCTTATCGTGAGGAATCTTTTGAGTATTATCTCAGAGGGGAAGTACCTACAAAAGAGATGATGTCTTCGGTTGATAATAACAGTGAAGTTTTAGGGCTTCTTCAAAATATGAATGATGCAACTGATAAGGATGTGAAGGATATTCAGGTTGAACTCAAGGAAAATTCATGGGCTATTAGACTTTCTGAGACGGGAGCTGTCGTTGGATTGTTCTTTGCATATTTTGCAGCCGGATACATAGTAATATATATGGTTGTAAAACCTATTAAAAAATCATCTAGTGAATTGGAGCAGATGGTTGATGAGGTAAATAATTCTGAGGGTGATTTGACCAAGAGAATCACAGTTTATCAGAAGGATGAAGCTGGTAAATTGGTTGATGGTGTCAACACATTTATCGAGTCACTTCAGCAGATCATTGCTGGAATTAGAGGAAGTGCAAATACTTTGGACAAGACATTTGGCACAGTAAGCGAGTCTGTTTCTGCGGTAAATGATAGTGCAAATGATATTTCAGCTGTTATGGAAGAACTCTCTGCAACAATGCAGGAGGTATCTGCTACTTTGACCAATGTAAATACATCAGTTGAGGGTGCAGGAAACGAGATGGATGGAATTGATGAGAGAAGCCAGTCCATTTTACAGTACGCAGGTGAGATGAAAAAGCGTGCAGAGGAACTTGAAAAGACTGCCGTTTCAAATAAGAATACAACAGAGACAATGATCAATGAGATTCTAGATTCTCTTGAGGCTGCTATTGAAAATAGTAAGAGTGTAGAAGAAGTAAATGCTCTTACTGATGATATTTTAAATATTTCATCACAGACTAACCTTCTTGCGCTAAATGCTTCTATCGAGGCTGCTCGTGCAGGTGAAGCTGGTAAGGGATTTGCCGTTGTTGCTGATGAGATTAGAAACTTGGCTGATAGCAGTAGAGAGACAGCAAATAACATCCAGGAAATCAACGAGAAGGTTATTGCTGCAGTTACTGATTTGTCTGCAAACTCAGAGAAGATTATCGCATATATCACAGAAAATGTGATGAGAGATTACGACGGATTCGTGGATTCTGGCCACCAGTACAGCGCTGATTCAGAGTATGTCAACGACATTATGACTGAGTTCTCTAAATCTGTTGCTAACTTGCGACAGACAATGGATGAGATTGTTGAAAATATTGATAACGTATCAACAGCTGTTGAGCAGGGTGCAGAAGGTGTCACAAGTGTGGCTGAAAATACATCTGATCTTGTGGGAGAGATTTCTACAATCACAACAGAGATGCATGAAAGTAACAAGGTTGTTGGCGAGTTAAATGACAATACCAATAAGTTTGTAAATGTATAATTAAAATAATGATAAATGGCCATAGTTTGAAAGCTCCTACATAATAAAGGTGGGAGCTTTTACACTTGCCAATATAGGTATTTTGTATTAAAATGTACTTCATAAGTGGTTTTGTGCCCAGACAGATTTAAGGAGGAGATGTACAATGATTACAGCTGGCGATTTTAAGAACGGTATTACTATTGAATACGATGGTAAGATCTGTCAGATTGTCGAATTTCAGCATGTTAAGCCTGGTAAAGGTGCGGCTTTCGTGCGTACAAAATTAAAGGATATTGTGAACGGTGGTGTGGTAGAGACTTCATTTAGACCAACAGAGAAGTTCCCAACAGCACACATCGATCGTAAAGATATGACATATCTATATAACGATGGAGAGATGTACAATTTCATGGACGTTGAGACTTATGATCAGATTTCTCTTAACGCAGATGATATTGGTGATGCTCTTAAGTTCGTTAAAGAAAATGATATTGTAAAGGTTTGCTCACACAATGGTAATGTATTTGCTGTAGAGCCACCTCTATTTGTTGAACTTGAGATTACAGAGACAGAGCCTGGTGTTGCTGGAAATACAGCTACAAATGCTACAAAGCCTGCAACAGTTGAGACTGGTGCTACAGTTTATGTACCACTTTTTGTAAGCACAGGTGATAAGATTAAGATCGATACAAGAACTGGAGAATATCTCTCTAGAGTTTAATTATGAGTTATAGAAGAAAACCATTTTCTGAGTTATTACAGGATAGAGACGTATTTAATATATTTGACGAAGTTTTTCAAAAGGGAACTTGGCTTGATGTTGCAGCTCTTGTATCAAGCGATGGCACCATCGAGGGAGCATATAAAGATGGAACTATCCCGGCAAATATCTTGGATGAAATTGTATCAAAATTAGATGAAAAGATGGAGTAAATATTAGGGCTAAATCCTTGACATGCCTTTGATAAATATAGTATATTTATCAGGTCGATTAAGATAGGCTGGCATGGCACAGGTGGTAGCGCACTTCATTGGTAATGAAGAGGTCGGCGGTTCAAGTCCGCTTGTCAGCTTAAAAAATTAAGCAGGTTCGTTATGAACCTGCTTTTTTAATGCTTTAATTTATTTCGCCGATTGTAAAATGAAGTTGGACAACTAAATAAAAAAGCTCATGAGACATTTCTTTGATAGAATGTTAATTGTCCAAAAAATATAATCAAAGGAGCTATGTTCATGAGCCAACTAAATTCTACCACACATTCTCATC
>JAILFK010000018.1 GCA_024697595.1 Lachnospiraceae bacterium | reverse complement strand
GATGAGAATGTGTGGTAGAATTTAGTTGGCTCATGAACATAGCTCCTTTGATTATATTTTTTGGACAATTAACATTCTATCAAAGAAATGTCTCATGAGCTTTTTTATTTAGTTGTCCAACTTCATTTTACAATCGGCGAAGAAAATAAAAATAAATTAATCTTCGTTAAATATAATTGCTTTTCGTAGAGCAGGAAGCAATATTACTGATATTACTAATCCTGACAATCCTTGAATTATATTTTGTGGAACACTTGAAAATGCAGCGTTGCCATAGAAGAATAATTCGTAAATCAGATAACCACCAGCTACAATAATTGTTGCAAATATTCCGCAGATGACACAGCGCACTGCGGAATTTGTTTTATTTACCATAAATTTCTTGTATACAATTCCAGATACCAGTCCCACCAAAGCTTTTATTACAAAAGTAGCAGGGACATAGACCATGTATCCGCCAATCAAATCTGATAGAGCAGATCCTAATCCACCAGCAAGTGCGCCATAGACAGGACCGAGGATTATACCAGACAAGATGACAAAGGCGTCACCGAAATGTATATATCCGCCTGTACCTACAGTTGGAATTTTGATTATCATTGTTGCAACAGTTACCAAAGCTGTAAACAGAGCTGTTAAAACCCATTTCTTAGTGGTTGCTGTTGTACTTGTTTTCATTATAGTTAACTCTCCTTAAAATTTATTTGTCCCATTTATCAGCAAGAGCAGTTATTTGATCCGCAAATTTTGCCAGGTCTTTGTTGGCCATACCCTGTGATTTTTGAATCACATGAAGTAATCTGTTTCCTGCTTGTAATAGTCTAGCATATACACCAGTTGCACGTATGGCTCCTGCGGATTTTGTCTTGTCTCTTTTAGAGATAGCATGCTCTCTAGAACCTTCTTTGATACAAGTGTTTTGATCTAGGTCGTATACATCTCCAGAATATGGAACATAAGTATCAAATCCTAATTCTTCCTTTACATGTTCAGCAAAGGAGAGTGAGGTTTCCTCTTCACCGTGAACGATGAATACTTTTTTTGGAGGATTCTTGAAGTGTCTTAACCAATCTGTCAAATGATCCTTGTCAGCATGAGCGCTGATTCCGGGACATTTTACAATTTTGGCTTTTACATCAATTTCTTCACCAAATAATTTTACTGAAGTTGCACCATTTAAGAGATTGAATCCTAAAGTACCAGGAACTTGGTATCCTACAAACAGGATAGTAGAGTCGGCTCTCCATAGATTATGCTTTAAATGATGCCTGATTCTACCAGCTTCGCACATTCCTGAGGCAGAAATTATTACCTTTGGAGCATCTATCATATTGATAAGTTTTGACTCGTCACTTGATACAGCCACATGTAAACCGTCAAATTTAATAGGGTTGATACCAGATTTTACAAGTTCCATAGTATCATAATTGAAACAGTCTGCAATATTTTCATTGAAAATGTTGGTGGCCTCCACAGCCAGAGGACTGTCTATATAAACAGGGAAATTTGGGAATTCTGGTAACATATCTTCAGTTTTGATTCGACGAATGTGATATAACATTTCCTGAGTACGACCTACAGCAAATGCAGGGATCACCAAATTTCCTCCGCGTTTAAAGGTGTCTCTGATAATATCTGCAAGCAGTAGTGCATAATCAGGAGGTGTCTCATGTAATCTGTCTCCATAGGTTGACTCAATAAGAACATAGTCAGCATCTTCTATGAAACTTGGATCTTTTATAAGAGGTCTATTGCCGTGACCTATATCTCCGGAAAATACAATTTTAGTTTCCTTGCCATCTTCATTTACCCACATTTCAATAGAGGAAGATCCGAGAAGGTGACCTGCATCTACAAAGCGAACTTCTAATCCCTCACAGATATTCATTTTGCTGTCATAGTCACAAGGTAGAAAATGTTCTAATACACCAATGGCATCATTGGTGGTATACATTGGCTCAACTTCAGCTTTGCCAGAACGTTTTGCCTTTCTGTTTTTCCATTCAGCTTCAAATTCTTGGATGTGAGCAGAATCTCTAAGCATAATATTACACAAATCACAGGTGGCTTTAGTTGCATAAACTTCTCCTCTAAAACCATGACTATATAGAAGAGGCAATAAACCGGAATGGTCAATATGAGCATGTGTTACAAATACATAATCAATATCAGCAGGAGGAACCAAAATTTCTTGATTCACATACAAATCAGGTCCTTGTTCCATTCCACAATCCACTAATATGTGTTTATCCCCAAAACGTAAATAGTGGCAACTTCCAGTTACTTCGCGATCAGCTCCAACAAATTCTAGTACCATAATAACTGTCCCCCTTTTTTGTAAATTTTTATAATAATATTATACCAAAAATGATATAATTATTAACAGACAAATGTGTAAAATATCTGAAAAATTTATGAGAAAGAAAAATATTATTTTTACTGAAATAATATGGCAGAGGAGACAGATTTATGTGGGCGTATGAAAGTGTATTTTATCAAATTTATCCATTGGGATTTTGTGGAGCACCCTTTGAAAATGATGGTGTGGAGGAACACAGAATAAATAAGGTTATAGATTGGATCCCTCATATAAAAAAACTGGGGGCCAATGCAATTTATTTTTCCCCAGTTTTTGAATCAGATACTCATGGTTATAATACTAGAGATTATACCAAGATAGATTGCAGACTTGGGACTAATCAGGATTTTGCCAAGGTGGTCGACAAACTACATAAAGAGGATATCAAGGTTGTTTTGGACGGCGTGTTTAATCATGTAGGTAGAGGCTTTTGGGCATTTCAAGATGTGTTAAAAAACAGAGAGAATTCTCCATATGTAAATTGGTTTGCTAGAATTGATTTTGGGGGCAATTCAAATTATAACGATGGGTTATGGTATGAAGGATGGGAAGGTAATTATGATTTAGTTAAGTTAAACCTTAAAAATCCAGATGTGGTCAATCACATATTTGATGCTGTTGATGGATGGATTGATGAATTTGACATAGATGGTATTAGATTAGATGTGGCATACTGTCTTGATTATGATTTTTTGAGAGCATTAAGAGCTCACTGTGATGGCAAAAAGCAGGATTTCTTCTTGGTGGGGGAAGTGCTTCATGGGGAGTATGGCAGAATGCTTCAGGAGATGAATATTCATTCTGTGACAAATTATCAGTGCTATAAGGGATTGTATTCTGCATTTAACTCAAGAAATATGTTTGAGATAGTTCATTCTCTCCTTAGAATGTTTGGACCGGAGGATTGGACTGTGGCTAGGGGGACACATCTTCTTAGCTTTTGTGATAATCATGATGTAACTAGAATTGCTTCTATTGTAAATGATGAGAGATACTTACCACTTATATATGGAATGACATTTACCATGCCGGGGATTCCTATTGTATATTATGGAAGTGAGTGGGGAGCGAAGGGAGATAAATCTGCGGGAGATCAAGCGCTTCGTGTATCATTTGGTGAGCCACAGTGGAATGAACTTACAGATTGTATTGCAAAATTGGCTGAGATAAAGAAAAATTCTAAAGCGCTAAATTACGGTGGATTTAGAAGTCTGCTTTTGCAAAATGAACAGTGTATATTTGAGAGAGCTTGTGATGAGGAGAGAGTATTGGTGGCTATAAATATGTCGGAAAATGATTTTATGGCTTATTTTGATGCGGGGGCGGCCACTGCCAGAGAACTTATTACAGATTCAGAACATAGTTTTGAAGGAGGAAGTAATTTACCTTCTTATAGCATTCAAATATGGAAAATTAACTAATAATAGATAGAATAAATTATAAGAGATTTTTGTGTGTTAAAACTTTATATATGCTATAATATATAATTACTAAGCAAAAGATTTTATGACTGAACTTACAAAGGGGAAAACGGATGAAAAAGATAGAAGTGTTAAATAAAAAATACACAATAGACCAGGTTATGGACGCTATGAGAGGTAATCGTCTTGTTGTATTGCCTTTTGTTTTGAATGAGGATGTATTTGTTATAAATAATAAAAAACCTCAGAAGAAAATGGTTACAGATATAAGTATAAAAGCTATTCAGTTAAATGGTGTATGGACTACTTGGGAAGAACTTGAGGCACAGGGTGGAATATTTGAATCTGAGTTTGAAGCTCTTTCAGCCATTGGCAATATGTAATAAATAGGTAGTAATGATAAATTAATATTAATACATAGTAGTGAGAAAGATGTGGTTTTATGAGTGATAATACGCAATTTGAGACATTGGTAAATTACATATCAGAATCAGACAATATTGTATTTTTTGGAGGAGCAGGTGTATCAACAGAGAGTGGTATACCTGATTTTCGTAGTAAGGATGGTTTATATAACCAAAGAGATGTACAATTTGAGAAATATTCTCCAGAATATTTATTGTCTCATTCTTGCCTTCGAGATAATCCAAAAGTATTCTTTGAATTTTATAGACAAAAGCTTGATACAAGAGGTATCGAGCCAAATGTTGCCCACAAGGTAATTGCAAAATTAGAAGATATGGGCAAGATCAACGGTGTGGTAACACAAAATATTGACGGGCTACACCAATTGGCAGGCAGCAAGAAGGTATACGAGATTCATGGCACTACTCATATCAATTATTGTATGGACTGTAAGCGTGATATGGGAGAGTATTATATCTTTGATGCTCAAAAAGATGGACATTTAGATGAGGATGGTATTCCTCGTTGTGATAAATGTGGCGGAGTGGTTAGACCTTATGTGACATTATATGAGGAGGGACTACCAGATGATGCTGTAAATGCTGCGGTAAATGCTATTTCCACTGCGGATATGATTATCATTGCGGGAACTTCACTCAATGTGTATCCTGCAGCGTCATATATTAGATATTTCCGTGGCAAGCATATTGTGGTTTTAAACAGAGATAAAATCGGTGTGGATTTAAATCCTGAAACTGATATGTTTATTCAGGGGAATATGGGGGATGCCTTTAGATATGTGGATGAGGCAATTTCTGCCGGGAGACTTTCATAAAATGATTAAATGATTTCTCGAGCATTTTAAATGATTTTTATATATTATGAGAAAGTAAGTAATGAAGATTAGTAAACTGGTATTGACTGAAAATCAAAAACCGCAAATTGTAATATCAGTTAGAAATTTGGTGGAATTTCTGCTGAACTCAGGGGATATAGACGATAGGCATGGAGGCAGGATGAAGGCTGATGCCATGAATGAGGGAAGCAGAATTCATCGGAAGTTACAACACAGTGCGGGACTTGAATATCATGCAGAGGTTCCTCTGAAATACGCAATAGATTTTGACAAATATGAGTTAGCTCTAGAGGGTAGAGCTGACGGGATTATATATGACTTCGGTGAGGAGTTAACCCCTGACAGTGATGTGACTGTTGATGAGATAAAAGGCATGTACAAGGATGTAAAGAAAATGAAGAAGCCAATAGAGGTTCATTTGGCTCAGGCCAAGGTATATGCTTTTATTTTTGGTATTCAAAACAATTTGAAAAATATCAAAGTACATATGACATATGTAAATATGTACAACGAAGAAATCAACAGTTTTGTTGAAGAGTGTGATTTTGAAACCTTGGAGCAATGGTTTTTAAATCTAGTGCAGGAATATAGAAAATGGGCTGATTATTTATTTGACCATAGATTAAAAAGACAAAAGTCCATAAAACAACTTACCTTTCCCTATGAATTTAGGCTGGGGCAAAAGAAGACAATAGCCGATGTTTACACAGCAATGATTCGAAATAAGACTATGTTTTTGCAGGCACCAACTGGAACTGGTAAGACTTTGGCAACAATTTATCCAGCTGTTCAGGCTGTGGGACAGGGATACACAGATAAAATATTTTATCTGACAGCCAAGGCTTCAACAGGTCTTGTGGCTCTAGAGGCTTTTAATTTGTTAAATGATAGAGGTTATGAGGGCAAGACAATAGTTATCACAGCAAAGGACAAGATGTGTCCTTTGGAGGAGAGACATTGTAATCCTGTGGATTGTCCATATGCCAAGGGACATTTTGATAGGGTAAATGATGCTGTATATGATTTTTTATTACAAGATGGAACTTATGATAGAGATAGAATTATAGACTGGGCAAAGGAAAGACGGGTGTGCCCCTTTGAGTTTTGTCTGGACGTGTCATCTTGGGTGGATAATATAATCTGTGATTACAATTATGTATTTGATCCTCATGTGTACCTTAAGAGATTTTTTGGAGAAGGTCTGACTGGAGATTATATTTATCTGGTGGATGAAGCTCATAATATGGTGGATAGAGCAAGGAGTATGTACTCTGCAACTATAGTGAAGGAGGAAGTACTTCAGGCGAAAAAACTTTTAAAGCCATATAGTGAGAAAGCGGCTGGACGTCTAGACAGATGTAATAAGGACTTACTTGTTTATAAGAGACAATGTGAGAATATGATTCGTCTTGAAGAGTGCGAGATATTTTTATTTTCTCTGATAAATGCTGCGGCTGCAATTGATGAGCTACTTGAGAAGGATGTGGAGATAGAGGAGAGGGAGGTCATCTTAGATTTTTATTTTAAGATGAGAAATTTTATTGAACTTTCTGATTCCATGGATGAGCATTATAGAATCTATTGCGATTACAGAGAAAATGGTGATTTTCAGATAAATCTTTACTGCGTGGATCCATCGGTTCAACTGCAAGAGAGATTGGATAGGGCCAATTGCTGTATATATTTTTCAGCCACACTTTTGCCTATTCAATATTACAGACCGCTATTGTGTCATGACTTAGATGTATATAGTGTGTGTACGCCTTCTGTGTTTGATAGTAAAAAGAGGTTACTTACAATAGCTGAGGATGTGACTACTAAATACACTAAAAGAGGCAGGGATGAATATGAGAAATATTCAAACTATATAGAGGAGATTGCCTCTCAAAAAAAAGGAAACTATATGGTGTTTTTTCCTTCCTACAAAGTGATGGAGGAAGTGGGAGAATTATTTGAAAAAGTCTGGGGCTGTAAATATGATGTGATATATCAAAGTTCTGGTATGACTGAGTCGGAGAGAGAAGCATTTCTCACAGAATTCTATGAGGGCAGAGACAAGACCTTGCTGGGATTTTGTGTTATGGGTGGAATCTTTGCAGAGGGGATAGATTTGACCAATGAGAGACTTATAGGTTCTATTATTGTGGGAGTTGCCTTACCTCAGGTGTGCAATGAGATGGAAGTGATAAAAGATTACTTTGAAGAGAATGGCAGAGATGGATTTTCTTTTGCGTATTTATATCCAGGACTTAACAAAGTGGTTCAGGCTGCAGGGCGAGTTATCAGGACAACAGAGGATAGAGGAATAATTGCATTGTTGGATGAGAGATTTAAGACAAATTATTACAATAGATATCTGCCAGATGAGTGGCGAGATTATAAAATTTGTAATTTGAATAAAATCGGCGAAATGACAAATAATTTCTGGGAAAATAATGATGAATAGTCAATATTTTATATGGAAATAAACATACCCTATATGATATACTTCATTAGGTATGTGTAAAAGTGCGCAACTGTGCGCGCTTAAAACTTTATAAATAGGCGTGGAGGTACGAAATGAGTAACGTAAGAAGAGTTTACGCAGAGAAGAAACCAGAGTTTGCTGTGGCAGCAAAATCACTTCTTTCAGAGTTTAAGAGCTATTTAGGAATAAATACTGTGACTAATGTAAGAGTTCTTATTCGCTATGACATCGAAAACATTTCTGATGAAATATATAGAAAGGCTTTAAAGACGGTATTTTGTGAACTTCCAGTCGATGATGTGTATGAAGAGACATTTTCATATACAGGTAGAACATTTTCCGTGGAATATCTTCCAGGACAGTTTGACCAGAGAGCAGATTCTGCTGAGCAGTGTGTCAAACTTCTAAAAGAGGATGAGGAGGCAATTATTCGTTCTGCTACAACATATGTAATCGAAGGTGATATTACAGATGAGCAGTTCGAGGCTATCAAGAAGCATTGTATCAATCCTGTAGATTCTAGAGAGACAGGTTTGGAAAAGCCTGAGACATTGACAGATAACTTTGATGAGCCAGATGATGTTATGACATTTGATGGTTTCAAGGATATGCCAGAGGGTGAACTTAAAGAATTATATAATTCATTAGGTCTTGCAATGACATTCAATGATTTCTTACATATCCAGAATTATTTTGCAAATGATGAACACAGAAATCCTACAATGACAGAGATTCGTGTGCTTGATACATATTGGTCAGATCACTGTCGTCACACAACATTTTCTACAGAGTTGAAGAGTGTTAAGTTTGACGAGGGATTTTATCGTAAGCCTATTGAAGATACATACAATGATTATTTAGATAATTTCAAGGTTTTATATAAAGATAGAGATGACAAGTTTGTATGCTTGATGGATTTAGCTCTTCTTGCAATGAAGAAGTTAAAGGCTGAGGGTAAGCTTGATGATCAGGAGGAATCTGATGAGATCAATGCTTGTTCTATCGTTGTTCCTGTTGAGGTTGACGGTAAGACAGAAGAGTGGCTTGTAAACTTTAAGAACGAGACACATAACCATCCAACAGAAATCGAGCCTTTTGGTGGTGCTGCTACTTGTCTTGGTGGTGCTATTAGAGATCCACTTTCAGGTCGTACATACGTATATCAGGCTATGCGTGTAACTGGTGCTGCAGATCCTACAGTTTCAGTTAAGGATACAATTGATGGTAAGCTTCCACAGAAGAAGATTGTACGTGAGGCTGCTCATGGTTATTCTTCATATGGTAACCAAATTGGTCTTGCAACTGGTTACGTAAAGGAAGTATATCATCCTGATTATGTTGCAAAGAGAATGGAGATTGGTGCTGTTATGGGTGCTGCTCCAAGACGTGCAGTTCAGAGACTTAACTCTGATCCAGGTGATAGAATCATCTTACTTGGTGGACGTACAGGTCGTGATGGTATCGGTGGTGCTACTGGTTCATCAAAGGCTCATAATACAGAGTCAACTTCTGTATGTGGTGCTGAGGTGCAAAAAGGTAATCCACCTACTGAGAGAAAGATACAGAGATTATTCCGCCGAGAGGAAGTAAGTTACATTATCAAGAAGTGTAATGACTTCGGTGCAGGTGGAGTTTCAGTTGCCATAGGTGAGTTGGCTGATGGACTTAGAGTTAATTTGGACAAGGTGCCTAAGAAATACGCTGGCTTAGATGGAACAGAACTTTCTATTTCAGAATCTCAGGAGAGAATGGCAGTTGTTGTTGCTCCAGAAGATGTTGATCAGTTCTTAAAATATGCCAACGAGGAGAACTTAGAGGCAGTTGAGGTGGCTATCGTAACAGAGGAGCCAAATCTTGTATTAGAGTGGAGAGGAAAAGAGATTGTAAATCTCAAGCGTGCATTCCTTGATACCAACGGTGCTCATCAGGAGACTTCAGTTGAGGTTGAGATGCCTAATGAGTCTGATAACTATTTAAATAAATATGCTGTAAACGGTGTGGCTGAAGCTGTGGAAGCAGGAGATGCCAAAAAGGCTTGGAAGACAACTCTTGCAGATCTTAATGTTTGTTCACAAAAGGGTCTTGTTGAGATGTTTGACGGTTCTATCGGTGTTAACAGTGTATATATGCCATTTGGTGGAAGATATCAGTTGACAGAGACACAGTCTATGGTTGCTAAGCTTCCGGTTATGAATGGAAAATGTGACACAGTTACAATGATGTCTTACGGATTTGATCCATATTTATCATCCTGGAGCCCATATCATGGTTCTAGTTACGCTGTATTAGAGTCAGTGGCTAGAATTGTTGCTGCCGGTGGTGATTACAAGAAGATTAGATTTACATTCCAGGAGTACTTCCGCAGAATGTCAGAAGATCCAAAACGTTGGAGTCAGCCTTTTGCAGCTTTACTTGGTGCATACAAGGCTCAGATGGCCTTTGGTCTTCCTTCAATCGGTGGTAAGGATTCAATGTCAGGTACATTTAATGAGATAGATGTTCCACCAACACTTGTTTCTTTTGCAGTTGATATTGCTCGTGAGAGAGATATTATCACTCCTGAGCTTAAGAAGGCTGGTAATGCTTTAGTTACCTTTGGCGCAAAGAGAGACGAGTATGACTTGCCAGATTATGAGCAGAATATGAAGTTATATGAGACTATTCATAAGATGATTGCTGATGGCGTTATTGTTTCTGCTTATGCTATTGATGCATATGGACTTGCTGCAGCAATTTCAAAGATGGCATTTGGTAATAAGCTTGGATTTGATATCAATTCAGATGCAGTTGCAATTGAAGATTTGTTTGAGAATGAAGTTGGTTCAATTGTGGCTGAGGTCGTAGATCCAGGAAAGGCTGTTGCAGCTATGGATGCAGCTGGTCTTTCAGATGTGGTAAATGTAATTGGTTTAGTTACCGATGATGCTACATTTACTTATGGCGATATGACTCTTCCTGTAGATGAGGCTATTGCTGATTGGTCGAATACACTTGAAAAGGTATTCCCAACAAGAGCTACAGATGACACTAGTCTTGTTGATACAGATATTTACAATACAAAAGATATTTATGTGTGCAAGAATAAGATTGCTAAGCCAACAGTATTTATACCAGTATTCCCTGGTACAAACTGTGAGTACGATAGTGCTAAGTCTTTTGAGAAGGCTGGAGCAAACACTATTGTCAAGGTATTTAAAAATCTTACAGCAGCAGATATTAGAGATTCAGTAGACGAGTTTACTGATGCTATTAATCAATCACAGATTATTATGTTCCCAGGTGGATTTTCAGCTGGTGACGAGCCTGAGGGATCAGCAAAATTCTTTGCTACAGCATTTAGAAATGCCAAGATGAAAGAGGCAGTTACAAAACTCTTGAATGAGAGAGATGGACTTGCCCTTGGTATTTGTAATGGTTTCCAGGCATTGATTAAGCTTGGACTTGTACCATATGGTGAGATTCATACTCAGCAGGCAGATGCTCCAACACTTACATACAATACAATTAACCGTCATATTTCCAAGATGGCATATATCAAGGTTGTATCTAATAAGTCACCTTGGTTACAGCAGGCTGAACTTGGTCAGACTTATACTAACCCAGCTTCCCATGGAGAGGGTAGATTTGTTGCAAATGATGAGTGGTTACAGAAGTTATTTGCAAATGGTCAGGTTGCAACTCAATATGTAAATGAGGCAGGCCAGCCTACTATGGATGAGGAGTGGAATATCAATGGTTCTTATATGGCTATTGAAGGTATTACTTCTCCTGATGGTAGAGTGTTGGGTAAGATGGCTCATTCTGAGAGACAAGGAGAGTCTGTGGCTATCAACATTTATGGTGAGCAAGATATGAAGATTTTCGAATCTGGTGTTGCATACTTCAAGTAATTTGATATTAGGAGACGTTCATATATATGGGCGTCTCTTGCCTTGTAAAAATTTATTGGCATATTGATGTCATTGTGATAAAATTTATAAGATTATATAAAAATACATATAAGTAGCGAAAGGAAACAAGATGAAAGCATTTCTGATTTTGGAAGATGGTACAGTATTCGAGGGAACGAGTATTGGTTCTACCAGAGAGGTGATCAGCGAGATCGTATTTAATACTTCTATGACTGGATACCTTGAAGTTTTGACAGATCCATCCTATGCAGGACAGGCTGTGTGTATGACATATCCACTTATTGGTAATTATGGAATCACACCAGATATGGAGTCAAAGCGTTCATGGGTTGACGGATATATTGTTAGAGAGTTATCTAGAATACCTAGTAATTTCCGTTGTGAGGGAACTATTCAAGACTTTTTAAAGGAGCAGGATGTTCCGGGAATTGCAGGTATTGATACAAGAGCCCTTACCAAGATATTGAGAGATAAGGGAACTATGAATGGTATGATTACCACAAATGAAAATTACAATCTTGATGAGATTATTCCTAAGTTAAAGGAGTATACAGTTGGGGATGTGGTTAGCAAGGTGACATGTGATGAACCAAGCGTGTTGAAACCATTTGAGTCTAAATCAGTTTATCCTGAAGGACAGGGAATGATGGGAGCCACAGCTTCTGCAGGAGGAAATATCACTCCTGAGAATAAAAATAAAAATTTCAAGGTTGCATTGATGGATTTTGGAGCAAAAGATAATATTGCTGCATCTCTTAGCCAAAGAGGTTGTGAGGTTACTATTTTCCCAGCTCACACTTCAGCAGAGGAGATTTTAGCTTCTAATCCAGATGGAATTATGTTGTCAAATGGACCTGGAGATCCAGAGACAAATGTTGACATCATCGAAGAAATTAAGAAGTTGTATGCTTCAAACGTACCAATTTTCGCTATTTGTTTAGGACATCAGTTGATGGCAATTGCCAACGGATGTCCAACACATAAATTAAAATATGGACACCGCGGTGGAAATCATCCTGTAAAGGATCTTGCCACAGGCCGTGTATACATTTCATCACAGAACCATGGTTATGTGGTGGATACAGATAAACTTGACCCATCTGTTGCAGTTCCAGCTTTTGTAAATGTAAATGATGGAACAAATGAGGGACTAAAATATGTAGGTAAAAATATATTTACAGTACAGTTCCACCCAGAAGCTTGTCCAGGACCTTTGGACAGTGGATACTTATTTGACAGATTTATTAACATGATGGGAGGAGAGATGTAATGCCAAGAGATTTAAGTATAAAGAAAGTACTTGTGATTGGATCAGGTCCAATCGTTATTGGTCAGGCTGCAGAGTTTGACTATGCGGGAACTCAGGCTTGTCGTTCCTTAAAAGAAGAGGGAGTTGAGGTTGTACTTGTAAACTCAAACCCTGCTACAATCATGACAGACAAGGATATCGCTGACGAGGTTTATATTGAGCCTCTTACAGTTGATGTCTTAAAGAAAATAATTTTAAAGGAAAAGCCAGACTCAGTGCTTCCAACTCTTGGAGGACAGGCTGGACTTAACCTTGGTATGGAATTAGATGAGTGTGGATTTTTAGAGGAAAATGGTGTTCGTCTAATTGGTACAACTGCAGAGACAATCTTTAGAGCTGAGGACAGACAGGGATTTAAGGATGCTATGGAAAAGATTCATGAGCCTGTTGCAGCTTCTCTTGTTGTGCACAATGTGGAGGATGGTATTAAGTTTACAAATACTATCGGATACCCAGTTGTTCTTCGTCCTGCTTACACCCTTGGTGGATCAGGTGGTGGTATCGCTCATGATGAAAATGAATTGGTTGAGATTTTGACCAATGGACTTCGTTTATCTCGTGTACATGAGGTTTTGGTTGAGCGTTGTATCGCTGGTTGGAAAGAGATTGAGTACGAGGTAATGCGTGATGCTGCAGGTAACTGCATCACAGTATGTAATATGGAAAATATTGATCCTGTTGGTGTGCACACTGGAGATTCAATTGTAGTTGCTCCTTCTCAGACATTGGGAGATAAGGAATACCAGATGCTTAGAAGCTCTGCCTTAAATATTATCTCTGAACTTGGAATTACAGGTGGATGTAATGTGCAGTATGCTCTTCATCCAGAGACTTTTGAATACTGTGTTATCGAGGTTAATCCTAGAGTGTCTCGTTCATCAGCTTTGGCTTCGAAGGCTACAGGTTACCCTATTGCCAAGGTTGCTGCCAAGATTGCACTAGGTTATACATTAGATGAAATTAAAAATGCCATCACAGGCAAGACTTATGCATCATTTGAGCCAATGCTTGACTACTGTGTGGTAAAGATTCCTAGACTTCCGTTTGATAAATTTATCACTGCGAAGCGTACTCTTACAACACAGATGAAGGCTACTGGAGAGGTTATGAGTATTTGTAACAATTTCGAGGGTGCGTTGATGAAGGCTATTCGTTCATTGGAGCAGCATGTTGACTCACTTATGAGTTATGGCTTTGATGAGTACACAGATGAAGAACTTGATGCAGCTTTAGATATTGTTGATGACAGAAGAATCTATCTTATTGCTGAGTGTTTGCGCAGAGGTGTGTCTTACGAGCATATTCATGAGAGAACAATGATTGATATTTGGTTCATCGACAAGATTGCTATCTTGGTTGAGATGGAGCAGAAGCTTCGTGAGGAAGAACTTACAGTTGAATTGTTGAAGGAAGCTAAGAGATTAGAATTCCCTGATACAGTTATCGCAAGTTTATCAGGAAAGTCAGCGGATGAAGTAAAGAAGATGCGTTATGACAATGGCATCGTAGCAGCTTTCAAGATGGTTGACACCTGTGCAGCTGAGTTTGCAGCTGAGACACCTTATTATTATTCAGTATTCGGTTCAGTTAACGAAGCTGAGCAGACTAAGGATAAGAAAAAGATTTTAGTACTTGGTTCAGGTCCAATTAGAATTGGACAGGGTATAGAGTTTGATTATTGTTCAGTTCATTCTACTTGGGCATTTGCCAAAGAAGGATATGAGACAATTATTGTAAATAATAACCCAGAGACAGTTTCTACTGACTTTGATATTGCTGATAAGCTTTACTTTGAGCCTCTTACAGATGAGGATGTGGAGAGCATTGTGGATATTGAGAAGCCAGATGGAGCAGTTGTACAGTTCGGTGGACAGACAGCCATCAAGCTTACAGAAGCTTTAAAGAGAATGGGAGTTCCAATTCTTGGAACCAAGGCTGAGGATGTAGATGCTGCTGAGGACAGAGAACTATTTGACAAGATTCTTGAGGAGACAGAAATTCCTAGAGCTTCAGGTGGTACAGTTTACACTGCAGAGGAAGCCAAGGAAGTTGCCAATAGAATAGGTTATCCTGTACTTGTTCGTCCTTCATATGTACTTGGTGGACAGGGAATGCAGATTGCTTTCAATGATGATGAAATCGAAGAATTTATCGATATTATCAATCAGATTGCACAGGATCATCCAATTCTTGTTGATAAATATTTACAAGGAAAAGAGATTGAGGTTGATGCGGTATGTGATGGAACAGATATTTTGATTCCAGGAATTATGGAGCATATCGAGCGTACTGGAGTTCACTCAGGAGATTCAATCTCAGTTTATCCAGCCCATACAATCGGAGATGACATCAAGGCCAAGATTACTGATTACACAGCACGTCTTGCCAGAGCTTTGCATGTAAAGGGTATGATAAATATCCAGTTTATCGTTATGGATGGTGAGGTATATGTAATTGAGGTAAATCCTCGTTCTTCACGTACTGTTCCATATATCAGCAAGGTTACAGGAATTCCAATCGTTGATTTGGCGACTAAGGTTATCATAGGTAATACAATTCGTGATTTGGGATATGAGCCAGGACTTCAGCCTGAGGCTGATTACATTGCCATCAAGATGCCAGTATTCTCATTTGAGAAACTTCGCGGTGCCGAGATTTCTATGGGACCAGAGATGAAATCCACTGGTGAGTGTCTTGGAATTGGTAAGACATTTAATGAGGCTTTGTACAAGGCTTTCCTTGGAGCCGGGGTTAATGTTACAAAATACAAGCAGATGATTATGACAGTTGCTGACAAGGATAAGCCAGAAGCTGTTGAAGTGGCCAAGAGATTTGCCGCTTTGGGTTACAAGATTTATGCTACTCGTTCAACTGCAAAATATCTTCAGGAGAGAGGAATTGACGCCCTTTGGGTAAACAAGATTTCTCAGGAATCTCCAAATGTTATGGATTTGATTTTAGGTCACAAGATCGACCTTGTTATCGATATTCCAACAACTGGTCATGGAGATAAGACTAGAGATGGATTCCTTATCAGAAGAAATGCCATAGAGACAGGAGTATACTGTATTACGGCCATGGATACAGCCAATGCTTTGGCTACAGCTCTTGAGACTCAGATGGAAAACATTACTTTGATTGATATTGCCAAGGTGGACAATAGATAATTAGAATCGATAATTTTAATTGATAATGCATTTATGCATTTATGGAACCGCAATTATGTCATAAAGAATTTTTATGGGATAGTTGCGGTTTTTTGTATACATATTTTAAATTTTATTTATAATAAATATGTTGACATAAATGTATATTTATCCATTGATTTATATGAGTATTTAATTCAATGATAAGTAGTGGAGCTATAATTTGATTTTATAGAAATATTTTTAAAGGGAACAATAATGGAAAATTTTAGAAAATATTTATCAGAAAATATATTGCTAACTGATGGGGCCATGGGTACTTATTATAATTCTTTGTATCCAGAGGGTGAGGAGCTAGTTGAAGCAGAAAACTTAAAAAATCCTCAACGAATTTTGGATATTCATAAGGACTATATTTTGTCAGGTGCTCATATTTTGAGAACCAATACCTTTGCATCAAACTTTAATTTTTTCCCTGATAAAAATGATCTGATGGAAAATATTGGAGCTGGACTTCGAATTGCAGAGGATGCCATAGAATACTCATATTCTATAACAGGAAATGTGGATGAAAATATTTATGTGGCTGCTGATATTGGTACTATATATGATTGGGGTAAAGATTACGCAGAGGTTATTAGTGATTATAAATTCATAATTGACACATTTATAGATAGAGGGGCTCAAATTTTTTGGTTTGAGACTCAAAATGATATATTCTACATCAAGGAATTGTCTGAGTACATCAAGAGTAAGAACAAAGATGCTTATGTTATTTCTACGTTTTATATTGATAAGACAGGATATTCAAAATCTGGTGTGAGTATCACTCGAATCATCAGTGAGTTGACAGAGATGGATTCAGTGGATGCCTATGGATTCAACTGTGGTATGGCGGGTTCACAGATGGTTAATCTTTTAAAAAATATTTCTTTTCCATCTAATAAGACCTTGGTTGCACTGCCAAATGCCGGATATCCATATGAGGTTAGAGGTCAGATTTTCTATGGTAAAAATATAGGCCATTTTGTTGAAAATGAAGCTAGTTTACAAAAACTTGGTGTGGATATTATTGGTGGTTGTTGTGGTACAACTCCTGAGTATATAAGTGAGACCAGGGCAGTTTTAAGTGCTGATAAATATGAAAAACATTTATCAAAAAAGTCTAATGAGGCAGTGGCTAGAACTGAGTCAAAATTCTGGGAAAAACTTCAAAGGGGTGAAAAGCCTTTTGTGGTGGAACTTGACCCACCAGCAGATATGAATTATTCCAAAGTGATAAATGGTGCAAAAGTGTTGCGAGATCACAAGGTGGATTTGTTGACTTTGTCTGATTCCCCCCTTGCCAGAACCCGTATGGATGCATCACTTCTTGGAACTAAGGTACAGCATCAGGTTGGTATTGATGTGATGCCTCATATTTCATGTAGAGATAGAAATGTTATATCTCTTCGTGGGACAATAATGGGAGGCTATGCCAATGATTTGAGACATTTTCTAATAGTCACAGGTGATCCTATTTCAAAGCAAAATAGAGCAGATATGACACAGGTGTTTAACTATAATTCCATAAAGCTGATGAATCTGGTAAATGGAATGAATGAGGAAGAATTTGTGGATGATACTGTGGTTTACGGAGGCGCTCTAAATTATAACGGAGTGAACGCTGAAGCTATTGCCAGACGCATGAAGCTTAAGATGGATCAGGGATGTGAATTCTTTTTGACACAGCCTATCTATAGCGATAAGGATGTGGAGAGAATAAGACTACTTCGAGAGATGACAGGGGCCAAAATTATGGCTGGTATAATGCCACTTGTAAGTAGAAGAAATGCTCTATTTATCGCCAATGAGATGCCGGGAATGAATGTTCCAGAGGAGATAGTTGAGTTATATAAAGAGGACATGACTAGAGAGGAGGCAGAGCAGGTTGCTGTTGATGCTTCTGTGGAGATTGCAAATAAGTTAAAGGATTGCTGTGATGGTTATTATTTTATGACACCATTTAACAGGGTGAATTTAATTTGTAGAATTATAGATGAGATAAGGAAGTTTGATTAAGAGGTATAAGATGACACGAGATGAGTTGTATAAGTTATTTGAAAATGGACCGATAATTTTGGATGGAGCCACAGGTACCAACCTTATGAAGGCGGGGATGCCTATGGGAGTGTGTCCAGAGGAGTGGATTGCCAATCATCCTGATGTTATTGTGAATTTACAAAAAGCTTACGTGGAGGCTGGAACCAATATTTTATATGCCCCAACTTTTACAGCCAATAGTATTAAGTTGGATGAGTATGGTTTGAAGGATAAACTGGTGGAGTTGAATCGTCAAATGGTTAGACTTAGTCGTGAAGCTGCTGGAGATAAAGCTTTGGTGGCAGGAGATTTGACCATGACTGGCCAACAGCTATATCCTCTTGGCGAATTACATTTTGAGGAATTAGTTGATGTGTACAAGGAGCAGGTTGCTGCTATTTTACAGGAGGGAGTGGACCTCTTTGTGGTGGAGACAATGATGAGTCTTCAGGAGTGTAGAGCTGCGCTTTTAGCCATCAAGGAGACTTGTGATCTTCCGGTTATGATTTCACTTACATACAATGAGGATGGAAGAACATTATATGGCACAAAGCCTGATACAGCTATGGTTGTACTTCAAAATATGGGGGCTGATATTGTGGGACTCAACTGTTCTACAGGACCAAAGGATATGGTGGGATTAGTGGAACAGATGGCGGCTGTTGCGGATGTTCCAATTATGGTCAAGCCTAATAATGGACTGCCGGAACTTATAGATGCAGAGACTGTTTATGCAACTACACCGGAGGAGTTTACTGAGGCCTGTGAGCTTCTCTATGATGCTGGAGCTACTGTGATAGGAGGATGTTGTGGTACAACACCTGCACATATCAAGGCCTTGGCGGATTCTATGAGAGGAAGAGATGCCAGTCTTCCTACGCCAAAACATTTGCCAATTATCACCTCGGAGAGAGAGAATGTATTGGTAGATGTAAATGGTACTTTCAAGATTGTGGGAGAGAGAATCAATCCTACTGGTAAGAAAAAGTTACAGGCGGAGCTTCGAGAGGGAAGTTTACAGATGGTCAAGGATTTTGCCAGATCTCAGGAGGAAAATGGTGCGTCAATCCTTGATGTAAATATGGGAACCAATGGAATTGATGAGAAGGAGATGATGTTGGCTGCCATTGATGAGGTTACTTACACAGTAGATTTACCTCTTTGTCTTGATTCAAGCTCGGTGGAGGTTATGGAGGCTGCACTTCGTATTTATCCGGGACGTGCACTTATCAATTCTATTTCAGGTGAACAGCCTAAGCTTGATCAGATGTTACCTTTGGCGAAAAAATATGGAGCCATGTTTATTTTGCTTCCACTTTCTTCAACAGGTTTGCCAAAGGATTTAGATGAGAAGAAGGAAAATATCAAATATGTGTTGGATAAGGCCAAGGAACATGGAATAAGCGATAAATCTGCAGTTGTTGATGTGTTGGTTCAGACAGTAGGAGCTGATGCAACAGCTGCGTTGCAGTGTTTTGAGACTGTTGATTATTGTAAAAATGTGTTGGGACTTCCAACCATATGTGGTCTGTCAAATATCTCATTTGGTATGCCACAGAGATCTTTTGTAAATGCAGCATTTTTAAATGTTGCCCTATCAAAAGGTCTTACCATGGCCATTGCCAATCCTTCACAGGAGTTGCTGGTTTATTCTGCATTTGCAGTGGATTTGCTCTTAAATAAAGAGGGGGCAACTGAGAGATATCTTGGGACTGTTCCTACAGAGAAGATGAATCTATCTTTTGGAGATGGAACATTTATCAAAAATGACCAAGGGGCGGATAAAGATGGAGGGCCTGGTGCCAAGGATCAATCAGTCGACGCTGGAGTGGAAGGACATCCCATTTTTCTAGATGTGTTAAATGGTAACAAGGATTCTGTGGTTTCTGATGTGAAAAAAGAAGTTGAAAACGGTATGGAGCCTTCTGAGATAATAGAGACGTATCTGATTGCGGCTATTAATAAGGTGGGAGAGTATTACGATCAAAAGAAGTTCTTCTTGCCTCAGTTGATAGCAGGTGCCAACACCATGAAGGTGGCTATGGATTATCTCGAGCCTATGCTTTTAGAAAAGGCAGATGGCAATGTAAAGGGAGTATGTGTATTTGCCACAGTGGAAGGTGATATCCATGACATCGGAAAAAATTTAGTGGTTTTGATGCTCAAAAATTATGGATACCAAGTCTATGATATGGGAAAAGATGTGGCTGCTGATTTGATAGTGGACAAGGCGCTAGAGGTTGATGCGGATATTATTGGTCTGTCAGCACTTATGACTACAACTATGGTTAGAATGAAGGACGTTGTTGAATTGGTAAAGGAAAAGAACTGTAGAGCCAAGGTGGTTATCGGCGGCGCTTGTATCACTGAGAGTTATGCAGAAGAAATTGGTGCTGATGGATATTCTAAGGACGCTGCAGACTGTGTGAAACTGGTTGATAATTTGATTGAAAATTTTTGAAAAAATATTGAAAAAATATTTGAAAAAGTGTTGACTTAGATAATGCAATATAGTATATTAGATTTCGGTCGCGAAAGCGATGAACAAATGGGATCTTAGCTCAGCTGGGAGAGCATCTGCCTTACAAGCAGAGGGTCACAGGTTCGAGCCCTGTAGGTCCCATTATTCAATCTAATATTTGTTATGGCGAGGTGGCTCAACTGGCTAGAGCGTCCGGTTCATACCCGGGAGGTTGAGAGTTCGAGTCTCTCCCTCGCTACTAAATCTCTTATCGAAAGATGAGAGATTTTTTTTATAAAAATATATAAAGAAATGATGTCTATCTGGCAGAGGCTATGTGGACATGGTTTTCACCGGCAGCTAATAAGGTCAAGGAATGGATAGATGGAAATGCTATTGGTTCAATTCAGTCAGCTGATTTTACATATCATATGAAGTCTATTAATTACGCACCGCGTGTGGCAGATCCGAAGCACGCCGGTGGAGCACTCCTCGATATTACTATTTAAATTGTTTTTGAGAGTTGAACCAGTATTAGTGTTTATTCTTTTATTGTTAATTGTTTTTGATAGTGAATATACGTATGATTCTGATTATACATGGTCAAATGCAAAAGCGTCTGTTTGCAAAAAGTGTGTCTACTTTGTGGATAAATTATCTTGTGATTACATATTTCTAATGCTATAATTTCTCTAATGTGTGTGATACGTCTCAAAAAACGGGCAGTAACATGTGTGGAGGTATACACAGGGAGGAGAATTGATACAGATGCGCCTGTTGTAATGCAAAGCGAGTCTGGGGCGGCTATTAACAATGCAAAAGTATATGTCAGGGCAAGCGATGATGTATATAGTACAGATTTATATTTCTCTGATGAATTTGAATCTGGAATGTCAAGTGTAGTCTATTCTACTACAAATAGTGCATCAATCAATTGGGACGATTTAGAAGAAATTACATTGGATAAAGAGAATTAGTTATGGGTGAGAGTTTTTATTTAAATCCAAGCGTTACAAAAGAATATTGTAATAGAGCTTGCACTAGTCTTGAGGCGATGAATTCTGAATATGAGTCTATGAAAAAAACTATTAATAATTCTGAGGTTTTTAATATGTCAGGACAGGCAATCGATAGTATTAAATCACATATGAATATATATCTATGTGCCATTCAGAAGTATATCGATGCAAATAATGCAGATATAAGTGATTTTAAAACGTTAAGTGGAACACTAGGATTTGAAACTCTTGATAGCAGTGCAATAGACTGGGCTAGAAGTATACTTGATAAGGAAAATGCTTGGCTTTCAAATTCCATAAATAGCAATAATAGTGCTATTCGAAAATTATCTAAAAAGGATAATGCTAGAAGGGCATTTTATGATGCTGCTAATAAAGCTGCCAATACACAGCTGAATTTGAACAATAAGTTGATAAAACTGTTGGATAATAAAAGAGAAGAATATCATAGAATCGATAATTCAACCAGATTATTATTTCAAAATGGTGCATTTCATCGCTGGATAGCGGATATATATATGTCTCAATTAAATGGAGCTTATTATGACAGTGTTAGCGGTAAATATATCTATCCAAATAAAAATGGCAATAAATCTATATTGGATGCAATGAGATTTTTGAAAAGACCGGCAAATATGTCTGATGAAAAATGGCAACGCTATTATGATCAAGTATTAGCTGATATGTCGACATTGCAATCACGTGGTTGGAATTATAGTAGTCTATGTGCTTTTATTGATTCAGTTAATAATATGGATAGAAGAAATAAATCTGATATGGCAACATTGGACGAGATTATGAGCGAGACATCGGAGGTCGGCTCTCAGACATTTTTGAAAATGTGGTATTCATGGCCGGCTATTAGTCAAGATTCTGCGGAGCAAAAGCTAAGAGTTTTCTATGACATGATTGGCATGGGTGCCATAGAACAAGCTCCTGATAAGTCTTCATATATTGTGGGAAATCAATCTTTAGATGAGATGCTTTCTCAATTTAGTAAAGATTTAGATCCTAATAATGCATTTTGGGCTGATTATGCAGCATTGGTAAGAACGGCTGCACCAAATGGATTAATTACAGGTGATGGTATTGATACAGATTTTTATATGAATATCCACCAATTTAGATATGTAATAGACGCACAACAAGTTGAATATATTAGGTATGAATATAAAGATGTTGGAAAGACAGATGAGGATAAACTAGTTGCTTATATTAAAAAAAATAACTTAAAGCAGGGAGATGACTGGGATTTTGATAGTGCACGATTGCATAATAAGATAAATGGATCTTCTTTGTATGATAGTAGTTATCCAGGTGGCAAGTTTAATGTAAATTATAAAGTATTAATATCAAATGCGTTCAATTCTGAGTTCATAATGGACTCTAGTGGAAATTTTGTATATGTGTTGGATGATACTAAGGGTATAGTGGAAAATTCAAATTCTATTGTTAATGGTGCTAGTTTCAATTATGCATGTGAAAATGATTACAAGTCTGATAAGAGTGAAGAAACTCAACATGGTAAATATGATGTTGATGCAGGTACGAATTATGATCCAAAGTTCAGAGAAAAAAGTATGGGAAGGTTTGAAGTTTTATATAATGATAAATCAAAAGACGATAATCCAAAATATAAAAAATCAGTTATATACGATAGTGTAGAGGAGATGCAAGATGAGTTCGAAAATAAGATTCATTAGTAGAAAAAAACTAATATACATTTGCATTATTCTTATATTCGTGTGTTTTGTCGGATATGTTTTTTCGATGAAAAATCCATTCTTTAATGCATTTATAATTAATGCAAAATACTATAAAGAAGATTCATATCAGGAGAAAATTGTTATTGATGGAATTGTTTATTGCGATATTAATGAGAATGTAATAACAATATCTGAGTTAGAAGAAAAAGGCGTAAAAATATCTGGTTTTGATGGTGATTTTTCAAGAGACGTTAAAATTAACGATGATATTGAAGTTACTGTTTTTGATGATGGCGAAGTTTATGTTGATGGGATAAAAAATGTACAAAACCATAATATATATATATACGGAATAACTGAGGAATCGGACTACTATGATTTATTAAAATTATATGGCCTCTTTTTATACGATGATGCTGAACATGATGTCGCGAGGTATGGCATAAAACGTGATGCATATAATTCAGATATTTCGAGGAAGATTTTAAGGCATGAAGATTTTACTTGGGATAATAGTCTTGAAATGTGGAATTATTATGACTTGTTTGGTGATTGCATTGTGGATGTTATGTTCGAGAATGATCAGATATCTGAAATAGAATTGATGAAACTGACTGATTTATAAAATGCAGATGATATATAAAATTGATGGGTGTAAAAATGGTCAATAAAGATTTAATTGAATTGGAAAATAATTGTAATGACAGCATACATTTTCAAAAATCTTCTCTTGATGCATTGGCATCTTGTTTTAATGATAAGGCCTGGACTTCAATTTTAAATGAGAAGGACACAAATGTTTAATAAAAAAATGGTGAATGAACATGAAAAACTTGTTGAAAAGAGTTTGTAATAAGAAAACTTTTTTATTTGCTTTAATAGTAATCATTGGTTTTTTAATTGTATTTATAAACACTAGAAGTGTGAAACATATTGAGATGGGGAGGACTTATGTAGCCAAGGAACAAACAGAGATGCATGGTGTTTTCCCAAGATGTTATTTGTTTACTTTATATGATGATGGGACATTTATTCTTTGCTCTGATTCATGGTATAAGATGTCGCTAAGTAAAATTGAAAGAGAAGCATGGGGAGGGACTGGCGAGGATGCCCGCGATACTGCGGAAATTTCATATTACATAGGGCATTATGAAGTGAATGGTTCGGGGTATACATTATATTATGATGAGGGGATAACTTGCGTTTATGATAACCCAAATGATTTGTATAATATGATCCCAGATGATATAGAGATGAAACAAGATGAACAGAAGCATTTTTCATATCAAAGAGAGATTAAATTTACAAATAGTAAATATAGATTTGAAGAAACAATACCAGGGGTAAAGACATTTATATTCAATATTACTGGAACATGTGATTGGGATTTAAAACAGGAGTATGAGAAATTAAAAAATGGTCAATAAAGATTTAATTGAACTAGAAAATAATTGTAATGACAGTATATATTTTCAAAAAACATCTCTTGATGCATTGGCATCTTGTTTTAATGATAAGGCCTGGACTTCTATTTTAAATGAGAAGGACACAATTGTCCGTGAATTGAAAAATACTCAAGAGCAGTTGATTCAAGACTACGAAGATGAATTGAGAGAAGAGGAGGCTGATGAAGATGGCGAAGATAAATGTTAATACTGATAAATTAAAAAAGTATTCAGATTCAATCAAATCAGCTTCACAGCAATATGAACAGACTAAGACATGTTATGGAATACACTGCACATTACAAGCATACAATAATGGGGCCAATGCTTTGGATAAAGCTAACAATTCATTAGTCAATGTAGCACAGTGTATCTCTGCTGAAGCAGATAATATCGCTAAAGCAGCTGATACCTTAAAACAAACAGACAATAATAACGCAAAGGCTATTGCTAAATAATATACCGGATATATTGGAGGCTAGAATGAAATACCAGTATAGAATATAAATTAAGAGCGGAAATGATAATGAAGAATTTTTACTTAGACGGAGAAAAGAAAATGGATAAGAAAAAGGATAAGAAAAATTTAAATTATTATGTAATGAAATATTTGGTGGTGCCGAGGACACCGAAAATAATTCCTGGGAAAGAACATATTGCATGTATCGGTGACAGTATTACATATGGAGCCGGAGTAAGAGGCAAAACAAAGAACACCTGGGAAAATTTTTTGAATCAAAGTCTTGGGAGTGATGTTCAGGTTATAAATTATGGAATCAGCGGAAGAACGTTGCAGGATGAAGGAGATTTCCCTTATTGTGAAGAAAAGTTTTATGAGATTTCGAAGCAAAGTGAGGCAGATATTTATTTGATTATGTTGGGAACGAATGACTCGAAACCTTATAACTGGAATGAAACAAGATTCCGGAAGCGTTTGGAATCTTTTGCAAGAGAATATATGAATTTAAAACATCAACCAAAGGTAGTATTAATGACTCCACCACAGTGCTTTCCGGATAAAAAAACTGGAGTTGTACCTTTTGATATTGATGCAACCACAATTGCTACATCCATTCGCAAAATCGTATTTGAAGTAGCGGATGTTTTAAATTTGGATGTGATTGATTTAAACGATTATACCAAAGGTCACCCTGAATGGTTTGCAGATGGAGTACATCCGAACATATATGGAGATAAAAAAATCGCAGAGTGCATTTATGACACGAATATACTTGAACGATAGGGCAAAAAATGGTGCATCGTTCAGCCTCGGCTGAGAAGTGTGCTGACATCTCTTCTCGTCGCTATGACTGCAAGACAGTAGAAAAAGAAGCTTTCCTAAAGGCTGCAGGGGTCACTCCTGTGGCCTTTTTAAATTCTTCAATAAAGTATGAGGTGTCATTGTATCCTACCATCTGGCTGATGGTGGTTATGGTGGTAGATGAATTTGACAAAAGCTTTTGGGCTTCTTTTATGCGTAGGTCTTTTATGTATTTCAGGACTGTTGTGTTGTAGGCTGATTTAAATATTTTGTTTATATAGGTCTTGGAAAAATGAAAATTATCAGCCACATCATCCAAGGAGACCTTTTGATAATTGTTTTCTATAAATATGCGCAAAGATACTGCCAATTTATCAGACTCAGTAATAGTTTGAGACAGAGACATACTATCTCGGTTGTGGCGTAATAGTTCTAAGAAAAATATCTGTAATATATGTTCGCTTATTTGGCTGGAATATAAATCATTTGTCTCTTGTTCTATGTACATATCTAGGACAAAATTTGTCACTTCTGGAGATTTATTATTTATTAAAATATAAGAGGTGTTTTCAAATTTATCTTTTATGGCTGCAGTAAAATATGGAAATAGGATATTATCAGCAGGCAGATTGTTTAAAAATGCCGACTGAAATGTCTGTGAATGAACGAGGATATTTACCATCAGGCTATCGTCAAATATTTCTATTTTGTGACTGAGGCCTGGTGGAATTATGATGAGTTCATGGTCAGATAAATGTGTTGTCTCGATGTGATTATCTACCTGAAATTCATGAGAACATTTTCCATGAAGTACGTATGCGATTTCAAAGAATTCATGGTCATGGAATAGGCCGGCAGAATAGCGTACATGTTTTTTTATTACAACTTTTTGATTGGCAGAAAGATTGTAAGTTTCATTATTATAGTGGCTTGTATCAATCACATAATTTCCTAAATCCGCTGGTTTTATATTGAGTTCATTGGCAATCGCCTGGAAAAAATCTCTATAAAAGTTAGGGTTATGCGTGGCAATATAGGGTTTGAGTTCGCTGAGACGCATAAGGTTGAAAGCAGAATCAGAAGGAGACTTAGATGTAGAATTAGATCTGGCATTAAACACAGAAGTTGTCGTGATTAGTAGTGACAATTCTTTACTTAATAATTCTAGCACGCTTAATTCATTTAATTTCTTATATGCTTGATCCCTGGTCATGGCCTTTCATATGCTCCTTTATATATGTATTTTTATGTTAGAACTTCTTGTTTGTTTTATAATACCATATAAAATGATGTGAATGATATATATATTTAAAACAGGATGGGTGTTATATTATTATTAAGATCGTTTATAAATGAATTTTTGAGGATAAATGCAGTAGATGGATTTATATGAAAGTATGGGAGGAACTAGCATGAAGATTTATGATTTACAGGTTAATCATTTAAATAATCCAGTAGGTATATCAGGTGAGAATCTTCGCCTGAATTGGAAGGTTGATGATTGTAAGAAACAGACTGCATATCAAGTGTTAGTGTATCAAGTAAGTCTGGACCTTTATGCTGGTCATCAGGATCAGATTGATGTAGATGCACTTAAGAAGAAAGGGGCTAAGCCTCTTTTTGATTCAGATAAGATTTACGGAGGACAGACTTATTACAAACTGCCTTTAAGTCTAGATTATAGATGCCGTTATATTGTTAAGCTTGTTACCTGGGATCAGGATGATAATACGGCTGAATCACATATTGTAATTATTACAGGGACAGACAAGTCGCATTGGCAGGCTAAATGGATTAATCCAGAGGGAGATATTGATCCGAATGTAAGACAAAGAGCGGCATACTTGCATAAAACATTTAACATATCTGCGGCAGAATATGATCAAGTCATTGTAAATGGAGCATATATTTATGCCACAGCTCATGGAATAATGAATATATATATAAATGGTCGTGAGATTACAGATCATCAACTTATGCCAGGTACTCAGCAATATGACAAGAGACTTATGGTTGAGACTTTGCCTGTGGGAGAATTCCTACAAGAGGGTGAAAATGAAATCATGGTTACTCTTGGTGACGGATGGTATCGTGGTTCCATGGGCCATAGCCAGGATAAGAACGTATACGGTACAGATATTGCCTTTCTCGGACAATTAGAGATTGCTGGTTCAAATGGTGGTAATGCAGATTCTCAAATATTGCTTATTTCTGATGAGACTTGGCAGGCATCATCGAATGGTCCCCTTGGATTGAATGATTTCATGGGCGGTGAGGTCTATGACGCTCGTAAGCAAATAGATTATTGGCATGAAGTGATAATTGAAGGATTTGGATACGATAATCTCATATGTGTAGATACAGTGCCAATTCTTCCTTTTGAGACATTTGAGCCTAAATGGATTGAGGTGCCAAATGGTGCAAGGGTATTGGACTTTGGACAGAATATTTCTGGTTATGTGAGAATGTCATTTGAGGGAGTGGCTGGTAAGCATATCACTTTGACACATGGCGAGGTCCTTGATAAGGATGGCAATTTCACGACTCAGAATTTTAGAAATCCAGCACTCGGTGATATCCCATATCAGATTGTTGATTATACCTGCAAGGATGGCATGAATGAATATCAACCGACTAAGACTTATTTCGGCTTTAGATATGTATTGGTGGAGGCCGATTTCGAGGTTGAACCATCATATTTTGAGGCAGTGGCTATATATTCTGATATGAAGGTCACTGCAGAATTTGAGTGCGGTGTTCCAGAGGTTAATCAACTTTTTAAAAATGCTATCTGGTCTATGAAGGGTAATTTCGTAGATGTACCTACAGATTGTCCGACTCGTGAGAAGTCAGGTTATTCTGGTGACTGTCAGGCATTTGTCAACACAGCAATGACCTTGATGGATTGTTATAGTGTCTATGCTAAATGGATTAGGGAGGCAGCAGCTGGCCAATATGATGACGGAGCTATACCACAGATTTCTCCGAAGAATTCCGCGCCTGGACAAAAGCAGAAGATGATGGGCAAGATGGATATGGAGGCTGGAATAGGTTGGGCTGATGCCTTTGAAATAGTGCCATACAAGATGATGAAGAGGTATGGTGACGATTCTCTTATCAGGGAAAACTATGAGAGCCTGAAGAGGTGGACTCTCTACGAAATCAAGAGGGCTAAAAAAACAAGGCTTCTCAATAAAACAAAACTCCCACGTAAATATGCCAAATATATGATTGATACTGGATGGATGTGGGGGGAATGGCTTGAACCATCACAAACAGATGCTGTTAAATATATGACTAATCTGATGATGCATGGTGACCCGGAAGTGGGAACTGCATTTTTCTATCAACATTTGGTATATATGAAGGAGATGGCTGAATATCTGGCTGATACCCTAAAGGCAGAATATGTAGATGATTTTGCTCCTATGGATTCGTCTATAAAGAATGAAATTGAAAAATATGTAAGAGATGCAAGTGAATATGATGCTTTGGCCCATAAAGTAAGGGAAGCGTATAGAGCTGTTTATACAGAGGGTGGCAGAGTTACAGAAAAAGAGCGTCAGTGTAGATTTGTCAGACCTATTGTACATAATTTACTTACAGAGGCCGAAAAGGTAGAGGCGGCAGCATCATTGGCCGATATGATTGAGAAAAATGGCAAGCATCTGGGTACAGGTTTTCTTACTACACATGAATTAAACAGAAGTCTCAGCGATTATGGCCAGGTGGAGCGTGCATATGATGTTCTCCTGCAGCGCGAGGCACCGGGATTTTTGTATGCTGTAACAAAGGGGTGTACTACCATTCCAGAAGATTGGAATTGTTTTGATGCTGATGGCAATCCACACAATTCATTTAATCATTATTCATATGGAGCTATTACAGGTTGGCTTATTGATTCAGTCTGTGGTATCAGGGTAAATGGTGGTCAGATTACTATTTCGCCAAAGCCAGATGTCAGATTAGGATATGCTAGTGCAAGCTATGATTCGCCAATCGGATTGATTAAGTCATCATGGAAATATGATGGTCATAAAATTTCATATGAGATAACTGTACCAGCTAATAATTCTGCGTGTATTGAGCTTCCAGGGTGCGAGGCAGTGACTGTTGATGCGGGGAAGTATATCCTATGAAATTCAGGGTAACACCGCAGGTTAGGTTAATTCGTCCTTGATAGAGTATAAATCTCTATCAGGGGCGTTTTTTATTTACATTGAACAACAATTCATTTGCTTATAGTTTGACTTAATTGTAAACTATTTCATATAGAGCTTAATATTGGAAGCGATGTTTATGTAACTTGTAAACAAGGTCACTTAGAAGAAGTATTTACACAAACTTCTTTACATAATCTTATATATAACTACATGTATATTGGAGGGAAAATATGGAAAAATTTAGATGGTGCTTTATTGGGACGGGAAAGTTGGCACATAATGTAGCAAAACAGATTTTAGAAAGTGGCAGACATGAGATTGTGTCTTGCTACACGAGAAATCATGAAAAAGCCTTGGATTTTGCCAATGAATATGGATGTACTGCCTTTGAAAAGCCTGAGGATGCAATTACAGCTGAAGGGGTTGATGGTGTATATGTGGTTACACCTCACAATGTACATTATAAATTCGTAAAATTGGCTTTGGAATTGAAGAAGCCAGTGCTTTGTGAAAAACCATTTACAGTGGAGGCAAAGGAAACAGATGAGTTGATCTCATTTGCCAAGAGTCAGGATGTATATTTATGCGAGGCTATGTGGACCTGGTTTTCACCTTGTGCAAATAAGACTAAGCAGTGGGTGGAAGAAGGCAAGATTGGAAATATTGACCATGCCACATTTACCTACCATTTAAAATCTATAAAATATGCTCCAAGAGTAGCTGATCCTAAGAGAGCAGGAGGAGCGCTTTTGGATATTACAATCTATCCTATTACATATGCATATAGACTTTGGGGATATCCGAAAAATATTACAAGTACTGGTACTCTTGAAGGTGGAATAGACTTGGGAGAGGATATAGTCTTTGAGTATGACAATGGATTAAAGGTTGATATCTCTGCATCAATTGCTGATATGAAAGGATTTGAAAAGATGAAAATCTCTGGAGAATCCGGTTCCATAGAGGCCGTTTTATATCATGCAAAAAATGCTGTAACCTGCAAGAATGGCTTTTTTAACAAGGAAGTATTTAAGGGAGATGGACCTAGAATCAATTCATATGTCGATGAGTTTGATACAGTGGCTTCTGAGATTAGAGAAGGCTTAAAGGAGAGTAGAATGGTTCCATTGAAAGCCACATCTGATGTTATGCATATTATAGAGACCATAATGGGGCAAATTGGCTTGGTTTATACGGATTTAGAGAAGTAAAAATACAATAATAATACTGAATATTTGTCATAAATATGTTAATATGTAAAATGGTGTATAAAAATAACATGGAAGAGGACTAGATATATGAGAATTGGTACAGGTTATGATGTACATAAATTAGTTGAAGGACGTAAACTTATAATTGGTGGTGTTGAGATACCTCATACAATGGGCTTGCTGGGACATTCAGATGCGGATGTGCTTTTGCATGCAATTTCTGATGCTATTTTGGGCGCAGCTGGTTTAGGAGATATTGGTAAACATTTTCCGGATACAGATGAAAAATACAAGGGGGCTGATTCCTTGGTGCTTTTAAAAAATGTTGTGGAACTTGTAAATGAAAAGGGTTATATTGTGGGAAATGTTGATGCCACAATTATTGCTCAAAAGCCAAAGATGAGACCTTATATCCAGCAGATGGAGGAAAATGTAGCCAAGGCAATAGGCGTTGATGTGGACAGGGTAAATATCAAGGCTACCACAGAGGAACACCTTGGGTTCACAGGACGTGAAGAGGGCATCAGCGCTCAGGCGGTTGCTCTATTAGAAAGTTTTTATGAATCTAGTGTCGTTATGGCTGATTCAGATAATACAGGTTGCGTAAATTGTCCGGGCCATAGAGGATAAAAATACCATAGAATATTATTTTACAAAAGGAATTTATGATGAAGATATTTAACACACTTACAAGAAAAAAAGAAGAATTTAAGCCTATAGAGGAGGGCAAGGTCAGAATGTATGTCTGTGGACCAACAGTCTACAACTATATTCATATAGGAAATGCTCGTCCTATGATTGTCTTTGACACAGTTCGCAGATATTTTGAGTTTTGCGGTTATGAAGTGAACTATGTATCTAATTTTACAGATGTGGATGATAAGATTATCAAAAAGGCCAACGAGGAAGGTGTATCTGCGGAGGAAATATCTGAGAGATATATTGCTGAGTGCAAAAAGGATATGGCGGATATGAATGTGCGCCCTGCCACAACACATCCTCAGGCAACCCAAGAGATTGATGGAATGGTGGATATGATCCAGACATTGATGGACAAGGGTTATGCTTATAAAGTAAGTGATGGTACTGTTTATTATCGCACTAGAAAATTTGATGGTTACGGAAAGCTTTCTCACAGAGATATTGATGAGCAGGAAGCTGGCCATAGAAGTATTGGAGTTGTTGGAGATGAGAAGGAAGATGACTTCGATTTCGTTTTGTGGAAACCTAAAAAAGAGGGAGAGCCTTATTGGGATTGTCCTTGGTGCAAGGGGCGCCCAGGTTGGCATATAGAGTGTTCGGTTATGTCCAAGAAATATTTAGGGGATATGATTGATATTCATGCCGGTGGCGAGGACTTGATTTTCCCTCATCATGAAAATGAGATTGCTCAGTCAGAGGCAGCCAATGGTGTTGAGTTCGCCAGATATTGGATGCACAATGGATTTTTAAATATTGATAACAAAAAGATGTCAAAATCTCTTGGCAATTTCTTTACAGTTAGAGAGATCGGTGAGAAATATGATTTGCAGGTTCTCCGTTTCTTTATGTTACAGGCTCATTACAGAAGTCCATTGAACTTCAGTGCTGATTTAATGGAAGCGGCAAAGAATTCATTAGATAGAATTCGTACAGCGGGAGCAAATTTACAGTTTATTGCGGCCAATGCCAAGTCTGAGGAATTGTTAGACGGCGAGGATGCAATTTTGGCAGGGAAGAGTGAATTTGTAGATAAATTCAAAGCTACTATGGATGACGATTTTAATACAGCAGATGCATGTTCTGCAATCTTTGAGTTGGTTAAATATTGTAATCAAAATGTAAATGAAAATTCTTCTAAAGCTTTGGCTTTAGGTTTATATGATGAGATGAATGAACTCTGTGACGTGCTTGGTATTATATTAGAGCAGCCACAGGATAATCTTGATGAGCAGGTGGAAGCTTTGATTGAGGAGCGTCAGCAGGCTCGTAAGGACAAGAATTTCGCCAGAGCAGATGAGATTCGTGATGAGCTCACTGCAATGGGCATTGTTCTCGAGGATACAAGAGAGGGTGTAAAATGGCATCGAGCATAGATGAAAATTTATCGTTAAATTCCTATGTGATGGATACATTTCACATAGAAAAGAAAGATATACGTACCTATTCTCCATTGACTTTGGCATATATTGGAGATGGGATATTTGATTTGATAATTCGAAGCATAGTGGTTGGTGAGGGCAACACTTCAGCAAACCAATTGCATCGTCATACAAGTCATATTGTAAAAGCTCATTCTCAAGCAGTGATGGCTGAGGCTATAATGATGGATTTGACAGAGGAGGAGCAGGATGTGTATAGACGTGGAAGGAATGCCAAGTCTCACACCACTGCTAAAAATGCATCTGTATCAGATTATAGAAGCGCCACAGGTTTTGAGGCAGTTATGGGATATTTGTATATGACAGATCAGATGGATAGAATTGTATCTCTTTGTAAATTGGCAATTGAGAAGTCTGGGTTAAAAATGTAATCAGAATATTTTTCACATTTGAAAGGTAAGATATGGAAGAAAATAATTTGATGGTGGAAGGGCGAAATGCTGTATTGGAAGCTTTTCGTGCTGGTAAACCAATAGATAAGTTATATGTGCTGGATGGATGTCAGGATGGACCGATTCGCACAATTGTAAGAGAAGCAAAAAAGCATGATGTGATTATCAATTTTGTTCAAAAAGAGAGGTTGGATCAAATCTCTGAGAGCGGTAAGCATCAGGGGGTTATAGCTCAAGGTGCTGCTTATGAATATTCTACAGTTGAGGAAATCATGGAAAATGCTCGCAATAAAAATGAGGATCCATTTATTATTTTTCTCGATGGAGTTGAGGATCCACATAATTTGGGAGCTATTATTCGAACTGCAAATCAGGCTGGAGCTCACGGCGTAGTGATTCCAAAGAGGCGTGCAGTGGGACTTACTGCAACTGTTGCCAAGGCATCAGCGGGAGCTATTAATTATACTCCGGTTGCCAAGGTGACCAATCTTTCAAAGACTATTGAATCTTTGAAGGAACAGGGAATGTGGTTTGTTTGTGCAGATATGGGCGGTGAGCCTATGTACAATTTGAATCTTACAGGTTCCATTGGAGTTGTTATGGGAAATGAGGGAAGTGGTGTAAGCGACCTGGTGAAGAAACATTGTGATTTGATAGCTTCCATTCCTATGAAAGGGGATATAGATTCTTTAAATGTATCTGTTGCAACAGGCATATTGACATATGAGATAGTCAGACAACGATTAAATGTAAAATAGTTAATATTGGAGAAATATGGCAAGAGAATTTGAAAAATTAGCTGATGAAGAGGTCGTTGATGCATTTCAAAAAGGTGACTTCAAGGCTGCGGAATTCATTATAAAAAAATATGATTCTGTTATTCGTTATTACGGAGAGATATACTATATCAAGGGCGCTGATAAGGCTGACGTGAGACAAGAGGGGCTTATAGGGCTTTTTGAGGCGTTGAAAGATTATGATGTAAGTAAGGGGGCTGGTTTCAAAAGCTTTGCCAATTTATGTATTAGAAGGCGCATTATAAAAGCTGTGGAAAGTGCTGATGCAAAAAAGAATGCACCTCTTAATTTATACACTTCTCTGTCTGATGAAAAAGGACAGAGTGAGTATGATAATGATTTAATTATGCTTAATCTTGTGGATTCTCAAAATCCAGAAAGTATTATTTTAGATTCTGAAAATGTACAAAATATTTATAGTAAAGTCGTTGATAGTCTAAGCAAAATGGAATTAGAAGTTTTATTGTATATGAATGCTGGTATGGATTATCATGCCATTGCGGAAACAATGGGAAAGACTGATAAAAATATTGATAATGCAATTCAAAGAATACGAAATAAGACAAAAAAGATAGTTAGTTTATGATGCTTGAGGGAAATTATATTATAGGCTGGAGATAAATAGTTATGTTAAACAAAATGAAAAAGAAGAAGATTGATGAATTACCTTCTCTGGAAAGATTCAAAACCACAGGTGCTCAAATTGTTGACGATATGAGACAGCCTCTTATTGTCAGTTTGAATATTCGAAATTTAAAATATTTTAATGAGATTTATGGTACAGACAAGGGTGATTGGCTTATTTCAAGAATGGTTGATTATTTTTGTAAAAATAATGATACTGCAATTACAGGGGCTATGAGTTATGCAGATCATTTGTTGGTACTGTGTGAAGCTGGATATGATAGTGAAACAGAAGTACTAGACTTTTATGAAAATTTAGTAAATGGATTTGTGGATGAGGTTAGTTCATTATATGATAGAGCTAATGTTCATGTTGAATGTGGATTGTATTTGATGCAACCTGGAGATAGTTTTATATATGCACAGGACAATGCCAGATATGCCAGAAAAAGCATGAAGGGAAATTATGATTCTTCCGTAGCTTTTTATTCTGAGGATATTCGCGAAAAGTCAGTAAAGAAAGCAGGGGTCATTCCAAATTTTGAAAGAGCTATGAAAGAAGATGGCATTCAAATATATTTACAACCGAAGTGCTCAGCTATTGATGGAAGAATTGTTGGGGCGGAGGCCTTATCTAGATTTTATGATGCAGAGGGACAAATTATTTCCCCTATACTTTATGTGCCGATTCTAGAAAAAGCTGGTATTGTATCAAGATTAGATTACGAGGTGTTGAAAAAGACTGTAAAATTACTTGCTAAATGGAAGAATGATGGAATGAAAATTTTTCCGGTATCTGTAAATTTATCAAGATATGATTTGATGGATGAAGAATATCTTGATTCTTTAAATAAATTGGTGGAAGATGCCGGTGTGGAAAAAAAGTATATTGAATTTGAATTGACAGAATCTGTTTTGGTTCAGGATTTGGATAATATAGTAAAGAAGTTAAACCATTTACGAGAGCAGGGGTATAGGGTTGCCCTTGATGATTTTGGTTCAGGTTATAATTCTTTGTATATGCTTGGACAGATTCCTGCAAACACGATAAAATTTGACAGAGGTTTTGTGCTTCATTCTATTGATAATGAAATGGGTGAAGTGGTTTTAAAAAATCTGATTAAGACATTTAAGGAAATTTCTTTTGAAGTATTATGTGAAGGCGTGGAGACTGAGGAAGAAAAAGAAAAGATTTTAGCTTGTGGTTGTGAGATTATTCAGGGATATTTATATGATAAACCGTTAAATATTATTGAATTTGAAAATAAATACGTATATGTTTAATTTTAAAATATATATTGAGCTTTGGGGCTAAATGAAAGCAGAATTATATAGTTCATTATTAATAAAAAAATTTGTTGACAAGGATAAATATCCATGTTATTATTATCGTGCTTTTAAAGTTCATAGAACTTGTTTCCTTTATGGAAACACAAGTCTCTATCCTTTGTAAGTCTCATAAAGTTGCAAAAAAAGCCACTCAATATGGTGGCTATTTTTGCGCCCTTTTTTAAGGACGCTATAGATTTATTATTATTAAAGTATTTTTCATGATTTTAATTAAATGGAATATCAATAGGTGTTCTTGATTTGAACACTTGATATGATTTAAAACCAATATCAGTTAAAAGTTTTTCCATTTCATCAAATTTTTCTCCCACATATTCTGGAGAGTGAGCATCTGCACCTATGGTGATTAATTTTCCGCCCATATTTTTATATTGCTTAATTATTTGAATATTTGGATTAGGCTCCTTTAAACCTTTTCGAAAAGCACCTGTATTTATTTCAAGGGCAATATCGTGGGCTATAATATAATGTAAAATTTCATCAACGATATTTTTATATTTATCATAGCTATCGATTCCTAATTCTTTGGCAGGGCCATAGCGGAATACGTAATCGAGATGTCCTAGTGAATCAAATTCATTGAAGGCAACAATATTTTCAAGCATACATTCATAGGCATGATTATAAGCCGATGTTGGATCTTTGCCTTCGAAATAGGCAGGATAGTAAGGGTCCATGCCATCTATGACATGCAGAGAACCTATTACATAATCAAAATTGTTTTCCAATAAAAGTAAATGATGTCTGTTGGCTAAATGTGTTTGTAACCCGAGTTCAATACCATAGTTAATATTAAAGTCTTGGCTGTTATATTTATCCATTAATTGATGAATTTCTTCATTATATTTAGGTATATCTAAATCAAATAATCCGGGTTCTTCTTGGAAGTCCCAATCCAGATGATCTGTAAAAGTGATTCCAGGGAGTCCAATTCTTTGGGCTTTTAATATCATTTCAACAGGATCAGCCTCTGAGTCACCAGAAAAACGAGAATGCATATGTGAGTCCCATATTTTCATAAAACTGCTCCTTTTTTCATAACAAAATTGTATTTTATACTAAAAATAATTATATTTGAGTGATTATATAAATTCAATGGAGAATTATCATTATTATGAAGCATTTATCAAGGTGACAAATAAAAATATATAAAACAAATTGTAGGTAATGTCAAAATTTTAACAAAATTTACTAAAGTTGCTTTAAAGGGTTGAAATCTATGAATAAATTAGATAAAATATAAAAAGTTTCGAGGATAAACTCGTGAATGGAAATTATTCAAATCTTAGGAGGAATTTAAAATGGCAGTAAGAGTAGCAATTAACGGTTTCGGTCGTATCGGTCGTCTTGCTTTCCGTCAGATGTTCGGAGCAGAGGGATACGAAGTTGTTGCAATCAATGACTTAACATCACCAAAGATGTTAGCTCACTTATTAAAGTATGATTCATCACAGGGTAAGTATGCATTAGCTGATACAGTTAAGGCAAGTGATGATTCTATCACAGTAGATGGTAAGGAAATCAAAATTTACGCTTTCCCAGATGCAAACAATTGCCCATGGGGAGACTTAAAGGTTGACGTAGTTCTTGAGTGTTCAGGATTCTACACATCAAAGGAAAAGGCTCAGGCTCATATCAATGCAGGAGCTCGTAAGGTTGTTATCTCTGCACCAGCAGGAAATGATCTTCCTACAATCGTATACAATGTTAACCACAAGACATTGAAGCCAGAAGATACAATTATCTCTGCAGCTTCATGTACAACAAACTGCTTAGCACCAATGGCTAAGGCTCTTAATGATGCTTTCGGTATCAAGTCTGGTATCATGAGCACAATTCACTCATACACAGGTGATCAGATGACTCTTGATGGCCCACAGCGTAAGGGTGACCTTCGTCGTTCACGTGCAGCTGCAGTTAATATCGTACCTAACTCAACAGGTGCTGCAAAGGCTATCGGTCTTGTTATCCCTGAGTTAAATGGTAAGTTGATCGGATCTGCACAGCGTGTACCATGCCCAACAGGTTCTACAACAATTCTTGTTGCTACAATCGAGAAGAGTGCAACAGTTGATGAGATCAATGCAGCTATGAAGGCAGCTGAGACAGAGTCATTCGCATACAATGAGGATGAGATCGTTTCTTCTGATATCATCGGTGCTACAGCTGGTTCTATCTTTGATGCAACACAGACAATGGTTGGTGAAGATAACCTTGTTCAGGTTGTTTCTTGGTATGATAACGAGAACAGCTACACATCTCAGATGGTTCGTACAATTAAGTACTTCTCAGAGTTAGCTTAATTTATTGATTAATTAGACTCATTAAAGGGGTCCGGCTTTGGGGCCGGGCTCCTTTTTTTATATCTCGATGGAGATAGGCTTTTTTTAAAAGTTTTAGAGTGGAGTGAAAACACTATTTAGAAAAATGGAGGATATGTTGATGGGATTAAATAAAAAATCTGTTGACGACATTAATGTAAAGGGACAAAGAGTACTTTGCAGATGTGATTTCAATGTTCCAATTATTGATGGAAAAATTACTGATGAGAACAGACTTGTAGCTGCTATGCCAACAATCAAGAAGTTGGTTGCTGATGGTGGTAAGGTTATCTTATGTTCACACCTTGGAAAGGTTAAGACAGAAGAGGACAAGGCTAAACTTAGTCTTGCACCTGTTGCTGAGAGACTTACAACACTTCTTGGTCAGGAAGTAAAGTTTGTTGTTGATCCAGAGGTTGTTGGTTCAAATGTCAAGGCTGCTGTTGAGGCAATGAAAGACGGCGAGATTATCTTGATTGAGAATACTCGTTTCCGTCCTGAGGAGACTAAGAACGGTGAGGCTTTCTCTAAGGATTTGGCTTCTATCTGTGATGTATTTGTAAATGATGCTTTTGGTACTGCCCACAGAGCACATTGTTCAAATGTTGGTGTTACACAGTTTGTGGACACTGCTGTTGTTGGATACTTAATGCAGAAGGAAATTGATTTCCTTGGAAATGCAGTTGAGAATCCAGTTAGACCTTTTGTAGCTATTTTAGGTGGTGCAAAGGTTTCTTCTAAGATTCCTGTTATAGAAAATCTTTTAGACAAGGTAGATACACTTATCATCGGTGGTGGTATGGCATATACATTTATGGCAGCTCACGGTGAGGAAGTTGGTAAATCTCTCCTTGAGAAGGATTATATTGATTACTGCTTGAAGATGGAGAAGAAGGCTGAGGAGAAGGGAGTTAAACTTTTAATTCCTATCGATACAGTTGTAGGAGATGACTTCTCAAATGATTGTAACTTCAAGGTTGTTGGTCGTGGAGAAATCCCTAGCGATATGGAAGGATTGGATATCGGACCAAAATCATGTGAATTATTCGTAAATGCAATTTCAGATGCAAAGACAGTTGTTTGGAACGGACCTATGGGATGCTTTGAGATGCCTAATTTTGCAAAGGGTACAATCGCTGTTTGCGAAGCTCTTGCCAATATTGATGGAACAACTATCATCGGTGGTGGAGATTCAGCTTCAGCTGCAAATAACTTAGGCTTCGGAGATAAGATGACTCATATCTCTACAGGTGGTGGAGCGTCACTTGAATTCCTTGAGGGTAAGGAACTTCCAGGTGTAGCTGCAGCAAATGATAAATAAAAATATGTATTGATTTCATGGCAAGGTTTTTGGGACCTTGCCATGATTATAGTTTGGAAAATACAGGAGGTTTATAAAAATGGCAAGAAGAAAAATTGTTGCTGGAAATTGGAAAATGAATATGACTCCAAGCGAGGCAGTTAAATTAGTTGAGGAATTAAAGCCACTCGTTACATCAGACAGTGTGGATGTTGTTTATTGTGTTCCTGCAATTGATATAGTACCTGTTGTTGAAGCGGTTAAGGGTACAAATGTAAAAGTTGGAGCAGAGAATCTCTATATTGAGGACAAGGGTGCTTATACTGGAGAGATTTCTGCAGATATGCTTGTGGACGCAGGTGTTGAGTATGTTGTAATCGGTCATTCAGAGAGAAGAGAATACTTTGGTGAGACTGATGAGTTTTTGAATAAAAAGGTTAAGAAGGCAATTGAAAAAGGTCTTACACCAATCCTTTGCTGTGGAGAGACACTTGAGCAGAGAGAGATGGGTGTGACAATGGATTGGATTCGTCTTCAGATTAAGTCTGATCTTGCTGGTGTCGCTGCAAGCGATGTGGCAAAACTTGTTATTGCCTATGAACCAATTTGGGCTATTGGAACTGGAAAGACAGCTACATCTGACCAGGCAGAGGAAGTATGCTGCGGAATCAGAGAGTGCATTGCTGAGATGTATGATCAGGCAACAGCAGATGCAGTTCGCATTCAATATGGCGGATCTGTAAATGCTTCAAATGCAGCTGAACTTTTTGCAAAGCCAAATATTGATGGTGGATTAGTTGGTGGAGCTTCTCTCAAAGCTGATTTTGGAAAAATTGTAAATTATTAATCACTTAATATACATTTCAAATTTTAATGTGTACTAAAGTGTGAAATAAATGTGTATAGCTTTTAAAAACAGCGTTTTTGCTTGACAAAACGCTGTTTTTTTATGTATAAATATTAATAGATTTTGGAAATTTTACGATATATTAATTGCGTATATATCGAGATTATATATTATGAGACTTTATAAATATTTTTGATTTAAAAATAATATAAAATCTCCATTGGTGTGTTGGAGAACAGGGATGAAACGAAAAGGTTTATTTAAAAGGCTAAGCAGTTTCATATTGGCTGTTGTGTTATGTCTTACTATGGATAACACAATGTTGAGTAATTTTACCTCGCTTATAGCAGATGCTAGTAGTGAGGATATTTTAGTGTCTTCGAATATTGTTACAGAACAATCTGCCACTACTTCTAGTGGAAGCATTCAATCAAATCTTACAATTCCATATGGTGATAATTATACAATGAGGACCTCGGCTACAAATGCTGGAGATGTTGTAAAGTTTTACTATTATGACAAGTCTACTTTTGATTCTATTTCCTCAAATCAAGGCAAAGACAAAGCTATTGAAGCTTTTGGCGGAATGGTGGGGAATGATACCAATGTTATTTCTACAGATTCATCTAATAATGTTACAACTGGTATTGCGCCGGGATCATATTATTTGGCTTTTGTACGAACAGGTTCTGATGATGTGGCATCTGGTTTTGATGATCAGTACGGAATTACGATATCAAAACCGACATTTAATGCTCCATCAGGATTATCTTGGGATACATCTGAAACTGATAAATATATAGCGAAATGGAACGCTGTAAACCAAACAACTGCTGGCGCGACTTTGGTTTCTGATACTAAAGTACAATATCAGGTTTCATTATTAAAAGATGGCGAGGCAGTCGAAGGACAAACAGATACTGTGACAGATGCACAGTATGATTTTTCTGAATTTATTCAAGAAGCCATTGCAAACAAAAATTATGGTAAGTATTCTTTTTCTGTACAGGCTGTAGCTGGAAGTGGAACGGATAGTAATGGAAATGCCAGTAATGTCTGTTATAACAATAGCGAAATGGCAACATTTGACACGTCGGTAGCTACAATTGATGTGAGAAATGAAAATGCACCTACTATAACAGAATATGTAGTAAATAATTCAGGCGAAGCGATTGAGGCGACTGCGACAGATGATGATGATGCGATTGTAAGTTTTGCTTTTTCCACAGCAGAAAACGCCGGTGATATAGCGGATTCTGAATGGGTATCAGTTACTGATGCTAATAAAGTTATAGATGGCGAGAATACCACATTTAAATTTGACTATGTTCCGACAGCTAATGGACTATATAAATTATATGTAAAAGATGATTTTGATAATGTAGGTGTTAGCGAGAATTCTATCGCCGTTACACAGATTGTGTATCACAATGTTTATCAAAACAGTGAACCTGCTGAGACAAGTCAGTTTATTTTAGGCAATTCAAACAAAATTTTTGATTTGAATTCAGCTTCAAGAACGAAATATAATTTCGGCGGATGGTATTTATCAGAGGATTATAATGAGGTCAATAGTGCGATTGACACAAGCAAAGCTATTAGTAAGGTGAATCTTGGTGATAGCTTAGTTGCTGTTTCGGATGGACAAATTGGAATTGTTAAAGGATCGAAATTAGATGTATATGCATCTTGGCTTCCTCAGGCCTTGAAATTTAGTAGTATTTCATCTGATGATTATGTGTGGAATGGTTCATCAGATACATTTTCAGCAGTGAACAAATACTATGATGGAAATTCGGAAAATATTACTGTGGTAATGAACGCTATGGACAATCCGGTAACATATCATTGGTATAAATTTGTTGATGGTGTAAATGATGTTGAAATAACTGGCGATGCTGTTGTAACAGAATCCAATACTAAGACAAAATTAACTGTAAAAAATACAACAGATAGTGGGAATTACTATGTAAAGGCAGTGTCAACTGATATTGACGGTAATCCTATTGAGATAACAAGTCCAATGATTAATGTTTTCATTAATAAGAGGACAGTTAATTTGCGCTTAAACAACAAGACTATTACATACGGTGATGCAGCTCCTTCAGAGGATTCATATACATATAGTTTAAATCCTGATGATAATACAGGACAAAATGAAGGTTTTGTTGATGGTGAGTCATTGGATGATGTATCTAAAATTTTAGGTTACGAAAAGGGAACAATAACTTGTACATATAATCCACTTAATGCTAATTTTAGAAATGCTAATGCAGTGGGATATGATATTACAGGAACTGGTTTCAAGGCTGACAATTATAATATTTCTGTTATTTCAGCAAGACTAATCGTAAACAAAAAGAATGTAAATGAATTAAATTCAGGTGTCTTATTACAATTTAAAGACGGAGAAAATTATTTAGATGAGCTTCACACACCTTATACCGGTTCAGCTATTACTCCAGAGATCGTTGTAAGAGATTCTAATAATGCGGCCAAAGGCGATAGTGAAGCTTTTGTTATTCCATTTACTGAGGGAGCGCTAGACAATGATTATGAGGTGACTTTTACTTCCAATGTAAACGCAGGAGTGGCTACAGTTACAATCAATTTTGAAAATGGAACTAATTACACCGGAACCTTGTCCAAGACATTTGTCATTGACAAGGCTACTTTTGATACCAATATAACTATTCAATGTAGCGGTGGAAGTCATGCGGACAGAGAGTGGACCTATGGTGAGACTGGGTCTGTGGTTGGTATTGATAATAATCCTGGGAATGGTTCTGTTGAGATTCATTATCTAAGTGGTGAAAATGATACAACTACTATGCCTATCAATGCAGGCACATATATTGTATATGCAGTTATTGGGGAGACGGATAATTATCAAGGACTTACCACATCAAAAGAGAGCAATGACAACAATACATTTACCATAAATCCATATACACTTACATTCACTGCAAATAGTGGAACTTTTGAATATGATGGCAATGAGCATACTGTTTCTGGATATACTCAAGAAGGTGAATTTCAATATGCAGATTCAATGAAATATGCAAGCGTTGTTGGTTCTAGAACGGATATTGGTACAAGTGATAACAATATAACAGTTGCTTTATCTGATACAACTGTTGCTTCGAACTATAATATTGTATACGTTCCAGGACATATTGAAATTACTGCCAAGGCATTGAAAAATCCATCGACATTTAACTGGGGAGATACAGTGGGTGGAGTTAATTGGATTGCTGTAACTAGAACCAATGTAGAAATCCAATATCGACTTAGATTATATAGAGTTACAGTTGATGAAGAGGGTAATGATGTATACACATTGGTGGATTTAGATAATGATACCAACACTACAGATGACTATATTCAAACAGCTGATACTGAATATAACTTCAAGGATATAATTCACGCTGATGCCGAAAAGTACTATGAGACAAATAATATAAATTCAAGTTTAGGCTATACAACAACAATTCAGACTATATCTGCAGGTGGAAGCGCTCAGGGTAATTATTGTGAAAGCACTGAGTCTAATAAGCTTGCGACAAAATATATTTCCTATGTCACTTTAAATGTGGATGAAAATACTGTTGATGCAGCATCTTTTGGTGAGAGCGATCATGCTATCTTGATTTGTGGTGAGAGCATACAATTAAATACCACTAAAAAAGAGGGTTATGATGCGCCTAGTGCCACTTTTAATAACGAGTACTTGTCTGTTTCAGAGACTGGCATAGAGAATGTGTTAAATGTTTTGTTTAAATCTAATTGCAACAATCCTAAAGATGCCAAGAATCAGATAGTTAATCTTGGGGCAGATGATTCAAAACCTACAATCACTTCTTTTGCAGTAGAGAACGTAAGTGATTTGACTGGATTTAGATACACCTTCGTGGGATATGATGATACCAGGGTTGTTCAATATGCAGTTTCCACAGCTACAACAGCAGAAAATGTGACTGATGGTGAATGGAATGATATTTCTAACCCTAAAAAGGGGGCTACAGATGAAATTACTGGTACTATTACTAATCCTACAACCGACAAAGATTATTATATCTATGTAAAGGATAACGTGGGAGGGACTGATAGAGTTAAACTGGGAAAAGTATATTCTGTTTCTTTTGAAAATGGAAAGACTAATAGCGAGAACGAATCCCTTTATGGCGGAAGCATGGATACTATTTATCGCCTTGCTGGAACGGAAATTACCCTTCCTGAAAATGCATTTACCAAGAAGGGCTTTGCTTTCAAAAACTGGAATGGTGCTATCACGGTTGTATCCACAGATTCGCATGGGAATGAGACAGAGTCTCTGCAACAGATTTTGATTGGAAATGGTGGTAAATTTGCCACAGATTCCAATGCGGTAATGACAGCTACATGGTCATCTGAGGAGTACACTTATGAGGTTCAATATTATGAGATGGACGTAAATGGCGTTTACAGTAGTGAACCAACATCGAGTGCAACCTTCAAGGCATCATATGAAAAGAATGTAGCCTATGGTTCTGCAGATATACAGGCTGTACAAGAGGGATTCCATCTTGACGATACAAAGTACGGAGATGGACTTGAGCCAACTTCCTATACAATTACTGACAATACAACAGTAATAAAGATCTATTACGCCAGAAATCAGCATAAATTAACATATGCAAAAACTGATATCAATGGCGATGTGGTTAGTGAAATAGAGAATTATTACTATGGACAGACTTTAGGTTCTGAACTTGCGAAGCCTGAAGTTGCTGGATATGAATTTATTGGATGGCAGTATTCTACAGGCTCTCGACCAGCAGAGATGCCGGATATTGATGTGGTGGCAGAAGGTCATTTCAATGCCAATAAGACTAATTATCAGGTTGTGCTTCATATGCAAAATCTAGATGGAGCAAATAAACTTGACACTTATACAATTGATCAGACTTTAACCGAGACAAATGAAGCCTATCATGCTTCATCTATTAGTTATGCAATAAATTCTACAGAAGCTGCAAGCGCAAAGGAGGCCGATGCCTCTCTTGGCGAGATTATAGTTGCTCCAAAGGTAGAAGGATTTGAGGCTAGTAAAATTGTGTTGTCAAATGGCAGTGCGTCAAATGCTGATTTGTCACAAATCTCAGACAGTGAGAATGTTACAACTTCGGCAAATACCAAGTCTAACGTGGCAACAGGTGTGGTTAATCAGAATAATACGTTGTATGTAAATATTTATTATACACGTAAATCTTATGACATTACTTTAAATGTATGGTACGACGGACGTGATGACAACAGTACATCCGGTGAACCATTATTTACCACAAAAGAATGGAATTATCCTTATGGCTATGTATTTACAGAAGCTGATTTGGAAAATATCAATAATTATGAAAATATCAATTCTTATGACGCTGAGACTAACAAACCAGAATTTTGGGGTGAAAGGTTTACCGCAAAGGGATTGAGTGGATATTCACTTGCATCATACGTGGATTGGAGTACCGGAAATCAACCTGCAACAATGCCAGCTGGTGACGTTACAGTTACAAGAGAGTTTGCTCAAAAGACATCTGCAAATTATTACATTGAGTTATATCTTCAGGGAGTATCAACTGTTGATGGTAAGAATGTGTTGAATGAACAGGAGGATGGGACTCCAATTTATTCAGATACTGCAACAGCGACGGTTACTTCAAAAGCTGAGATTGGAACAACCATTTCAATCGGAGCGGGAACAGAGATCGAGAGTCTTGTTTCTTCAATGCCAAAGAGCGATGGCCATGTTAAAAATAATGCTACATCTGGTACTGATATTTATGTGAATGAACCTGGAAAAGGTGACCCGTTTAAGCTCTCAGATAAATACGAATTGTTGCAATATTATGATTTTGATAGAGCGGAAGTTACAAGCGCTGTTGTTCCTACAACAGGAGAACTTCGCTTTAAGATGTATTTCACAAGAAAAGAATACACCACAACTGTAAATTATTATGCTGAAGATAAATTGATTGGTTCAAGAGATGTGACTCAGGCATGGAACACATCATATGATATTAATCCTATTTATTATTTTGGAAATGCTGTAACTGATCAGATTGAAGCGCCAGGAGCAACTAAAAACTATGCCAAGGATGGATATACCATGTATTGGCATGGACGATATACCTTGCCGGGAAATCCAAATCATTGGCCGGGACATGCTTATAAGACAAATGAAGAAGTGGCGAATTCATATGATGTAACGGATAATAATAGATACACAATTATGTCTTGCACGAATAATACAAGCTACAATAATATGCGTGTGGATTATGATCCGGTTGATAAGACAAAGCATTATCAAGTGGAAGTGGAGGCGAATTCTTCTGATTCTACTTATAAGCCTATGACTTATGTATATGGCGGTAAAAAATATGAGATCAGAGTTGCCAATAAGGCTGATATATTCCAGAGTTCCTTAAATGCAGTTGATGAGGGATGGAACTATTATCCAGGTGGTGGAAAATTAGTTTCTGAATATACATACAGAACAGACGACAATGGTAACGAACTTCTAAGAACAAGTGCAACAGCAAGTGGAGACGTATCTGGCGGCGCTCAGGATAAGAGCGGTACGGCTCTTTATACTCCAGTTACTATAAATGGTACAACGTATTACTTATATGATGGAGACAAAGCGCCTTTTGGTGATCAGACAGCTCTCAATAATAATATTGATATCAATAGAGATGGTGTGGTTAATTCTGATGATCACATAGATGGAATAATGTATCTGACTGTTGCTGACAATAGATTTTATCTTGGAAATACAACAACATTCACATATGAAATTAACAAAGCCGACGAGAATCAAAACTATGTGGGTTACGATTCTGTAAAAGCTTATTACAATGAAGAAATCACAAATAAAGCTGGTGAGATTAGAGTAAGTACAGGTACTAATAAACCTACCAAAAATGAGTCTGGTGAGGCTAATAACTGGCATTATACATATTATTGGTATGACTACACTAATTTAGCTGCAGTGTATAGTTTAGATTACGCAGGCAACTGGGTCTCTAGTGGTCAGACTGTATCTAATGGTGGTCACAAGACAGGGGATAAATATGATGTCGGATGCACATCGTTAGAGACGTTAGCTCCTTCAGGTTATACAGTTGAATGGTACACCAAAGTTGATGATGAGTATGTAAATAAAACTGGTGCCACAAATCAGGTGTTTGGCAAGACCAATACAGAATATATTGGTAGATTTGTTGCCAATACTGTTAACAACCATGCACATATTTCATATGAGTTGCCAGAGCCTATCAAGAAATCTGCAGGTTCTGATGAGGAAGTTTCTTACGTTACAAGTGATAATGTAAATACTATTGCTCCAAACGGTAGTGACAAAGTTTCTTGGGTTAAATGCGATTTGGGTACAGATGAAGATGATGTTCTTGAAAAAGCAGTAAATGCGTATGATGTTGTTCCTGATGAAACTAAATCTGCCAATAAGTATTTATGTGTTTCAGGTTTGGTAAAACAAGATTTTAAATATTTATATGGAACTACATCTAATGAGGTGACAATAGAAAAAAATGCTCCATTTAAGGCTTATTATATTGATGGAGTATTGGTTTATATTGATCAGACTGTATTTACTCCAGCAGGTGGTACTGCGGAGTTGGCATATGCTGATTATAATTCTACAGGATTGACATATGATAAAACCAATAACAAAAACAAGTTAAAGGTATATGTACCAACAGGAAGTCACGGCGATGTGGGTACAATTAATTTGTATGCATATTATTCAAGAAGTGATTCCTCAATGATATTGGATAATGATAATACGGAGGTGAAGACTACCACAACTGATACTTATAAATATCAGCAGGAGGTTTCTTTGGAAACTCCTATCAAACCTCTTGTAAATCCTGGAACATATACAGGAAATCCTTATACTTTTGACCACTGGGATTTTAGCATTTGGGATGCCACACTTAATAATGATGAAGGTGGATTTGATACAAGTGCTGAAGCAGAGGCTATAGTTAATGGCATAAATACATCCACAACAGGTGTTAAAACAACATTTACAATGCCTGTTTTAAAGGAAAATCAGTCGCTTTATGTGAAGGCTATTTACACACCAGGAACATTTAGCAAGGAGTTACCATACTATTTTGCTAAAGTAGATGGAAGTTATAATACTTCTTTGATAACGGAATGCAAAGCTGTTAGTGCCGAAAATAAGAAGGCTGCTACTTTAAATATTAATAATAGTAATCTAAACGGATATGTATATTATGATACCGACAATGAACCTATTGGTGTTTCATATACATATGGTGTTACTACATATTATTTTGAGGATTTGCCAGATTCTGCATATACAGTAAATGGTGATGATATTGCGGTAAATGTTGATACTATTTATCTCACAGCTGCTACGGTTACAACAGAATTCACATCTGAAGCAACATTAGATGAGCAAAATTATGTTGATAAAATTAGTGCGGACAATCTTCAGATATTTGGTTTTGCATATGCTGGATATAAATATAAGAGCACTATTGCAAATATGACAGCAGCTGGTGATATTGATACCGCTACTGGTGAAGCGGTGGAATGTAAAGCAAAATACAATATGGATTTTGCAATGTATTTCAATAGAGTAGCAAATCTTAATGTTAGAACTACTTATAAAGTAAATGATGGAGGAGCAGTAAGTGCCAAGGTTTCTGGACAGAAGTATTATTACTTCGGCGAGGAAGCTTCTCTTAAAGTTACTCCAGATGCAGGTTATGATTTTGTCGCATGGTACAAGGCTGAGGATGTATTAGAAGGTTATGCAACAGATAAGGCTAATAATTCTCTAAAAGCATTGGGAAGTTATGACTTAAAAACTGATATAAGCGCTGCCACAAAACTTGTAGATGAAGATGGGGACGATACAGTTTATACATTTAATGTAGAAACTGCTGGAGATTATGTTGCCCTTTTGGCTCCAAGTTCATTTACAGATGGAACTGATTTAACTGCTTCTATTTCAGGTAAATCAAATTATGAATATGGTTATTCTGTAAAAGGAATAAATAATAAGCTTACAGTCTCTGTAGATATGACCCATGCTTCTGAAGCAACAGCTGTCACAGGATACCAGTGGTACGAGATTCCAGCAGAATATGTAACTATTGATACAGAAAATAACAATGCTATTACAGTTAATGATGAATCAAAGTGGGTAGAACTTAATGGAGAGACGGGAGCTTCATATTCATTCCCAGAAGGTAAGGTTGCTGGAAAATATTATTACAGATGTGATGTGGGAATTAAGAGATCTGACAATGACAGAACTGGAATAGTTATGGCGCCTACATTTAATGTGACAGTAAGTCCATTTAGTCAAAATTATGTGTCAAGTCAGGGATACAATGATTATTATGACGGCGAGAGTCATGGAATATCGGTGGTTTCTCATGATAGTTCATTTGCAAATGTGGGACCTGCAAATTATACGGTATATGTAGTGGATGAAGATGCTCTTACTACAGATGATAATTATATTGCTTTAAAAAAAGCTAATCCACAATGTTCAAATGAAGAAATTGTCAAAATGCTTTATGACCAGTTAAAGGGCAATACTGATTCTCTCAATGCTTTATTTAAAAATAAGGTTGTATATGAAAATAGAGCAAAGGTGGCGGGAAGCAGTAATCCGCTTGAGTATAAAGATGTTGAATTGAATGGAAATAACTCTATTAAAGTTCACAATAATTACTATGTAGTTGTGAGTGAAGATCCTAATTATGGAATCATAACCGGCAAGGAGAGTGTAGTTATCAATCCAATTAGACTGGTTGCCAAAGCTACAAGTAATGTATACTCAAAGACTTATGATGGTACAACTGATATCACAGGTTATGTTACAGATGGAAAAGGACATGAATCCACTGATAAGTATCGACTTTCTAGAGGAGAGGGTAATAAGAAGTATTATACTCTCACAGGTTTTATAAATGATACAGAAGCTGATACATATACTTTAGATTTTGATGGTCAGTTTGCATATGACAATGCTCATGTATCCGATGCAACATCACTTGTGATGAGAAATTTACGGGTTGTTAAAAAGACAGATGGAACCGAGACTAATAATTATTACATGGATGGTGAGATAAATTTATCTGCCACAATTAGTCAGTACCAGTTGGCTGTTAAATGGGATAATGACCATACTTATAAATACAATGGTTTGTCTCAAGGACCTACAGCTTATTTTGTAGATGAAAATGGTAATAGAATAGAAGGCAACCTGCCAAATGCGCCTATTAATGCTTCTGATTTAGTGGTTACTGGTCATCAGATTTACACAGGATCATTTACAGCATATGCAGAGTTGGTGGGAAATGCTAATTATTCTTCTTCTGACTTTAAGCTTGCCAATTACGGAAATACCAACGGTAATTTTGAGATTGTAAAATGTCCTATTACTGTGACACCAAACAACTTAGAGATGACATATAATGGTGCATCGAACACAATAAATAGTTACTCGGTTAAATTGGATGGTATAGATGTCTCATTACAAGAGGAAGCTTCTTATAATGGTAAATTTGTCACAGCCAATGATGGTACAAAAAATATTTATCAAAAGTTTACTGTATCAAATGATACATCTAAAAAAGATGTGGGTACATATACTGTGACAGCTAAAAATCTCAAGATTTATGATGAATCAGGAATAGATGTTACAGGAAACTATGATATCACCTTGGGCAGTGGTACATTGACAATTAATAAAAAGGTGATAAATGTATCTGGATTGCAGGCTTCTAATAAGACTTATGATGGCAATTCCACAGCAGATGTAGTTTATGATACTGTTGTGTTTAATGACAGTGAAAATGTTGATAATGGAAAACTTCAGTTGGATGATTCCAAGGTTAGTGCAACATTTATCACAGCAGAAAATGATTCTACTCCTTCCGCTTTAGCTGCTGATAATAAGTGGGTTTCATTTGTTATAGCTTCAGATGCTCTAGTGGGAGATGCGGCTAAGAATTATACTTTGGATGTGGATGCCTCACAAAAACTTACAAATGCTTCTATATATAAGAAGGAAGTTTCAGTGGGCATAAATGATGTGACAGCAGTTTACGGAGAAAATCCAGAATATGGAATTACATATGATGGATTTATATCTGGCGAAAGTGAAAATGTTATTTCATCACCAGTGGCAGTTGTATACAACTTAAAGGACTCTGATAATAATGTGATTAATCCAACCTCTTATAATTATGAGGTAACAGGAAATACAATCAGTGGTGTCAAGCTCCCTGTTGTGGATGGCGGATATAAGATTGGAGTAAATACAACTTCAACAGTTGTAAGCGGTCAGAATAATCAGGTTAATTTAGTGGATGGTATTTCAGCTGACAATTATTTCTTCACTTGGAATGGAGCTACAGCAAAACTTACTGTGACACCTCGAGAAGTATCAGTTGAAGGAGTGAATAGAGATCCTGCTATTTCAAAGGTTTATGATGGAACAACTGATGCAACTGCACTTGTTAATAAGGCAAGTGATATTAGATTTATCGAAGCTACTTCTAATAATGGTAAGGGATTATTACAGGGAGATACCTTAGAGTTGGCAGATGTATCAGCTGCATTTAATAGCATGAATGTGGAGGCTGCCAATAAGATTACTATTTCAGGAATATCTCTTGGTAGTGATTCTAATAACTTATATAAATCATATTCACTTGCAAATAATTCTGTAGAAGTGGCGGGAGAAATTTCACCAAAGCCACTTACTTTAGAATTGCAAAACAAGGAAGCTACATATGGTGCTGCAAATGATGAGATAATATATACAGCTAGATTATCAGGATATATTTCTAGCGATGTTTCAAAATATCCAAATGTAAATATTGCTGCAATGGATTCGGACGAGAATGGAAATCCGGAGTATTATTACAAGGATGTGACAGCGGCGGATGGAATACTTACAATTACAAGTTTGTATGATTCCGCATCAACAGCTGCTTATGTTGACGATAATAGCGATGGTTATGCTGATAATGCATCTAGAGGAGCAGGAGCGTACAAGATTAGTGCTTCTGATTTTGTAAGAGAAAATACATTTAGCAAAAACTATACAATTGCTAGTTATGATCCAACAGCAACCTTGACAATTAATAAAAAAGAATTGACTGTAAAGGCTGATGACAAATCAATTGTTTATGGAATCAATAATGTTCCTACAACAGGTTGGGTTTATGGAGAGGATAAATCCAATGCTAAGTATAGTTATTCAATTGATGGATTTGAATATGACGACACGAATGCCGATTTAACATATCGTGTTACTTTGGGTTATACCTGCTATGAATCAGGAACAACAAAGGTTTCAAATACAACGGATTATAAAGAGGATGGATATGCAATCAACTTGACTGGAGTTGATCAGATGACTTCACCAAATTATACTTTTGAAGCTAAAGCTGGTAAGTATATGGTCAAGAAGCAGTATCTATCTGTCAAAGGCGTTACTGCCAGAGATAAAGTATATGATGGAACAAATAGGGCCAATATCGTAATTGTTGGTAATGACTCAAATGATGCATCAACTTACAATAAGGGATTGTTGATTGCGTCTTGTTATGTGAGTACAGAGCCTAGCACTGAAGTTAATCTAGCTCAGATGATTAGAGATAGATTTAATATTGATTCAAATGTATCAGATCAGGAGATTTTAGATGCCAATATCAAGATTATAGGTGCGTATGAAGATCCTGATGTGGGTGAATCTAAGCCTATTGATTTAACTATGTCTTTGGTGACAGATAGCGACAAAGATTATGGAAATTATTTGGCTAAGAATTATGTGCTCTATAATGATGAAAATATGAAAGCAACTTTAGCTGCTAATGGAGTGGCTAATGCAGAACTTTGTCAGGATAAGGTTCCAGCTGGAATAGCTAAAATCAATCAGAGAAAGATTAGATTTAAGGCTAATGATAAGACTATCAAATATGGTACAAATCTATCAGATGATACCAATAGTTCTAATTATTATTCATGGAAATCTGTAACACCTATTGTTGCGGATGTAGATGGTAAAACTGATGAATACAATAAGTATACTGATGGTTTTGCCAAGGGTGTTGTGAGAGATGAAAATGGTAATGTAATTGATTACAGTGCTGATAGTGATACAATTGATAGCTTTAAGTTGGCTGATGGTGTCAGTGAACCGGGATATGTATTACATGATTATAAAGCCAATGATACAGATGGATATAGTCCAGTTGGAAATTATGTGATATCTCCAGCCAAGATAGTTGCCAAGGTATTTAAGATTGGTTCCACAGCAAATTATGATGTGAAATCTGGTGATCCTGATAAAGCGACAGACGAAGTTGATGGTGGAGTAAATGGTACCTTAACAGTTGTTAAAAACAAACTAAAAACTCCAGTTGTTACTTGGAGTAATGCGGATGCAGGAGTTGCAACATGGAGTGCAAGTCCAAAGATTGGAGCTGTTAATGTAGCGAAATATACCTATAAGTTATATAAGAACGGAGAAAGTACTCCTGTTGCAACAGGAGAAGTTGATGCTGATAAAACTTCAGTTAATTTGCTCGAGACTATCCGTTCAAATGGTGCTGGTACATATACTTTAGGAGTGACTGCTGTGGCTGTCACAGGTGACGTAAATGTAAATAACAAAAATGTGGCAGATTCAGAGGAAGGAAAGACTGATCAAAATAATACAGATGGCGCGATTGAGCAAATTTATGCTAGAAATGTAAGTTTTGCATTTGCTTCGGATGATGTTACCACAGAGGCATCTACCAATGTTAAGACAACAAAGGTCGGAAGCGCTGATGTAGGAAACCCATATGTGGTTGTTGATGGCGAAAGTGGAGTTGATCTTGTTGCCAACTGGAGCAAGATGGCTGATTCAACTGAGTATAAATCAGGTTATAAGTTGAAATCTATTACCGCACAATCAGGTGAAGATACTTTAGAGGGATTAACTATCACTAATGGCACAGGATCTGATGCTGACGGACAAAATGGTAGATATGCAGGAACATTTGCCATACCAGTAGGTCAGATTAATAATTCTAATGATATTGCAATTACAATAGGCTTAGATAAAAGAGTAGCTACTTTATCGGGAAGTATCACAAGTTTACGCGATAGTGTAATGTATGGATATACTTACGAGGGTGCACCTAAGTACACAATCAATGTTACTTCAGATACAGATGATGCAACAGATGCTTATACATATACCTATGAGTGGTCATATAAAAAGGGCGTGTTATCGCCTGTTAAGATGCAAAGTTCAGAAAGCCCAACTGTAAATACATCAGATTCATGGGTAGGCTTGAATAAAAACAATAAAGGATTCAATGTATACAAAAATAATAAAGGTGAAGTTTTATCTTACAAAGTGCTGTGTAAGGTTATAGCAACTCGAAAAGATAATGGTGAGAGCATAACCAAGACATTTGATTCAACTATGACTATAAATCCAGCCAATATTGACGCTGTCACAGTTAATATAGCTGGATGGACTTATGGTGAGGCAAGAAATACACCTAAACTTTCAGTTTATATTGAAGAACTTGAGGGTGAGAATTATTCAGGCAGTGAATATTTGACATACGAGTATAGGGAGGACAAGTTATTAGCTGATTGGTCTGAAGTGGCGCCTGTTAATCCTGGAAATTATCAGGTGAGAGCTGTAATTAAAGGGGCACCAAACTATGCTGATCGCACAACAGATCCTACTGATTACACCATATCTAAAGCGAAGCTTGCCACACCTACAAATCTGTTAAATGAGGCAAGTAACAAGGCTGCATATGGATTGGCAAAATGGAATACAGTTCCTACCTTTGCAGAAAATGCTGGAGCTATTGGTGCATCGGATTCTAGTGTTACAGTTGGATATGTTGTAAAACTTTATTCATGTGATGATTCTTATAATATTAAAGAATTGATTAAGACATACGAGCAAAGTGATGTTGATTTGACAACTTATGCATCATCAAATCAAGCATGTCTTGACATGTCAGCTGACATGAATGAAAAAGGAAAGTATTGTTATACAGTTCAGGCTATAGCAAATGACACAGATGCATTGGCCAATAATGAAACAGATATACATTCTGCTTACTGTGACGATAGTGAAGTTACATCGCAGAAGAACATGGAGGTTTCAGATGTAATAGAGGTACATATATCAACTGATCCAAATGGTGATGATTTAGTAGAAAACGGCAAGGTTGATCGTGAGTATAATTCACAATCTCTCACAATGAAGGTTAAGTCATCAACTTCTGGATTTGCATATCAATGGATGAAAGATGGTGTTGCAATTTCAGGAGCAACAGATTCGACTTATACAATTAAGTATGTAGGGGATAGTGGAGTTTATTCTTGTAGATTAATTTCACAGGAAAAGACTTATGATACAACCTATGTAACAGTTAAGATTACACCTAGACCTATTGTTTTATCTTCGGTTAATGCAGAAAAATCCTATGATGGAACTCCATTAACCCTAGATGGTTGGTGGATTAAGCAATCTGGAAATGAATCAGGTAATAATCACAAATGTATTAGTACAAATTCCAATGCAGATGGAAATAAAACTGATAATGATGTGATTTTGGATTCAAATTCTAGTGTAATCAGTACCAATACTGTAACAGGAGTAAATGTTGTTGGAACACAAACCAATGCCACAACTGGAGTAGATAACGTAATCGATTATTCCAATGTAGTTATAAAAGAGGGCGAAGTAGTTGTCTATAACAGTGATATGGTTACAGCAGAAACTGCGAATTATACTATAAGTGTTGAACCTGGAAAACTTGTTATAAACAAGGCAAATCAGACTATAGATACTACTGCAACTACAGATACTACAGCTGAATTAGTAAAGTCATATACATTTGATGGCAAGTCACATAATTTGACTGGAGCTTTTGCATATGGTTTGGGTGGTGTTACAGATACAACTACTGGAGATATGGAAAATCCAGGAGTAGGAACTATAACATATGCATTTAATACATCATCATCTATGAATGAAAATGCTGATGGTAGTGAATTAAGTGATGTAACACAAATTAGTGCTGGAAAGAAAGTTATAAGAATAACAGCTGCTGAAACACTAAATTATAGTACGACTTCAGTAGATGTGGTATTACATGTTATTCCAAAGCAGTTGGCAAATATTGCTAATGATTCGACTTCATATGGTGTGAATGTAAATGGTATTTCTGTGGAAGATATTGCAGATGTAGATTATAGCGGTGAAGCTTATACACCTACACCTACAGTTACTTTTAAGGTGGATGAAGATACATCCTATACATTAGATGGAGATGATTTAACATATTCATATTCAAATAATGTGAATGCTGGTATAGCAACAGTGACAATTACAGGTAAGAATAATTATGCTGGCGTTATAACCAAAACATTTAATATCAATAAAGTTAATCAATCAATTGATACCGATAGTGTAACAAAGACATTTACCTATGATGGAAAACCTCATAGTTTAGATGGAGCTTTTGCTTACGGCGTTAATGGTAAGACAGATATTAATATTGGAAGTGCAACAGAACCTGGTGTTGGTGCAATCACATATGCGTTTAATAATGCAGCTTCTGAAAATGTAACTTCTGATGGAAGCGCATCTAGTGATGTCGATCAAACTAATGTGGGTAAGAAGATTATCACAGTAACAGCGGCAGAAACATTGAACTATAATGCAGCAACCATATCACTTCCTCTTGAAGTGACTAAGAAAAATATTGGTAATAATACTTCATTTAGTGAAGGAATTACGGTTGATGATGTGACAGGTCTTGTATATAACGGTACATATCAGATGCCGGAGCCTGCTGTTAAATATACTGTAGGAAATGATGTAATTATCCTTACAAAGGGAAATGATTTTGATTATAGCTACACTGATAATGTTCATGCAGGAGAAGCCACAATCAAGATTACTGCCGAAGGTAACTATGATGGTGAGATAATAAAAACATTTAACATAGCTAAAAAAGACTTGAAACTTAAATCTGATTCGGCTGAAAGAGTATATAATTACAGTCCTTTGACTGCCCATGGATATACTATAGATAACGTAGCTGGTTTGGCTTCAAATGATTCAATTGTGGAGAACACACCAAGTTATACAGGAACTCAAACTGATGTTTTATATACAAATGACCAGGTGGGAAGTTCAAAAAATAATTTCGGTTCAGTCGAAATAAAAAATAGTGTAGATGCAATTGGTACAACAACAGACGACTACAATATTACCTATATTACAGGTGATTTGAAGGTTACTCCTAGAGGAAATATCGGCGAGAAAACAACATTTAGTGCCAAGATGACTTTAGGTGGTGTGGAATATGCCAATAATGCATTTAACCATTTAGATAATAATGCTTTAATCGAACCTGTAATTACTATCTATGATGATAGAAGTGATATAAATTCGAATTGGACAGAGTTGTATGAGTTGACCAAAGGTACGGATTACGAAATCACAGGTACAACTAGTGCCAAGGAAGTTAATCCAATTGGTGAAAATTATACATTTACGGTGACATTGAAGGGCAACTATCAAGGAAGCTTTGATGTTAATTGGAGTATAAAGGATGTAAAAGATCCAACAGCCAAGATAACAATTGGAAGCAATTGGTGGGATTCTCTTCTTGAGACAGTTACATTTGGAATTTATAAGAAAGAAGTTACAGATGTAAAACTTGAAGCTGAAGATGAAGTTGGAGGTAGTGGAATCGATAAGATTTATTACTATGTGATGGACAAGACTTCTACTAAGTCAAAGATGACACTCGGTGAACTTCAAGCTTTAGATGCATCAAGTTGGACTGAAATATCAAATGGTAATACATTTAGCATAAGTCCTGAGAGAGAAGTTGTAGTGTATGCCAAGGTGAGCGATAAGGCTGGAAATGTGACATATATTTCATCTAATGGAGTTGTACTTGAGACAATTCCACCAACAATAACAGGAATTAGTGCTGGTAAGACTTATTGCCTAGAACATGGATTTAGCGTATCTGATAATTATGAGGTAGATAGTGTTAAGGTAAATGGTTATACAGTTCTTCCAATTAATGGTGTATATACACTTGCTGCTGTTGATACTTTCGGCAAGATTGCAGTTGAAAGTGGCGCTAGCAATAGTATTTTAGTTACAGATAAAGCCGGAAATACTACAGAGTATACAGGAATTGTAATTAATGCTACACATACATGGCTGTTGTCAAACGATGGTGCAGATAAAGCGGTGGCTAAATGTGCTATAGATACATGTGGTGATTATCATAATGCAAGTGATATTACAGCGATTATTAATGCGACTAGCAAGACTTATGATGGGGCACCTGTTAATGCAACAATCACTAAGAGCGATAAATTTAGTGGCTTTGATACTCAGTTGATTGTTGATGATATCAAGTATTACAAGACTTCAAGTGCTAATGAAACATCAGGAGGAACATTATTAAGCGGAGCTCCAAAGAATGCCGGTTATTATTATGCCGAGGCTGTAGTGACAACCAGCACATCCAACTCATCTGTTGTAATTTCAAAACCTTTTGAGATCACACCGGTTGATATTAGTGATAATAATATTGGAACATTGACAATTGAACCAAATCATTTTACATATGATGCTTCTACTCATGGACCAACATCAATTATTGTCAAAGCCAAGGTTGATGGTGTAGATACTACTTTGGTAGAGAATCAGGATTATAAACTTACAAATGATGTGGAGAATCATAAGCAAAAAACTGCTGTTGAGGTTGGAACATATACAATTGAAGTTGTAGGTAAAGGTAATTTTACAGGATCAAGATCTGTTACATATGAGATTGAAGATGAAGCAAGGCCTACTATTACAGGAATAGAGCAGTATGATAATACTACTACACCAAAGACGGGCATCTACTGTGAAGATAAGACTGTGAAGATTGCTGATCCGAACCTGACGTCTGTTGTAATCACAAAGCGTGTGGGAACATCAACTTCAGATGAGACGGTGGTAAATGATACATTTACCATATCAGATAGAAATACTTCTGGAGTAGATATTGGAAAAGTAGTAGGAGAATACACGCTCACAGGTGATGATGGAGTTGATGGTACGGATTCCGGAGTGCTTTATACAATCACTGCAACTGATGTTTCATCAAATGTAATCACATACAAGGTGATGCTTTATGAAGATCATGCATTTACAAATTATGTACCAGACGAGACAGCAGGCTCTTATCACAAAACAAAGACTGCTTGTTGTAATCATGAGTGCGGCGCTACAGATGTGGCAGATACTCCTTGGGGAACAATAGAGTGGGATTATAGATATGAGTATCCTACTGACAATGGACTTGTTAATGGAGTTCAAGAAGTTGAAAATCGAGCTACATTTGCCAGAATTAGATTGATTAGAGTCAGTGATGGACAAACAATCGCTACCAAGATTGTTAAATGTGACGATGAGTGTGGAGTACCTGCTGGAGCAAATGCTAAAGATGTTGGAAGCGTAAAATATTACTTCAATACTTATGATCCTAATAACGCAAGCTATAATCTGCTTGATTTAGATGGAGATGTGGGAACTACACCAATTCCACATTATGATGAGTCTGGAAATGAGATTGGATATATAATTGATGCTTCTCCTATAAAGAAACTTGCTGATGGAAGTTTTGTTGGTACAGATGAGTATAATTTTGAAGAACATCAAAGCTTTAATGATGCCGATGATATGGGATATAAGAAGGTATTTAACTATACTTTAGGATGTTTTAATTTACCTTGGGAAGTTACAATTTCTGATATTCCAGTGGTTGATGGAGTGGCATTGGTTCCAGATAGCATAAATGTAAAAGTATTATATGCTGAGGATGAGAATGCCCAGGCTTCTGACTATGCAGTGATAACACAGCAAGCTGGAGGTACAAGCGAAGGAACTTCTTGTGCAAAGAGTGATGTTGTTATAAATGATGACGGTACAGCGTCTGCCAAATATACAGGATATTTCCCTGTGTGGAGATTCCAGGCGGGAACACATGATACTTATTATCATCGAATTCAAGTTGTGGCATTTAATTATGCTGGAAGTAAATTTGATTTAGACAATGATGAAAAGTATAAGTCAATTTGCGATGATGATCATGTAAATCACACAGTATATTATGACAAGGATGCAGATGCTGCATCTGGAACAATTAAGCTTGATTTATCAAATCTTACAGTCCCATCAGTAATCTTTGATTACAATTTGGGAAGTGATATAATAAATCAAGCGGTTGAACCAAATATTTCTTCGCCACATATGATTAGCAAGACAAGAAGTGAGTATGATAATGCAAAAGCCAATGGAACAGATTTTGTCACAGCAGATGAAATTAATTCTAGAAATCCAGTTGGCAGAGCAAACTATAATTTCTTGGGTTGGTATACATTGCCATCTGACGGAACGAAGGTTTCGAAGTATGGAGTGGATGAGTTGAAAAATCCTACTAGAGTCTATGCTCATTGGAAGGAGACTGTTAAACCAAATGCTAGCATTACAATGACTAGTGATCAGGTTGGATCAACAGAATTTATAGATTCAAGTAATATTAACTTCGATACCTACTATAATGCTAAACAAGTTGTCACTATAAATGCCGTTGATGATGGTATGGTAAATGGTGTTCAAACCGGAGTTATAAATAGTGGTATTGATAAAATTGAGTACAAGATTATTGATGCTACTTTGGAGAGTGCAATTTCAGAAAATGATTTAAGCTCTGTGACGGATTGGACAACTTATACAAAACCGTTAAATATTAATGCAAATGGTAGATATATCGTTTATGCCAAGATTAGTGATAAGGCAGGAAATGTCAGATATATATCAACTGATGGATTTAATGTGGATGTTGTTTTACCTTCTATAACAGGTGTGACAAGCAATAAGAATTACTGCGAGGCCAAGGAGATTACATTTAGTGATGAAAATCTTGTGGCTGTAACAGTAAATGGAAATCCAATTGATATTTCAACTGGTAAATATACACTTGTTGCAGATGGAACTACATATAATATTGAGGCTGTTGATAAAGCGGGAAATGTTTCCAAGATAGAAAATGTAACAGTTTATGATGGTCACGAATGGTCTGAACCCGTATTTAATTGGCCAAGCGTAAATAGTAAAGCTACAGCTACATTTACATGTATACATGACAATACTCATGTTGATGTTGAAGATTGTGTAATCACAAGTGAGGAAACAAAAGCGCCTACAGAGGTAGAAAATGGCGAGATTACATATACTGCAACAGTTACAAAAGATGGTAAGACTTATAGCATGGATAAAGTTGTCAGCATAGAAAAACTTGATAGCTCTATTGGTGATAATGGCGAGAGTCTTGATACAGAAATAATTGTTGAATCACATGCTCCTGATACAGAGGTTACTAATTTAACTGTTGATACAGCTGCAGATACAACTACACAATTTAAGCAAGATGAGACCATATTAAATGGTAATGACATTTTAGTATATCTAGAGGTTGCAGTTACTTATTTAGAAAATGTTATTAAGGAAGGCCACGAGGATGATATAGAAGAAAAACTTCTAGAATTCCATGAAGATGCAGTTGTTGGTAAATATTTAGATGTGTCATTGTTCTTGAGAATTAATAATAGTGAACCAGAAAAACTTCCTACAACTTATCATAATCCTCTAACTTTAGAGGTTCAGTTGGATGAGGAATTAAAGAATACTAATCCAGATGTTGAGAGACATTTTACAGTGGTTAGAGTTCATGACTATGAAGAAAATGGAGTTGTTAAATCCAAGGCGGACATTCTTCCTACAGAATATGATACTGAGAAGAACACGATTAAATTTACTACAAATCTATTTTCAACATATGCAATTTGTTATTATGACACAGATATAAAGACGGCAAATGATGACAATAGTATTTCAAATGATGGTGATTCAAATGAAAATGATAACGCAACAAATGTTGTTAATGTAAGTGAATCTAACATAGCTGAAAATATTAGTACTAGAAATGGTATGATTGCTGGAAACATTGATATTAATAGTGATTCAACTAAAGGCGTGCATGCTAATACAAAAATCAAAGATAATATTACAGACAATACAAAAGATCATTCAGATAAGCAAGATACTGACATTGTAGATGGCAGATATCATGGTGATGTTCACGATTGTTATTGGCATATAATTATCTTGATTATAACAATAGGTGAAGTTGTTATACTTCTTGTATTAAAAAAGAATAAACGAAATAAAAAATATAGATTTTTAACTATTATTGTGGGTGGAATCTTAGACATAATTTGTGTATACTTAGGATGTTGTTATTTAGATATACCATTTGCTATAATAGGAACTGTAATTTCCCTTTTGGTTTTACTTTTGAAAAAGAAAAAAGATGAAGATGAAGATGGGGAAGATACATTAGAAGCACAAAATAGTGCAAAATAATTTCGGTTATGACTTATTAATTTAAGTTTGTAACATACACACCAAACAAAAACGTGTCACTCGGCAGCACAGCTGAGGGGCCGTTTTTGCATTTTAAATATTTTTTACTATGTTTAAATATTAACGAAAATAATATATAATAAATTTAGGGGTTAAAGTTAGAAGTGTAAATGGGGTGACGATAAATGAAAATATTACTTGCAGAAGATGATTATAATTCCAGTAAATATTTAATATCTATATTAGAAAAATATGGTGATTGTGATATTGCCGTTGATGGACAGGAAGCCGTTGATATGTATAAGTATGCAGCGGAAGACGGACTGGCATATGATTTTTTGTTAATTGATTTGATTATGCCTAAAATACAGGGATATATAGTGACAGAAGAGATTAGAAAATTTGAAGAAAAAAATGAATTGGCTCCATCTTTTGTGACTTTAATGACAGTATTGACAGAACCAGATAAGGATTTAGATTCCCATCCATTATTTAATGCGTTTTTAATGAAGCCTGTTCAACTTGAACAATTAGAAAGCATTTTGAATGAGATTGTAAATAATTAATTTATTATCACATCGTATATATCATCGAAATATATTTTTGTATCGACGATTTGAATAAAACGGCTGGTGGCATCTATTTTTGCTACCATGCCTGTTTTTTTTATGTACTGATTTTCGAAATAATAAATAACAGAGATGACCATACCGATTTTTATCTGATGCATCGTGGTATCAATCTCATCTAATTTTTCTGGGGATAGTGTTACTTTATCAACTACAATTTTTTCTTTTGCACGAAGGGCTTCATCGTATCCTTTTAGCGCGGCAAAGGGCATAAATTGTTTGGCTCTGTCTTGAACGGTCATCTTATATTTTGGTTTACTCGCCACTTTTATGACCTCCTATCTGTTTATTTCTTTCCATGGTAGTTCCACTTTCTTCTAAGTTCATACCTTTTAAGATGGCATTTTTACCATATTTATCTTTTATCTGAATTATTGCTTTTTGAAGTTTTTTATTTCGATTTAACATTGTTGCATCAATAAAAAAATCATATTGATGACATTCCTCTTTTGAGACGTCATTACAGGTTATGTTTATACGTCTGATGGGAATGTTGGGATTTATAATTTTTCGATATAATTTCTCGATTTCAGGTACCCAAATTAAATCGGAGTTAGTGTGTTGATTTATAGTTGTGGTTCCATGAGCAGGAGCTATATTTTGGCTATTGGAGTATCCGATATGCAAGGTTATTGAATTTGTAACTAAATCGCTAGAAACCATATCGAGACATAATAGGTCCATCATTTCTTTTACAATCAATACACCTTCTTCGTACTTGTAATCTCGCATTAAAACCTGGCCGCTAGATAAAGAGTTGGATTGCGGCTTATAATTTTTTATATCATACATAGTAACGGGTTCGATTCCATTAGCATGATCTATTAGTAATTCTGTATCTTTTCCAAATAGATTATATAAAAAGTTTTCATCGGTATTAGCGATATCTTTCATTGTATATATTCCATATTTTGCTAATTTGTTGGCAGTGCCAGAACCTATTCTCCAGAAATCGGTTAGAGGTTTGTGGGTCCACAATGTCTGCTTAAATGTTTCTTCGTTCAACTCGCCGATAAAATCAGATGAGTGTTTTGCTGTTATATCCAAAGCGATTTTTGCCAAATATAGATTGGAACCGATGCCACAGGTTGCACGAATTCCTAAGTTGTTATATATATCTTGCATTATAGTATTGCCCAATTCGAATGGAGTCATGTTGTAAAGCGATAGGTATTCTGTAATGTCCATAAATGCCTCATCAATTGAATAAACAAATATATCGTCTTTTGATAAATATTTTAAATAAATACTATATATTTCAGCGGAACAATCAATATATGCTTGCATGCGAGGTGGGGCCATTATATAGTCGATATTTTTAGGGATTTCGAAAACGCGGCAACGATTTTTGACGCCTAGTTCTTTTAGCGCAGGGCTTACAGCTAGACATATAGTTTTGTCTGATCTAGAAGGGTCGGCAACAACAAGTTTGGTTGTCATAACATCTAAACCACGTGCAACACATTCAACTGATGCGTAAAAAGACTTTAAATCGATGCACATATAGGTATGTTGTCTAGCCATTTTCTCCCTCCTTTTTAATAAAAATTTATTTTATCTTATCATATTTTTACAAATATAATATAATAGAAAATATAAAATACATATAGGGGAAAATTATATGGCATATAAGGTTGGAAAGTTTGAGTTTGGCACCTTAAATGAAGCCAATGAAGCTCAAAAAGAATACGAGGCAATTGAACATATAACCAAGCAGGTGGATTTCTCTGATTTAGAAGTTGTTGAAAATCTTTATTTACAACTATTAGAGCAGGATATGTTTCATACTGAAATAGGCAATATTTTCATGAAGAAACTAGAGGCTCAAATAGATAAATTAAAAGAGAAGAATAGAGAAAATAAACCGGTGGAAGATAGTTATAAAGCAAAATCCACTGTACGAGATGAAAGAACGATAAAAAAACTTGAAAGGCAAGTGAAAAAATATAAGACTCTTACAAATGTTTTTAGAGTTGCTTGTATAGCGATGCTTGTTATTATAGTGGGGATGTTTTATGTGGCGTCCACTATAAATAGTCCTAATATTTTAAATTATAAGGAAAAGATAACCAATGAATATGCTTCTTGGGCTCAGGAGCTTACAGAAAAGGAAAAAAGTTTAATAGAGCGTGAGCAAAATGTAAAAGCTAAAGAAGATAGTTTAAAACAAAAAGAGGTTAATAATTAATTCACATTATAACCATATTGATGTGATAGCATTGAAGAATTAAGTGAAAGGATAATAATATTATGTCAAAGAAAATTCTTATAGCGGATGATGAAACAAGATTATTAAAACTTTTATCAGATTATTTAACAAGAGAGGGATATATGGTGGTTACAGCTGAAGATGGGGAAGCTGCACTAGAAATTTTTTATAAAGATAAAAGCATAGAGATGGCTATTTTGGATGTTATGATGCCAGGGGTGGATGGATATACAGTATGTAGAGAGATAAGAGAAACATCTGATATGCCAATTATTATTCTCACAGCTAAAAGTGAAGAAAATGATGTGCTAAATGGATTTGATTGTGGTGCGGATGAATTTGTGTCAAAACCATTTAGTCCAAAGATTTTTGTGGCTCGAGTGAATGCTTTGTATAAAAGAATTTATTCTGATGTTAAGGAAAATGAAAAAATTGAAATGGGTGGTATTATGCTTGACAAACAAGCTCATCAGGTTATGGTTGATGATAAAGAAATCGTACTCAGTGTTAAAGAGTTTGAATTGTTGGCATATTTTATGGAAAATGCTGATATTGCCCTTTCTAGAGATAAGATATTAAATGGTGTTTGGGAATATGATTATTTTGGCGATGCCAGAACAATTGATACACATGTTAAAAAATTGAGAGCTAAGTTAGGTGAAAAAGGTAATTGTATAAAGACAATTTGGGGAATGGGATATAAATTCGAAGTATAAATATTATTTCAAGGATGAGGATGACAATGCAAAAAGACGGGAAGATATATAAAATTAATAAGCAAGTAGCATGGATTTTTATAGGTGTAATTTTGCTTGTTATAGGATATATTGCAGCTATGAATTCCTTTCTTTTAGGGTTTTATTATTGTCAGGAAAAAACTCATGTTATGCAAGATGCCTACGAAAAAATCAATGAATGGTATAGTTCAAGTGACGATGAAAGCACAGCATTTGAACTATCTATGGAAAAAATACATGTCAATAATAATCTGGCTATTATTATTTTAGAGCCGGATGGAGATACTGTATATACAACAGGCAAAGAGGATAGTTATTACCATGATATTATGATAGATGCGATTTTAGGAGATCATAATGGTGGCAAGAGTAGAATTTGGCTAAAGATGGAAAACTATTCTATTGTAGAGATGGAAGATGAAAGACTTGATGAATCATATATTGTTTTGTGGGGGACTTTGGATGATGGTAATCTGATTTTGATTCGAAGTCCTTTAGAGAGCATGAAAGAGAGTGCTAGAATTTCAAATAGATTTTTCTTGATGGGTAGTGTGGTTGCTATTATTGTCAGTGCTTATGTATCAATTTTGCTCACAAAAAAAATTACTAAACCGATATTACAATTAACAGAATTATCAGAGCGGATGACTGAGATGGATTTTGATGTGAAATATGAATCCAGTCACCCGGATAGACGAAATGAAATTGATATTCTAGGTGAACATATGAATGAATTATCGGACACCTTAGAAAAAAATATTATTGATCTCAAAAAAGCAAATCATAAATTGCAACGAGATATTGTGGTGACAGAGGAGAATCAGCAAAAACAAAAAGAATTTATAAGAAATGTGAGTCATGAGCTTAAAACACCGATTGCTGTTATTTCAGGCTATGCTGAAGGTTTGAAAGATTCGATAAATGATGATCCCGACAGTCGTGAATTCTATTGTGATGTTATTATTGATGAAGCAAATAGAATGAACAAAATGGTTCTTGAACTAATCAATTTAAATCAGTTAGAGATGGGATTAAATCAGTTAGATATTCAAAGAATAAATATATGTGATCTGATTTCTAATTTCTTGCCTAGTTATAAAATTTTATTTGAGCAAAATGATATTGAATTTGAGCTGAATATGGAAGATAACATTGATGTTTATGCAGATGAATATGCAATAGAACAAGTGTTTAATAATTATTTGAGCAATGCTATACATTATTGCAAGGGTGAAAATAAAAAAATTGTTTTAAATATAATCAAATCAGGAAATATATGTAGAATAAGTGTATTTAACACGGGAGACAAGATTCCAGACGAGGCATTGCCTCATATTTGGGATACATTTTACAAGGTTGATAAAGCTAGAACAAGAGCTTATGGTGGTACTGGTGTGGGCTTATCAATAGTTAAAGCTGTAATGGATGATTTGAATCAACAATATGGTGTTATAAACAGAGAAAATGGTGTAGAGTTTTGGTTTGAATTAGAATGCTAAATCCTGAAAAAATCGCTAAATTTTTGTTGAATATTACTCATAAGAATGGTAACATTATACTAAACGTAGAACTATATTGTTCAAGGAGTATAATATGAAATTTAAGAAAAGTCTTGTTTGCATTCTTTTGTTTTGTATTTGCCTGACATTTAGTGGATGCGCAAAAATGTATGATTTAACTGAAGAGGAAGAGGAGAAAATTGTACTCTACTCTGCAAAAATGGTTGCAAAATTTAATAGAGCATCCAGAGAAGGTTATGCATATGTGGATCCGGAAAAGATAGAAAAGGCGGAGGAAGAAAAGAGAGCGGAAGAAGAGGAAGAAGCTGCCAAGAAGGCGGCTGAGGAAGCTGCTGCAATGCAGTCTATTTCTTCTTTTTCAGATATAATTGGTGTTGACGGAATGAATTTTAGTTATGTCAGTTATGAAGTCACACCGACTGTAGCAACACCAGATGTAGCAGTGGCTGATGCGACTGCAGGAAATACTTATATCGTATTACATTTTACAGCAACAAATATATCATCAAGTGATGTTCCTGTTGACTTGCTCAATAATGTAATTAAATACAAGTTATCTATAAATGATAATGTTACTGCAGAAAATTATTCAACATTATCAGTGGTAGATTTGTCGACATATTATTCCGATGCAGTTGCAGCAGGAAGTGCAGAGGATTTAGTTCTTATATTTGAGACCAATAGCGGGTATGTCGAGGATATACAGAACATGGTATTGCAAGTGACAAAAGGTAATCAGGTATATAGTGTAAAAATACAATAATTTAGAATAAACTTTTGGGAGGAAAAAGGAATGGACACAAATATTTTATTGGAGTCTGGAACAAACGAACTGGAGATTCTAGAATTTACAATAGCAGACAATCACTACGGAATTAACGTGGCGAAGATTAGAGAGATTTTGCTATATCAACCAGTTACTCCACTTCCAAATGCACATCCTTGTATTGAAGGTATATTTATGCCGAGAGATACAATGATCTCTGTTATTAATTTGAGAAAGTGCTTGAAGATTGAAGAGGAACCTGCTAATAACGGTTTGTTTATTATTACAAACTTCAACAAGTTAAATACAGCATTTCACGTTGATGAAGTTATCGGTATTCACAGAGTATCGTGGGAAGAGATTATTAAACCGGATGCTACAATTAGTTCTGATGAAGCAGGTGTTTCAACTGGTGTTATCAAGTTAGAGGATAAGTTGGTAGTTATACTTGACTTTGAAAAGATTGTATCTGATATCAATCCTGAAACTGGTCTTAAAGTTTCTGATATGGAAAATTATGTTAAGAAAGATAGAGGCGACACAACTATTATGATCGCCGAGGATTCAGCACTTCTTAGTAAACTTATCTGTGAGTGCTTGAGAAAGGCTGGTTATACAAATCTTAATATCAATATGAATGGTCAGGAAGCCTGGGATAAGCTTATTGAAATGAGAAAAGCTGGCAATGTATTGGATAAGATTCAGCTTATTGTTACTGATATTGAGATGCCACTTATGGATGGTCATAGACTTACTAAACTTGTCAAGGATGATGAGATTTTATCACAGATTCCTGTAGTTATTTTCTCATCTCTTATCAATGAAGAGATTAGAAGAAAGGGTGAGCAGCTAGGAGCTGATGCTCAGTTGACTAAACCTGAAATTGGAAATCTTGTAGACACAATTGATCAACTTATTGAGGAATACGCTAATAAGCGCAATAATTAATTCTTGATTTTTAGGGATGTGCTTAGGCACATCCCTTATTATTTTAAAAGGCGGAGGTATCGCTGTGGCAAACAGTGAAGATTACTTAGATGGACTGCTTGATTCTGTAAAAACTGTTCGTGAAGATGTGGATGATGCTGAAAAACGATCAGCTATGAACGCGGTCAAAAGACAAAAACAAAAGAATAAGATTAATCCAAATGATGATTTTATGCAGGCCACAGGTATTGAAAATTATGAGCCTGCTGTTTCGTCGCATAGTAATTTAAGGAAAGCATTTTCTGAAGATGATTTTCTGAAGGAGTTTGAAGAAGAACTTGGTGTTGACGACGAAGATGCTTTTATGCGTGATTTTGAAGATGAAATGAGAAGGGATGAATTAGCTTTTCAAGAATCTCTTAAGCATAAAAACGAAGCCGAAGATGAAGATTTACAGGATGATATAAATGGTGAAAATGAGTCAGATACATCATTTTTAGATAATATTGATAGTATTGTAAATCAAGCAAAAGAAGAAATTGAAAATAGTACTTCAGAGTCGGGATTTTCTTCTGAGATTACAGAATCATATGGGGATTTTGAGGATGAATTATCATTTTTAGAAGAGTCAGAAGACTCGGATAAAACCGAAGAAGATGAAAATGCAGAAGATGCTGCTCTAGATGATTCGGAAGAAGAAGATTTGGCTTCAGAAGAAACTGAAGATGCGCAGGATTTGGTTTCAGAAGAAACTGAAGAAGTAGAAGATGCGGTTGAAGATTTAGGGTCAAATGAAATTAAAAAAGCAGAAGATACAGTTGAGGATTTAGCTTCAGAGGATTCTGATAAAGATGTAAATGCAAAAGAGGAAAACCAGGAAGAAGTTCCAATAGGTGTTTCCGGTGAAGATTTACTAGAAAAATATGCCGCTATGGAGGCTGAAAATATTTTAAATAATCCAATGGAGGCAGCCGAAAGCAGTGGCGAAGAGGAAGCGTTGCTTGATGAGGATGCGGATGTTGATTTAATGGATTTATTAGCTGGAGATGGAGACCTAGATGACATCAGCAAGATGTTAAATTCTGATGAAAATCAAGAAGAGTTACCAGAAGCACAAGAGGAGTTTGAGGCTCAAGCTGATGCGGCCGAAGGCGGAGATCAAAATGATTTGGCCGGTGGTCTAGATGTTGATTCTGAAGATAGTGAAGATGGTGAAAATGAATTAAAGGGTATTCCTGCAATTATTGCCAAGATTAAATCTATCTTTGCTAAAAAGCCTAAGGAAGAGGAAGATGAAGTTATTGATATTTCCACCCCTGATAAGGAAGATATGAATCAGGAAAATATGGATATATTAAAAGCTTTAGATGGGGAAGAAGACTCAGAAGAAGGCGAAGAAAAACCAGATAAAAAAGAGAAAAAGAAAAAAGAAAAGAAGAAAAAAGAGAAGAAGCCTAAAAAGGAAAAGAAACCAAAGAAGCCAAAGGAACCAAAACCTAAAAAGGAGAAAAAACCTGATAATTCTCCAGTTATTCCAATGAAATTTATCATTGTTTTCCTACTGTTAGGCATATCAGTGATTATATTTGTAAATATATTGCAAAAGGCTGTATCTACAAGCATGACTCGCAATGATGCTCAGGCGGCTTATGATAAGGGTGATTATATAGAAGCCTATGATACTTTAGCAGGTAATGAACTTTCTGAGGAGGATGCTACTTTATGTGGAAAAGCAAGGCTTTTAGCTGATTTGCAGAAACGTAAAAAAGATTACAATATGCTTGTGAATATGGGTGAGTATGAACTTGCCTTAGATTCTTTGGTAATTGGAATATCTCGATACGAGGAGAATGTCGAAGAAGCTGATCAATTTGAGGTTAGAGAGCTATATGATGCGATTGGTGGAGAACTTGTTCAATTGCTCAAAGATCAATATGGTTTATCTCAAGAAGATGCTATTTCCCTTTCTCATCTGAACAGGGAGGAATATTCAATTAAGATTAATCAGATTGTAAAGGATTTAAATTTAGGATCATAAATATTTAACATAATATTGTTAGATACTTTAATTTAAAGAGAATATTTAAAATGTTTTTATGGAATCTGCGGATATTTAGTTCGCAGATTCTGTTATATAATAAGAAAAAATCGATATAAAGAGGATGATTAAATGATAGCAATACTAGACTATGATGCCGGTAATATTAAAAGTGTTGAAAAAGCTCTAAATCTAATTGGTCAACAGACAATTGTGACTAGAGATTTTAAAGAGATAAAAAAGGCGGATAAAGTTATATTGCCAGGAGTTGGATCTTTTGGCGATGCAATGGAGCATTTACATAAATATGAATTGCATAAAGCTATTGAGGAAACGGTTGCTGATAATAAACCTTTTTTAGGAATATGTCTTGGTTTGCAATTGCTTTTTGAAGAGAGCGATGAAACTCCAGGTGTAGAGGGACTTGGGATTTTAAAAGGAAAAGTTCTTCGAATTCCAGAGGCAGAAGGTTTGAAAATTCCTCATATTGGTTGGAACTCATTGAATTTACAGAATAATGGTAGATTGTTTGAGGGGTTAAATGGCGAGCCATATGTTTATTTTGTGCATTCATATTATTTGAAAGCAGAGGATGAAACTATTGTGAAAGCTACCACTGATTATGGTGTAAATATTCATGCTTCTGTTGAATCAGGTAATGTATTTGCCTGCCAATTCCATCCAGAAAAAAGTAGTGAAGTGGGATTGGAGATATTATCAAATTTTGCAAGTTTATAGTAAAGGAATAAGAATATGTTTACAAAAAGAATTATACCTTGTTTAGATGTGAAAGATGGACGAGTTGTAAAAGGTGTTAATTTCGTTGATTTACGAGATGCTGGAGATCCGGTAGAAATTGCTGCTGCATATGACAAAGCTGGTGCAGATGAGGTGGTTTTTCTTGATATTACAGCTTCTAGTGATAATAGAAATACAGTGGTTGATATGGTGAGACGTGTTGCGGAAAATGTGTTTATACCATTTACTGTTGGCGGTGGAATTAGAACGGTAGAAGATTTTAGAACTCTTCTTCGTGAAGGCGCTGACAAAATTTCTATCAACTCATCTGCTATTGCTAGACCAGAGCTTATTTCTGAAGCTGCTGATAAATTCGGAAGCCAGTGCGTTGTTGTGGCTATTGATGCAAAACGGCGTGAAGATGGAAGCGGTTGGAATGTATATAAAAATGGTGGTCGAATAGATGTTGGTTTGGATGCAGTTGAATGGGCCGTTGAAGCAGAGAGAAGAGGGGCAGGAGAGATTTTGCTCACAAGCATGGACTGTGATGGAACCAAGGCGGGATATGATATAGATTTGACAAGTCAAATTGCAGAAAATGTAAATATACCAGTTATTGCATCTGGTGGTGCTGGAACCAAGGACCATTTTTATGACGCATTGACAGCTGGAAAAGCTGATGCTGCATTGGCAGCTTCATTATTCCATTATAAAGAATTAGAAATTGTGGATTTAAAGAAATATTTACGAGATAAGGGCGTTTCAGTTAGACTATGATGAAATTACAGGAAATTAATCAAGAGTGGCAAGAAGCTTTAAGGGATGAGTTTCAAAAAGATTATTATATTAATTTAATGGATTTCGTCTCGGATGCCTATGAAAATAATGAGGTGTTTCCACCTGCTAATGAGGTGTTTAATGCGCTTAATTACACCCCGCTGTCTAAAGTAAAAGCTGTGATTATTGGCCAGGATCCTTATCATGATAATGGACAGGCTCATGGACTTTGTTTTTCGGTAAAGCCAGGAGTTAAGATTCCGCCATCCCTTGTAAATATTTACAAGGAACTTCATGATGATATTGGTTTTGAAATTCCTCAGGATGGATATCTTGTGAAATGGGCAGATCAGGGTGTACTTATGATTAATACTGTGCTTACAGTCAATGCCCATGAGGCTAATTCTCATAAAGGTAAAGGTTGGGAAAAATTTACAGATGCAATTATTGAAAAAGTAAATCAGCAGGATAGACCGATTGTATTTTTGCTTTGGGGAGCGCCAGCACAAAAGAAGAAGAAAATGCTTGATAATCCAAAACATTTGATATTAGAAGCACCACATCCAAGCCCATTATCTGTATATAGAGGATTTTGGGGGTGTAAACATTTCTCGAAAACCAATGAGTTCTTTGTTGCAAATGGTGAAACTCCTATTGATTGGCAGATTTAGAGGCTTATGTTGTTCTGCAATTATGCTGTTTGTGATTATGCAATATAAAAAAGTAGTCGATAAAAAGAAAATATTAGGAATTTGACTATTTTAATAGTAGGGTGATATAATTTAATTGAAGTATAGTAATTTTTAAGACATGGATGTCGGTTATATACAAAGGAGTGATGGATATGGGACTTACTATATCAGGTTATGATTTAAATAGCATAAGTACTTTATTTTCAAGTTTTAATAAAGGCTCGTCAAATAATACTATTGGTTTTGATTACTCTATGCTTTCAGAATACAATAGTATCAAGAGTGGTACATATTACAAACTTGCCAAGAAATATTATGCTGATGATACTAATCCTGCTACAAAAGCATGGAATGATAGCAAAGTAAATACGGTAGATGAGTTGTCTAGGCAAAAGACTCAAGCTACTGAATTATATGATTCTGCCAATGTGCTTTTGGACAGAGGCGAAAAATCTTTATTTAACAAAGTGGAAGTCGAAGATGAAGAGGGAAATATAACTTCAGATTACGACAGAGATAAAATCTACAAAGCTGTAAAAGATTTTGTGGATGATTACAATGATACAGTTGATATTGCAGAGGATTCAGATGTGACAGGAGTACTTACAGCTACATCGGGAATGACAAATCTAGCTGCAGTTAATTCTAAATCTCTTGCCGATATTGGAATTACTATTGGAAATGATAGTAAGCTATCAGTGGATGAAGATGCGTTTAAGAAAGCTGATATGAATCAGGTTAAATCTTTATTAAATGAAAGAGGTGGATTTGCATATCAGGTTTCTGCCAAGGCTTCAATGATTAATAGTGCACTGGTTTCAGCTGCAACATTTGGTGGTTATACAAATTCAGGTTCCTTGTCAATGACAGGACTTATGAATTCATATAATGATTATATTTAACTAAACACATAAGACTCTCCGATTTGGAGAGTCTTTTTTAGTGCATTTATATATAGCGCTTAAAGGAAATATAATATATAATAACTTTTGCTTGGTTTTATTATTAAAAAATAAACATAAGTATAAATATTTTAAATTACATATATTTAGGAGGAAAATTATGGAAATGTTATCATTACAAAATGAACTTTCTGGAAATGCTTATCCTGGAAGGGGAATTGTAATTGGAAAAACTCCAGACGGAAGCAAGGCTGTGACTGCATATTTTATCATGGGAAGAAGTGAGAATAGTAGAAACAGAGTCTTTGTTGAAGAGGGACAAGGTATTAGAACACAGGCCTTTGATCCTAGTAAATTAAGTGATCCAAGTCTTATTATTTATGCGCCAGTTAGAGTGCTTGGCAATAAGACAATTGTGACAAATGGTGATCAGACAGATACTGTTTATGAGTTGATGGATCAGCAGTTTACATTTGAGCAGGCACTTAGAACTCGTGAGTTTGAACCAGATGGTCCTAATTATACTCCTAGAATTTCAGGTGTTATGCATATTGAGGATGGCGCTTACAATTATGCTATGTCAATTTTGAAGAGCAATAATGGCAATCCAGATGCATGCAATAGATACACTTTCTCTTATGAGAATCCGGTAGATGGAGAAGCTCATTTCATTCATACATATATGCATGATGGCAATCCATTACCAAGTTTTGAGGGAGAGCCTAAGCTTGTAAATGTGGTAAATGATATTGATGAGTATACAAATCTTATTTGGGATAATCTAAATGAGGAAAATAAGGTATCTTTGTTTGTTAGATACATCAATATTGAAGATGGAACATATGAGACAAGAATCGTAAATAAGAACAAATAATATAAAATAGGGACGGATAAAAATGAAAGAATTAGAATTAAAATATGGATGTAATCCAAATCAGAAGCCTTCTAGAATTTATATGGAGGAGGGCGATCTTCCAATTAAAGTTTTGAGCGGAAAGCCTGGATATATCAATTTTTTGGATGCATTTAACGGATGGCAATTGGTTAAGGAGTTAAAGAAGGCTACAGGTCTTGCAGCTGCAACTTCATTTAAGCATGTATCACCTGCTGGTGCAGCGGTTGGTTTACCACTTTCTGATGTAGAGAAGAAGATTTACTGGGTTGACGATATGGATGTGGAGTTCACACCTATTGCCAATGCATACGCTAGAGCACGTGGTGCTGATAGAATGTCTTCATTTGGTGATTTTATTTCACTTTCTGATGTGTGTGACAAGGCTACAGCTTCTCTTATTAGAAGAGAGGTGTCCGATGGTGTTATCGCTCCAGGTTACACAGATGAAGCTTTGGAGATTTTAAAGCAGAAGAAAAATGGTAATTACAATGTAATCGAGATTGATCCTGATTATGAGCCAAAGAAGCTTGAGAGAAAAGAGGTATTTGGAATTACTTTCGAACAGGGTAGAAACGAATTGGTTATCGATGACGATTTCTTTGCAAATATTGTCACAGAAAATAAGGAACTTCCTGAGCAGGCCAAGATTGATCTTGCCCTTTCAATGATTACATTAAAGTATACTCAGTCTAATTCAGTTTGTTTTGCAAAGGATGGACAAGCTATTGGTATCGGTGCTGGACAGCAGTCAAGAATCCATTGTACAAGACTTGCAGGAAGCAAGGCTGACAACTGGTGGTTGCGTCAATCTCCACAGGTATTAGGCCTACAGTTTGTTGATGGAATTCGTCGTGCCGACAGAGATAATGCAATTGATTTGTATATTGGCGAGGATTATATGGATGTTCTTGCTGATGGCGCTTGGGAAAATATTTTCAAGGTTAGACCTGCAGTATTTACAAAGGAAGAAAAGAGAGCATGGCTTGATAAGAATACAGGCGTTGCTTTAGGTTCTGACGCATTCTTCCCATTTGGTGACAATATTGAAAGAGCTCACAAGAGCGGTGTTGAATATGTGGCACAGCCAGGTGGATCAATCAGAGATGAGAATGTAATTGATACATGTAATAAGTACAATATGGTAATGGCCTTTACAGGAATTAGATTATTCCATCACTAGGATAGAGAGCGTTTAACATATTTGTTATTTAGTTGTTAAAATATAAAAAATAATGACCTTCGTTGATCAGATTTATGAGATTACTTAAAAATCTGATCAATGAAGGCCTTTTTTATTTGATAATAAATTTGTGGCAAATCTCAGGCAAGGCGGCATTTGCAGACACAGAAGTTTGTAAAATATTATATATATTAGTTGAGTTGGCGCTTATGGCATATTGTCTTTGGGCAGCTTTTTGATGTTCTGTTGAATCCCAGCAATCATCGTTTTCTAAAGCTGATTCGATTTCTTTTACAGATGAGAAAAATAATATTTTGCTGTGCTTTTTCATGTTTGTAAAAAGAGCAGTTGCATCTTCGGCGATTCCTAAAACTCTGTTATAGGGTATTCTGATATTTTTATAATCCACATCATCATTTGTTATCCCAAGTAAAATATGGCACATTATTCTAGATAATCTGGTGTATGCCACATCCTTAGTTTTTAATAAATCAATGAATTGAGGTAGATTTACATAGTTATTTTTATTTTTATTTATTTTATTAGAAATGTCCTCGTTGCAATCTAGATACTTTACAAAACTATCATTTTCCATGATTTTTAAATGAAGTAATTGGGATACACTCTCAAAATTCAAAAAGAGATTATCATCAATTAGCTTTTTGTAATAATCCTGCAACTTTGATGGGACTCCAATGTAGGCGCTTTCATCATTATTTTCAAGAGCTTCTCTGATTGCTGTGGCGGAAGCGTAGTAATCATCTGAGACATTAGAATGATAGGATTGACCTAATCGTTCCATTGTCTCGTAGTTTAAATCAGGATAATATTTTTTGATGGCTTTTACATACTCTAATCCAAGGATGTTGTTTGGAAGAGACAGAAAGTCATCCAATTGATTATTAGGTTGTTTTATACAAATCTTTATAGCGTTTGCTCTGGCCGACGCGAAGCTTTCACCGTTTGAAAGCCCGTTTTGTAGAGCTGATTTATATTCATCTGATTCATTTAATATTATTGAACTCACCTGATTGAATAATTCAGGATTGGCATTTTCACTAGAAAATAAAATGGTATCGACGATACCTGTTTCCGCCAATACTTTGATGGCGGCAGTGGCATAACCCTCAGCCGATGCTGTGGAATACATAACTGGAATTTCTAAAACCATATCTACATATTCTAAAGCTGCTTCGGTTCTACAATATTTATCAAAGAAAGCTATCTGTCCACGCTGAGTAAAATCAGGGCTCATGGCAGCGATGACATAGTCTGCACCTAAAACTTCCCGGGCATATTGAATTTGTGCTTTGTGACCATTGTGAAATGGATTGTATTCACACACTATACCTACTACATGACTCATAAGCTAACCTCCAAAGATTTCATATACTCAATAATTTTAATCATTATATCATAAATGGAATATGTGATTTATTTATGAGAAAAATATTAATATTTAATTTTGATAGTGTAAAATTTTTTGTTCAATTAAAAGTAGACATAGAAAATATGGAATTAAAATAAATATTGTATCTTAATAAAATCTTGTTAGTTGAGACAAATCATAATATAATTATAGTACTGCGTAACATATCGACATTTTATGTCGCAAAAATATATTATGAAAGAGGTATTAGATATGAACGTATTAGTAATTAATTGCGGAAGTTCATCACTTAAGTATCAGCTTATTGATTCCGATAGTGAAGCTGTACTTGCAAAAGGACTTTGTGAGAGAATAGGTATTGACGGAAGATTGGTTTACCAGAAGGCTGGTCTTGACAAGGAGATTACAGAGACAGAAATGCCAACACATAAGCAGGCAATTCAGCTTGTAATCGAAGCTTTGATCAATCCAAAGACAGGAGCTATCAAGAGCTTAGAGGAAATTGATGCAGTTGGTCATCGTGTGGTACATGGTGGTGAGAAGTTTGCTTCATCAGTAGTTTTGACAGATGAGGTATTAAAGGCAATCGAAGAGTGTAATGATCTTGCTCCACTTCACAACCCAGCAAACTTGATCGGTATCAATGCTTGTAAAGAGCTTATGCCAAATGTGCCAATGGTTGGTGTGTTTGATACAGCTTTCCATCAGACAATGCCTGCAAAAGCTTACCTTTATGGTCTTCCATATGAGTACTATGAGAAGTACAAGGTTAGAAGATATGGCTTCCACGGAACAAGTCATAGTTTCGTATCAAAGGAGACTGCAAACTTCCTTAACTTAGATATCAACAATTCGAAGATTATTGTTGCTCACCTGGGAAATGGTGCTTCTGTAAGTGCTGTATTAAATGGTGAGTGTGTTGATACTTCAATGGGTCTTACACCACTTGAGGGTCTTGTGATGGGAACTCGTTCTGGAGATATTGATCCAGCTATCATTGAGTTTATTGCAAACAAAGAGAATCTTTCAATCTCAGAGGTGTTGAATGTACTTAATAAGAAGTCTGGTATGACAGGTCTTCAAAAGGGCGCTTCAAGTGACTTTAGAGATGTTCAGGATGAAATTAAAAAGGGTAATGAATTGGCAGTTTATGCTATGGATGTATTCTGCTACAAGGTTGCTAAGTATATTGGATCTTACGTAGCTGCTATGAATGGTGTTGATGCAATTGCATTTACAGCAGGTATCGGTGAGAACGTGGCAATGGTTCGTCGTAAGGTATGTGAGTATCTTGGATTTTTGGGAATTGAGATTAATGAAGATATCAATCTCAAGACTTTTGGTGATGAGGTTGAGCTTTCAACTCCTAACTCAAAGGTTAAGGTTGCTGTAGTTCCTACAAACGAGGAGCTTGCTATTGCTAGAGAAACTGTTGCATTAGTATAAGAATGTTTTATTACAAATCCTATAGTATATTTGTAAAAAAGTTGTTGACAATAGGACTTGTGGTAAGTATAATATTTTAGGTGTGGATAGGAGTGCCTATGTTTATTGAGTTAAAAGATTTACTGACAATTGCTAATAAGCATTTAGAAGTTCCGTGTAATATGGAAGCAAAATCCTTTGAATACATGGGAAATGAATATCCATTAACAGAAATTAAGCCATTCGACTTATGTCTGACAAATGATAGCAATAAGGAATTATTGATTTCAGGTGAAACCTCACTTAAGGTTATTATTCCGTGTGACAGATGTCTAGAGAATGTGCCAACAGAATTTAATATTCGTATTGATAGAGTGTTAAAGGTTGATAATGGCATGCTTTTAGATGATGCAGATGGGGATGATGATTTTGTAAATGAGAATCAGCTTGATGTTGACAGACTAATTTTTGACGAAATCTTGGTTAACTGGCCTGCCAAAGTCTTGTGCAAGGATGATTGCAAGGGCATATGTCTCATATGTGGTCAGAACTTGAATATCCAAGACTGTGGATGTAATCGTCACGTTATAGATTCGAGAATGGCGGCGTTCCAAGATGTATTTGATCAATTTAAGGAGGTGTAATCCGAATGTCAATTTGTCCAAAGAATAAATCTTCTAAGGGAAGAAGAGATAAGAGAAGAGCAAACTGGAAGATGACAGCGCCTACATTAGTAAAGTGTAGTAAGTGTGGCGAGCTTATGGTTCCTCATAGAGTATGCAAGAACTGTGGAGCTTACAACAAGCGTGAGATCATCGCTCAAGATTAATTTGCTAATATTTAGGCCTTTCCATTTGTTGAGAGTGGGAAGGCTTTTTTATTTGCCATATTAGTTGATTTATAAATCTCTTTATAGTATATTTTTAATGGTGTCTTTTTGGCACGAGGAGGATTGATTATGAGTGATATGACCGTTGTTGCACTAGATGCAATGGGTGGAGATAATGCTCCAGCTGCTATAGTTCAAGGTGCAGTTGATGCAGTGAATTCCAATGATAAAATAAAGATAATTTTAGTAGGTATTCAAGATGTAGTAGAAAAGGAATTATCTCAGTATCAATTTAATAAAGAACGTATTGAGATTGTAAATGCCACAGAGGTTATAGAGACAGCGGAACCACCGGTTATGGCTATCAGAAAGAAGAAGGATTCTTCGTTGGTTGTGGCTTTGCAATTAGTTAAAGATAAGAAGGCAGATGCCTTTGTTTCAGCAGGTAGTACAGGTGCTGTTCTTGTAGGCGGACAGTTACTGATTGGAAAGATTAAGGGCGTTAAGAGAGCGCCACTTGCTCCTCTTATTCCAACAGAGACAGGTGTTTCACTTCTCATTGACTGTGGGGCAAATGTTGATGCGAGACCTGATCATTTGGTGCAGTTTGCCCAGATGGGATCTATTTACATGCGCGATGTTGTGGGCATTGATAATCCTAAGGTTGCATTGGTAAATATTGGTGCAGAGGAAGAGAAGGGTAATGCTCTTGTAAAGGAGACTATGCCTAAACTTAAAGAGTGCAAAAATATTAATTTTGTTGGAAGTATTGAGTCTAGAAATATTCCACAAGGTGAAGCTGATGTTATCGTCTGTGAAGCTTTTGTTGGAAACGTAATATTAAAGCTATACGAAGGTATGGCTACTACATTGATTGGTATTATTAAGAAGGGATTACTTTCCACATTTATCAGCAAAATTGGAGCAGCTTTGGCTTTGCCAGCTTTGAAAAAGACTGTTAAATCTTTTGATGCTTCAGAATACGGTGGAGCTCCACTTTTGGGATTAAATGGTTTGGTAGTGAAAACTCATGGAAGTTCAACTGCCAAGGAAATCAAAAATTCTATTTTGCAATGCGTATTATTTAATGAGCAAAATATTACTGAAAAGATAAAAGAGAGTATTGTTGATAATAGAGAAAATATTTCATAAAAGGTAATTAATAGGAGGAAAATGAAAATGGAATTTGAATTATTAAAGAGAATAATTGCGGATGTATTGAATGTTGACGAAGCTGAGATCAAGATGGAGACAACTTTTGTTGAGGATTTAGGTGCGGACTCCCTTGATGTTTTCCAGATTATCATGGGTGTTGAGGCAGAGTTAAATGTTGAGTTTGATGTTGAGCAAGCTGATAACATCAAGACTGTTGGCGATGCTGTAGAAATGATAAAAAAGACAGTTGGCTAATATTCGTTAATTAATTTTATTGAAGAAAGTAGGGCTCTTATTTAAGAGCTCTATATTTTACATTAAAAGGAAAGGAATAGTAGTGAAGACAGTAAGAGAGTTTCAAAAAACTATAGGTTATGAGTTTAAAGACGAAAACTTATTGAAACAAGCGCTCACCCATAGTTCATATGCCAACGAAAAGCGTATGAAGCCTCTATCGGACAATGAGAGATTAGAGTTCTTAGGAGATGCGGTGCTTGAAATGGTATCCAGTGAGTTTTTGTATTTAAATTATTCTTCCTTGCCAGAAGGAGATTTAACCAAGCTTAGAGCAAGCATGGTCTGTGAACCAACATTGGCTTTTTGCGCTGAAGAAATAAAGCTTGGGGAATTTGTTTTCTTGGGCAAAGGTGAGGACAAAACTGGAGGTAGAAAACGTAAATCAGTTGTGTCCGATGCTATGGAAGCGGTTATTGGCGCTATTTTTTTAGATGGTGGAATTGAAAATGCCAAGAAATTTATATTGAAGTATATTATGAATGATATTGAGCACAAGAGAATGTTTTTTGACAGTAAAACTATGCTTCAAGAGATAGCCCAAGGCGAGTTTAAAGATGTGGTTACTTATGAGTTGGTGAGTGAAGAGGGACCAGCTCATGCCAAGGAATTTACTGCTGAGGCTTCTATTGGCGATAAAGTTCTCGGTGTAGGTAAAGGTCATAGCAAAAAATCGGCCGAACAGATGGCTGCATACAATGCACTTGTTAAATTAAAATCACAAGAAAATGACAAGTAAAATATTTTAAGGTTATAGTGTCATTTAAAATTTTATAAATGATATTAAATAGCTCAAACGATATAAAATAGGGATTATTTGAGGTAGTTATGTATTTAAAAAGTATTGAGATGTATGGATTTAAATCCTTTGCAAATAAAATCGTTTTTGATTTTCATAATGGAATCACAGGGATTGTAGGTCCAAATGGTAGTGGAAAGAGTAATGTATCTGATGCTGTTCGCTGGGTATTAGGTGAACAGAGCGCCAAGCAATTGCGTGGTGCAAGTATGCAAGATGTAATTTTCGCTGGAACAGAAAATAGAAAACCTTTGAGTTATGCATATGTTGCAATTACTATGGACAATTCAGACCATGTACTTCCTATAGATTATGAGGAGGTTACAATTGCAAGACGTGTATATCGTTCTGGTGAAAGTGAATACTTATTAAATGGATCTCCATGCCGTCTAAAGGATGTGCATGAGCTCTTTTATGATACAGGTATCGGTAAAGAGGGATACTCTATCATTGGTCAGGGACAGATTGAAAAGATTTTGAGTGGTAAGCCTGAGGAGAGACGTGAACTATTTGATGAGGCTGTTGGAATTGTAAAGTTTAAAAGACGCAAGGTTGCCACAGTCAAAAAACTTGAAAATGAGCGTGAGAATCTAGTTCGTGTAAATGATATTTTAAGCGAACTTGAGCGTCAAGTAGGACCGTTGGAAAGACAGGCTGAAACTGCCAAATTATATTTAAAGAAAAAAGATGATTTAAAAACTTTAGAAGTTAATTCATTCTTGCTAGAGATTGAGGATATGACTGCTAAGTTGGAGGATATTGAGAAGAATTTCAACATTTCCCAGGCTCAGATGAGCGAGAGTATGGCTGAGCAGGAAAATATTAAGGAAGAGTATGCTTCCCTTGAGCAAAAGATTGCTGATATCGATGTGGAAATTCAAAATATTCGTGATGAGCAAGGAAATACTACAGTTGTAAAGGGTAATCTTGAAAATGAGATCAAGATGTTACAGCAGCAGATTGAATTTGCGGAAAACGCAGAGGAAAATCTCGCTGGTCGTAAAGGCGCTTTAGAACTTGAAAAAGAAGAATATCTAGAGCAACAAAAGGATTATGAAACTCAGCGTGAAGAGTTGGCCAAGACTTTAAAGGAGGCCGAGGAGAGACTTGAATCTGTTCGCAAATACTACAGTGATTTGCAAGCTGAAATCAAAAAGTGCAACGATGGTATTGAGGAAAATAACAAGACCATTATGCAGTTGTTGAATAAAAAAGCTGAATTATCCGCCAAGCAGCAGAAATGCGACACTATGCTTGAGCAGACAAATATTAGAAAAGCCCAGCTTAACCAAAGAATTCTTCAGCGTAAAACTGAGGAGGAGGATTTGGATACAAGACTTGTCTCTTGTGAGAAGGAATTCTCTGATACAAAATCTAAATTAGATGAACTCAAGGCTTTAGAACAGGATTTTATGCATAAATCTGTTGAGTGGAAGAACAAGACTAGAGAAGCTCATCAACAGTTAGAAACTGATAAGGGTGAGTATCAAAAACTTAACTCAAGACTTGAGACTTTAAAAAATATTGCTGAGAGATATGATGGCTATGGAAATAGTATCCGTAGAGTTATGGAACAAAAGGACAAAAACAAGGGAATACTTGGCGTTGTCTCTGATTTAATCCATGTGGATGCAAAATATGAAATTGCTATAGAGACTGCTTTGGGTGGTAATATTCAAAATATTGTCACAGAGGATGAAGCCACAGCCAAAAAAATGATTGCTTATTTAAAGGAACATCGTTTTGGACGAGCAACATTTTTACCACTTACATCAGTAAGTCCAAAGGGATTTAATAAGGACAAGTCCATTTTACAAGATAAGGGTGTACTGGGGCTTGCCAATGAGCTTGTTTCTACAGATAAAAAATATTCTGATGTAATCAGTTATCTATTGGGTAGAGTGGTTGTTGTTGATAATATTGATAATGCCATTGCTATTGCCAAAAAGAACCATTATTCAATTCATATGGTGACACTTGAGGGCGAGTATTTAAGCCCAGGTGGTTCAATGACAGGTGGTGCTTTTAAAAATACTAGCAACCTTCTAGGTCGTAACCGTGAGATTGAGGATATTGAGAAGAAATTAGAAAATATCAAAAAGCAGATTAAGTCCACAGAAGATAGATTGGCTGAAATTGAGACGGCCAAGGCATTGCTTGAAGAGGATAGAAATGCCAATAAAAAAGATATTGATGAGATGGCTATTGCCTTAAATACTGCTGAGATGAATCTCAATCGAGTGAAGGAGCAAAAGAATGCTTCTGAGACAGCTTTTGATTCACTTAAGCTTGAAGGCGAAGAATTAGAGCGTCAAATTCGTGATATCAATGCTGAAAAAAATGAGGCAGCTAGATCAGTTGTGGAGGCAGAGGACAAGGAAGAAGAGCTTAAGACACAGATTAGAGAGTATCAGGCAACTTTGGACGAGAAGACTTATATGGAGTCTGCAGCTGTAAGAAATGTATCCGAAGTTCAGATTGAGGAGGCCAATGCAAAGCAAAAGGTTGTCTTTGTTGAGGAGAACTGTGCCCGTATTGCAGCTGAGATCAAGAAGAAGGAAGACGACATTGTTGCCTTGGTGGAAGAAGCCAAAAATGGCAAAATTGTTGCGAAACAAAAGACTGAAGATATTGAGAGAATCAAAGAAACTATTATTGCCAGTGATGCTAATTTTGCAGAATTAGAGAAGAAGTTACAGGCTGCATTGACCAAGAAAGATTCAATGAACCAGGAACACAAAGGTTTCTTTGAAAAGAGAGAGGAAGTTGCTGATAGAATTGCTGCTCTTGATAAGGAAATCTTCCGCTTGAATTCACAGCGTGAGAAGATAAATGATTCCATTGACTATCAGAATAGTTATATGTGGGAAGAGTATGAGTTGACTCAGATTGCTGCATCTAAGTTGAGAGATGAATCTTATGATGACTTAGTAGCTATTAGAGAATCTATTTCTTCCATAAAAGATGAAATTCGTAGAATGGGAAATGTAAATGTAAATGCTATCGAAGAGTACAAGGAAGTGTTTACACGATACGAATTCTTGAAAGGTCAGCATGATGATTTGATTGAAGCTGAAAAGACATTGCTTGGAATTATTGATGATCTTGATGAGGGAATGAAGAATCAATTTACCAAGGGATTTGCAGATATTCAGGTTGAGTTTGACAAGGCTTTCAAAGAGTTGTTTGGAGGCGGAAAAGGTACCCTTGAACTGGTTGAAGGTGAGGATATTTTAGAGACTGGAATCAAGATAATTGCGCAACCACCTGGAAAGAAATTGCAGAATATGATGCAGTTGTCCGGTGGCGAGAAGGCTTTGACAGCCATTGCTTTATTGTTTGCAATTCAAAATCTAAAACCATCACCATTCTGTCTTCTTGACGAGATTGAGGCGGCTTTGGATGATAGTAACGTAGATAGATTTGCAAAATATTTGCACAAGCTTACCAACAATACTCAGTTTATCGTAATTACTCACCGTCGTGGTACTATGAATGCTGCAGATAGATTGTATGGTATTACAATGCAGGAGAAGGGTATTTCTACTCTTGTATCTGTAAACTTAATTGAAGGCGATTTGGACGCTTAATAGGAGGCATATATGGCTGAAGGTGGTTTCTTTAAAAAACTTATAAATGGATTGACCAAAACTCGAGATAATTTTGTGAAAAACATGGATTATGTATTTCGCGGTTTTACCAATATAGATGAAGAGTTTTATGAAGAATTGGAAGAGATTCTCATCATGGGTGATATCGGTGTTGTCACAACAGAAAATATCTTGGACGAGTTGAGAGAAAAGGTTAAGAAAAATCATATAAAAGAGCCTGCTGACTGTAAGAAGTTGTTGATTGATAGTATAAAGGAGCAGATGGATATTGGCGAAGCTCCATATAGATTTGAAGATGAGACTTCTGTTATTTTAGTGGTTGGTGTAAATGGTGTGGGCAAAACTACAACTATCGGTAAACTTGCATCAAAGCTTAGACAGCAGGGCAAGAAGGTGGTTATAGCTGGTGCGGACACTTTTAGAGCTGCAGCAGGAGATCAGTTAAAAGAATGGGCTAATCGTTCACAAGTTGATATGATTGGTGGACAGGAAGGCAGTGATCCTGCATCTGTTGTATTTGATGCAATTGCTGCAGCCAAGGCCAGAAAAGCAGATGTGCTTTTGATTGACACAGCTGGAAGATTGCATAACAAATCTAATCTTATGGCTGAGTTGGAGAAGATTAACCGAATTGTAGATAAAGAATTTTCTGAGGCATATAGAGAGACTCTAATAGTGTTGGATGGAACTACAGGACAAAATGCATTGGTTCAGGCCAAGGAGTTTGCAGAGGTTACAGATTTAAGTGGTATTGTATTGACCAAGTTAGATGGTACTGCCAAGGGCGGAATAGCTGTGGCTATTCAAGCTGAATTAGGAATTCCTGTAAAATATATTGGCGTTGGCGAGACTGTTGAGGATTTAGAAAAGTTTGATCCTGAACAATTTGTAAACGCGCTATTTTATGTTGAAGAATAATTAGAAAAGTTTTATTCTATATAATAATCAAATGGTTATTGTTATAAGGGAAAGGAAGAGACGAGATGTTGACACTTGATAAGTTTGAAGAAGCAAGTAAAATCGTCAAAGAAGTAACTACAGATACAAAACTTATCTATAGCGATTTTTTGAGTGAAAAAACAGGAAATCAGGTATATTTAAAGCCTGAAAATATGCAGTTTACAGGAGCATATAAAGTTAGAGGTGCTTACTATAAGATTTCTACTTTGACTCAAGAAGAGAGAGAGAAGGGATTGATTACTGCATCTGCTGGAAATCATGCCCAGGGTGTGGCATATGCTGCTAAAAAGTTTGGAGCCAAGGCTGTGATTGTAATGCCAACCACAACTCCACTTATAAAGGTTAATAGAACTAAAAGCTACGGAGCTGAGGTTGTATTATACGGTGATGTATATGATGAAGCTTGTGCCAAGGCTTATGAATTGGCGGAGAAAGAAGGATATACATTTATTCATCCTTTTGATGATCCGGTTGTTGCCACAGGACAGGGAACAATTGCAATGGAAATTTTCAAGGAATTGCCATTAGTTGAATACATATTAGTACCAATTGGTGGAGGTGGACTTGCAACAGGAGTTTCTACCTTGGCTAAATTATTAAATCCAAAGATTAAAGTTATCGGTGTTGAGCCAGCTGGAGCTAATTGTATGCAGGCTTCTATTGAGGCTGGAAAGGTAACAACATTGCCAAATGTTAATACAATTGCAGATGGTACTGCAGTAAAAACTCCAGGTGAGAAGATTTTCCCATATATTCAAAAAAATCTTGATGAGATTATCACTGTGGAGGATGACGAACTTATTGGCGCGTTCCTTGATATGGTTGAGAATCACAAGATGGTTGTTGAAAATTCTGGATTGCTTACAGTGGCAGCTCTCAATAAATTGGGTGTTAAGGGCAAGAAGGTTGTATCTATTCTTAGTGGTGGAAACATGGATGTTATTACAATGTCTTCTGTTGTTCAGCAAGGTCTTATCTTTAGAGATAGAATATTTACCGTATCTGTTTTGCTTCCTGATAAGCCAGGCATGCTTGCCAAAGTTTCATCTACAATAGCTGATGTTCAGGGAAATGTTATTAAACTTGAGCATAACCAGTTTGTATCTACAAATAGAAATGCAGCGGTTGAACTTAGAATTACTTTAGAGGCCTTTGGCTCAGAGCACAAGGATCAGATTATTGATGCTTTGGAGAAGGGTGGATATAAGCCAAGAATCGTTAGAACTTCTCTATAGTATATGAGATGATTCTTTAAATAATAATAAGATTTTATATTTAACAGAGGTGTCAAGAAAAAATACTTGACACCTCTTTTTTAGTATAGTATATTGTACTAGGTGATTTTATGGAAAGTAAGATTTCGCAAGGAAATTTATATGACTTTTACGGCGAGATGTTAAATGAACATCAGCGAGAAGTTTATGAAGATTTTGTATTAAATGATTTGTCATTAGGAGAAATTGCTTCTGACAGAGGTATATCGAGACAGGCTGTACATGATTTGGTGAAAAGAGCCACAAAACAGCTTGAGGAATACGAGGCAAAACTTCATCTTATTGAGAAGTTTGTTAATGTGAGAGGCAAAATTAAGCAGATAAACAATCTCTGCGAATTAGATGATGGCGAAGACTATAAGAAGGCAATGGATGAAATAAAGGATATTGCCAATGACATTTTAGAGGAATTATAATATGGCATTTGATAGCTTATCGGACAAACTACAAAATGTGTTTAAAAATCTTCGTGGCAAAGGAAAACTTAGCGAGGAAGATGTCAAGGCTGCTTTGAAGGAAGTTAAGATGGCTTTATTGGAAGCTGATGTTAACTTCAAGGTTGTAAAACAATTTACCAACAAGGTTACTGAGAGAGCAATCGGTAGCGACGTTATGAACGGATTGAATCCTGGACAGATGGTTGTGAAAATTGTTAATGAAGAACTTATAGAACTTATGGGTTCTGAGACAACTGAGATACAGTTTAGACCTGGACAACAGATTACAGTCATTATGATGGCTGGTTTACAAGGTGCTGGTAAGACAACCACCACAGCAAAGTTAGCTGGACAGATGAAGAAAAAAGGCAAGACACCACTTTTGGTTGCTTGTGATATATATAGACCTGCAGCTATCGAGCAGTTGCAGATAAATGGTGAGAAACAGGGTGTTGAGGTTTTCTCTATGGGAACTAATCACAAACCTGCAGATATTGCCAAGGCGGCCATTGAGCACGCCAAGAAAAATAACTTCAACGTAGTGATTTTAGATACCGCTGGACGTTTGCATATCGATGAGGATATGATGGCAGAACTTTCGGATGTGAAAGAGGCTGTTGATGTGGCTCAGACTATTTTGGTTGTCGATGCCATGACCGGTCAGGATGCGGTAAATGTTGCTGGAAGCTTCGATGAGAAGATTGGCATTGATGGAGTTATACTTACAAAGTTAGATGGTGACACCAGAGGTGGTGCTGCTTTATCTATAAAAGCCGTAACAGGTAAGCCTATATTATATTGTGGTATGGGTGAGAAATTATCAGATTTGGAACAATTCCATCCTGATAGAATGGCCTCTAGAATCCTAGGAATGGGAGATGTTCTCACATTTATTGAAAAGGCTCAAGAAGAGGTTGATGAGGAAAAGGCTAAAGAAATCACCCGCAAGATGAAGAAAAATGCCTTCGATTACAATGATTATCTTGAATCTATGAATCAGATGAAAAAGATGGGTGGAATAAGTAGCTTGCTTGGTGCAATGCCTGGAATGATGCCGGGAATGAATGCTAAGCAGATGTCTCAAATAGAAGGCGCAATGGATGAGAAAAAGATGGCTCATATAGAGGCGATTATTCTTTCTATGACTCCGGAGGAGAGAGCTAATCCAAAGCTTATGAATCCAAGTCGAAAGAAAAGACTGGCAAATGGTGCTGGTGTTGATATTGCTGAGGTTAATCGATTCATCAAACAGTTTGATCAAACAAAGAAGATGATGAAGAAGATGCCTGGTATGTTTGGTGGCAAAAGAGGAAGAAATAAATTTCCCTTTTAACATATAAAAATATTTAATAATTGATTTACTTTTAGGAGGAAACAAAAAATGGCAGTAAAGATTAGATTAAAGAGAATGGGACAGAAGAAGCGTCCAATTTACAGAATCGTAGTAGCAGATTCTAGATCACCAAGAGATGGTAGAAATATCGAGGAGATCGGAACATACGATCCAAATCCAGAGACAGCTCAGGTTTCAATCAACGAGGAACTCGCTAAGAAGTGGTTAGCAAACGGTGCTAAGCCAACAGAGACTGTTGCTAGACTTTTAAAGCAGGCAGGAATCGAGAAATAATTAATAACTAACAATTGAGAAACGAGGTATTGAGTGATGAAAGAATTAGTTGAAGTAATTGCAAAATCACTAGTAGATTCACCTGACGAAGTTGTTGTTACTGAGAAGGAAGATGACAAGACAGTTGTTATAGAATTGCATGTTGCTGCATCTGACATGGGTAAGGTTATCGGTAAACAGGGACGAATTGCTAAGGCAATCCGTTCAGTTGTTAAAGCTGCGGCGTCTAAGGTCGATAAAAAGGTTATTGTAGATATTATATAATCTAGGGAGAATGAGAGTGGGTTTTTCCCACTCTCAAGTTTTTTGGAGAGTAATATGGTTGATATTTTACAGGTAGGTGCGATATCTAGTCCCCACGGTGTCCGTGGTGAGGCAAAGGTGTATCCCATGACAGATGATGTCAAAAGATTTAAAAAATTAAAAGAAGTATATTTGGGTGAGGGAGATAATAAACGTCTTCTTCATATTAGTTCCGTCAAATTTTTTAAGAATATGGTTATTATAAAATTTGATGAGTTTAATACTCCGGAAGAAATTGATAAAATTCGTAAAGTGGGACTGTATGTCACTCGAGATAAGGCGGTTAAACTTCAGAGAGACGAATATTTTATTGCTGATTTAATCGGAATCAAAGTTATATGTGATGATGGAAGACAACTTGGCGAGATAACTGATGTTATGCAAACTGGGGCCAATGATGTATATGTTGTTGCTTTGGAAAATGGTGGCGAAGTTTTGATTCCTGCAATAAAAGAGTGCATTTTAAATGTTTCGCTTGAGGAGGAAGTTATGGTGGTGCATCTGCTTCCAGGACTTTTAAATGAGGAGTAATATGATACATTTTTATATACTTACATTATTTCCAGAGATGGTAATGTCTGGACTGAAAACCAGTATTATAGGTAGAGCCATTGACAATGGATATTTAGAGATTGAAGCTATCAATATACGTGATTATACTTTGGATAAGCATAAAAAGGTGGATGATTATCCATATGGTGGAGGTGCAGGAATGGTAATGCAAGCTCAGCCTGTATATGATGCCTGGAAATCGGTTATTGATAGAATTGGTGGCAGGGACAAAGCTAGAACAATTTTTATGACACCTATTGGTCAGACTTTTAAGCAAGATCACGCCAAAGAATTGGCGAAAGAAGAGCATATTATTATGCTCTGTGGGCACTATGAAGGGATAGATGAAAGAGTAATCAATGAAATTGTCACTGATTATATGTCTTTGGGTGATTTTGTTTTGACAGGAGGGGAATTGCCAGCTATGGTTATGGTTGATGCCATATCTAGAATGGTACCTGGAGTCTTGACTAATGTGGATTCCAAGAATACGGAAAGTTTTGAAAATAATCTTTTGGAATATCCTCAATTTACAAGGCCAGAAGAATGGAACGGAATAAAGGTTCCACCTATATTATTGTCAGGAAATCACAAATTAGTAGATGAGTGGCGATATGAACAATCTGTTGAGAGAACCAAAAAATTTCGACCAGATTTATTAGATGATAGTGAAATATAACCATTTACACTTAATTTATAGGAATTTAGCGTAAAACTATTGACATTTTTATGTTTCAATGGTATTTTATACAAGTTGTGAAAAGAGAAGGTCCTCTGTTACTTTATGTATTTAAGAACTTCAAGATAAATTTATTTAGGAGGTCACAAAAATGAACGCAAGTGAAATTATTAAGAATATCGAAGCTGAGCAGAAGAAGGCTGAGATTACAGAGTTTAACGTAGGTGATACTGTAAGAGTACATGCTAAGATTAAGGAAGGAAATCGCGAGAGAATCCAGGTCTTTGAGGGAACTGTTCTTAAGAGACAGGGTGGAAGCAATCGTGAGACATTTACAGTAAGAAAGTTTTCTAACGGTGTTGGAGTAGAGAAGACATGGCCAGTACATAGCCCACTTATTGAGAAGATTGAAGTGGTTCGTTATGGTAAGGTTCGTCGTGCTAAGCTTAACTACTTAAGAGACCGTGTTGGTAAGAAGGCTAAGGTTAAGGAATTAGTTAAATAATTTCGACTAAAAATGATTTGATTAAAGGGAACAGCAATTGTTGTTGTTCCTTTTTTCTTGCTCATAGATGGCATATATTGTATATTATATAAGTGTATTTTTGTATATAGGTAATGGGTATGAATAGAAGAGATTTCTATAGATTTAAAGAAAATTTAAAGAAAAAACTTCGCTTTTCTTCAGGATTAAATTTTAGAAGAAAGCGACATAGATTTGATGCTGACACTTTTCGGTATTGGGCTTTGCTTATAGGTCAGTTGGTGGCGGTTATTTTGTTAGCTTTTTTTGTTACAGTATCCTTTGGGTATAGAGTTCCAAATCAAGGTGAATCTATGACTAAAACTATTCCTGACGGATCATCAGTTTGGGTAAATAAGATTGCTTATAAGTTTTCTGAGCCGGAGGCAGGAGATATAATAGCTTTCTTGCCAAATGGTAATACATCTGCAAGTTATAGTATCAAGAGAGTTGTTGCTACAGCAGGGGACAGCGTTGTGATTAAAAATGGAAGACTGTATGTAAATGATGAGCAGGTGGAACTTACAAATTTAGATGCTGACTTATCTGAACCAGGCAGAGCTTATTTTGAAATCACTTTGGATGAAGGTGAGTACTTTGTGTTAGGTGATAATCCTTCCAACAGTGAAGATAGTAGATATGAGTCTGTGGGAAATGTAACAGATGATCAGATACTAGGTAAAGTATGGTGCGTATGTTCCCTGAAGGGATTTGGATTAGTACATTAGGAGAATAATATGGAATTTCAATGGTATCCTGGTCATATGACCAAGGCGAAGAGACAGATGCAGGAAGATATCAAACTTATTGATTTGGTTATTGAACTTGTGGATGCGAGAGTTCCCATGAGCAGTCGTAATCCTGATATTGATGAGCTTGGTAAAAATAAAGCCAGATTGATTTTATTAAATAAAAGTGACTTAGCTGACAAGGCTGTGACTGATAGATGGAAAAATTTTTTTGAGGCCAAAGGTTATCACGTGGTATCAATAGATGCCAGAAATAATAAAGGAATGAAGGCTATCAACAATGTGATCAATGAGGCTTGTGCTGAAAAGATTGCAAGAGACAGGGCTAGGGGAATAAAAAATAGACCTGTTAGAGCTATGGTGGTAGGTATTCCAAATGTTGGAAAATCAACATTTATCAATTCCTTTGCCGGTCGTGCCAGTGCTAAAACAGGTAATAAGCCAGGCGTTACAAAAGGCAAACAGTGGATTAAATTAAATAAGGGGGTTGAACTTTTAGATACTCCTGGAATATTATGGCCGAAATTTGAGGATCAGACAGTTGGACTTAGATTGGCTTTTATCGGTTCCATAAAGGATGATTTAATTCAAAGGCAGGAATTGGCTATGGAACTTATAAAAGTTATTGTGTCTAATTATCCAGGGGCTCTAGAGAGCCGTTACAATGTGAATGAGACAGGTGAGCCAAGTGAGATGTTAAAACAGGTGGCTGAAAATAGAAATTGTATTGCCAAGGGTGGAGATTTGGATTACGAGAAGGCAGCCCTTCTTATTATTGATGATTTTAGAAATGGAGTAATTGGTCATATGGATTTAGAATTTCCAGAGGACTATAAGTAAGGTATTATGAGCGAGAATTACGAGAATAATAATTCAGAAGAATTGGATGAAGAAATTGAGTTGACACCAACACAGAAAAAAATAAAAGAACTGTTGGGTATGGTATTTTATGTTGCAGCAGTCTTCTTGATTTGTTTTTTGATTATCACATATGTCGGACAGAGAACTCAGGTAAGTGGTTCTTCGATGGAAGCTACCCTCAGCGATGGTGATAATTTAATAATTGATAAGTTGTCATATAAACTTCATGATCCAGAGAGATTTGATATTATTGTATTTCCTTATCAATATGAAGAGAATACATTTTACATAAAGAGAATTATCGGATTACCAGGTGAGACTGTATGGATTAACGATATGGGTGATATTTATATCAATGGAGTTTTGCTCAAGGAAAACTATGGTATGGAGACAATCAACTATCCAGGTGCTGCTTCCGAACCTATTATTTTAGGATCTGATGAATATTTTGTTTTGGGAGATAATAGAAATAATAGTACGGATTCAAGAATGGATTCTGTGGGTGAGATTAAGCGAGAAAATATTGTTGGAAAAGCGTGGGTGAGAATTTATCCATTTGATGAGATTACATTTATCAAACATCAGTAATAAAGCTATCTAGGTAGAGGTTGTATTAATGGAGAATGAAAAGAAGATAAAGGATATACAGGAAGAGTTAAAGGCGGCTAGTGAAATAATGCTGCCTTCTTTCATTGATAAATATATTAATGATGAGAGACCAGGTGTTATAAAGATTGTGAATCAGGCTCAAAAACGTTTACAAAAATATGAAAATGAGCTTGATAGAATTGAAAAGTTAAAAGAATTTGAGCATAAGTATGAAGATAAGTATGAATTTATCTGTGGTATAGATGAGGTGGGGAGAGGTCCTTTGGCTGGACCAGTGTGTGCTGGAGCGGTGATTTTACCAAAGGATTGTGACATCTTGTATATTAATGATTCTAAAAAATTATCCGAGATAAAAAGAGAAGAATTATATGAAGAGATATATGATAAGGCAATCGCAGTAGGTATAGGTATGGTTTATCCGGATGTGATAGATAAAATCAACATTTTACAGGCTACTTATGAGGCTATGAGGCAGGCAATAGGGCAGCTTCAAGTTGCTCCCGATTTATTGTTAAATGATGCTGTTACCATTCCTGATGTTGATATTAAGCAAGTGCCTATAATTAAAGGTGATGCCAAGAGTATATCAATTGGTGCTGCTAGTATTGTTGCCAAGGTCACTAGAGATAGACTTATGGTGGAATATGATAAGCTTATGCCGGAATACGGATTTGCAAAAAATAAGGGTTATGGAACCAAGGAACATATTGAAGCATTGCAAAAATATGGTCCTACTCAGATACATAGAAAATCATTTATCCAGAATCTAATCTGATGAAACTATTTTGTGGGAGAATCTATGCAGGTATCGGATTTATTAGGTCAATATGGAAATAATATAGCGTCAGGTTCGCAGGTTACTACCAAGGTCAAAGGTGTGGAGCAATTAGTTGACACTACCAAGCAATTAAAGACGGGAAATGTCTTTGAGGGTACTGTGAATTTTGTTAAGGGAAATCAAGTTGTATTAGGTCTTAGTAGTGGGCAAAATATTACTGCCCACCTCGACAAAGGGATTACCCTTGAGAAGGGGCAGTCTGTCTTTTTTCAGGTAAAGAGCAATGATGGTCAAACAATTCAGATTAAGCCTATGTCCCAAAATGGTATATTTATGAATCTCACACTTACATCAGCTTTAGATGCGGCAAATTTACCAGTGAATGAGCGCAATATTAATATGGTAAATGCTATGATGAAGCAACAGATGCCTATTGATGCCAAGAGTTTACAGGATATGTCTAGAATGATTGCATCCAATAAGAGCGCAGACCCTGCGGCTGTTGTTGAGATGACAAAACTTAATATTCCTCTCACATCTAGTAATGTATCTATGTATGAAAATTATAAGATGGATCAGGGTGCTGTGGTCAAACAGATGAGTGAGTTGTTTGATAGCATAACAGAGATGATTTCTGATGATAGTATGTCTGTAAAGGATGCTGCTGGACTTCAAAGCAAACTGGTGGATTTTTTTACCTCAGCAAATTCAGTTGGAGGAACGACTACAGCTACTAATAATGTTGCTACTCTTCAGCAGGGTGTATTGGCAGATGGAGCCGCCACTCAGCAAGGAATTACGACAGAAGGTCAAGTGATAGGTCAGGCAGTGACAGCAGATGGCCAAGTGATTGGCCAAGCGGTGACAGCAGATGGTCAAGTGATAGGCCAGGCGGTAACGGCAGAGGGTCAAGCGATAGGCCAGGCAGTTACGACAGATGGTCAAATAATTGAGCAAGGGGTTACAGTTGATGGCGAGATTATACAGCAACAGGTTACAGTAGACGGTGCCGTTGCTGGACAAACTACGGCAAAACAGGTGGTGGAATATCCTGAAGGGACATTGGGAAATCTATTATCAGGAAAAGATATTTCTCAATTAAGTTCTAAGCTTTCAAGTGTGCCTGAATTCGCAATTCAAAATCAAGAATTTTTTGATTATAATGGGCAGTTGAAACCTGGTGTTAATAGCGCTGATATCTTAAAAAGTATTACTTCATTTTTAAATAGTAATAGTAGTTCTATTTCTAAAGAAATATTTAGCAATATAGTTGGAGATAAGGCTTTTAGAAATATATTAGAGGATGTGGCAACTGAAAAGATGACATTGCGCCCTGAAGATTTGACAGGCAACAATGCGGTAAAGGACCTATATCAGAAGTTGAATCAGCAGATGAGTCAGCTTAAAGATATTGTGAGCAATTTCCCTAAAGTAAGTGAGACTGTAAATCAGGCGGCTAATAACATATCATCTAATATTGATTTTATGAATGCATTAAATCAAATGTATGCCTATGTACAGATACCACTTAAAATGAGTGGTCAAAATGTCAATGGCGAGTTATATGTATACAGAAACAAAAATGTAGAAAAGGATGATGAGCAGGAGATGAGTGCTTTTTTACATTTTGAGATGGATAACTTGGGTCCAGTAGATATTTCTGTTAAATTAAAGGATAAAAATGTTACAACCAATTGGTATTTAGAAGATGTATCATCACTTGAACTTATAGCGAATAATATTGATTTGTTGACAAAAAGACTACAGGCCAAGGGTTACAATTACGAGTTCAATTTTGATGACTCAGCCAAGGAAACCAATTTTGTTGAGGATATATTACAGGCCGAATCTAAAAATCAAGGCCAGGTTCAAAGATATTCTTTTGATGTGAGGGCATAGTTATGGCAGAGGATGTATGGAAGCCTAGAAGTTTTCAGGCGGGTGAAAAATCGGATGAAAATAAAATAGATAAAGACTTAACAGCTGTTGCGCTAGAATATGATCCTAATGATGTGGCTCCAAAGATTGTGGCCACAGGTAAGGGCTACACTGCTCAAAAGATTTTAGAAAAGGCTAAGGAAAGTGATGTTCCAACATATAAAGATGGAAAGTTGGCAGATACTTTGTCCAAACTAGAAATCGGGGAGGCCATTCCACCTGAATTATACGAGGTAGTGGCTGAAATCTTACTTTTTGTAGATGGTATGGAAAAGGTTAAGGAAAAATTGGGGAATAAGTTATGAATACAAGAACAGTTGGAGCGGCAAATGAAGATGTTGCCGCTTCTTATTTGGAAAATAATGGATATAAAATTCTTGATAGAAATTTCAGGTGCAAGACAGGGGAGATTGATATAATAGGTATCAATGAGGGATGCTTATGCTTTATTGAAGTGAAATATCGCAAGAATAGAAAGATAGAAGGAAGTGCTGAGGCTGCTGTAAATATTCATAAGCAAAATAAAATTTGCAGAACTTCAGATTATTATAGAATGGTAAAACATATATCATCTGATACCAATATACGCTATGATGTTGTTGCAATTTATGGGGATGATATTATAGTATATAAAAATGCGTTTTCCTATATTGGTTTTTAGGAGGTAAATAATGATTAAGGCAAATCAAATTGCTTTTGTCAGGCCCCAGAGTGTGGCTGCTGAATTAGGTATAGAACCTTTAGATACAATTGAATCCATAAATGATACAAAACTTGAAGATATATTTGATTATTATTACTTTGAGGATGAAGCTGAATTTGATATGACTATTCAAAAACCGGATGGTCAATTAAAAAAACTTCATGTAATCAAGGAAGAAGGCCAGGATTTGGGAATATCTTTTGAAAATGGTTTGATGGATGACTATAAATCTTGCCATAACAAATGTATTTTTTGTTTTATAGATCAAATGCCACCGAATATGAGAGAGACCTTGTATTTTAAGGATGATGATACAAGACTATCATTTTTACAGGGAAATTATGTGACTTTAACCAATATGAAGGAGGCGGATTTAGATCGCATAATTAAATATCATTTAGCGCCTATAAATATTTCAGTTCAGGCCACAAATCCTGAGCTTAGAAAAAAGATGCTACACAATAGATTTGCTGGGGATCTCATGGATAAGATGAGAAAGCTAGCAGATGCAGACATTGAGATGAATGGTCAGATTGTGTTGTGTAAGGGTGTAAATGATGGAGAAGAATTGGATCGCTCCATTAGAGAACTCTATGATTTTTATCCACAAATGCAAAGTCTATCTGTTGTGCCGGTTGGTTTGAGCAAATACAGGGATGGGCTATATCCATTAGAGCCATTTGAGAAAGATGATGCCAGAGAGGTGATAGAAATTATTCATAAATGGCAGGATAAGGCCTATGAGGAGACTGGAATGCATTTTGTTCAAGCTTCAGACGAGTGGTATTTAACGGCTGAATTACCACTTCCTGAGGAAGATAGATATGATGGATATATCCAGTTGGAAAATGGTGTTGGAATGATTAGACTGCTTATGAATGAGTTTAGAGAAGCTTTGGTAAATGCTAGACGCAAACCCTTTATGAGAAAAAAGATCATATCTGTTGCTACAGGAAGATTGGCTGCGCCTTTTATAAAGGAACTTTGTGATGAGTTTATGGAAAAGTTTCCAAAGATAGATGTGAGAGTTTATACCATTGTAAATAATTTCTTTGGGGAGAGAATTACTGTGTCTGGACTTATTACAGGTGGTGATTTAATCGATCAATTATCTCATCAAGAACTGGGTGAAAAATTGCTTATTCCTCAAAATATGGTGAGGGTTCAAGAACGAGATTTTTTGGATGATATAACGGTGGATCAGGCCTGCGAAACTTTACAAGTACCTATAGATATTGTAAAATCAAGCGGACAAGATTTTGTTGACTGTTTATTGTCTTGATAGACATTTTATGGAGGATATATATGAGTAAGCCGGTTGTTGCCATAGTTGGAAGACCGAATGTAGGAAAATCAACATTATTTAATGCCTTGGCGGGAGAGAGAATCTCCATAGTAAAAGATACACCAGGTGTTACAAGAGATAGAATATATGCAGAAGTATCCTGGTTAAATTATGAGTTTACTATGATTGATACAGGAGGAATCGAGCCGGATTCCAAGGATATTATCATTTCTCAGATGAGAGAACAGGCTCAGATAGCTATTGATACTGCTGATGTTATAGTGTTCATGACGGATGTCCGTCAGGGACTTGTGGATGCTGACGCAAAAGTTGCAGATATGCTTCGACGAAGCAAGAAACCTGTAGTTTTGGTTGTAAATAAAGTAGATAATTTTGATAAATACATGCCAGATGTATATGAGTTTTATAATCTGGGTATTGGTGAACCTGTTCCGATTTCATCATCATCTATGCTTGGTTTGGGCGATATGCTTGATAAGGTTACAGCATTTTTTGCCGCCAGAGATGAGGATGAAGAGGAAGATGAAACTCCTAAGATTGCTATTATTGGTAAGCCAAATGTAGGTAAATCTTCTTTGGTCAATAAACTTTGTGGTGAAAACAGAGTTATTGTGTCAAATATTGCCGGAACTACCAGAGATGCAATTGATACTAGAGTAAAATTCCATGGCAAGGATTATATATTTATAGATACTGCCGGACTTCGACGCAAGAGCAAGGTCAAGGAAGAATTAGAGCGTTTTAGTATAATTAGAGCTGTTGCAGCTGTGGAAAAGGCGGATGTGGTTATCATAATGATAGATGCCACAGAGGGTGTTACAGAACAGGATGCCAAAATAGCCGGAATTGCCCATGATAGAGGCAAGGGTATTATTATTGCGGTAAATAAGTGGGATGCTATTGAAAAGAATGACAAGACAGTAAAGGAACATACAGATAAGATTAGACAGACATTGTCGTTTATGCCTTATGCACAGATTATGTTTATCTCTGTAAAAACAGGCCAGAGATTGCCAAAGATATATGAGACTATAGATGCAGTTATTGAGAATAATTCAATGCGTGTGGGAACTGGTGTGTTAAATGAGATTATTACAGAAGCAGTTGCTCTTCAACAGCCACCTTCTGATAAGGGAAGAAGGCTTAAAATCTTTTACACAACTCAGGTTGCTGTTAAGCCACCAACTTTTGTCATTTTTGTAAATGATAAGGAACTTATGCATTTCTCATATGTGAGATATTTGGAAAATAGAATAAGAGATGCCTTTGGCTTTGAGGGAACGTCTCTTAAATTTATCATAAGAGAGAGAAAGGAAGACTGACAATGATTATCTATAGAGTTTTATCTCTTTTAATTGGATACGTATGTGGAACTTTTGTATCAGGATTTTTTCTTGGTAAATCCAAGGATGTGGATTTGAGAACCAAGGGAAGTAATAATATTGGAACAACCAACACAATGAGGGTGCTTGGAAAGAAAGCTGGTGCTGTTACATTACTTTGTGATGCACTAAAAGCTGTTGTTGCTGTTTTAATTGTTTGGCTCATTTTTAGAAATAGCCAACCAGAACACGTGGAACTTTTAAAATTATATGGTGGATTTGGCGCGATTTTGGGACATGATTTCCCAGTATTTCTTAAATTTAAAGGTGGAAAAGGCATTGCCAGCAGTTTTGGATTGGTGGTGGCATTGTTTCCACAATTTTTGCCAATTGAGTTTGCGCTATTTTTCATATCAGTTGGAATAACAAAATATGTTTCCTTGGGATCAATTTTATGTGCTATTGGATTGTTTGTCCAGGCATTAGTTTTTGGAATGAATGGTATGCTTAAATTTAATCCTGATGATTTAAATGAAGCTTATATTATAGTGTTTTTAATAAGTGCTTTGGCAATCTTTTTGCATAGAAGTAATATTAAGCGATTACTATCTGGTACAGAGAATAAGTTGTCTTTTAAATCTCAAAGAGATTAGTAAATTTCAATTCAGATGCTTCGACATGAGGCGTCTGAATTTTTGCGTAAAGAAAAGGACATTAAATGGAGGTTAATTTTATGGAAAATGTTGGAGTTATTGGAGCTGGAAGTTGGGGATGTGCTTTAGCTCTACAATTACTTGGAAATTCTCACAAGGTGACAATGTGGACCCATAGACAGTCTCAAGCCATGTCTATGAATGATACAAGAAGAAATGATAAATTACCGGAGGCTATTTTGCCAGAAACTCTTGAGATTACATCTGATTTAGAAGTTGCTTTAAAGAATAAGACAATGATTGTTCTTGCTGTGCCATCGGTTGCCACGAGAAGTACGCTAGAGAAGATGAAACCTTTTGTCTCAATTGATCAGCTGATTTGTTGTGTAAGCAAGGGTATTGAGGAAGGAACTTTGATGGGACAGTGCGATATTATCGCGGATGTGTTAGGTGACGATCAAAAAATGGGAGTTTTAAGCGGTCCTTCTCATGCGGAGGAGGTTGTGAAACATCTCCCTACAGTTGTTGTTGCAGCTGCTACTGAGGAAGCTTGGGCAAAGCAGATTCAAAATGCATTTATGAATCAATACTTTAGAGTTTATACAAGCAGAGATGTGATAGGTACTGAAATAGGTGCCTCTTTAAAAAATGTTATCGCTATAGCTGCTGGAATTTCAGATGGATTAGGTTATGGAGATAATTCCAAAGCTGCTTTGATTACAAGAGGTATCAAGGAGATTTCTGAATTGGCAATCGCTATGGGTGGACAGCAGGAAACATTGAGTGGTTTAGCTGGAACGGGTGATTTGATAGTTACTTGTTCTAGTATGCACAGTAGAAATAGACGTGCGGGTATGTTGATTGGACAAGGTATGTCCATGGAGGAAGCCATGAATCAAGTTCATATGGTGGTGGAAGGAGTATATTCTGCCAAGGCTGCATTGGCTCTTGGCAATAAATACAATGTAACGCTTCCAATTGTTGAGATTGTAAATCAGATATTATTTGAAGGCCTTGATCCAAGAGATGCAGTCCTTAAGCTTATGCTACGTGATAAAAAGCCGGAAAATGGGAGTTTTTAAAGGCCATATGTGGTTTTTGAGAAAAACATAAAGTTGATTTTGTGTATTTTTGCAAAAAGAAAAAGATTGATGTTCATTTAAATCAAGTGTTATATTGAAAATGAGAAGGAACAATATTGAATACATGTTTTTGTTGATTAATTTAAAGGCGGAGGTAACTCCGCCCATTTGAGTTGTAAAAATATGGAGAATTGGATGAAGAAAATAGTATTTGGAGTATTTATTGTATTTATTTTTTATTTGTTGGTTTGGGGAATAGGAGAACTGAAGCAATTTGTTGGTTTTAAGTATGATTTAGTAAAAAGTGGTGGGAACTGGAATATGTATGTTGATGATGATGGATATGGATATTCAGTAGCTATGCCTTATTTTTTAGAGTTCAAAGGAGGAAATCTGTCCATATCACCGTCTTTAGATATGAATAATAATGATGATATAGATGGAGATACAATGAAAGAATTATATCCGGAGAGTGCTCTTATTATTTGGTTGAAACCATTTAATGGAGAAATAAACGAATTAGGGGTAATCATTACGGAAGGAAACATGCAAAGACAGGTTTATTTGACGGATAGTAAAAATGCAACATATCCTGATGATCAAGAATATGTTGAGCGACATCAAGATGAGATAAATATATTATTTGGAAAAGCGGAAAAAATGTGGGATTTAAAAATGCCATGGGGAAAATAATCAGATATTTTACTATTTTAATTATTTTAATATTTGCTTTTATTATGCGATGTGAGATCTTTCAGATAACATTGGCAGATTCTTTGTATTCATATTATCAATGCTTTGGTTTATCAGTAGATGAAGATAATATGGATGATTTTAATGCCGATTTAGAGCATGTATCACAAAAATATAATTGCTCATTGTTTTTTGTTTCTGTTGATAAAGAAAGTAGATTAAATCAAGTGATTACAATATACGGTAATAAAACTGATTTAATGCCTGAATTGAAAGACCATGGTATAGAGGAACGTGAATATAAATCTTTATTTAATGGTTCTACAAAACTATTATTTGAAAATTTTTCGTCGTGTAATTATGATGATTTAAACAAAATTGGTTTTATGCTATCTACAGGTGCTCAAGATACAAATGCAAAAATATATGAGGAATTGAAAGGAAAATATAATATATCTTATCCTGTATATTATCAGGGAACTGAGGCGGATATGATAATCATTACATGGGGCGTTGTTGCTATTGCGGTAATTATTATTTGTATAATAGATATATTAGAACAAAAGCGGGAAATCACAATTGCAGGGTTATATGGTGTAAATGTACGATTACGCGTAGCAAAAGAAATGATCAAGATGTTTATGATGCTTCAATTTGCATATTTTATAGGGCATTATTTGGTCTTTATGTTTTTATCAGGAGATTATTGTAATAGACTTGCAATGGTCATATATGAAATTGGTTGTGTTATTGGAGTGAGTCTGTATTTGTTTCTTTTAAAAATTGATGTAAAACAGGTGTTGTTAAATGGAAATGCTGATTATAAATATATTTCCTTTTTGAGAATTTTGAAAATAGTAACATTCGGATTGACTTTTTTTTCAATAGCAACAAATGTATCAACTTTAGGTGCTAATATTTTTGGTGATGCATCAAAAATATTGAAAGAAGAGTATTCCAATTCGTCTTTTATTTATTTATCTAATTCTAATTTTCAAAATGTATATAATGGGGGCGAGCTGGATTTAGAAGATGAAATCGATGTATGGGAAGCATTATATTCAGAGGATGTTGAAAATATAAAACCTGTTATTTCAATGAAGGTGGCAGAGGATTCACAAGATTATATTATTATAAATGATTATGCTGTAAAATTAATGTGTGATATTAATTGCGATATTAACTGTACTGATGAGGTTAGTGTTTTTTGTTATGATAAGAATAAAATTAATCAAAAGCTGGTTAAAGAAATTATAGAGCTTTATAGTAATAGGAATGATTCTTTATTTAAAGAGTATTATTATAATAAAAAGGCAGAAATTAGTTATGTAAATAATGAACAAATGTCAGGATTTGGAATGTCAACAAATCCTGTTATAATTTATTTTCCAGATACTAAGATGTTAAAAAGTTCTATGTTTTCTGAACATCAAAATGTTTTTTTTGATATCTCAGAAAGTGAATTCAAACAAGTATTAGAAAAATATTATTGGGATAATAATATGGAGGTTAGTATAACTAATGTTGGTGAATATATTGATTATAAGCAGAGTTTTATAAAACGATTTATAAAATATTTGAGCTCATTCTGTATAATGATTTTATTATTAGACTTGTTAATAATAATAAATGTCATTCTAGTTGAATACAAGAAGGATGGGGTGGAGTACGCACTTAAAAAGATATTGGGATATAATATAATACAAAAAAACGCTAGGCAATTTTTATACAATATTTTGCCGGATTTATCCGTATCAATAATTTTAATTATATTTGGAAAAATGACAAATCTATATAGTGTTGTCACAGGATTAATGGTAGCTTTTATGGTTATTATGATTGAAGTTGTTGTTTTGATTATATATATATGTGTGTTAGAGAAACAATCTATACATAAGATTTTGAAGGGTGGATGTTTATGATTGAAATCAATAGTATTTCTAAAAAAATAGGAGATAAACAGTTGTTTCAAAATTTTACGGCTCGTATAGATGACGCTGCTTTTGTGGTTATAACAGGTGAGAGTGGCTCTGGTAAAACAACATTATTAAATATGATAGGCGGGATAGATGATGTTGATTCTGGGGAAATACTAATAAATGGAAAGTCTTTAACATCTTTTTCGAGAATTGATTTGTATAGAAATGAAATAGGGTTTCTATTCCAAAATTTTGCGCTTATAGAGAAAAAAACTGTGGAAGAAAATCTAAATTTAGTTATGCGTAAAAATAGGACAAATATATCAATTTCAGAGGCTTTAAAACGTGTTGGCCTGTCAGGTGTGGAAAAAAAGAAAGTATATCAATTATCGGGGGGAGAGCAGCAAAGAATTGCTTTAGCAAGACTGATGATAAAAAAATGCAATATTATACTTGCAGATGAACCAACAGGTTCGTTAGACTCAAGGAACAGTAATATTGTAATGGAACAACTTCATATGCTAAATAAAGAAGAGAAAACTATAATTATGGTTACTCATAATCTTCAATTACTTCAAGAAGCTACAATGTCAATTACTTTATAAATCGATTTTATCTCTTATTGACTATCAGATACGCTGATGATAGAATACTCATAGATACTAGATGTGGTGTCTGTTGAAGTGAAAACTTCAATATATTTGAGAAAAAGGATACATTATGAAGATTGAGATTATAACTTTATCAGAAAGTGCAAAATTACCTGAACGCGGTAGTGATATGGCTGCAGGCTATGATTTGTTTGCTGATATTACTGAGGACATTATTATTGATCCACATACAACAGCTATGGTTGGTACGGGTATTGCAGTTGCGATTCCGGAGGGCTATTTTGGAGGAATATTTGCCAGAAGTGGATTGTCTTCTAAAGAAGGACTTAGACCTGCAAATTGTACAGGTGTTGTTGATGCTGACTATAGAGGAGAGGTAAAAGTTGCTCTTCATAATGACAGTGATTTTGAAAGAATTATTACTCCGGGGCAAAAGGTTGCCCAGATGGTTATCATGCCATTTTTATCAGTTGAATTTGATTTGGTAGATGATTTAGATTCCACAGATCGCGGAGAAGGCGGTTTTGGTTCCACAGGCAAGATGTAATAAGAGGAGGGGAATTATGGAAAATAAGAATATTTTAGTGCAAGACATGAGAGACAAATTTATAAAATTTTATGCAGAAAATGACAAGGCGATTAATTTGAAGGCTATGCCAGGACATTTTGCTACAAGTTCTTCTCATGTAAATTATTATATTGATATTACCAATTTGAAATGTCGTGCAAAGGAGGCTAGAGAGGTTGCCAAGAGTATGCAGTCTTTGCTTCTTCATCATGTGACAACAGTGGATACAATTGTTTGCATGGATGGAACCAATGTTGTCGGTGCTTATCTAGCGGAAGAGTTAGAGAGAGGACATTTTTCAAATAACAATAAACATGAGACTGTATATGTGGTTGAACCAGAGGTTAATTCCATTGGTCAGTTGATGTTTAGACAGAGTATCAGAATGGCTATTGAAGGGAAAAATGTATTGGTTCTTTTAGCTACATCAACTACAGGAGAGACCTTGAGAAAGAGCTTGGAATGTATTGAGTATTATGGTGGCAATATAGTTGGAATTACAGCTATATTTGGCACTATGAATAAAATTGATAAATATGATGTATTCCCAGTATTTACACCAAATGACTTGCCGGGATACGAGACTTATGCTCCATCAGAGTGTCCATATTGCAAGAAAAATATACCTATTACTGGAATTGTGAATGGATATGGCATGTCACTGTTGTAAAATGTTTGGATGATTTTTAATTTTTTTTAAATTATTATAAAAATAATGGATTGCGCCAGAATATTTCCTGGCGCATTCTTTAGGTAACTTAGGAGGCAAATATAAATGGCAAAAAAGAGTGAGTATGGTGCCAGTAGCATTGCGGTTCTCGAAGGCTTAGAGGCTGTTAGAAAAAGACCGGGAATGTATATTGGTAGTGTTTCTAGAAAGGGACTTAATCACTTAATATATGAAATAGTGGACAATTCAGTAGATGAGCATCTTGCAGGTTTTTGTAACAAAATCTATGTAACATTAGAAAAAGATGGTTCATGTACAGTTGAGGACGATGGCCGAGGTATACCAGTGGATATGCATGCCAAGGGTATCCCTGCAGAACGTGTGGTTTTAACAACTCTTCATGCTGGTGGAAAGTTTGATGATTCAGTATACAAGACCAGTGGTGGATTACATGGTGTAGGTTCCTCTGCAGTAAATGCATTATCTACTTATTTTGATATACAAATTTCTAGAGACGGTTATATTCATCACGATAGATTCGAGCAAGGAAAACCGGTTCAAGAGTTGGTAAATGGTTTGCTTCCTACAATTGGAAAGACAAAAAAGACTGGTACCAAGATTAACTTTTTACCAGATCCAACTATTTTCGAAAAGACTAATTTCAAGGAGGACGAGGTTAAAAGTCGTCTTCATGAGACAGCCTATCTCAATCCAAATCTCACTATTATCTACGAGGATAAGAGAAAGGATGAGGTGGAGCATATTGAGTATCATGAGCCGGATGGATTGCTTGGATATGTAAAATATATCAACAGAAAAGAAGAAGCTGTTCATGATGTTATATCTTTTTCGGGCGAGAGCGATGGCATTGTTGTGGATATTGCCTTCCAATATGTCAATGAATTCCATGAGGATATAACAGGATTTTGTAATAATATTAGAAATGCTGAGGGTGGAACTCATATCACAGGTTTCAAGACAGCATTTACCACAATTATTAATAACTATGCCAGAGAGCTGGGCATATTAAAGGAAAAAGATCAAAACTTTACAGGTGCTGATGTTAGAAATGGAATGACTGCTGTGGTTTCCATCAAGCATCCGGATCCTAGATTCGAAGGTCAGACCAAGACAAAACTTGATAATCCAGATGCTGCCAAGGCTGTTTCAGCAATTGCATCAACTGAATTACCTTTATTTTTTGATAGAAATCTTGAGGTTTTGAAGTCTGTTATATCTTGTGCCGAGAGAGCTGCCAAGATTAGAAAGCAGGAGGAAAAGACCAAGACAAATATGCTTACAAAACAGAAGTTCTCCTTTGATCAAAATGGTAAGCTTGCCAATTGTGAGTCCAAGGATGCTTCTAAATGTGAGATTTTTATTGTTGAGGGAGATTCCGCTGGAGGATCAGCTAAATCAGCTAGAAATAGAATGTATCAGGCTATTTTACCTATTAGAGGTAAGATTTTAAATGTGGAGAAGGCCAGCATTGACAAGGTTCTTGGAAATGCTGAAATCAAGACTATGATCAATGCCTTTGGATGCGGTTTCCAAGAGGGATATGGCAATGACTTTGATATTTCTAAACTCCGTTATGACAAGATAATAATAATGGCCGATGCGGATGTGGATGGTGCACATATCGCCACCTTGCTTTTAACATTGTTCTATAGATTTATGCCAGAGCTTATTTTGGAAGGTCATGTATATATAGCTATGCCGCCTCTTTACAAGGTTATTCCAAGTAGAGGTGATGAGGAATATCTATATGATGATGCGGCTTTGGATAAATATAGAAAAGCTCATACAGGAACAACATTTACCCTACAGAGATACAAAGGTTTGGGTGAGATGGATGAGGAACAGCTTTGGGAGACAACATTGGATCCAGAGCGCAGAATGTTGAAACAAGTACAGATTGATGATATAAGAAATGCTTCTGATGTAACAGCACTTCTTATGGGCAATGATGTGCCTCCAAGAAGAGAATTTATTTATGAACATGCGTCAGATGCAGAACTTGATGTTTAAGATGGAGTGAAATATGAGTAAGGAAGAACAAATTATTCAAACAGAATACTCTGAGGTGATGGAGAAAAATTATATTGATTATGCCATGAGTGTAATTGTTTCTCGTGCGTTGCCTGATGTAAGAGATGGATTAAAACCAGTTCAGCGAAGAACTTTATATGATATGCATGAACTTGGAACTAAATATGATAAGCCTCATAGAAAGTCTGCCCGTATTGTGGGAGATACAATGGGTAAATATCATCCTCACGGTGATTCATCCATCTATGGTGCATTGGTGGTTTTAGCTCAGAAATTTAAGATGGGTATGCCTCTAGTGGATGGCCACGGAAACTTCGGTTCCATCGAGGGTGATGGTGCTGCTGCCATGCGTTATACAGAGGCTAGACTTCAAAAGATTACACAGGAGACTTATCTTGCAGATTTAGATCTTGATGTGGTTGATTTTGTGCCAAACTTTGATGAGACAGAGAAGGAGCCGGAGGTATTACCTGTAAAAGTTCCTAATTTGCTCATAAATGGTGCAGAGGGTATCGCTGTAGGTATGACCACATCAATTCCAACTCACAATCTAGGTGAGGTTATTGACGGTGTAATTGCCTACATGAAAAATCCTGATATCAATACAGAACAGATGATGGAATTTATTCCAGGACCTGATTTTCCTACAGGTGGAATAGTGACTAATAAGGATGATTTGAAATCTATTTATTCCACAGGTCAGGGAAAGATTAAGATTCGTGGAAAAGTTGAGATTGAAAAGGTCAAGGGTGGCAAGGAGAGAATAGTTGTCACTGAGATTCCTTATACAATGATTGGTGCCAACATCGGTAAATTTTTAAATGATGTATACAATCTTGTGGAACAGAAGAAAACCAATGATATCGTTGATATTTCAAACCAGTCATCAAAGGATGGAATTAGAATTGTCATAGATTTAAAGAAGGGCTCAGACGCTGATGCTGTTTGTAATCTTCTTTATAAGAAAACTCGTCTAGAGGATACCTTTGGTGTAAATATGCTTGCTGTTGCAGATGGAAAACCTGAGACTTTAGGTTTGGTGCCTGTTATCAGACATCATGTTAATTTCCAGTATGAGCTAGCAACAAGAAAATATACAACACTTCTTCGCAAGGAGAGGGATAAGAAAGAGATTCAGGAAGGTCTTATTAAAGCCTGTGATGTAATTGATTTGATCATTGAGATTCTACGTGGTTCAAAAAATATCAAGCAGGCTAAAGATTGTCTTGTAAATGGCAATACTGAGGATATTAAATTTAAGTCTGAGCAGTCAAAAAAAGATGCGGCTTCTCTTATGTTTAGCGAGCGTCAGGCTGATGCTATCTTGAATATGAGATTACATAGACTTATCGGTTTAGAGATAGAAGCTCTTCGTAAGGATTATGAGGAGACTATGTTAAATATTCAAAATTATACTGATATTTTGGAAAATAGAAGTTCTATGGCCAAGGTTATCATCAAGGAATTAAAGGCTGTTAAAAAGGAATATGCAAGAGAGAGACGTACTGTTATCGACAATGTGGCTGAGGCTGTAGTGATTGAAAAGCCTATTGAAGAGGTGGATGTGGCAGTGCTTATTGATAGATTCTATTATGCCCGCGTGGTTGATATGGCCACATATGAGAGAAATAAGGAATCAGCAGACACTGAAAGTAAATATGTGATTCTATGCAAGAATGTGGATCGTTTGGTAATGTTTACTGACAAGGGTACCCTTCATACAGTAAAGGTTTTGGATTTACCATTTGGTAAATTCAGGGACAAGGGACAGCCTCTTGATAACAATAGTAATTTTGATGCCTCTGCTGAGGAAAATTTATTTATAGATGCAATTCCAAATATTATTGGTAAAAAATTAATATTTGGTACAGCTCATGGTATGTTAAAGCAAGTGGATGGTTCTGAATTTGATGTGGCTAGAAAAACAGCTGCTGCCACTAAGTTAAATGATGGGGACAAGGTACTTGTTGTGGCAATGTATGAACCTGAAATGACAGTTGTAATGCAAAGTGCAGGTAACGTATTCCTTCGAATTGATGCTGCAACAATTCCAGAGAAGAAAAAAGGAGCTGCAGGAGTTCGTGGTATGAAGTTGGATTCAGTGGACTTTTTGACAAATATTTATTGTCTTGCTCCAGGAGTTAGTAAAAATGTAAAGGTAAAGGGCAAGGCAGTTGCTCTAAATAGATTACATATTGGAAAAAGAGATACAAAGGGCGTTAAAAAATAATGTCAAATATTGAAGATGCAAAAGCATTTATAGAGAAAGCCGCAGGTTATGGAAGTATACTGGGGCTTTCAACTATATCTGAATTATTAATAAAATTGAATAATCCTCAGGATGATTTAGATATTATTCACGTGGCAGGAACTAATGGAAAGGGTTCTACCTGTTGCTTTTTGAGAAATATTTTGTCACAGGCAGGATACAAGGTGGGGGTTTATACTTCACCTGCTGTATTTTGCGAGTATGAGAGATATAAGATAAATGATATTGATATCTCAGAAAATGATTATTATGAAAATATTTTAAGAATCAAAGTGTGCTGTGAGGAAATGGTAGATGAAGGTCTAGCTCATCCTACTATTTTTGAGATAGAAACTGCTCTTGCTTTTTTGTATTTTAAGGAGCAAAAGGTGGATTATATGATCTGTGAAGTTGGCATGGGTGGACTAGAGGATGCCACTAATGTAATAGATGAAAGCCTATGTAGTGTCTTTGCATCCATCGGAAGAGATCATATGCAGTTTTTAGGTGATTCTGTAACAGAAATTGCTCAAGTTAAAGCAGGGATTATGAAAAATGGTGGAAATGCAGTATCCATTTGGCAAGAAGATGAGGTTGTGGAGGTTTTATGTAAAAAGGCCGAAGAACTTAAGGTGAATCTTAACATTTGCCAAAGAGAAAAATTGAAAATTAACTCTTATAATCCTATATGTTTTGATTATAAAGACTATAAAGATGTCAAACTAAAGATGATAGGCGATTATCAAATTGACAATGCTGTTTTGACATTAGAAGTGGTAAATAAACTTCAGGATTTGGGAGTGAAAATTTCAAATAAAAATATTTATGATGGCCTAAATAAAGCAATGTGGCCAGGGAGAATGGAATTAATCTGCGAGAATCCTACAGTATATATAGATGGAGCTCACAATTATCCTGCAGCTGTTAAATTGTTAGATACTATAAAAGATAATTTTACAAATAAAACTATAACTTATATAATAGGTGTACTTGGGGACAAGGAGCGCATTAAAATGCTTGAGACTTTGTTGCCCTACGGCAAGGATATTATTACGGTTACTCCGTTAAATGCCAGAGGTTACGCGGGAGAATCCTTGGCAAATGATATTAAGTCAATGGGATATGATGCAATTTATGCCAGTTCATTTCAGGAGGCATATGACGTTTCCAAGAACTTAAAAAATGATATTATACTGGCTTTGGGATCACTATCATATTTAAAGGATTTCAAAGATGTTATAAGGAGCATAGATGTTTGACAGAGAAAAAATAAAAGCGGGTGTTAAATTAATACTTGAAGGTATAGGTGAGGATGTAAATCGTGAAGGTTTGATAGAGACTCCAGATAGAGTTGCTAGAATGTATGAAGAGATTTTTTCTGGCATGGATGAGGATGCCAAGGTACATTTAGCTAAGAGATTTACAGCTCAAAATAATGAGATGATTGTGGAAAAAGATATAACATTTTACAGTACCTGTGAGCATCATCTTATGCCATTTTATGGCAAGGCCCACGTGGCATACATACCGGATGGCCAAGTGGTGGGTATTTCAAAACTTGCCCGTACAGTTGAGGTTTATGCTAAGCGCCCACAGATTCAAGAACAGCTTACAGCTCAGATTGCCGATGCTATTGATGCTGAACTTCACCCAGTTGGAGTTATGGTTATGATTGAGGCTGAACATACTTGTATGACCATGAGAGGGGTTAAAAAGCCTGGGTCAAAGACCGTCACTTATGTCTCTCGTGGAGCATTTTTGGAGGATTCGAACCTTCAGGATAAATTTTTCAGATTAGTTAGAGAGTAAGATATATGAAGTACATTGAAAAATTACTTTCAAATGATAAATATAAAAATGATTTAGATACCCTGTGTGCTTTGGAGGCAAACAGGGTATTTTGTAAGCATGATAAAACACATTTTAAAAATGTATCTCTTATAGCTAGAGTTTTAAATCAAGAAAATTCATTGAGAATATCCGAGGATGTTATTGATTTATGCGCATATTTGCATGATATGGGAAGACTGGCTGAATATAGTGGTGTAGAAAACCATCACAAGGCTTCCTATAATTATGCTTTAGATATTATGAATGAGATAGAAGTTCCAAAGGATATGCAAAACCAGGTGCTTTCAGGAATTAGCCACGGTGTGAAGAGATTTGATGTGACAGAAAGATATGATAATCGTCATAAATTACTGACATTGAACGAGATTATATCTTTTGCTGACCATTTTTCAAGAAACTGTTATGATTGTAAGGAGTCAGAGGGCTGCAAATGGAGCGCTAAAGAAAAAATTGACAGAAATTATTATGGACTGGAGGATTAATATAGTTTATGAAAACACAGATAATGGGAATTTTGAATGTTACACCGGATTCTTTTTCAGACGGCGGAAAATATAATGATATTGATAGAGCCATGATACAGTGTGATAAAATGGTTAAAGAAGGTGCGACGATTATAGATGTGGGCGGTGAATCAACCAGACCTGGTTTTATAAAAGTTGAGGCGGCTGATGAGATTGACAGGGTAATTCCTGTTGTTGAAAAAATCAAGTCTAATTTTGATGTGGCTGTGTCCTTGGATACCTATAAAGGAGAGGTGGCAAAGGCTGGAATAGAAGCAGGAATTGATATTGTAAATGATATCTGGGGTTTACAATACGATGATATAATGTCCAAAGTTGTGGCTGGAGCAGATGTGAAATATTGTATGATGCACAATTTAAAAGAGCCTAATGAAAATTGGACTATGGATGATTTTATGAATAGCTTTAAAAGTGATTTAGATAGAGCGTATAAAGCTAATATTTCCAAAGATAAAATTATCTATGATCCAGGTATTGGCTTTGCTAAATCTCAGGAGCAAAATTTGATGATTATGGCAAATCTTGCAAGACTAAATGATCTTGGCTTGCCAATTTTATTGGGAGCATCAAGAAAATCAGTTATTAACTATGTATGTGATTTGCCTGTTGATCAGCGTTTGGAGGGAACTTTGGCAACCACAGCTTGTGCTGTTATGGCTAGATGTGATTATGTGAGAGTACATGATGTGGCTGAAAATTATCGTTTTATTCAAATGTTTGAGGGAATAATGGAACGTAAATAATTTGTATTATAGAAAAGTGAGAGAATTATGGGACAGATTATAATTAATAATTTAAATGTTTTTGGTTATCATGGAGTTTATGAGCAGGAAAAATCCAATGGACAGAATTTCATAGTAAATATTGTGGCGGATACCTCCTTTGAGAAGGCTCAAAAGACAGATGATTTATCCAATACAATTGATTATGGAACTATGTGCATATTTATCAAAAAATTCTTTGAGGACAAGGCCTATGATTTGTTGGAAAAAGCTGCCAATGAATTGGCTTTGGAAATTATTTATACATTTACGGAAATCAATACTCTTCGACTTGAGATATTAAAGCCTGATGCTCCTATCAACGCAGATTTTGACAGTGTTGGCGTTAGAATAAAAAAGACCTGGACCAAGGTTGCCATTGGAATGGGAAGCAATATGGGAGATAAACATGCATATTTAGATGAGGCTATGGAAAAACTTCTTGAGTATCCTCAGATAAGAAATCTTGTTGTATCAGATTATATAGAGACACGTCCTTATGGAAATGTTGAGCAGGATGATTTTTTAAATGGTGCTGCAACCTTTGAGACAATTCTATCTGCTGAAGAAGTTTTGGAACTTTTAAACAAAATCGAGAGTGAGGCAGGCAGGACAAGGGAGGTTCATTGGGGACCAAGAACTTTGGATTTGGATATCTTGCTTTATGGTGATGCGGTTATAGATACCAGAGATTTGACTGTACCTCATATCGATATGTGTAATCGTTCTTTTGTTTTGGCGCCTTTGAATCTAATTGCACCAGGTATGGTTCATCCGGTTAGAAGAAGAACTATCAGAGATTTGTATGATCAACTGGCAAAAGAAACTAACGCGGAGGAAAATATTAAAGATGTCTAATTCAAGTGCTAAATTTAACAGAGTAATTCAGATGATCTATCCATTTTTGGCATATTTCATCGTTTATAATTGTATGATTTATGTTTTTAAATCATATTTAGGTGATACATTTCCCGCAATTATATATCTTGGATTTTCAAGTGTTATAACCACAGTGGTGGTCTATTTGATATATAGAAATATGACCATTGTAAAACCAGCAAAATATTTTGAAAAAGATACTATTTTGAAAGAAATCGGAATGGTTATACTTATAGTTGCTCTTGGAGTTGTATTAAATGTGGTATTTACAAAGTTAGGGCTTTTAAAACTTTCGGATGAGTATGTAAAAGCTAATTCTGTATTATATTCTGGTTCAATTATTATGCGAGTGATAGTAAATTGTGTGCTTACTCCTATTTTAGAGGAACTGGTATTTAGAGGTTGCATTTGTGGTCAGATGAAGCTGTGGCATGGGATATGGCCTGCAGTTTTAGTATCTGGTCTGGTGTTTGGAATTATCCATAAAAACCCGGTTCAAATTGTATATGCTGTGATTATGGGATTTGCACTTGGAATTTTATATTGTAAGACTGACAAATTACATTTATGCGTGGTGGCACATGGGTTGACTAATTTTATTATGATTCTTGTTACTGCACAAATAATTGGTTAATAAATATTCAGATTATTCTTTAAAAATCCATGCTGTTTTCATATAATAGAAGTATGGTAGTTATAAATTAAATAATTGATTTGGAGATTTTATATGATGAAGAACAAAGCTGTTAAAAACAACAATGAAAACCAAAATGTGGTAGGTAATGTTGCAGTAATATTTTTTGCGGCATTGATGATTGCCATGGGAGCTATTTTATACAATTTTAAAAAGATTGATATTGAATATTTTGCCTATGCTATAGCTGTGTGTCTGTTGGTATGGGGTATTTGGCTTATCAGTAGATATTTTATGAGAAAAGAGTATTTACACACTACTAATTATGGATTTTCTGCAGGAGTGCTTCTTGTTATTGCAGGAGTTTTATCTTTTATTGAATACAAAGTTTTAGCTGATTTTATATCTGATTATATGGTATTTTCTATTCTTCTTATGGGCATATTTATGTTGCAAAATGCTGTTCAGACCAAGAATGTTGAAGGTAAGCTATGGTTTATTAATCTGATTTTATCCATTGCAGCATGTGTGGCATCATTGCTTTTATATTTTGATGTAAATGATGTGATGACAGATTATCCTTTAACTTTATATTTTGTTATGATGGTAACAGGTGCAGCTGGTCTTATTAGTCTAAGTATGGCTGGCATTAGAACATATATGTACCACAAGAAGACTTCAATACGAATGAAGAGGGATATTAAGGACTGTGAAGATTGGTTCGCAGAGGATGATGTGGTATTCCCAGAGGATGAAGAAGGCTTTGATGTCGCTGATGATGTTGAGGAAGATATGTTTGTATAGGAGTTAAAGTGGAGGTTAAGTTATGGCAAATATAAGTGATTATCTGGATTGGCGTGGAGATGTACCGTTTTCTATAGCCCCATTTAACGAAGTTGACAATCTGATTTTAACAGAATTGGTTTATACCGATTTTTCTGGATTGGTACCTAATAATGGATTGGATGATTTTGTAGATATAAAAGATGTATGTGAGCAGTTTTTTGATAAACATACTGAAGAAGAGATTATGGCTCTTAATTCGTCTACAAAGGTTGCACCATTTTTGATGAAGAAAATGGTAAATGGTAAGCGATTTGCAGATGTTAAAATGTGTTGTTTTGTAAATGAGATTGATCAAGATAACCAGTCGCAATTTTCTGCCATGACATATATTTTACCGGACGGCACATATTTTGCAGCCTATAGAGGAACGGATAATACTATTGTGGGCTGGAAAGAAGATTTCAATATGTCTTTTTTAAGCGAAACATGGGGTCAGATGAGTGCTGTTAAATATTTAAATGATTTATTTGATGGATTCTTTGTTAAACTTCGAGTGGGTGGCCATTCCAAAGGCGGAAACTTTGCTGTATACGCCTCGGCTTTCTGTGATGAAAAAATTCAAAAGAAGATAATTGAAGTCTATTCCAATGACGGTCCAGGATTCTTACCCGAGGTTATGGAGAGAGAGGGGTATAGACGTATTCTTCCAAAAGTTATAAGTACTATGCCTGAGCAATCTGTAGTTGGAATTCTTCTTGAAAATGAATTGGATAATCGCTATGTATTGAGTTCTGAAAAGGGACCACAACAGCATGATCCAATGAGTTGGCAGGTTAACAGAGATTCATTTGAACTGACTGATAATTTAAAGCAAACTAGCATGATGCTTGATCAGACTCTTAAAAGCTGGATATTTGGTATGGATCCTGAAGAGAGAAAAGAGTTTGTAGATATACTTTTTTCTGCAATTGAGTCATCTGGAGCTGAGACTTTAGATGATATTTCAAATAATAAAATTAAATCAATGCAGGAGATGGGTAAATATATGAAGGACTTAACTCCACAGCAACAAAAAGATTTTAGAAATGTACTCAAGAGATTTGTAAGTTCCGGTGGAGAGGCTGTGGTAGATAAGATGCACTCAAATTACAATTCTTTACAGGTTAAATTTAAGAATTTAATAAAAAAATAAATGGTTTAATAAGAAAAAAAGAGTAAAAGTGAGAAAACAAGAGTATTCATTAGAAAAGCTCTTGTTTTCTTTTTGTTTATTGCTTGTGTTTTTCTACTTTGAAAACTATTATATTAATTGTGTTTAGCACTCGAGAGAGATGAGTGCTAACAAAATTAATTGATATTAATTTTAAAGGAGGTATATATATTATGAAATTAGTACCACTTACAGATCGTGTTGTACTAAAGCAATGCGAG
>JAILFK010000017.1 GCA_024697595.1 Lachnospiraceae bacterium | reverse complement strand
AGAGTCAGGAACATCATCTTTTGGATGACATCCCTGCATAGGGAGCGGGGATTGGGGCAGAGCCCCAAGAATAACAAAAGCACCGATTTACACGGTGCTAATGTTTTTAGATTTTTGGGACATTTTCAAAAATGCTTGACATATCATTTTTTTATATCTTATAACTGTGACTCTAATACAGCCTTGACCTCTGATAAAGCATCCTCAATACCTGCAGGATTCTTACCACCAGCTTGAGCCATATTTGGACGACCACCGCCGCCACCACCAACCTTTGGTGCAATAGCCTTGATTAGATTTCCAGCATGAGCTCCCGCAGCAATTGCTCCATCAGTTGCCATAACAACAAGATTAACCTTGCCATCATTTTCTGAAGCAAGAACAATAACGCCTTCGCCCAACTTATCCTTCAAGGAATCTCCAAGATCACGAAGGCCATTCATATCAACTCCAGGAACTGCTGTGGCAATAAGTTTTGTTCCCTTTACATCAACAACTGCATCCATTGGATCACCCATGGCATCTTTGGCAGCCTTGGCCTTCAAAGACTCATTCTCTGACTGAAGTGATTTAATCTCAGCCTGCATATGAGTTATTTTTTCAACCAACTGAGCTGGAGTTGCCTTGGCAACCTTGGCAGCATCATTTAACATATTTTCAATATTAGCATAGTAAGCCAACACATTTTCACCTGTAAGGGCCTCAATACGACGAGTTCCTGCAGCCACACCGCTCTCAGAGATAATCTTGAAAGCGCCGATATCTGAAGTATTCTTCACATGTGTACCACCACAGAATTCCTTAGAGAAATCTCCCATGGATACAACGCGAACCTTCTCGCCATACTTCTCACCAAATAAAGCCATAGCACCAGTCGCTCTAGCCTCATCAACTGTCATAACCTCTGTCACAACAGGAATAGCCTCTGAAATCTTTTCATTTACCATGGCCTCAACCTGAGCAATCTCCTCAGGAGTCATAGCCTCAAAATGAGAAAAATCAAAACGAGTTCTATCTGCATCCTGTGAAGAACCAGCCTGCTCAACATGTGTTCCTAAAACTTCACGAAGAGCTTTCTGGAGTAAGTGAGTAGCTGAGTGGTTCTTGCATGTCTTGCTTCTATTCTTGGCATCCACGCAAAGTGTAACTTCCTCGCCTGTTGAAATCATACCTGCAGATACATAACCCACATGAGCATATCTATTTCCAACAACCTTTACAGTCTCTTCAACTACAAATGTTCCATTAGCTGACTTAATCTCACCCTTGTCACCAAGCTGACCACCCATTGTGGCATAAAATGGTGTCTCGGATACAATGATTGAACCAGTATCACCCTCGCCAAGAGAGTCAACAACTTCTGTATTGGATGTGATAAATGCAACCTTGTCCTCACCCACCAAAGTATCATATCCGATAAATGATGTCTCTAAAGTAGAATCGATTGTATTGTATACATCTGCATCTGCACCCATGTAGTTAGTTTCTTTTCTAGCTGCACGAGCCTTCTGTCTCTGCTCTTCCATAGCAGCCTCAAAACCAGCCTCGTCATAGCTGTATCCCTTTTCCTCAAGAATTTCAGCTGTCAAATCAATTGGAAATCCATATGTATCATAAAGCTTGAAAGCATCTACTCCAGCAAGAACCTTCTTGCCTTCCTTCTCAAGCTTATCTTCCATTCCATTTAAAATCTCAAGGCCCTTATCAATAGTCTTGGCAAACTGTTCTTCTTCCTTTGTGAGAACCTTTAAAATGAAATCCTTCTTCTCTTCAAGTTCAGGATAACCATCCTTGGACTCATCAATTACCACCTGCGCAATCTTGGCAAGGAATGTTCCCTCAATACCAAGAATCTTGCCATGGCGTGAAGCACGTCTGATAATACGACGAAGTACATATCCACGTCCCTCATTTGAAGGCTGTACACCGTCAGAGATTAAAAATGTTGATGAACGGATATGATCTGTAATCAATCTGATTGACACATCATCCATAGCATCCACCTGATACTTCTTTCCTGACAATTCACAAACCTTATCGCGAATAGCCTTCATTGTATCAATGTCAAATACTGAATCCACATCCTGCATAACAACTGCAAGACGTTCTAATCCCATACCTGTATCGATGTTTTTGTGTTCTAATTCCTCATAGTTACCATGTCCATCGCCATTGAACTGTGTAAAAACATTATTCCAAACTTCCATATAGCGGTCACACTCGCAACCCACCTTACAGTCAGGACTTCCGCATCCATATTTTTCTCCGCGATCATAATAAATCTCAGAACATGGACCACAAGGACCTGCACCGTGCTCCCAGAAATTATCACATTCCCCAGTCTCAGGATCACGATAAAATCTAGTGATTCTATCTCCTGCTACACCGATCTTTTTAGTCCAGATTTCAAATGCTTCATCATCCTCTCCATAGATAGAAGGATAAAGTCTATCTGGATCAAGTCCTAAAACATCTGTCAAAAATTCCCAAGACCAAGAGATAGCCTCCTCCTTAAAATAATCTCCAAAGGAGAAATTTCCAAGCATCTCAAAAAAAGTAAGATGACGAGCAGTCTTACCTACATTTTCAATATCTCCTGTACGCACACATTTCTGACATGTGGTCACACGATTTTTTGGTGGAACCTCCTGTCCTGTGAAATATGGCTTAAGTGGTGCCATACCAGCATTAATAAGCAATAAACTATTATCATTATGAGGAACTAACGAAAAGCTCTTCATAGCCAAATGGTCCTTGCTCTCAAAAAACTCTAAATAACTTTTTCTTAAATCATTTACGCCAAATGTCTTCAACTTAATTTTCTCCTCCATTCTTGGCGTTTTTGTGCTCACGCAGCTTCTTTCCAACGATAAATCCAGCCGCTGCAATTACAACCATAATTACAAACAATAACAAATATGATAGAAACTTATTAAATACTACAACCATCACATTGCCTCCTTTTCTTTGCATTAAACTATATTATAGAAAATAATATTTTCTCGGTCAATATCTACAACCTTTTTTTCAAGGTTTGCAAGTTTAGGATTTCTCTTTAATCTCTTAACCAAATCCCATTCCTGCCACATATGCATTGGAAAAACCAAATCTGCATCTATATTTTCAAGGAAATATTCCATTCCCAAAGCATATCCATCACCCAATCTGCCATCAAGGACCACGAAAGCCAAGTCGATATGAGTATTCTGCATGCGATTAACTTCCTTTTTATATGCCTTTCCGATTAGATTTCCATATATTTCTCTGGCATCACCAGCATTCCACCAGTGTAAATCACCTGCATGATAAATATTTAATCCATCAACATTTACCAAAAATGCCACTCCCTCATCCGTAGATCTTAAAGTGTTTACCTTCATATCATCCACAGTGTATGTATTTACATCCTTAACCCAATGAATGTGCTCTTTTATAGATGGATCAATTCCATTTCTAATGAGATAATTCTTACCAAGTCTAATATCCTTTGACAAGATATATGTGGTGTCCGGATGGTCATCAATAAGTCGAAGCACCTCTATTGAGAAATGATCTTTGTGACCGTGGCTGGCAAAAACATATAGATTTTTACCAGCTGGAATCTCAGGCAACTTTCCTCTAAAATTCATGTTTTCCACCGCTTCCTTTGGAAAATAATCAAATAGAAGTAAATGATTATCTGTCTCCACTAGAAAAGCGCTGTGATGAATAAATGTTACATTTAACATAGTGTCTATACCTCGTTGTTTACTCTCTGTATGATTTTATTTGCCTTTTCATAAATCTCCTTTGGATCAAACCCAATATCAAATACTCCACCCTCATATAAAATTTTACCATTTACCATGGTCATTGCAACATTTTGTTTGCTTCCGCTATATACAATATTTTTAATAATATTATTTTCAGGCTGCATATTAGGCTGATTTAAATCTATCATTATAATATCTGCCTTTTTTCCCACAGCCAGTCTATCACAATCAAATAGTCCCATGGCATTGGCACCTTCAGTGGTGGCCGCATACAATACTTTTTCAGCAGGCACCACCGCCGCATCCGCTTCGCGAAGTTTTGCAAGACCTGTCATCAAAAACATTTCTCTAAACATATCCAGACAATTGTTGCTAGCAGGGCCATCCGTCCCAAGGGCAACTGGAATTTTTTCCTGTAAATACCTATTTATTGGTGCGATGCCACTGGCCAACTTGGTATTGCTTCCCGGATTGGTAACCACATAAAGGCCTCGATTTTTTATAATGTCAAAATCACCATCCTCCACATGAACCATGTGATAACCGCCGCCGCCGTACTCATACATTCCAAGAGAATCCGTAAGAGCTGTAGGGGTCATTCCCCATCTCTGCTTACACTCTGCCACCTCTAAAGCAGTCTCGGAATTATGTAAATATGTTGGAGATTTATACTTGTGAGATAGCCTTGCAATCCCCTCCATAAGTTCTTTGGATGTGGTGTATTCGGCGTGAAATCCTATCATATAGGAAACCAAATCACTCATCTCGGTGGTTTTTAAATAATCCTCCTCAACTCTCTCCAAAGACTCGCTAAAATTATTTAAACCTGATGTAAAGACAGATCTAAATCCCACATCTACAGCCGCCTTTGCTCCCATCTGTTGAAAGAAATACATATCAAAATTGGAGGTAATACCACTAGTTAAATATTCCATAACCCCCAGGATATATAACCAATACACATCCTCCTCTAGAAGTTTTGCCTCCCTTGGGAAAATCGCTTCATTTAACCATCTCTGTAGCTCCAAGTCATCTGCATAACTTCTGAGAAATGTCATGGCTGTATGAGTATGAGCATTTTTAAAACCTGGCATCAAGAGATTTCCTTTACAATCCTTTTGGACATCCCACAAAATCATCTCATCACCCTTACACACCTGGGCCACATCTGAACCATCACCAATGTATATTATCTCATCTTTTTTTACCCACAGTTCTCCATTTATAATATTATAATTCCCGTCATCCTCTAACAATAAAATTCTAGCATTATAAAAGCGTGTATTCATACCTTCTCCTCACCAAATTCTCGTAAAAACCTACATCTCATCCTCAATAGTCTTGATTACATCCTTCACAAGGGATGTAAATTTCACAGATACACTCTTGCCTGCCTCTATCACTTCCTCTTCAGATAAAGGTGTAGGGGAGATTCCCGCAGCCAAATTGGACACACAGGTTATTCCAACTATCTTCATCCCCATATGATTAGCTGCAATAGCCTCACAGGCTGTGCTCATCCCCACTGCATCTGCCCCCAAAGTTCTGGCCATTGTTATCTCTTCTGGAGTCTCATAATTTGGCCCTGGGAACTGAATGTAGACGCCTTCTTTTATATCAATTCCAAGTTTTGTGGCAGATTTTTTTACAATAAACTGTAAATTCTCATCATACACATGGGACATATCCGGAAATCTATTTCCCAATTCAGAAATATTTGCCCCCCTAAGTGGCGATGGAACAAAGGTTGCAATCTGGCCAGTAATAAGCATTAATTCCCCCGCCTTAAATCCCTGTTTAATTCCACCAGCAGCATTGGTCAAAAACATCACCTCAGCCCCAAGTAACTTCATTAATCTAATAGGAAGAACCACATCACTCATATCATAACCTTCATAGTAATGTATGCGTCCCTGCATAGCCACAACAGGAACTCCCTCCACATAGCCAAATACGAATCTACCCACATGGCCCGGAGCTGTTGATACAGGGAATCCTTCTATATCCTTGTAATCAACTGTAACCTCAACATCCATCTGGCTGGCAAAATCTCCTAGTCCTGATCCCAATACAAGTGCCACCTTAGGCCGAAAATCTACCCTAGCCTTTACACTCTCATAGCATCTCATCAATTTGTCATATACCTGATTCATAAAAACCTCCAATATTTATTATTTAATCATCTTAAGTTCCTTTGGCAGGCACCTAAATGTAACCTTATCTATATCTCCACAGTCCTCGCCATCTGCATGTACCACCATAGGGCGGTCAAATTCAATGGTAAAACTTTCGCTGTCTATAATATCAAACCCTACAATCTTTTCATGCTTTGCCATCAAAAGAAGTGGAAATTTCATAAGACATATCAGCTTTGAAAGTCCCGACACCATACACATTGACAACTTTCCGTCCCTGGCATCAGCTTTAGGCGCCATGGGAACTCCTCCTCCCTCACAGGAAAAATTCATGGCAGCACCAAATATTATCTTATTTAATCTCTTTGTTCTACCATCTGCAAAGGTAATATTTCCATTTACCAAAGGTGCAGTAAATAAATTCTTTACTGTAAGCAGTCCGTAAGTGGCACCACCCAACTTTATTTTATTTAAAATATTTTTAAGTTTAGACACCTGGGCTTCTCGACACACCGCCGCATCTATTCCTGCCCCTGCACTTATGATAAATCGACGACTTCCGCCGTCCCACTGAACAAGTCCCACGTCGATAGAATCAATGGCATCACTTCCTATTATATTATCTAATATCTGAATCGGTTCTCCCGTCATCTCCAGACCTCTGGCGAAATCATTGGCAGATCCAAGAGGAATATATCCGAAATTCACCTTTGATAAATCAGTGATTCCATTTAACACCTCATTTACCGTGCCGTCTCCTCCACAGACCACAAGATTAACTACCTCTTCACCCTCAGTAAGTTTTTTGGCAAGTTCAATTCCATGATGAACATATTCAGTTATATAAGCCTCATAATCCACTTTCAAAAAATCGAGTCTCTGCTTTAAGATATCCCACTGCTTTGCAGCTCCTCCAGTTTTTGAATGTGTATTTACAATAAAATAATATTTTCTTTCCATAACATTTCCACCTATATACAACTAATATATCACAACAGGCACCATTATGAATAAAAAATAAGCACTCAAGCTGTACTTTGGTTGTTTGATATGTATCCCTTTTACTGGACATCCAATGAAAGGGGCACATATTACGCTTTAGTTGTTTCTTGGCGTAAGTACTTTTATGTAATTTAATTAAATTTTGATTAATATGCATATTTGTCAACTATTTTCATCTTTTTTCACTTTTCCGGGGTATTTTTAATGGAAATCAGCTTATTTTGTCAACTATTTCTACCTTTTTTCCCATTTCCGGGGTATTTTCCCCGGAAATCAGCTTATTTTGTCAACTATTTTCATCTTTTTTTCCATTTCCGGGGTGTTTTCCCATGAAATCAGCTGAATTTGTCAACTATTTTCATCTTTTTTTCCATTTCCGGGGTGTTTTCCCCGGAAATCAGCTTGATTTGTCAACTATTTTCATCTTTTTTCTCATTTCCGGGGTGCTTCTAATAGAAATCAGCTTAATTTGTCAACTATTTCCACCTTTTTTCCCATTTCCGGGGTGTTTTCCCCGGAAATCAGCTTAATTTGTCAACTATTTCCACCTTTTTTCACTTTTCCGGGGACTAACACGGATTTTTTGAGGTAGTGAGGGTAAGAACGAACCATCCCACGTTAGAAAATCGTGCCGCAGGGCGCACTAAAAAAGATGCCACCTATAAAATGCGAGATAGCATCCATGGCTTAGTCTAATTTATATGTATTTATACTCTACATCTATTATTATTTGAACTATAAATCTATTCGTGATAAGATTTTTTAGGAAAGATAAAAGGGTGATATGATGAACAGAAAGTATATAAAGAAAGAAATTTTTAGACGAAGAGTAAAACAGGACACCATCCGTGCCCTATCCACCTCAAAGTGGATTATTCTCTCCGTTATAGTCGGTGTAATCTCAGGTTTTGTCAGCGGTTCCTTTGGATATTTGCTAAACAAAGTAACCACATTTCGATTAGACAATCCATATATGTTATTTTTCCTACCGCTAGGTTCCCTATCTATTGTTTTACTATATAAATTAATAATGAAGAAAAAGGACCCAGGAACCAATCTTGTACTGTCGGCAATCCATTCCGATGACGAGATTCCCCTTCGAATGGCTCCTCTTATTTATATATCAACTATAATCACTCACGCTGTGGGTGGTTCTGCCGGTAGAGAAGGTGCCGCCTTACAATTAGGTGGAAGTATTGGAAATGCAATTGCCAGAACCTTTGGTTTGTCGAGAAAAGAGGATCGCCACATACTTATTATGTGTGGTATGGCCGCAGCTTTCTCCGGATTATTTGGTACACCAATTGCTGCAGCTGTATTTGCAATGGAAGTGGTATCCGTTGGTATTATGCACTATGCTGCCCTTCTACCTTGTGCCATAGCTGCGCTTATTGCAAGAGCCATTGCTGCCAATGTATTTGATTTATCAGGCATGAGCTTTGAGATTTTAAACATGCCTGCGTTCAATCTAAAATCAGCTGTTATTTCCTCTGGTATTGCCATACTTTGCGGCGTAGTCAGTATAGTCTTTTGCGTCTGCCTACAACAGACAGCAAAAATCTACCAAAAACTATTTAAAAATGTATATGTGCGGGCTGTAGTTGGCGGTCTTGTGATCTTAGTTCTTACATATTTTATAGGAAATCAAAATTACAATGGTACAGGAACTGCAATGATAGCCGCCTGTGTAGATGGAGAAATTCACTCCATAGAATTTTTGTTAAAAATAATTTTTACTGCCCTAACCCTAGCCTGTGGATTTAAAGGTGGAGAGATTGTTCCTACCTTTTATATCGGAGCAGCCTTTGGATGTTTATGTGGAAATCTAATGGGATTTTCCCCAAGCCTGTGCGCTGCCATCGGAATGGGCGCCATGTTCTGCGGTGTGACCAACTGCCCTATCACATCACTACTCATTTGCTTTGAATTATTTGGCATCGAAGCTTTTCCATTCTTTTTGTTGGCCGTAGGCTTCAGCTATGCTGTATCGGGATACTACGGTTTATACAGCAGCCAAAAAATCGTATATTCAAAATACAAATCCAACTTTATCGACAAAAAAGTACGGTGATGGATTTTATTCCATCACCGCATCCATAAAGTATAGTCTTGCCGAATAATCTGGGAAAAATCTCACATTTTCGTCATAGCCGGTTCCAACAAAGGACTGATGCAATCTCACACCTTCGTTCATTATCAAACCACCAGTACAGATATAATCCTCAGTCTCTCCGGGCATCTTCACAAATTTTGCCACTGCATTTTGCATAAGCGAATCTTGCTTTATGTGAAATGGTGCCACAGTATTTATCAAATCCCCAAAGAGTTTTACATTATAACCAGCCTTTAAATTGGTAAAATGATATTTCATATCAGGATCTAAGCCCTTGGCCTTAAAGCAAGCATACATCTCATTTGGCATAACTTCCTTTTGAGCCAAAATACCAATGGCTTGTTTCTTGTCTTTTGAAACCACATTCCACATCACATGATTTCCATACTCAACTCTATAAAAATCTCCAAACTGCCAAGTCTTTCTGTATTTTTTATAAAGTTCTATCTGAGCCTTGATCTCATTTAACTCTTCCTTATCTAAATCACATAAATTAGTCTCATAACCCAAAACGCCAAAGGATGCAACCGCAAATCTTGTCGCCAAAGGTGTATTTCGAAGTGTCTGATGATTCGGGCAGGATGACACATGGGCTGTGACAGTATTTAGGGGATATCCATAACTATATCCATCCTGAATCGCCAACCTACTGATGGCATCTGTGTTATCACTTCCCCATATCTGTGGGAAATAACAAAGCATACCTAGGTCAAATCTATTACCCCCGGAAGCGCAACCCTCAAATAAAATATGTGGAAATTTGCTGGTTAAAATATCTGCCAGTTTATAAACTCCCATCATATATCTATGGGCCATCTCCCCCTGTCTCTCAGCTGGTAAATATTTTGAATAATAATCGGAAAAGATTCTATTCATATCCCATTTTACATAGGAAATATTCGCGCTAGACAGCACATTTATCATAGCCTGGGCAATATAATCCACCACTTCAGGATTTGCAAAATCTAGCAATCGCTGATTTCTTCCCTCCGAATGATCTTTGCCTGGGATATCCACGCTCCACTCAGGATGAGCTCGATATAATTCGCTGTCCACATTTACCATCTCAGGCTCAATCCATATACCAAAGTCCAAGCCAAGATTATTAATTTTGCGACATAGTCCAGCCACACCGCCTGGTAATTTCTTATTATTTGGGGTCCAGTCGCCCAAGGCTCTCTTGTCATCCTTGCGCTCACCAAACCAGCCGTCATCCATAACGAACAACTCTACGCCTACTTTCTTACCCACCTTCGCCAGTTTTACCAGACTGTGCTCAGATATATCAAAGTAAGAGGCCTCCCAACTGTTTAAAAGAATCGGTCTCTCCTTATCCTTCCAATCACCGCGAACTATATGCTCATTTATAAAATCATGCATATGTCTGCTCATTCCATCATGACCATCTTTTGAAAATGTCATAACCGCTTCCGGAGCCTCAAATTCATCACCAGGCTTCAGTAAAAACTCAAAACCAGTAGGATTTATTCCTGTGACAATTCGAGTCTTGTCATAAGCATTTACCTCCACAGCCTCATAGTGATTACCGCTGTATATCAAATGAAATCCATAGCAATCTCCATGCTCTGCAGAAGTGGACTCATCACTTACCATAATAAATGAGTTACTTCTATTGGAAGTAGTACCTGTGTAGGAAGAATTCACAAATTTTCCAGCTTTTAAAACTGTATCCACCTTGCGCATTTCCTTCACCCATCCACCGTGAAATGAAGTGATCACAAGTCCCGCCTTGTTCAAATCCAACTGGGTACTCATAAGTCTTTTTAGTCGCACCGGCTCATCAGAGGTATTTATAAATTTGGCATCTCTAGCTATCACATCTGTGTCTACAAATACATAGTAGTTAAGACATAGAGTATAACCATTTCCTCTATCCTTTAACACCACCTGAAGTGTCTCCACCTCCCCCTTGGCATCATAGGAACTAGGCAAAGTCTCTAAAGCAACTTTCCCCTGCAACTTTGTAGCTTTTTCAAATACAAAATCTGTAGTAGAACTTCCATCAGCCGCCACAAGTTCTACAAAGGGCTCTCTTATATCACCTTTGCCATATCCCGACATCTCCAGGCACATGTCCTCCAAGGTAAACTCCGGATGAGCCTCATCATATGCAATGGAATTTCCCGGTTGAAATTTATGTTTTTCAACCAGGGCATCTTCATCTATAATATCTATCTTCGAACCATAATATAGATGCTCAAGATGCCCCGTCTCCATCACACGAAATGCATATGTGGTTGTGGCAGTATTTAAAATGTATAGATTATCTCTTATATCTATCATATTCGCTCCTTTAACCATTCTCTATAATCATTCGTGCATTTATATTTTTAAGCATTTTGTTTCTTGTCCTGAAGTTCTGCTGAAATCTCTTCAATCTTTTCATCTGTCAAAATATATTTCTTTCTAAACCATACAATGGCAAATAATAACACTGCAATTGGAATCAATGTCATAACCATTCTAAGTCCCATCTTAGATGCATTTGACACACTTAGTGACAAATCCATCTGTTGTTGTGCCTCAGTGGCTGTCTCATCAGAAAGTTTAAATACAGAAAGAGCAATTGACGCGATCATGGCAGCGATACCACTTGAAAGTTTTACCACAAAAGTCTGCATTGAAAAGATAACTGACTCATCTCTACGACCATTTTTCAGCTCACCATAGTCCACTGTGTTGGCCAAAAATACTGTCACAATTACATTGTTAATTCCTGCTGTAGCCATGATAAATATTCCAGGAATCAAGAAGATCCCCAAATTATTTACTCCCATTGAAGCAAATATTAAAAGAATTCCATATCCCACAATCGACATAAATGCGCCAACATAGAATATCTGAATATTGTTTAATTTAAATAACCTTCTAAGCATTGGATACAATACCATCATTGAAATAATCTGTACTGCACCACCAACTGTGTTAAATACTGTGTAATTGTTGTACCAAGCTGCACCACCTAAATCATATTTAAAGAAATATAACACTAAATTAGAAGTGATATACAAAGCAGTATTAATACATACTATAGTAATTACCACTGTCATTGCCTGATCATTTTTCACCAGGGCTTTAAACATTTCTCCCACTGTTGCTGTCTTCATATCAACAGAAGATTTCTCTTTTACTGTGACACAGGTAATAACAATAAATACCACAAATAGCACAGCAATCAAGAGAGCTACATATTTAAAACCAACTAACTCCACCTGCTTGGCTGTAGCTGATGCGCCCCCAAATTTCTGGCCCAACATCTGTACAATCTTGATAGTTCCAATAGAAACTATAGCTGAACCTACACCAGCGCATGATCTAGCCAAAGTTGTAAGTCCTTCTCTCTCTTTACCGCCCTTGGTAAATGCTGGAATCATTGACCAATAAGGGATATCCATCATTGTATATGTCACACCCCAGATAATATAAGTAGCTGCCGCATAAGCCACCAACCCACTGCCACTGGTATCTGGTGGACATGCGAACATAAAGTACAACACTATTGCATTGGTAATAGTTCCAATCAATAACCAAGGTCTAAATTTACCCCACTTAGTCTTGGTCTTCGATACCAACACGCCCATAATAGGATCATTGAATGCATCAAAAATTCTTGCCACCAAGAGGATGATACCCATTACCCAGGCCTCAACCCCCAATATATCCTGATAGTAATACAGGATATAAGATGCGGAAAGCATATATACCATATCCTTTCCAACCGCCCCCAAAGCATATCCCGCTTTGGCACTACCTTTTAAGCTCATATTCTCCTCTGCCATTTCATTTACCTCCTCTTCTTGATAAAAACATTTATCTATTATTCTTTAACCCCATTGCTATCTCGACCACTTTGTATGCCCCATCATATAGCCCGTTTATTTTATTCTTCTTAATAGAGTCACACATCTCGCCAAGAAGCTTATCATTTTTCATAAACATATCCACCATCTGCAACACATGTGGTATATCTCTGCACTCCAAAGTTCCATCCCCCATCTCAGCCGAATGAATAGCGCCCCACATCTCATGCTTACCCACTCGTGGAATAAATAACTTTGGAACAGGATAAAAGGCCAACTCAGATGGTTTGGTCACCAACACGTCTGCACTTCGCATCAACAGGTTGGTAATGTAGACCGCCTCAAAAATATTTTCATGATAAAATCCATGTATTCCTGCAACTTCTCCTGTAAGTGCCTGCTCCGCAAAGACACTTGACTCCTCAAACTTGTCAAAATGTTCTGTGGACAAACTACTCATCTCAGGAATCTGTTGTAACAGATATTCCCATACCCCTTTGTAATCACCCACATTTATATATAAAGAAGCTTTACCTGCTTTTATACTTGGAATCAAATGTTTAATAATGGCCTCAAATATTTCTCTCTGAGCTCCTGCTCCACCAATGGTAAGCAAAAATCTCATAGGTTTTCCCGCTTTTTTTCTTGCCATTCGGCCATCACAATCATCTTCAATATTTTCCACCAATTCATGATCAATATAATGACCGGTGTATACCAAGTCATCATCTGGCATCGGCTCACAGACCTGATCTTTGTTCATACCATTTAAAATTCTATAACCCATATAAGCATTCTTACATTGGACGGTATGGACACTTCCCTCTGCAAAATGTAAGGCCATAGGCCAGTTATCAGGAATGGCATTTACCACATATTTCATTCCTGCATGTATAGCAGCTTGAGCCGGCCACACATGCGTTCCAATAACCGGAATATCCTTTGGTACATTTTTATATACTGTGGCCATAAGCTCAGCATTCTTTTGATCCGAAGAATTATAAGATAGCGCCCTAAAGCCCTCATAATTCATCCACTCCCAAAATTTATTAAACAAAGGATTCTTTGACAATCTCGATCCCAAAGAATACAAATCATTTTGCGCACTGATAATTTTTGTACAAGTAGTCTGAGGATATCCGTTCAAATCCATCCAGTAAGGCGTATATCCCATGGACTTTGCTGCGGAAGCCATGGCCATAGAGATTCGATAATGACCAAATCCCATTCTGATATTTCCTACAATAATTCCTTTTTCTATGTCGAAGTCCACGTCGCCCTGCCCCTCATCAAGTACCACGTCATACACTCCAAGCGAATCACCAATCCTATCATTTTTTCTTAAAAATGTATTGTAACTAACTTCAGAGTCATCTCCATACTTCTTAATATATTTGTTTTTAGACTTAACCGCCTTGTTATAATCCTTATCACTTATGACATTTCCAAATATAATTTTTGACTTATCTTTCATCTTCCCCTCCTTATTAAACACTTATATCTCCTCTCAACGAGCCAAAATACCATCGATCATAATATTTACCAACTTTTCTAAGGCTTCAAAATAATCTATACCCATTTCCTCAATCTCATCTGTCATAAATAGTCGTTCGACAGAAGCCTCAAAAGCTAATTTAAATATTCCAAAATCCACATCCCGAAGTATTCCTTCCTCCACGCCTTTCTTCAATAAATCAAATGTCATTCCCCAATCGCTCTCAATTCTCTTTTGAGCCAATTCATATATTTCAGGGTATCTCGATTTAAGTGAATACACCTGACTGAAATTTAATTCTTTATATCCATCTGGTATAACACCCAATATACCTCTTATTTTTTCTTCTAAGGAAAGAGAGTCATCATTTATAATTTCATTTTCACTATCTTTAATCCTATCAAAGAGATAATCTATCATAGCCATAAGCAATTCTTTTTTATCTCTAAAGACTACGTAAATTGTCTTTTTGCTCATTCCAAGATTGCGAGCCACATCATCCATAGTGAACTTCACACCCTTTTGTTTTACAACCTCGAGAGCTCCTAACATCACTTTCTCTCTCATAAACCTCCATCCTTTCTTTATATATCTGACTATTTTTCACTATCACCCAGGTATCTTCCACTTGGAAACCAGGAAACTGTTTTTAGTTCCTTCGTTTCCTTTATTGTAACACCTGCCCTTATTTGCCTCAACAACCTATATTTAACAAAAAAAATGCCCTGGTTTTGTATAAAATTCTAAATACCTGGATTTTTATATATCTTGTACAATAGATGTTTCATATATGTTACCTTAATGTTACCTCCCCTTTAATTTTATGGTAAATGTGCACATTTATACCGCCATTCTATTGTGCAATATATACACGTGCTAAATATTCTCATTCGTCGTTTTTCGCACTTTTGGGCTGTTTTTTGTGTCATTTGCACAAATTTCTTTTAAAGTTTTTGTTGACAATGTTTAAGGGCGGGTGTATAGTAAGGTCATCAAAGGAAAGGAGGAACGCAAAGATGTTTGAAGATTCATTCAATGAGCTTTATGCTAGTTATGATTCATACGTTCGCGAAGCAAATGCAAATGATGTTGAGCCAGTTTCATTTTTCAAGTATGCATTTGGTTTTGAAAAATAATCATAACGATTAAACAGATCTTGGCAAAGATCACAAATAAGTTAACAATTTAAATTTTTAATAAGCTTTCAATTATGAGGAGGTAACGATTATGGAATTCACAAATTCACTTGGTATGGTAGTAGCAGATTACACAAAGTATGTAGAGTCACAGGAGTTGGCTGGTAAAGATGCAGTATCTTTCTTCAAATATGCTTTAGGTCAGTACTAATTTAAAACTACATAAGATGCCAAGGGCGCAGATGTACTGCACCCTTTCTAGAAGGCCCGGAAATTTTTCCGCGGCTTATTTTTTTTGCAAAAAGCTCTCCATTTCTTAATAATCTAGATATTTAGTAAACAAAAAACCAAAATAAGGCAAATAAAAACACCACAGAATATAAATTCTGTAGTGTTTATTTTTCCAAAACACTCTAATATAATAAGTATTATTCTAATCTTTAAAAACTATTTTCAAACATTTGTAATACTCTTCCATCGCCCAGGTTTTATTTAAATCTTTCAATGTCCTGGCGATTTCAGTATAATACCATTTTTGAACAGCTGGATCTTTTTCATTAAATGCATCCCACATTCTGTCGCCCTTTCTATAATAAGACTCCACAGACATCCGCATATTTGACAACTTATCTGCCAAAGCAATAAGTTTTGCTTCTAACCTCACATCCTTTAAATGCTTTAAAGCAGTATCTTTTCGAATTTTCCAGGATTTTTCCTTAGAGATATGTCGCATCTTATCCTCACTCTCATCCTGAACAAGATCTGCAACTGCCTTATTAAATTCCTCATAAATATCATCATAGCCGTAATCCGTATCCTCAATCACATCATGAAGCAAAGCCGCTACAATCACATCCTCCTTGGACATTTCAATCTCAACACTATCTTCATCCACAAGTCTAGAAACTATACCACCTACTTCTAGAGGATGAATTATGTACGGGAAATCTGTTCCCTTACGCTTTTGTTTACTATGTGCAACCACAGCAAATAATATCCCTCGATTTATAAATTCAGAATTATCGCGATTTAAAATATAAAGTATATCTTTATTCTCCGGCAAAGACTTACATATTCTTTCTCCATCTTGATTATAATCTATAAATTCCTGTATAACTTTGTTGTCATAATCCATAACTTTTACTCCACTTATACCGTCTTACCTTTTGCAACAAAAACAGGGAAGGAATCTGTTCCAGCCAATTGCTTATTAGCCCCAATTGTAACATCTTTATCAGTTATAACATAACTTACTTCAGCACCAGGTTTCACTTCTGTATCCTGCATTAAAATAGAATTTTTTACCTTGGCACCTTTTCCTACTCGAACCCCTCTAAACAAAACTGAATTTTCAACCTCACCTTCTATGACGCAACCATCGGCAGCCATAACATTATCCACTCTACATCCTTTTAGATATCTTGTTGGCGCATCATCTCTTACCTTGGTTCTCATTGGTGCATGGCCAAATAGTTCATCAAGATTTTTTTCATCGATGAGACGCATACTCTCATCAAAGTAATCCTTAATGCTCATAATTCGAGCCTCATATCCCTTGTACTCATATGCCTGAATATTATAGTCTTCAATATTGTTAGCAAATATGTCTCTCTCAAAATGAGTAAAACCATTTCTATATGCCTTGGTAACTTCATCAATCAACATCTGTCTATCCATAACATAAATGTTGATGGAAGCATTTTGAGCAGCTCTTTTAGGTTCTGGATTGATATTCATACCTGTAACTCTAGTTCCGTCCAAGTCAATTGTAAAATAATTTTCGTTGTTATCCATAATGGACTGAGTGTCTACATTCAAAACCTTATCTTTTCTATAGACGATAGTTATATCCGCCTCTTTTTCAATATGAAATTTAATTACATCCTTAAAATCCACATTTGAAACCACATTAGAATCAGATATTACTACATATTTTTCTTTCTGCCCCTTTAAGAAATTCAATATATTGTTGATAGCATCAACACGTCCACTATATATGGAAGTAGCTCTGTTAGCAAAAGGAGGAATAATATTTAATCCACCATTTTTTCTAGACAGATCCCATTCCTTTCCAGTTCCCAAATGATCTAAAAGTGATAAGTAATTTTCTCTTACCATGAGAGATACATTATCGATTCCTCCGTTAACCATACCTGATAAAACAAAATCAATAAGTCTATATCTGGCGGCAAATGGAAGCGACGCCATAGACCTACGCGCTGTCAACTCAGGGATTGTAGAGTCATATGTATTTGTAAAAATGATGCCGAGAGCATCAGAGTTTGATGATATCATAATGTTGTCCCCTCCTTTACATCATTTTCTACCATAGCATCTGGTCCAATTATTGCTCCAGCTCCAATCTTTACATTTGCTCCAATAGTGGCAACTCCGCCTTCTTTTCCACGCTTCGGCATAACTCCCACCTCAGCTCCAGGTCCAACCACCACATTTTCTGCAATAATACAATGAGATACTGTAGCACCTTTACATATGGTAGCGCCGCCCATAATAACTGCGTCCTCCACCACAGCGCCGGATTCTATTGTCACACCAGAGAATAAAATAGAATGTTTAACTAAACCATGTATTCTACATCCATCTGTTATCAATGAGTCCTCTATGGTTGCTTCCGCGTCGATTCTATGCCCAGGTTTACCAGAATTACGACTATAAATTTTCCAGTTCTCATCAAATATATTTAATCCGCTTCCCTCAGGATCCAACACCTCCATGTTAGCCTCCCAGAGTGAAGCTATTGTTCCAACATCCTTCCAGTATCCTTCAAAATGATAAGCGTACATATCTCTTCCATCTTGAAGCATATTTGGAATAATATTATTTCCAAAATCATTTTCAGAATTTGGATCAGCCTCATCTTCCTCAAGATATTTTTTCAACACATCCCAGTTGAAGATATATATTCCCATGGATGCCAAATTAGATTTTGGTTCCTTTGGTTTTTCCTGAAATTCTGTAATCTTGTCATTGTCATCCGTTACCATAAGTCCAAATCTAGGAGCCTCCTCCCAAGGAACCTCCATGACAGCCACAGAAAACTCAGCTTTTTTCTCCTTATGAAAATCAAGAAATTCACTGTAATCCTGCTTACATATCTGATCACCAGACAGTATAATCACATATTCAGGTTCGTATCTCTCAATAAAAGGAATATTTTGATAAATAGCATTGGCTGTGCCCTTATACCAGTCAGACCCCTGAGCTTTCTGATATGGCGGCAGCACATGAACACCACCATACAATCTATCCAAATCCCATGGTTGTCCATTTCCTATATATTCATTTAACACTAATGGTTGATATTGTGTAAGAATTCCTACAGTGTCAATGCCTGAGTTTACACAATTAGATAATGGAAAATCAATTATACGATATTTCCCCCCAAATGGGACGGCCGGTTTTGCTAAATTTTTTGTTAGTGCATAAAGTCGCGAGCCCTGACCACCAGCTAGCAACATTGCAATCATCTCTTTTGCCATTTGAAGACCCCCCTGATTTTTATACTTTAAATTATATAAAATATACTAAAAAGTATCAAGGAAATGTCAGACATTTATACAGATTTTATAAGATTTTTACAGAAATTTAATCTAGACTTTCTATTATCAGAAGTTTCCCCTTCTTGACAGTAATTTTAGCACAATCAGATACTATTTCATTACTCACCCCAAGAGTATTCCCTCCTGATAATATTTTATTTTCCAAAGGATAAAAAGTACCCATCACACTTACGCCCTCACATGCACCCCCAACCGGGAAAAGAGACAAATATTTACCAAACTGCTCCTCCTTGGAGATTAGCACAGTTTCATTGGAAATCATGCTAATGCGATTGTTTTTATCCACAATATATACTTTATGTTTTGAATCAACGCCCTGCCTAAGAAGTTCAATATTGCCATAGGTGTGATCCAATCTACTTCCCGTCGCACCAAGCATATATATCTCTTCATCTGAAACAGAAAAAGCCAAATGTAATGCAGCCTCTGTATCCGTATCATCCTTGATAGGATTCAAAGTGATAATCTCGGTTTTTACATCTTTACCACCATAGGTCTGCTCCATCAATTCTCTATCCGAATTTGAAAGAGAATCAAAATCACCTATTATATAATTTGGAACTATTTGAAGTTTTTCGCAGACTTTTATCCCAGCATCCGCCGCAATACATATATCTGAGTCCGAAAAATTTTCAGCCATATATTCAGTTAAAAATTCTATATCGGCATTGCCACCTGCTATGATAAATGTACTCATATCTTCAACTCATTCTCTCTTAACAAACTATTTCATATGAGACAAAAATGCTTCCACATTGTCCGCTGCGTCACCTTTATAAACCGCACTTCCCGCAACGATAATATTAGCTCCAGCTTCAATAACCTTGTCAATATTTTCAATGGTAACACCACCATCAATCTCAATGTCTATCTTGAGATTTTTCTCAGAAATAATCTCACGCAAATCAGCCACCTTATCCAAAGTATATGGTATAAGTTTTTGTCCACCAAAGCCTGGATTTACAGACATTACCAAAACCATATCCACAAGTGGCAATATATTTTCAATAGCAGAAATCGGTGTGGCAGGATTGATTGCAACTCCAGCCATTGCCCCCAATTCCTTGATATGATTAATTGTTCTATCAAGATGAGTGCAAGCCTCAGCATGAACTGTAACAATGTCAGCTCCCGCCTTTACAAATTCTTCCACATATCTATCTGGATCTTCAATCATTAAATGACAATCCATAATCGCATCTGTGTATTTTCTGATAGAAGCAATCACAGGAATTCCTATAGTGATATTCGGCGCAAACTTTCCATCCATAACATCAATATGGATATACTGAGCTCCCGCATCTTCAACACATTTTATTTCTTCAGCCAATCTGCCATAATCAGCAGCTAAAATAGATGGTGATAAACAATACTTCATTTTTTCTCCTCTTTAATATTTTCGTCTGGCAGCTATCTCTTCAAACAATAGCTTGTAGTTCTCGTAACGTTCAGATGCAATATCTCCTCGCTCTACCGCATCCTTCACTCCGCATTTAGGCTCTTTAATATGTACGCAACCCAAAAATTTACACTCATCAGAATATTTATCAAACTCAGGATAGCAATTTTTTAAATCTTCCTTCTCGAATTCAGGGATATACATGGAACTGAATCCCGGTGTATCTACGATAAATGTATCATCACCAAGATAAATAAGTTCTGAATGTCTGGTGGTATGTTTTCCTCTGCCAATCTTCTCGCTTATAGAGCCTGTCTCCATGACCACATCACCCTTTATATTATTTATAAGGGTTGATTTACCAACTCCTGAAGGACCCGCCACAGTTGTGATTTTCCCACTTAAAAGTTCTCGAATCTCCGCCACACCATCATCACTCTTTGACTCATCATGGTGCTTTGCACTTGTAAAATGCACTTGATATCCTGCATTTTCATATATATTAATAAGTTTATTTTTCCAATCATCATCTGTTAAATCCATCTTGTTAAAACAGATATGCACTGGTATCTCTTGATATTCCATCATAACAAGGAACCTATCTAAAAGGTTAAAATTAGGTTCCGGTGAGGATGTGGCAAATATCACCAACGCCTGGTCCACATTGGCCACAGCAGGACGCACTAGAGAATTTTTTCTAGGATGAATTTTCTCAACATTTCCTATTTTATTTTCCTCATTTATCACGTTGATATCTACGGTATCTCCCACAAGAGGCTTTATACCTGCTTTTCGAAAAGCACCTTTGGCCTTACACTCATACAAGCCACTTCCCTCAACATATACGTAATAAAATCCTGCAATTCCCTTTACTATAGTTCCTGTCATTGTTCTCCTAATATAACTTTACCTTTATAAGGGGCAACAAAATAAATTTGCTGCCCCTAATTATGTCTTAAACGATTTATTATTCTCTACTCAAAGAATAAGTTTCTGCTCTACCATCACTGTACTGTACTTTGATACTAGATGTAGCAACATGATTTACAGAAATAGTTCTACTATCTCCAGGATTTAAAGTTGCTGTATCGATCTGTGTTCCATTTGCATCAGATATTGTAACTGTTATAGCTGCTACAGCATCTGCAGGACATGATGCAGTAAAGCTTCCACTATAGTATACAGGCTTAGGTCCATCACTTACAACAAAATCAACTGATGTAGATGCATCCACAGTCTTTCCTGATGCAACACCCTGGCTGATAACTCTACCTGCAGAAACATTGTCGCTATATGTTCTTGTTACATTTCCAACTTTTAAACCAGATGATGACAATGCATTGTTGGCCTCTGATTCTGTCATTCCTGTAATACTAGGAACCTGAACAGACTGAATACCAGCACTAATAACAACAGTAATTGTATCTCCCTTACTTGCAGAGCCAGATGGTGAATAACTTATAACCTGACCCTCAGGAGTATCTGCCGAATACTCATAACTCTTGCTGAACTTAAATCCTGCTCCTTCAATCGCTGATTTTGCAGAACCTTCTGTCATTCCTGTAACATTAGGAATCTCCACCGGTTCATCTGATTCACCAGTACTTACCTTAATAATAGCTTTATTGTTAGAAGATGCCATTTCACCAGCCTTGACTGATTGACTGATAACCTTGCCCTCTTCCACAGTGTCGCTAGACTCATATGTAAATTCATACACATCAGAAGGAATTTCAGCTTTTTTCAAAGCACTCTTCGCCTCATCTTCAGTCTTTCCGACAACACTGATCATCTCGTAACTCTCAACATTTTCCTGTGCATCCTTCTTGTCTGTTCCAGCACCAAATATTCCAAAGAATGATCCAACGAAGTATACTACCAATACAATAATAATTGCAGCAGCAGCAAAAATCATAATTGTGATAGCCTTGTCCATCTTCGGATTTACAGGGCCCTCATCTTCATCTTCATCATCTTCTTGTTCTTCATCTAGATCGTCATCTTCATCAGATTCTTCATTTAATAACTCATCTTTAATCTTTTGTTGTTCTTCCGCAGACAAAATCTTGGTCTTTTCTGCATCCTCTGCATCCACAATATTTACAAAATCCTCATTAGGACTAACCAATGCCTTCTTCAAATCCAACAACAAGTCTTCCATAGAAGCATATCTTCTATCCGGACTTTTTAGTGTAGCTTTCAAAATGATTTTCTCTATACTAATAGGAAGATCTGGTGCATAAGCAGATGGTGTTACGATATCGTCTTGTAAATGTTTCAATGCAATATTAACTGTTGAATCACCATCAAAAGGCACACGACCTGTAACCATCTCGTACATTACAATACCAAGAGAATAAATGTCACTCTTGAAATCAACAAATCCATTTCTCGCTTGCTCTGGTGATACGTAGTGAACTGATCCCATAACATCAGAATGAATAGTATTACTTGAAGTAGCTCTAGCAATACCGAAATCCGTAACCTTCACCTTACCCTCTGTGGAAATAATAATATTTTGAGGCTTGATATCTCTGTGGATAATACCCTTATTATGAGCAGCCTCTATACCACGACCAACTTGAATTGCAATACTGATAGCCTCTTTAAAATTAAGTTGACCTTTTTTCTCAATATATGTCTTTAAAGTAATCCCTTCCACATACTCCATAACTATAAAGTATGAACCGTCATCACTTCCTACATCATAAATATTTACAATATTTGGATGCTCAAGTCCTGCTGCAGACTGAGCCTCAGTTCTAAACTTTGTGACAAAGTTAATATCCTCAGCAAACTCCTGCTTTAACACTTTAATTGCCACTTCACGGCCAAGAATATGATCCTTTGCTTTATAAACATCTGACATTCCGCCAGTACCTATCTTATCTAATATCTCATATCTATCTGCTACATAATTGCCTTGTTCTAACATATTACACCTCATCTATCTATATGGATCTATTAAAATCACAGTTATATTATCAATTCCGCCGTTATTATTGGCTGTTTCTATTAATTCTTTTGTTCTTTTATCCAACGATTTATCTTCTGTAATTATTTTTACAATATCATCTTCGTCAACCATGGTTGTGAGACCATCGCTGCACAAAAGAATTAAATCATTTTCTTCCAACTCCTCCTCAAAGAAATCAATACGAACCTGAGGTTCTGCACCCACAGCTCTTGTAATATAATTTCTCTTAGGATGATCCTTGGCCAAATTTCTAGATAATTGGCCCTGCTTAACCATCTCCTCAACTATAGAATGATCAACAGTTATCTGTTTAAGTTCATTATCTCTGCATAAATATAATCTTGAATCACCAACATTTGCCACAGTAAGCACTTCATCATCGTAGCTTGCCGCAACTATAGTTGTACCCATTCCATTTTTTTCTTTTTCCTGGGTTGCTTTTCCATATACTGCTGCATTTGCTGTTGTAATTGCTTGATTTAAAACCTGAACAGGTCCCGATCCTCCAGTATGTGACACGACAAGCTTCATCTGGTCTAACGCATAAGACGAGGCATATTCCCCTGCCTTATGGCCTCCCATACCATCAGCTACGACAAAAAAATTAGGTAATTCGCCCATCTTCTCATCTGTCGCAAAGACTGCATCTTGATTAATTGAGCGGGCCAGTCCAGTATCAGTCATGACTGAATAACTCATGATGTTCTACCTTTCTGCTCTTTAGAAATATGTTTTCTTCTAAGCTGTCCACAGGCTCCGTCTATATCCCGGCCCATTTCCCTTCTTATAGTAACATTTATTCCATATTTTTCAAGTTTATTTTTAAATGCCAAAACCGCCTCATTAGAGGATTGTACATAATCCCTCTCCTTTATAGGATTGACTGGTATTAAATTCACATGGCAATTTATTCCCTTTATGAGATTTGATAATTCCATGGCATCCTCATCACTATCATTTACCCCTGCCACGAGACTATATTCAAAAGTTATTCGTCTACCTGTTTTATCAAAATAATATTTACAGGCATCTATAGCCTCATGTATATCATACTTGTTGGCAATTGGCATAAGTTCCAATCTCTTTTGTTGATTAGGCGCATGTAATGATAGTGCCAAAGTTATCTGTAATTTTTCTTCTGCCAGCTCCTTAATTTTAGGAACAATTCCACAGGTAGAGACCGTGATATTTCTCTGGCTAAAATTAGCTCCTCGCTCATCACATATTATCTTGATAAATGTAAGAATATTGTCGTAGTTATCCATAGGTTCACCAGTACCCATAACAACCACATTGGACACCTTCTCGCCTGTATCTCTCTCAATAGCATAAATCTGATCCATTATCTCTGCAGGTGTAAGATTTCTCTCCAATCCATCTAGGGTAGAAGCACAAAATCTACATCCCATACGACACCCCACCTGGGATGATACGCACACTGAATTGCCATGCTTATAACGCATAAGCACACTCTCCACCACATTGCCATCCTCCAGGGCAAAGAGATACTTTCTAGTACCATCCTCCTTGGATATCTGACAATCCACCTGGTCTAGCGCTGTAAAAATGCAATTAACAGACAACTTCTGTCTCATATCCTTGGATAAATTGGTCATCTCATCAATGGAAGCCACTTTATGTACATGCATCCACTGAAAGAGTTGCTTACCGCGAAAAGACTTCTCACCAATCTCTGTCACATATTTAATTAAATCATAATATTCCATTGATTTAATATCAACCATTATAATCTCTCCAACAACGCAAAGAAAAATCCATCCTGTTTGCCTGCCACAGGCAACAACTGATGCATTTGAAGCAGTTTAAACTTCTCATTATTCTTCAAAAACCAATGTACATTTTCCTCATTTTCCATACTGCCAATTGTACATGTGGAATATATAATTTTGCCACCGACTTTTACATACTTAGAAGCATTTTGTAAAATGTTTCTCTGCAATTTTGACAAATCCTGTAATTGCTCCAGGGACATGTGATACTTAATATCAGGCTTGCCAGCAATAACTCCAAGTCCAGAACAAGGCGCATCACAGATAACTAAATCTGCAGTCTCAATTGCATCCTCATCCAAAACTGTGGCATCCCAACAGATAGCATCAATATTATTTAAGCCTGATTTCGAAATATTTTCCTCCATCAGATCCACCTTATAATCTGACACATCTCTGGCCTGTACATGACCAGTGCCCGACATAAGTTCTGCAATGTGCAAACTCTTACCTCCTGGAGCAGCACACACATCTATTACATTTGAACCAGGCTTTACCTGAGATATAATTCCAATCATCATGGAGCTCACATCCTGAATGTAAAAATATCCATTGGCAAACTCCTCTATTGCCATTAGATAATCGTAACCTGAAATGTAATAAGCCCTGTCCACTCTCATTACATCCTGTTCGATTTCAATCTCCACTGGCTCCACTATAATTTTCTGAGCCTCCAAAGATTTTTTCAAATCCTCCATGGAAATCATATCTGTATTAACTCGAATACAGGTCCTTTTCTCCTGAAGCAAGGCGTCTAAAATATTTTCCAGCTGACCATCATCAAACTGGTGACTCCAATAGTCTATTATCCATTGAGGCATAGAGTAACGCACACTAAAGCCCTCATATTTTATAGATTCCTTGTTGCGAGAAATATTTCTCAACACTCCATTCACAAATCCAGATAATCCGCCCAAGCCTCGTTTTTTCACCAACTTTACCGCCTCGTTACAGATGGCTGAGTCAGGAGTTTTATCCATATGTAATATCTGATAAGTACTAAATCTCAAAACCGTCCTAATAAGCGGCTTCATTTTTCGCACCTTGGGCTTTTTCACAAAGGAATCAATCACATAATCCAGCTGCAGCACTCTCTCAACAGTACCCTCTGTTACCCTTGTGATAAATGCTCTCTGCTGTTTATCCAAATATTGATACTTATTCAAGGCTCCAGACAAAACAAGGTGAGTATACCCACCTTGCTCTAAAATTTCATCCAATATATCAAGTATTATTTCTCTTTGGTTCAATTCCGCCAAATCTATTTCTCCATTCCAAGAACAGTATGTAATTCCACCTGATGACCTCGAAGGTAATCGGCAGCCGCCATTCTCTTCTTGCCCTCTATCTGAATTTCTTTCATCAACAAAATATCTGTGCCACAAGATACAGCTATACCATCTTCACCGGCATATAGCACTTCCCCAGGTTTTGCTGAATCAACTTTCACATCTGTGACACTTTTCAAAGTGTCTAGTTCCTTTGAATCAAGCACCATAGCTTTCCACACCTTCAGCGTCTTACCATTTAACTTGGTAAATGCACTTGGCCATGGATTCAACCCTCTAATAAGTCTCTCGATTTCCACCGCAGACTTTTCAAAGTCTATAAGGCCCATGTTCTTCTTGATCATACCCACATGGGTCACCTGATTTTCATCCTGAGGAAGGGGTGTAATCTCTCCTGCATCCAAAGCCTCGATGGTCTCCACACAAAGCTCTCCGCCTACAATTGCAAGTCTGTCAAATAAGCTACCACCTGTTTCATCATCAGCAAGCTTCACCTCTTTTTTCATCAGGATATCACCGTCATCAAGGCCTACACCCATCTGCATAGTGGTGACACCGCTTACCTCATCACCATTTATAACAGCCCACTGTATAGGAGCTGCTCCTCTGTATTTTGGAAGCAAGGACGCATGAACATTTACACATCCCAATCTTGGCATATCCAAAATCTCCTTTGGTAAAATCTGTCCAAAAGCTGCAACCACAAACACATCAGCTTCATATGCTTTTAAATATTCAATTGCCTCTGGCTCCTTGATTTTCGTTGGCTGATAAACCGGCAAATCGTGTTCCACCGCCCAGACCTTCACATCTGGAAATTGCATCTCCTTGCCTCGTCCTCTAGGCTTATCCGGCTGGGTAACCACAAGTACAATCTCGTGTCTCGCCTTGTGCAAAGCCTCCAAAGTACTCACTGCAAAATCAGGAGTTCCCATAAATACAACTTTCATATTTTATTCATCCTCATCATCTTCATCGTCATATACCACATCAAAGATTTCTCCCTCAACCTTCTCTGTGTACATATGTCCATCTAAATGCTCTATCTCATGAATCAACGCTCTGGCAAATAATTCTTCACCCTCAACAATATACTCATTCATCTCCTCATCATAGGCTTTGACCTTGACATAGTTTGGACGAGTAACATTGCCAGCTTTTCCTGGAAGAGATAGACATCCCTCCTGGCCTGTCTGCTCACCTGCTGTCTCTAAAATCTCTGGATTTACTAAAACAACCGGGCCATCTCCCACATCGATAACTGCGATTCTCTTTAGAACTCCCACCTGTGGTGCAGCAAGTCCAACTCCGTTGGCCTCATACATTGTCTCAATCATATCCTCTATCAACTCGAGATTTCTCTCTGTCATCTCTTTTACCGGGCGACACACCTTAGTAAGCACGTCATCTCCCTGTACTCTAATCTGTCTTAATGCCATTTCTCTCACTCTCCATTCATTTTAATTAAAATAAATATATAATCAAAAATATTGTTCCTATATTTTTTCCTACAATCTTAAAATCCACTCATAGGATCAAAGTCAAACCAGGTTGCTGTATTAGCAAACTCCTTGGACTCCAATAAATATTTTTCAACCTGATCCTTATAAGCTATAAGCCGATTATAGTCAGCCTCTTTTATATATATGACTTTTCTATACACATCATTTATCCTGGCAATACCTGCATCACCAGGTCCCATGCATCGAATTCCGTCAAAATTTTTCTCCAACAAATTGACAATGGCTTGAGCCTGTCCCATAGCCTGGTTTTCAACAGTTGATGTGACCAAAACAAGTAACATATGGGAAGCTGGTGGATAATCCATCAAATTTCTATAAGCGATTTCCTGCTTGTAAAATGCTTTATAATCCTGGGCTGCAGCAGCTACCACACTGTAATTATCTGGCTGATAAGTCTGAATAATAACCTCTCCTGCCAAGTCTCCTCGTCCTGCGCGTCCTGCTGCCTGGGTCACCAACTGAAATGTTCTCTCAGCCCCATGGAAATCACTGGCATTTAGAGACATATCTGCCGCTAATATTCCAACCAAAGTCACATCATTGAAGTCATGTCCCTTGACGATCATCTGAGTACCAATCAATATATCCGCCTCATGATTTGCAAAAGCCCTAAGTATATCTTGATGACCATTTTTCCCCTTGGTGGTATCCATATCCATTCGAAGAACTCTAGCTGATGGATACTGTGCTTTTACAAGTTCCTCCACCTTTTGAGTTCCTGCTTTGAAACCTCCAATATACTTGGATCCGCACTCTGGACACTCCTTGGGTTTTTGAGTCTCATATCCGCAGTAGTGGCATCTCAATTTATCGCCACCATGAAGACTTAGAGACACATCGCAATGTGGACATTTTATCACATGGCCACAGGCTCGACAAGAAATGAACCCCATCATACCTCTTCTATTCAAGAACAACATGACCTGCTCTTTTTTCTTTAATCTATCATCTATGGCAGTTTGAAGCTTTCTACTTAAAATTGACCTATTACCACTCATGAGCTCGTCTCTCAAATCAACAATCTCACATTTTGGCAATGGTCTTTCCATTACACGGCTATTCATCTCAAGAAGTATATACTCACCTTTTACAGCCCTGTCGTAACTTTCGAGAGAAGGTGTAGCTGAACCTAAAATCACAGTGGCATCGTTCATCTTTGCCCTTGCAATAGCAGTCTCTCTAGCATGATATCTTGGAGCCACCTCGCTTTTGTAACTACTCTCGTGCTCCTCGTCAATTATTATAAGCCCTAAATTTGTAAAAGGTGTGAATAGGGCACTTCTAGGTCCAACCATTATGGATACATCCCCAGACTTTGCCCGCTCAAACTGATCAAATCTCTCCGCCGGTGTCATTCTAGAATTTATAATTGACACCTTGTCTCCAAAGCGATCATAAAATCTATTTACCGTCTGATAAGTAAGGGCAATCTCTGGAATAAGCACTATAGCACTCTTTCCTCTATCCAAAGTCTTTTTCAGAATCTCCATATAGACTTCCGTCTTACCACTACCTGTAACTCCATGTATAAGATAAGTATTGTTAAAATCACCATTTAACCAATCTGTAAATATACGATTACACACATTGGATTGATCATCATTTAACACAATGTCAGCTCTATCCACCACATCAGCCTTCACAGGATTTCTAAACACCCTATCGCTTAAAACATCCACAAATCCTTTCTTCTCAAAATCTCGAATTATACTAGATGGGATATCCATATCATTTACAATAACATCCCAATCTATAACTGACTTTTCCATGAGGGCTTTTAACAGTTCTTCCTTGGCCACACTGTGATTGGTTCTGGCCATAAGGGAAGCATATTCGTCGCGGGCCATCTTTTCGTCTAATTTAAATACCACACGCTTTTTTTCTTTTATACTCTGCTTCTTTTTTATTGGTATAACAGTCTTTAAAGCCTGGTTCATTGTGGAACCATAGTTTTTCTTCATCCAGGCCGCCAGCTCTATAAGCTGAGACTCTATAGGTATGGAATCCTTTACCACACCACAAATGGGTTTGATCTTGGCTATATCAAGCTTGGGCTCATGACTTATATCAACCACAAATCCCTTTATGCGTCTGCTGCCTTTGCCGAAGGGTATAACCACCTGAGTTCCCGGATGAACAGATGATAACAATTCCTCAGGTATCATATATTGAAATGTTTTATCTAGTTTTTCTAAAGATATATCAAGTATGATATCTGCAAATGTCATAATCTCTCCTAATCTATCAAAAGTAACTTATGCTTCCCATCCCTGAGCCTTTAATTCCTCTACAGCCTCCGCCACAAGCACTCTCTCGTCCATCGGATATTTCTTTCCCTCAATCTCCTGGTAATCCTCATGTCCCTTACCAGCAAGAACGATAATATCCTTCTCCTGAGCATGCTCTATTGCGTATTTTATTGCTTCTTTTCTATCTATTATCTCCACATAATCTCCAGTGGTCTTTCCAATTCCTGTCTTGATATCATCAATGATATCCTGTGGTTTTTCAAATCTTGGATTATCTGAAGTTATAATTGTCAAATCAGCATATCTTCCAGACACCTCACCCATCTCAAAACGGCGAAGTTTGGATCTGTTTCCTCCACAGCCAAAGAGACATACCAATCTATTTGGTCGATATTCCTTCATAGTGGTAAGTAAACTCTCTAAACTCATGGCATTGTGAGCATAATCTATCATCAAAGTAAATCTAGAGCTCACTGGCACCATCTCAATACGTCCCTTTACCTTGGCACTCTTTAGTGCATCTGCCATATCTTCTAGAGACACATTATAGTAATGACAAATAGCAATGGCGGTAAGGGAATTGTATACGCTAAACTTACCAGGCACATCCACCTCAACCTCACCATTTACCAAACCACTCACATCATATTGCACACCGAGATAACCTGACTTGTGCACCAAGGTCACGTTGTCCGCTTTGATGTCAGCATCCTGTGAAAATCCATAACTCATAAGTTTGCATGTGTGACCATCAATAATATTTTCAAGGTGAGCATCATCTGCATTTACAATACCTATCTTACATTTTTTAAATAATCTGGACTTACACTCCATATAATCCTCAAAGGACTCATGCTCATTCGGGCCGATATGATCTGGCTCGATGTTGGTAAATATACCCACATCAAAGGTGAATCCATCCACTCTGTGCATCATAAGTCCCTGGGAAGACACCTCCATAACCACATGAGTGCATCCCACCTCCACCATCTTGGCAAAGTATTCTTGTATGGTAAATGATTCCGGTGTGGTGTTGGCCGCTGGTATAACCTCATCACCGATAATGGCCTCTATGGTTCCAATCAAACCAACCTTGTAACCCACTCCTTCTAAGATGGATTTCACCATATAGGTTGTGGTAGTCTTACCCTTGGTTCCTGTGATACCAATAACCTGTAATTTATCCGCTGGATAATCAAAATACGCAGCTGAAAGATATGCCTGAGCCACTCTTGTATTGTTCACCTTGACTATAGCCACATCTGAGTCTTGGTATTTGTCATCCAAAGAAATCTCATCCTGAATCACAACCACTTTGGCACCAGAAGCGATAACATCATTTACCGCAGTGTGTCCATCAAAGGCTGTACCCTTAATACAGATGAACAGGCAATCTTTTTCAACCTTTCTAGTATCGCTGGTAAGAGATGTTATCTCACCATCTAAACTTCCCTGACACAGTTCATAATCCAATTTTTCAAATAATTCTACTATACTTTTCATATACGTACCTCTTGGTTTTTGTCTGTCACTAGATAAACCCCTGTCCTCAAATCAAAGACAGGGGTTAGTTTTAACCTTCGTATTTCTCTTCACAATATTTGCATCTATATATCTCATTTTCCTCATCTGTAAGCACAAATATCTGATCTAGCTCCTGCTCAATAGATGTGATACATCTAGGGTTTTTACATGAAATAACATTTCTTATCTCTTTTGGTAAATGTAATGACATCTTGTCTACAATCACATCATGTTTAATAACATTTACCGTGATGTTGTGATCAATATATCCTAATATATCTAAATCCAAAGCATCAACTGGGCATTCTACCTTGATGATATCCTTGGTTCCCATCTTCTTACTTTTGGCATTCATAATAATAGCAACAGTACAATCAAACTGATCTAGCTTCAAGTCATGATATATCTGCATGCTCTCTCCTGCCTTAATATGATCTAAAACAAAGCCCTCATGAATTCCGCTAATATTTAACATTTTGCCACCTCCAACAATGTGAGAATAAGTGCCATTCTAATGTACACTCCGTTTTGGGCCTGTTTAAAATAAGCCGCTCTAGGATCCTCATCCACCTCAACTGAAATCTCATTAACTCTAGGCAGAGGATGAAGTACCATCATGTCTTTTTTGGCAAGTTCCATCTTCTCGTTGGTTAAAATGTAATAATCCTTCATTCTAAGGTAATCTTCCTCGTTGAAGAATCTCTCCTTTTGTACTCTCGTCATATACAAAATATCAAGATCTGGCATTGCATCTTCTAATTTTTCAATCTCCACATACTCGATACCATTTTTCTCCAATACATCCTCACGGATATACTCAGGAACCTTTAATTCCTCTGGAGATATAAGCACAAATTTGATATTGTCATATCTCACCAGCGCATTGATTAGTGAATGCACCGTTCTTCCAAATTTCAAATCTCCACACAATCCAATAGTCATATTGCTCATATCGCCCTTTAAGGAACGAATGGTATATAAATCTGTTAAAGTCTGTGTTGGATGTTGATGACCGCCATCTCCAGCATTGATAACTGGGATAGATGAATGAAGTGATGCCACAAGAGGTGCACCCTCCTTAGGATGTCTCATGGCACATATATCTGCATAGCAGGATATTACACGAATTGTATCTGATACGCTCTCACCCTTCGCTGCTGAACTGCTGTCTGCACTGGAAAATCCAAGAACGGATCCTCCTAAATTAAGCATCGCTGCCTCAAAACTAAGTCTAGTTCTAGTACTTGGCTCATAAAAACATGTGGCCAATTTCTTACCATGACAGATTTCCGCATATTTTTCGCGGTTATTTTGAATATCATCTGCCAGGTCCATAAGTTTGTCTAATTCCTCTGTGGTAAAGTCCAGAGGGCTCATAAGATGACGCATATCTTACCTCCTGAATAGCTAATTGCTCTTAGGAATAATGATATAATAATCAGCGATTATTTTCAATATAACACATTAAAATATACACCTATTTTTATACAAAAAATGACCTTGGAATTTTACATTCCAGGGCCATTGCAACAGCAAATATTTAAAAACAAATTTAATAGCAGCATACTAATACACCACTGTCCCACGCCGGCGTATGGTCTTCTATATGACATACCTCTGCTCTCATACCAACCATTGCCCGCCTCCAAGTTCTGTTGGAACTGTCTATAGCGGAAGTTACCCGGTTCTAATGCCACAGCTCGATTAATATACTCCTTGGCATTTATCACATCACCAACTCCTTGACTGGCGATTGCCATATAGTAATACCAATCTCCGCCTCTATCTCTTTCATCTATAGAGTTGAGCACATTGATTGCCTCTCTGTAATGTCTGCTATTGATATAATTGGCAGCGGCGCGCATCTCATTGGACTGAGCCGATCCCTGTCCACCATATCCATTAGAATATCCAGCATCTCCGTAACCACCGAAGCTAGCTCCCTGTTGTCTCTCTTTCATGATGGTATCATAGGCTTGCTGAACTTCCTTAAATCTCTCTTCCGCCTGGGCCTTGTTAGGATTGTTAACATTGGCATCAGGATGATATTTTCGACTAAGATTTCTATATGCTTTTTTAATTTCGTCCTCAGAAGCATCTCTTGACACTCCCAAGACTGAATAAGGATCTCTCACGTCTAAAACTCCTTCGCTACTTCTTTATTTTTATCTTTATTCTTGTCCTTGCTCTTTTCTTTCAAATGTATGTACTCATATTTAGTCCACACTCCAGAATAAAGTATATTTCTAAGAATCTCTGCATGCATAAGTATTGGCATTCTCTCAAATGATTTTGCACATTCAGACATTAAACTTGTTAAATTACTCTTCATACAAGTTTCGAAATTCCTACTGTCCGCCTGACGTAATTCCAATAGAGGATTATATCTATTCTTCTTGTCATCCGACTCTATATCCTCATAGGCATCCATAAGATAGATGAATTTGCCCATATAAAAGCCCATGGACTCTAAATCCTTAGACCACACATCTTCCTTCCAATTAAATATAACTGATAGGACCTCACCTGTGTATCCAGACACCAAATCAATATTGGTCTCGCCCGCTTTTTCAGCAGCAGATAATTTCTTTATATATTCCTCAATGGCTTTTATCTGTCTTGGATACTGTAAACTTATTCGATTATAATCCTTTTGTAGAGCCTTGGCCATTGCATTTTTCACCTTACTGCCATCATCTCTGTAATCATCTAACAGGCTGTGATAGCTCAAAGCCACATCCATGGCAGCGGCATATTTTATAGCATCATTCGAATAAGCGCACCTCTTTTTAGTAGGATGTATAGGACATATAAACTTACCTTCCTCATTATCTAGTTCATATAAACCAGTCAACAATATAGCAAGAAAAGTCATGTCATAATTGAGAAGCATCTGCCCCTTTATCCCTGCAGTCTCTTTTAACTGTCTACAGAGTCCACAATAATATGATTGGTAAATACTATTATCAACTTCGTTTAATTCTTTTCTATTAACATTTACATACCCGAACATCTACCGTTTTATTCCTCTATTCTATAAATTGTAAATCAATCAACTTTTTCTAACAAATTCCATCTTACATTTTGGGCAAGTAATGGCAATCTTACCATGGCCCTTTGGAACCCTAACCTTTTGCTTACATCCTGGACATTTAAAATATTTATACATCTTGCGCTGTTCTCTCTCGTAAGCCGCCTTTCTTCTCGCCCTCTCCATATCAGCCTTAAACTGCTGAGGATTAGAATTCGGATGATAATTTCCCTTTGTTATCTTGTATAAAAACCCATTGATTGTTCCACGAATTCCTGCCGTGGCTTTTAGATACTGTTGATTCTCATAATATCTCTTGGATACATTTTTAGACATAACTCGAAAATAAGAATATACAAGAGCTACAATCGCTAGTAAATAAACAATTCCATTTCCTGTAATTATCGTGATCACCATCAAGATCATAGATATTGCTAGCGTAAACTTTGATAAATTATCTGCACCATTTCTACCCACGAAAAATCTCGCCATTTTTTCCTTAAATCCCATAATAATCTCTCCATTAATTCTATCTTGATGAATTTACTCTATCATTTTCGAATTATAAGTCAATATAAGTACAATTGATTTAATAAAGATTTAAGAAACTATTAATAATTTAAACAAAAAAGCGTAAAAAAAGAAGCAAGACGATGAGCCGGGTTATGTCATTGAGTAATCATCTATCTAGGACGACTGTCGCCAATCGCCTCAAGCGACCAACCTGAAGCTAGCGGGCCACATAAGCTTCCTTTCGGTCTTGCTTCGGATGGGGTTTACACAGCCCTCCCTGTTACCAGGGAAGCGGTGGTCTCTTACACCACCATTCCACCCTTACCATGGCATGCCATGGCGGTCTCTTTTCTGTTGCACTTTCCTTGAGGTCACCCTCACCGGACGTTATCCGGCATCCTGCCCTACGAAGCCCGGACTTTCCTCTCCTGCGGCCTTTCGGCACTTGCAGCAGCGATTACCTGTCTTACTTCTATTTTATCTATCCAATTTTTCGTATTATATCACACATTAAAGCAACTTCCACCAATAAATTCTCTGATTAGAGAATTATTGCCTATATCATCTGTTGGAATGCCAAGGAAATAATCTAACATCTTCAACAATCTCTTGGCCTCTAAATACTCTGGACAATCTTTTGGTATGGCAAAAAGTTGTGGTTCAGCATATGTCTTTAACACCGCCATCTCATACACCAAAGCTGAGTTAAACATCTCATCAGCCTCCTCCTGGAATGGGAAAATATATTTTTCCTCACCACGTCTGACAGAATCCCACATTGCTATGGTCTCTCTTGCAGATGTAGCTCTAGTTCTAGCATCACGAACAATCCTGCGAATCAATCTACCGTCAGAAGTTGGAAGTGGATTATGCTCATCGATAGACAACTGTGTCAAAGCACTGATGTATATCTTGAACTTATTCTCCTTTGGAAGAGAGTGCGACATTCTCTCATTCAAACCATGAATACCCTCGATAACCAAGATATCATTTTTTCCCAATTGCATCCAATGATCTCTGTACTCTCTCTTACCAGTCTTGAAATTAAAGCTTGGCAAGAGAACTCTCTCACAATTTAAAAGCTTCATCATATCCGAATTAAAGAGTTCTATATCCAGACCTTCTATCGTCTCAAAATCTTTCTCACCAAATTCATCTAACGGAATAAGCTCTCTGTCTAAATAATAATCATCAAGCGGTACCGGATGAGGATTGACTCCCAGTGCATTTAACTGGGCTGATAATCTATGGGAAAATGTTGTTTTTCCCGAAGAAGAAGGGCCAGCAATCATGACAAATTTAATGTTGGAATCCGCCGCAATCTTTTCTGCCAATGCACCAATTCTTCGCTCCATATATGCCTCTTGACTAAGAATAATCTCTCTTGTCTTGCCAGCACATACCGCATCATTTAAAGCTCCAACTGTAGGTATATCCATACTCTGCCCCCACTCATCAGAAGCTTTTAAAATGTTAAATAGTTTTTTAGCCGGGTCGAATTCGGCAACTTTTTTGCTGTCCTTGTCTGCAAATTGAAGTACGAAACCATCTTCAAATTTATGAAGTTCAAACACTCCCAACATACCTGTCGACGGTGCCATATATCCGTAATAATAATCCTTGTAACCATCTAAATCATAGATGTTGATATTTGAGCTAGTGCGATATTTTAACAATTTACACTTATCATCTAAGCCCTTGTTAGCAAAAATATTTACCGCCCTGTCAGTCTTCATAGTGAGCTTATCTATATCCACATCCTGCTCTATAATCTGGCGCATCTCAAAATCAAGTTTTTCAAGTAGATCTTCAGAAACTTCATCCACGCCTTTAATCTTGCAAAAATATCCAGCTCCCAAAGAATATTTCACCAGAATATCCAAGTGCTCGTTGAGATAAATATTTTCCAAGGCTCTCTCCATAAGCAGGATAATACTACGTCTATATGCGCGCTTGCCATTCTTTTCAGCAACTGTCACAAAGCTAATCTCGCCGTCGTCAACAAGCCTAGTATTCAACTCTCTAAGCTTATTATTGTATACCGCCAATATTATTTCATCAGAATAATCCTTCTGATATTTTTCAGCCAAAGTCTTTAACACTGTGCCCACCGGCATAATAATTTCATTGTCATTTAACTTGATTCTTACATTTTCCGCCATAGATTTGTCCCCCTAATCTATCCAAAATGGTTCCTTAAATCCTTCTTCCATCACCTTTAACTCAGGTAAATTGTCTCTTATCAATTTTACCATATATTCAATATATATGTGCTCTAATCCATAATGGCCTGCATCTATTATCGGTAAATTCATGGCAACTGCATCAATTCCTGTGTGATGATCTATGTCCCCTGTCACATACACATCTGCCCCTGCTTCTAAAGCTAAATCTACCACGCTTTTTCCCGAGCCTGGACAACAAGCTATTCTTTTAACAATTTTATCATTTCCAGAAAATATTTTCACATGAGACAGGCCAAAGTTATCCCGTACACTGTCGGCAAATTCTTTTAGATTAACAGCACTATCATTTACAAGTTCACCTACAAAGCCCATTCCAAAAGGCTTGCCATCAGCATATTCCCCTGTCGGCTCAAGGGGTGCGCTCACCTTAACCCCCATTTTTTCCGCCACTATATCTCCCATGGCGGCTATATCAAAATTCGTATGCATTGCATAATAAGCCATGTGGTTTTCAATCATTTTCAATAATCGTCTTCCCACCATATCATCTGCCACCACTCTATTTACCGTGGTAAATATTAGTGGATGATGAGTTATAAGCAAATCAGCCCCTGCATTTATGGCATGTTCTATAACCTCATCTGTTGCGTCTAAAGCTACATAAACACTTTTTATTTCTTGGGATAAATCACCTACTTGTAAACCTACATTATCCCAATCCATAGCCATGGATGTGGGAAATTCTCTTTCAAATAATTCTGTAATCTCTTTTAATCTCATTATTCACCTACTAAACTGATTGTTAAATGTAATTACTCTATTTATTCTTTAAAATATCACCGATTATCTCCAGTTCTTCAATAACCTCTTTACGTCTTAAATCAGCTGAACTATCCTTTAATTTATCCAAAACTAACTGGAGTTTCTTTTGCTCATTTTCCATATATTTCACAAAAGTATGGCTCTTTTGAGAAATGAGTATAGGTCCATATTTGTATTCCACATCACTTAATTCATCATAGCCCTTAACCGCTCGCATCATGGGATAATATTTACCATCCTCAAATACTATATCCTCCGCCACAATCTTGTATCCATCTGAATATAGATTCCTGCGAAACTCCTCAAGGTTAGACTGGGGCTGCAGCACCAACTCATCTGCGCCTGCCACAACGTCTGCCCCCTCTCTCAGAATTCGAGTCATCAAAGGGCCGCCCATTCCAGCAATCAGAATCACGTCCACCTCACCAGGAGAAAACTTTTTCAAACCATCTGATAAGCGAAGTTTAATTCTATCTTCCAAGCCAAATTTAGAAATATTTGTCGCCGCTCTATCAAGAGGTCCCTGATTTACATCTGCTGCAATAGTATTTTTCACCACGCCTCTATCAACCAAAGTGATAGACATATAGCCATGATCACAACCTATATCTCCCAATGTATTATGAGGCGTTACCAATCTTGATAACGCCTCCATTCTATTTGATAATAAATTCATATTACTCTAAGTAATCCTTTAACTTTCTACTGCGACTTGGATGACGAAGTTTACGGAGTGCCTTGGCCTCAATCTGACGAATACGCTCTCTTGTAACATTAAATTCCTTACCAACTTCCTCAAGTGTACGAGAACGTCCATCCTCAATACCAAAACGGAGAATCAACACCTTTCTCTCTCTCTCTGTAAGGGTATCTAAAACTTCGTTTAACTGCTCTCTAAGCAATGTATATGTGGCAGCCTCAACTGGAACCGGCACATTGTCATCCTGAATGAAATCTCCAAGATGAGAATCTTCTTCCTCACCGATTGGAGTCTCAAGAGATACAGGTTCTTGAGAAATCTTTAAAATCTCTCTAACCCTCTCTACAGGAATATCCATCTCCGCTGCAATCTCCTCTGGAGTAGCTTCTCGTCCCAATTCTTGAAGCAATTGACGAGATACTCTAATCAACTTATTGATTGTCTCCACCATATGAACAGGAATACGAATTGTACGGGCCTGATCTGCAATCGCTCTAGTGATAGCCTGACGAATCCACCATGTGGCATATGTGGAAAACTTATATCCTTTACGATAATCAAACTTCTCAACCGCCTTGATAAGACCCAGGTTACCTTCCTGAATCAAATCCAAGAAGAGCATTCCTCTACCTACATATTTCTTAGCTATACTTACCACGAGACGCAAGTTCGCTTCAGCCAATTTCTTCTTAGCCTCCGGATCACCTAGTTCCATTCTCTTGGCAAGTTCAATCTCCTCATCAGCTGTAAGAAGTGGAACCTTTCCAATTTCTTTTAGATACATACGAACCGGATCATCAGTACTGATTCCATCTGGAGCAGACAAGTCAATCTTGTCCATCTCAATATCTTCTTCCTCCTCCAAATCGATATCGTCTTCTTCTAACTCATCTCTGATAAGTTGAATATTATTCTTTTCAAGTTCCTCAATGATTTTATGAAATTGCTCTGCACCAGGGGTTACACCCTTGAACACCTCACGAATATCGCTATGCTCTAAAGTATTGCCTTTCTTTTTAGCTTCCTTGATAAGTTCACTCAAATTCTTCTCGAACTCATCTTCATCCATACTGCCGCTTTTTACTTTTGCAAGGCCACCGAACAACTCAATAGTATCATCCATCATACTATCATCATCCATGATGTTATCAATATTAGAATCCTCATCCATGGCATCTTCTAATATTTCTTCATCATCTACAAGTTCTGTCATATCTGGTTCAGCGTCTTCAGTTTCCTCAAACTCGTCAACTTCCTCTGTAACCTCTTCATTTACTTCCAATTCATTTTCTACAACTGTCTCTTCAACTTTTTTCTTTCTAGGCATTCTACAATTCCTTTCCTTTTTACACTTCTATTTTTTATAGTTACAAATTACCCGTTACGTCACACTCACCTTCAGACTCTTCATCTCCTGAATCTTTTTCTTGGTAGTTATTATATAGTTATAGGCATCCAGATCATTAGGATCCATAGCATTTTTCCGCTGTTCCAAACTATTTTCCTTGATTCTAATCAAAGTCTCTTTTATAGCTTTTTCCCAGTCATGTTGTCCCTCAATTCCATTGATATTGGTGTTAAATATTTCTGCCACCTGACTCTCTTCATCGTTTCCAGCAAACATGCTAACTATTCTGGCCGGATTTGCCATTCCGCTCTCCTCAAACTGCTGAAATAAAATTTCAGCCACCTGGGCATATATACCCTCTGTAAAATCTTCTGGCGAAATATACTGTTTTATTATATGGTACAACTCTGGTTTTTCCACCAGCCAGGTTAACATCAATCTCTGCGAGGTTTTCATTCCCTCTTCCTTGGAAATTTTCTTTTGAACCCCTGACTTTAATTTTCTTGCCGGTTCAACCTCATCATCTCGAATCCGACTTCCCATGCCCTGACGCACTCCGATGTTATTCACCATCTGTCTCAGGTTTTCAAAGCCCACATTATACTTTGAAGCCACCGCCTCAATATAGTTATTCCTCTCCAACTCCTCTGGAAATTCCACTATACGAGTCGCAACTTTTTTATAAAAAGCAGTCTTGGATTCCGGATCAGACATGTTAAATTTTGTTTCATCCATTCGAATGGTAAACATGAAACTATTTTCCGCATTGTCTATCCTCTTTTGGTACTCCTCTGCTCCTAAATTTTTGATAAATTCATCTGGATCCTTATATGGTTCCATATTTATCACCTTACATGTAATTCCAGCTTCCTTCAAAATCGGTATTGCTCGTAGAGCCGCCTTTTTACCTGCACCATCACTATCATAACTCAGGTACACGTCCTTGCCGAATCGCTTAATCAAATTGGCATGTCCACTGGTGAGAGCTGTTCCAAGTGAAGCCACCGCATTATCAAAACCCGCCTGGTGAAGGGCTATGACATCCATATATCCCTCACATAGAATAAATTTATCCGCTCGAGTTCTTCTTGCAAGATGTAAACCATATAGATTTCTACTCTTGTCAAATATATCCGTCTCAGGAGAATTCAAATATTTTGGATCTCCCTCTCCCATAACTCGACCACCAAAAGCAATAACCTTGCTATGGGCATCAAATATAGGAAACATAGCTCTATTCCAAAATTTATCTCGTCCGCCTTTCACCTCATCAATGGTCACAAGACCACTGTCTTTTAAAAGATCATCAGAATAGCCCTTTGCCTGTAAATATTTATACAAGTCGTTACTATATTTATCAGAATATCCCAAGCCAAATTTATTCATTATCTCAGGTTCAAGTTGTCTCCCCTGGAAATATTCTAAGGCGTGGGTTCCATGATCTGAATATAACAATTTGTAAAAATATGTAGCAGCTTCTTTATTTATCTCAAAAAGTTTGTCACGCTTTGCACTCTTGGCTTTTTGTGCACTGGTCATCTCAGTCTCAGGAAGTTGAATTCCCGCTCTATCTGCCAAGGTCTGCATAGCCTCAGAAAAGGTCATATTCTCATATTCCTGAAGAAAGGTGAACACGTTGCCACCTTTTCCACAACCAAAACAATAATACATCTGCTTTGATGGTGTCACGGAAAAAGAACCAGTTTTCTCATTATGAAAGGGACATAATCCAAAATAACTTGACCCTTTTTTTGTCAAATGTACATATTGACCGATAACATCGACTATATCGTTTCGAGAACGAACTTCCTCGATGATATCATCTGAATAATACGGCATATTCTTCCTTCCTAATCCTCTACAACCATCCATGACATAGGCATGAATACTTCATTAAATTTGTTGATAGCATACTGATCTGTCATACCAGCGATATAATCACATACAACTCTATCAGTTGCCTCACCATCTTTTTCTATCATATCTATAAACTGTTTTGGCAAAAGCTCCGTTCTGTCTAAATAGTAGTTATATAATTCTGTGAGCATACGATGAGCTTTCACTTCCTCTCCCTTTGCATAAGGGTTTGTATATAGATTCTCAAACATAAATGACCTCAAATCATACATTGCCTGATTCATCTCCTCAGACATCATAACTGGCTCTAAGTCATTTCTGCACTCTACATCCATTATATTCATATTATTCAAACTGCAACTTATAACATCATGAATCAGATTATCCAACCTATCATCAGAAGTCATTCCAATAGCTTTTCGTATCTCCATAGGAATATCATCTTCGCTGAGAATCTGTGCTCTTATGGCATCATCTATATCATGATTTATATATGCAATTTTATCCGAAAGTCTAACCACCTTACCCTCTGGAGTTGCCGGGTTAGTCTTGGTCTGATGATTTTTTATTCCATCTCTCACTTCCCAAGTAAGATTCAATCCCTCACCATCTTTTTCAAGCTTTTCCACAATTCTCACACTCTGCTCGCTGTGAACAAATCCCGTAGAACAAAGACCATTTAATGTTCTCTCCCCACAATGGCCAAAAGGAGTATGACCTAAGTCATGCCCCAAGGCTATAGCTTCAACCAAATCCTCATTTAACCGAAGAGCTTTGGCAATTGTTCTAGCATTTTGCGACACCTCAAGGGTATGGGACAATCTAGTCCTGTAATGGTCTCCCTTTGGCGCTAGAAACACCTGAGTTTTATTTTTTAATCGGCGAAATGCTTTGCTGTGAAGTATTCGATCCCTATCTCTTTGAAATAATGGTCGAATATCACACTGAGGTTCATCTTTATCGCGACCTCTAGAATTTTCATTTAATGTAGCATATGGACTTAAGGTTGCCCTCTCCATATCTTCTATAGTCTCTCTTATTGTCATACCAAACTCCCACTATAAAAACTCACATAAAAAAGCCTCTGTAATAATATTACGGAGACTTTTCCAATTTCCTTTTTTTATTTTTCAAAAAATTTTAAAATCATCGCAAACTTTCACCTTCAGTTCCCAGTGCACCATAACTATGGCAAATTATAGCTTTATCATCCACCTCATATTTCCTATAAAGTTTTCTACGTACTGAAAAATATTTTTTCTCACCTGTTGAATCCTTCACATATATACTATATGTACGTCCAGCTTTCCTGCTGTAACTAGAATCCTTATCAACAACAACAACCTGTTCTTCCCAAGCATTTCCCATAGACTCATTTATTCTCAACTGAGCACATACCATTGCTCTAGTTGTTACCACCATTATTATAACCAATAAAATATTGGACACTATTCTTGCCTTTAATGTACTATTATTTTTTCTTTGGATAAACCATCTAATTGCAATTCCAACAACCATAAATACAATTATTCCTAATATAATAAATCTATTAGTTGCTGAAGCATTTACAACATTAATATCAAAAAATATTGTATTAAATCTCAGAATCGAAATAGCAATTCCAATCCAAGGGAAAATAACAACATCAGAACTATGTATTGATTTATCACCCAAATTTTTTAAAATAAGATCTCTAAATATTACCGCCCTTAGAGTTATCATGACATAAAAGATTAAAGTTATCGACGCTGCAAACCTCATATTTATCAATGAAAAACAGGAACCAACCCCCATTACAATCCAAATGATGTTCCAGCCCTTTTTAGAATACAGCAAATACTTTTTTATTGTATCCCCCGGTTTTTTAAAATCTTTATCTATTACTAACCTTTCAAAATCTATATTAATTTCTGGTTCAGCCTTTATATCTCTACCAAAAACTAACTTTGACTTTTTGCGCAAAAGCTTAATGATTTCAGATGTATTCTCACATCGTTTTTGATCCAACATAATTTCTGTACCATTATAATAAATATACAAAGGGTTCTTAATAGTCTTCCCATTCTTTTTCTCAACACATGTATAATACCCTTCCAAGTCTTCTGGTTTTATCACCACATCATTTTCTCTGAACTTTTTTATGATCAAATACTCTCCATCATATTCAACACTTCTATAAATAGTCTTTAACCCCTCGTTTATAAGAAATATCGCAAAAACAAAAAAGCCAATAATCAAGGAAAAAAAGCCTAGATATCCTGCAATATCCAATGATTCAAAATCTTCTTTCCCTTGAAAAAACATAACATTAACTATCAGAAACAGCCACATTCCTATAGCCAAAATTCCAAGACAAAATATGCAAATTCCCTCTACTGATTTTTCCTGAATCTTAAACTTCAAATCCACTTTCTCCTAACCACTAAAAAAGATCACTCATTATAAGTGATCTTTAATATATTACAACATTTTTTATTTTATCATTTTACAAACAAAAACAAAACCATTTATGTATTTATGCATCCATTTCCTGGGACATTGCGCTGATACTTCCTGCCAGGATTTCAGCCTTGGTGCTTGCATCCTCCACAACACGTTCGCCATCTTCTGCTGCTGAAACAATTCCATCCAATGAATCATTCATATTAGTAAGATGCATATTCATTCCCTTAACTGCATCATTTAATGAGTTGATAACCTGATGTACGTGCTTGGCATCACTATCATAATCTTTTCCTGAGTCTTCAAACTCATCATAATCGGGAACAATCTGATCATTTACATACTCTAGCAAAGCATCTGCCGCGTGGACTAAATCTTTAACCGCTGCTGTAAGCAAAGTATTGATATTTTGAATGTTATTAGCTGTATCCTTTGAGCGCTCAGCCAATTCTCTTATCTCATCGGCAACGACAGCAAAACCTTTTCCAGCTTCCCCTGCTCTTGCCGCCTCTATACTGGCATTTAAAGCAAGTAGATTCGTCTGACTTGAAATACCTAAAATATCATTGGTTAAACCATCAATCTGTTCTACACTCTTGCTCTCTTCCATAGCTTTCTTCAAAGCAATACCGATAGGGCCGACTTTCTCAATAGTGTCATTTTTATTCCACTTAGCTGACTCTACTAACGCATCCGCTCTTTTTTCCATATCAGTAGCATAATCATTTAAATCTTCTAATTGCTGTGACACCTCAGAAAATTCAGAAGTGGCATCCATTGCATGTTGACTTACCACATCCACATTGGCAGTGACGCTCTGAACTGAATCAGATAAATCACGCATAACTGACATAATGTCATCGGAATTTTGTTCAACCTCAGCAACGCATTCCTTCACCCCATCTGAAATGCCTACCTCTTGATTCTTATATTCTTCTAACTCTAATTTTGCTGCATTTAACTCAGCCTTTAACCTCTCTAATTCCCCATCATTTTTCTCTTTAAATAATCCCATAGTAACACCCTCATCCTATAAATATTTTAGTAAAAACCGTACTTAGAAATTATAACATTAAAGATTTTTTAATTATATATTTTCATCATTATGTTGTTTTTTTAAACACAATATCACTAATTTATTCAATCCATCCTTGACATGGCATACCTCAACACGTTTGCTGCAGTTCTTTGAAGTTCCGCTCTGGTAAGTCCATCAGGTTTATTTAGCGTATCTAAGATCTCTGAATCATATACATATGTCTTCTTTAAATAATTCAAATTTCCAGGCATGTATACATCCACCTGTGCGCGAACTCTGTATGCATTGTTTTTAATTTTAGGAAACTCTGGCATGGCAGCCTTTCTCATCCACCAATCAGTCATCACATTGCCCTCATATCCCCACTCATCTCTAAGAACTGTGGTAACCAGTTCATAGTTATAATGACTCCACACTCCGTTCACCTTGTTGTAACTAGTCATTATATTATCCGGATTACTTTCTTTTACACAATACTCAAAATTTTTGAGATATATCTCACGCAAAGCTCTCATGGATACTCGCGAATCATTATGAGTTCGATTGTACTCCTGATTATTACATGCAAAATGCTTAGCACAGGCCGATATTCCCCCCTGTTGAATTCCTCTGACAGTTGCAGCGGCAACTCTACCTGAAAGCATCGGATCCTCTGAATAATATTCAAAATTTCTTCCACAAAGAGGATTTCTGTGAATATTCATACCTGGAGAAAGATTTACATCCACCTCATAATGCCTTCCCTCCTTACCAATTAAGACAAAAGTCTCCTCTATCAATTTGTGATTCCATGTACATGCAATAGCTGTGCCACATGGAAGCAATGTGGCATATCTCTTTAATCGAAGTCCAGCTGGTCCATCTGCAGTCACAAGTGGAGGTATTCCCTTGTCTCGAAGTTCAGGTGTTATTCCTCCAAAAACTCCAGCATTTCCTTCAGTTCCAAGAGTTGAACCCATCATTCCCTCACCGCGAGAAATATCAGATAAATCCTTATCAGATAATTGAGCGATAAACTCCTCCAATGTATTTTTTCCATTTTTAACATCTATGAGTTTGATACCCTTATCCTCTGTCTGCTGAATCTCTGTTGGTAGGTTGTCCAAAATTCTTTCCCGCAATTTTGTATCTGCAACCGTCACACTTCCTCGCCTAAACATATTGGTTTTTGGATCAATGGAATCTAAAACCCCAAAAGTTTCCTTTGGAGACATGACTTTATTACATTTTTCTACACAGATATTTTCATCTATCTCATTGTCAAACACATCTCTAGCATCGCGCACATTGGCGCCAACTTTGTAAATATATTTACCCGCCTCTAGAACAAAAGAATCCTCAAATCCTGTAATACCACAGTCATCAAAGGAAGCAATATCATGATCAAACACTTCTATGCTCAAATCCACATCCGCTCCATGCTGGATAATCTCAGTCTTGTCATAGGCAGCTAAAACCAAAGTTGGCTTTTTAAGTTTACCTTCCGGTGCCGACACATAGATTTGAACCACCTCTTTACCTGCCACATCACCAGTATTTTTCACCCTAATGTTAAATTCAAATCCATCATCAGAAGCATTTCTAACAACACTATCTGTGATAATGTCAAAGGTTGTATAACTCAATCCATAACCAAATGGATACTTAACCTTTTCTTTTGCAAAAGTTTCAAAATATCTATATCCCACATATATATCTTCGAAATAATTATTGAACTCCTTCTTTCCAAAGCTTGAAGCTGATGGATAATCCTCATAATTTATGGCAATGGTATCTGATAATCTACCACTTGGATTCACCTTACCACTTAGTACATTGGCCAAGGCATTACCATTTTCCTGGCCCAATTGCCAAGCATATACAATGCCCTCAAAGTTATACTCATCCACGAAGGACATATCTATAATGTTACCGCAGTCCATAACCAGAATCACATGTTCAAATTCTTTGCAGACTTTGCGCATCATATCATGTTCCTCATCTGTTATGTAATAACTTCCCTGCTCTAACTTGTTCTCTCTATCCTCACCGGCAGCTCGACCAATTATAACAATAGCCACATCACTTGCCGCTTTAGCCACAGATACCTGCTCACTTGTCAGAGGCATCTCCTCATGAAAATATGGCCAGTGTCCCCAAAAACCATGGGACGCTTCATTATCAGATTCCTGACACCAATCCTCATAAACCTTTCTCAAATTCTTGTTATAGTTGATTCCTGCATTATCAAATCCCTCAAATAGGGATATCTTATAAGGCGCATGCACATCTCCGCCAGAGCCATATCCAACATAAAACCAATCATATTGAATTCGTCCAAATACCGACACACACTTATCCTCTGTAATGGGAAGTACTTTGTTATCATTTTTTAAAAGAACAATTCCCTCCTCAGCTAATTTTCTCACCTGCTCAGGCATACCCGGAGTAATGTATTTTTCTCCACTAACCTCGTTTTCCTCCTGTGCCACAGAGTTGAGCAACTTATTTACAGTCTTTGCATACACTGCTTCCGCTTTTTTCTTAAACTTTGACTTTCTAGCCATCTTCCTTCTCCCTTAAATCTTTTTATATAAAATGTTTTTATATTTTTTCAAATCTACTTGTCTAGAAATGCATTTACCACATTTACATTTGCTGACATCTGCTTCAATTCCTCTAAATGCTCTGACATATATTTTTCAAGCTGTTCCACCTCAATGGCAGCAAAGCCCTTATTTGAAGTTATCTTGCAAGCTGGAATTTCTCCCTCAGCACTTCTTACTTCATCTGAAAAATTTACATAAGCCTTCTGTTTTCCGTCCTTTCCTCTACAAATTCCTGAGACGGACATATTGATTTCACCATTGTTTCCCATAATAGATTCCTCCCAATATCAAATCATATTGTTACGATAACTCTATAATACACAAAAAGCCGCCCAAAGTGGACAGCTTTTTTTTATTCAAAATATATTTTTTAATTATTCGCCGATTGTAAAATGAAGTTGGACAACTAAATAAAAAAGCTCATGAGACATTTCTTTGATAGAATGTTAATTGTCCAAAAAATATAATCAAAGGAGCTATGTTCATGAGCCAACTAAATTCTACCACACATTCTCATC
>JAILFK010000016.1 GCA_024697595.1 Lachnospiraceae bacterium | reverse complement strand
GATGAGAATGTGTGGTAGAATTTAGTTGGCTCATGAACATAGCTCCTTTGATTATATTTTTTGGACAATTAACATTCTATCAAAGAAATGTCTCATGAGCTTTTTTATTTAGTTGTCCAACTTCATTTTACAATCGGCGATAAAAATTTTATGGAGGAAATAATGAAAATTACAAAGGTCATTCCCACAATTTTGGCTGCAACATCATGGACATCTTTTTTCATTACATAAATGTCCCTTCTGTTAAATATATAGTATAATTTTATCATAGTAGCGTTGTTATTATAAGGAGGTAGCTTATGCATCTAAATATTTTGCTGGATAAGATAAAAGAAAAGGCTGTAAATGATGAGACTTTTCGCAAAAGAATAATAGCTGCCTATGAGGGGAAAAATCCCATTGTAGAATTTTGCGCAGAGTGCAATAAGGCTGGGATTGATATTTATCCTATGGATATTGCAGATGCTGATGAGAGTGTGTATGCGGCAATGCGTCGAAGCACAAATGGAGGTGGCGAGAATTCTCCACATTTATCATGGGAAGACAATATATTTGGTGAATTTATTGAGGAATTAAAAAATATTTAAGCCAAATATTGACAAAGTATTTTTTTATAGCTATCATATAGCAGTGATATATAGCAGTGATATATAAGAGGTAATTATGACAGGATTGACACCGACACAGAAAAAAATACACGAAGTTGCCATGGAATATTTTTTGAGAGATGGCTTTAGAAAAGCGTCTTTGAGGCAGATTGTTGCGGACGCTGGATTTACCCTGGGTGCCTTTTATGGTTATTACAAATCCAAGGAAGAATTGTTTGAAGCATTGGTAGTAGATGTGGCAAATGGAATCATAGAAGAAGTTTCTAAGATGGGAGCGGGATTTCAAAAATATGATTCAAAGGAGAGATTGGATCATATGGTGGAGGTGTTTGATTTAGGGTTGTCTGATTTACTTGATTACCTTTTATCACATATTGATGAGACAAGGTTACTTTTAAAATGTTCTCAGGGAACAAAGTATGAGAATTTTTTGGAGAGGTTAATGGATAGAAATCTTGAGCTGATGAAGGATATGACAGGTGATGAATTTCCCCTTAATCCTTTGGCGGCGAAGTTGTTGGTGAATAGTTATTTTAATTTGTTAGGCGATGCTGTTTTATCAGGGGAGAGTCGAGAGGAAATAGCGGATGCAATGAAGGATATAGAAAAACTTTATGCAGGCGGTATGGTCAGTTTGATGAAAGGATGATGAGATAATGGGTAAAAGTAGAGAATATGTTCCAGAACAGATGGTGGCAATAAGTAGATATCAAAATTATTTTCCCACATTGCCAGAGGATATCAAGACAGATATATATGATAGAATGAATGAACTTCTTGTTGAGGAAAAGGAATATCTCGATGAGGGAAATTATGAGCATATGGCGCAGATTTTAACATCCATTGCTATGTATGAGGTGCTTCAACAACACGGTAAGAGTGAGGAGGAGGCATACAAGATTGTGTCAGAAGAGATGTGGGCATTTTTAAATCCGGCACCTATGCAAAAGATGGCAAAGCTTAAATTTTTCTTGCCTCTTATGAAAAAAGTTGTGCCTGCTGGTTTTAGTAAAAAGTCTGGAACTGGTTGGAGATATACTTGGCATAAAGATGATCCCAAGGATGAATTTCATTTTGAATGTAATGAGTGTATATATGAAAAGATATTAAAGAAGCGTGATCTGTTAAAGCTAGGTGCAATGTGTTGTCACGCTGATATTATAAATTATGGTGAATTGCCATATACAGATTTTATCCGTACCAAGACCTTGTGTCAGGGTGGAGATTACTGTGATTTCCACTTTGTCAGACACAAGACTGATGCGGGTGATGGTTGGGAAAGAACTGAAAGTATATAAGATGTAATGTAGTTTATATAATTTCTTTAAGTTTACTTTTTAACTCCTCGGCGGCTTTCTGTGGGTTATTTGCTTTCATTATGGCAGATACAACACAGAGGCCGTCGATTTTTGTGTTTTTTAATACATCTACATTTGAGATATTTAAACCACCGATGGCATTTACAGGTATAGGTACTGATTCACAGATTTCTCTTAAAGTATCTGTGGATGTAAGCACGGTTTTTACCTTGGTGGTGGTTGGAAAGATTGCGCCTACACCGAGATAGTCTGCGCCTTCTTCGTAGGCTTGTTTGGCCCAAGGTACAGTCTTGGCAGTAGCACCAACAATCTTGTCTTCTCCCATTATCTTTCGAGCAGTTTTTATTGGCATGTCACTGGCTCCTAGATGCACTCCCTCTGCATCTATTGCCAGGGCCACATCAACTCTGTCATCAATGATAAGAGGTACGTTGTATCGTTTAGATATAGCGTGAACTTTTTCAGCGAGTTCTATATATTCCTTAGTGGATTTATTTTTTTCACGCAACTGCATAAGAGTTACTCCGCCCTTTAGGGCTTTCTCCACCCGATATAGAAATTCATCTTCATCATAGATTGTGCTGTCGGTTATAAAATATAGATATGGATCAAAATTTCTCATAGTTTTATACATACAGATAGTCGTTTAATACTGGCTGTAATCCTTCCTCGGTAATATCGTCATACATTTTGTTGAGGGAGCGAGAGTCATTGATTTCAAACTGTTCATCCCCCATATCCTCAGATTTTTCTTTTCCAGTGTATTTGCTCTCGTGATCGCCTATTCCTGTTGATACACCAGCAGATACTTTGGTGGCTGCAATTTTTACAATACCATTTCTAAACTGAGCACTCTCCCTAGATGAAACAGTAATTCCAACGTATGGTAAAAAGATACGATAAGCGCAGAGCACCTGACATAACTGTTTTTCATGAACATCTAGTGGATTGATTTTATCGTTGTTGATAATTGGTCTAAGTCTAGGACAGGATAGTGACATTTCAGCATGAGGATATTTTCTCTGCAAATAATATACATGTAGCGCACTGGCCAAGGCGTCTTTTCTAAAGTCAGATAAGCCCAAAAGAGCGGAGAAGGCAACGCCTCTCATTCCACCCATCAATGCGCGCTCCTGGGCATCGAAGCGATATGGCCATATACGTTTATGCCCCATTAGATGTAGAGTCTCATATTTGTCAGCATCGTATGTCTCCTGAAATACTGTCACATAATCCGCTCCGCATTCGTGTAAATATTTATACTCATCGGAGTTTACAGGATATACCTCTAAGCCAACCATGCGGAAATATTTTCTGGCAAGTTTACAGGCCTCGCCGATATATTTTACATCACTTTTTTGACGGCTTTCTCCAGTTAGAATAAGAATTTCTTCCATTCCACTGTCTGCAATAACTTTCATTTCCTTTTCGATTTGCTCTAAATCTAACTTCATACGTTGAATGTGGTTATAGCAGTTGAAACCACAGTAGACACAGTAGTTCTCACAGTAATTAGCGATGTAGAGTGGTGTAAATAGATACACAGTATTGCCAAAATGCATACTTGTAATATTTCTTGCCTTCTGTGCCATTGCCTCAAGATATGGCTCGGCAGCAGGGGATAGCAATGCTTTGAAATCCTCTATTGAGCAGGTTTCATGCTCGAGGGCTCTCCGAACATCTGCCGCAGTATATTTTGAGTAATCGTAAGAGTTCATTTGCTCCATTACATTTGAACATACATCAGATTCGATTATCTCCATACCAGGCATATATTCCATATGATTGCTACGGCTGGTTGGATCATTTTCCAAGCGATGCTTTTTATCTAAAGCTTCTTTTGATAAATAGTTTGAATCAACAAAAAACTGATTTTCCATGATGTCGCCCCCTTAATCGTTCAAAAATCCTGTGAGAGGATCTGAAGATGAGGCACCACGAGATAGAACACGACCAAGTCTAGCCAAGTATGCCATACGACCGGCTCCAATTGCATTTTTAAAGGCAGAGGCCATAAGAGTTAAGTCTCCAGCAGTGGCAAGAGCAGTGTTGGCCATAATGGCAGCTGCACCCATTTCCATTGCTTCGCAGGCCTGAGATGGTCTTCCAATTCCTGCATCTACAATGATAGGTAAATCAATTTCATCGATTAGAATTTGGATGAACTCTTTGGTGGCAAGTCCCTTGTTAGAACCAATTGGAGATGCAAGGGGCATAATGGATGCGGCACCAGCATTTACAAGGTCACGGGCAACATTTAAATCAGGATACATATATGGCATAACCACAAATCCCTCTTTGGCCAAAATCTCAGTTGCCTTGATGGTCTCTTGATTGTCAGGTAGTAGATATTTTGTATCTCTCATAATCTCGATTTTTACGAAATCTCCGCAGCCTAGTTCACGAGCCAGTCTTGCTATACGAACTGCTTCATCTGCGTTTCTGGCACCGGAAGTGTTTGGAAGAAGTGTGACACCCTCAGGGATGTAATCTAAGATACTCTCCTGATCAGTGGTGTTGGCACGACGCACAGCCAAAGTGATGATTTCAGCACCTGCGTCCTTTACGGCAGCATCTATGAGTTTCATAGAATATTTGCCGGAGCCGAGAATAAATCGAGAGTCAAACTCGTGCTCTCCAATTACTAGTTTGTCGTTGTTCATTTTGAATTCCTTCTTTCTTATACGTCATATAATTCTGAAATGATTCTGATCACTGTGTGAGCTTCATGAGCAGCACAGATCATTACGCGGGAAGAGACGAGACTGGTCTCGGTGGAGACTTCGCTTACACCGTCACCGCATAGATAGAATTTATCAGATATTTTTTTCGTTTTGATTGCATTGGCACTGCCAAGTCCAGCCATACCCGATGCAGCCACAAGATATTTATCAGGCATATGCTCTAATACATAGTTGGTTAACATAGCCTTGGCCTCAGCCTTATCAAAGGCTTCGCATACAATATCAGCACTATTTATAAGTTGTGAAATATTGTCCTCAGTTATTTTAGTAGTATATGTTTCCAAAGAAATATATGGGGCAATTTCAGATAGATTATCTGATAATGCTTTGGTTTTTGGCATACCAATTTGAGTTGCTTTGTATTGCTGGCGATGTAGGTTTGTGATATCCACATGGTCATAGTCGATCAATATCAATTTGCCTATCCCAGCTCGAGCAAGGGATATGGCAATATTGGAACCAAGTCCACCAAGGCCGCATATTGCAACTGTTGTATTTGATAGTTTTTTTTGAAGGCTAGCGCCATGTCGTGATTCTAAGGCAGCGAGCCATTCTTCTTTTGAGGGTATCATATCAGCCGCCTCCTACAAAACTTACAATTTCTACTTTGTCCCCGTCTTTTAAAATGGTCTCGTGGTAAGTTGACTTGGGAACGATTTTACCATTTATCTCTATGGCGATGTGTTTTGGATTGTAATTGGTGGTTTTTAGATATTCAGTTATGGTTTTCCCATCAACATTTTCTAGAGTGCCGTTGATTTTAATCATCCTAGTTTCCTCCAAAATAATATTTCGCAATAAAAAAGAAGTTACCGATTGGGTAACTTCAAAAAGTATCTTAATATCCATATTAAGCATCCCTACGTTAGAATTATCCAAATCAGGTTATCGGTCGAAGGTTACACCTTCCTCTCAGCCTGTCACAACAAGCTCCCGCGCGTATTTTATAATATTCCTATATTTAGTCTTTGTCAAACTATTCCTCGTCGTCCTCATCGTATACATCATCATATACATCAACAACTGAGCCGTCCTTTTCTTCAACAGAAATTTTGAATCCAAATCCTATTGTTCCAATGATTCCTGCAATCACTGCCCAAGGTGCAGCAGCTATTCCGATTATGCCTCCAACGACACCTGCATTTACAGGGAATGAAGCAACTTGTTTTCCTTCTTTATTCTTTATAATAATCTTGTTTGCATTACCTTTTTTTACTGTTTCTTTGAGGTTTTCGATGATTTCATCAACTTTACTTCCTGCAGACATAAGAGAATCCTCCTTTAAATAAAAATTAACTAAACTAATTATAACACATCTTCTGTGTATGTTTTGTATCTTTTTTATTAAGTGGGATTTTATAAAAATATAATTATTTCTTTTGATATAGCGGTTTCCTAAAATAAGTATTTAAAGTAAAATATATCTTGGTATAGATATTTTTGAGGAAAAAATTCTAGAATTAATTAAATATAGATGAAAACAATTTAGGAGAAAATGTAGGATGAATTTGGAAAATGAAAATGTAAAGACAGGACTTATCATGGAAGGCGGAGCTATGCGAGGTATGTTTACAGCCGGTGTCATAGATGTGCTTTTGGAAAATGATATTAATTTTGACGGGGCAGCAGGCATCTCTGCGGGAGCAGTGTTTGGATGTAATTTTGTTTCAAAACAGATTGGAAGGCCATTGAGATACAATATGAAATATTGCAATGATCCAAGATATTGTAGTATTCGTTCTTGGATTAAGACCGGTGATTTATACGGGGTGGATTTTTGTTATACAGAAATTCCACAGAAGCTGGATGTGTTTGACAATGAAACATTTACTAAAAATCCAACAGAATTTTATGTGGGTGCTACTGATGTAAACACTGGAAAATGTGTATATCATAAATGTGTAGACGGCGGTGAAGTGGATACAAAGTGGATGCAGGCTTCCGCATCTATGCCAGTGGTATCTCGACCAGTTGAGGTGGATGGATACACACTTTTAGATGGAGGAGTTGCAGATTCAGTGCCATATAGATATATGGAGGAAATTGGATTTAACAGAAATGTTATAGTGCTCACTCAGCCAGATGGATATAGAAAACATAAGAGCAAGGCTCAGCCAATTATGAATTTGTTGTTGCATAAATATCCTGTGATTGCCAAGACTATGGCCAATAGATATATGGAGTACAACAATGAGATGGAGGAGATAAAGCAAAGAGAAGAGCAGGGGATTTCATTTGTGATTAGACCACCAGAGGATTTGGGAATTGGAAAGACAGAAAAAGACCCTGCAGAGTTGGAGAGAGTATATAAAATAGGCCGCCGGGAAGCCACAAGACAACTTCAAGAATTGAAGGAGTTTTTGCAGAAGTAAATTCCTGACGACCATCAAATTTAATTTGCAATAATGACTGTAGAGTCAAATATATTTATGAAAAATATTTATAAAATCATTTAGGAAAATGAGGCGTAACCTCCCTGTGTGCCAACTAAAAGATTCGGTATGGCAAAGTAGTCTTGGCCTGAGGTGAGTCCCATTTTTTCTAAATTTTCTAGTGCATTACCATCTGGAACTACCAGGATGACATATTTTCCTGGTTTTTCTTTTTTTATCTCATCAATATATTTTACAGGAATATCATCAATGGTAGTTCCTGCATCATCTAAATTATCAGTGATAAAATAATCCTTTTTATTAGGTGGCATCATTTTTAATATGTTGGTCATACCATAGTTTTGAGGACCATAGAATATTTTTTTACAGCCTGATGAAATCTTTGGAAGTAATTCCTGTAGGTTGTTTATCTTGCTAGAAAGCACACTGTAGCCCATAAAAACATCTTGCTCAAGCATATCAAATCCCCATGGTGTGCGAGAGCGCATCTTATAATATAACTTTTCATATTCCGACGGGTTGTGGAAATTGATATGATTTATTCCTGCAAAATGGTAAACCACATCTTTACGAACCTGGAAAGTTTTTTCTTTTTCATAGGAGACAAATACATTCCAGTCGTTGTCCAAAAGGAGGGTGCTATCGTTGAAATAGTAATTGAGAGCATCCTGATCTGGAAGAGGCGAATCTGGATTGTTGTTGAGGTATTCTAAAGATAGCTCAAGTAAATCACCTTTTTTTCTTATATTTTTTAGATTTAATAGCAATACCCCAGCATTGAAATAGCGGTCTTTACTGATTATTCCATTAGTTACAATTGGAATATTGTAGCGACCATTGGCTATGCCGTAGTCCGATACGGCGGCTAAACATCTAGATGAAACGTCAACGTTCCAAAGCACATTTATGTCTCTATTGAAAAGTAGATCTCCATCTAGATAGATTATTTTATCTATATTTGGCAAATGTCTTGGCATTAGTAGTCTAAACATAGTGCCTACTGTAAATGTCTTAATCCATTTATTATCTGCATCAAATACAGATGAATCTATCAGGTGAAAGATTACATAGGATCCGTGATTTGTGGCTACCTGAAGAAGTTTTTGCTTATTATCATCTGAGAGTGTGCTGTCGTGGAAGATATGAAAACATATTTTAGAAGTGGTATTTTCTAAAATAGATTCCATCACAGTTCCCACATATGATGAATATTTTCCGGTCTTGTCATACAATCCAAAGGCTACCTGAATTAGGTCGTCTAGATTTTCTGGGATAGTGTTGATTTCAGAGGATGCAGATGTTGAAGGATTGTCCTCCATACAAAGTTTTACAGCATCATTTAACACACTTCTAGTGTAGTAACCATTTCTGACTAAGAAGGAAACTTTCTCCACATTTCGTGAGAGTGCTCTATATTCATCTTCAGTAATATTTTGTACAATATCGTCGGCTTCCTGTAATGAATTTACAACAAAGCCTACCTTGTGTTTTGAAACAAAATCAGCGGCGTGAGTACCTGCTTGAACAATAACTGGTATACCTGCGGCAAGATATGTCCCTAGTTTAAATGGATTGTTGTATTGGTAATATTCTTTTTGAGTATCTTCTGCCCAGAGAAGTCCAAATCCACCACTGCTGAATTTAAAAACCAGTTCTGCACTTGGAAGTACATTGTTGACAATTAGATTTGGATTATTAGAGGCCTGATCAGTATTATCAAATACCTCCACAGGAGTTTTGCCTTCCCAATTTAGGATGTATGGAAAACGTTCTAATTGCCCTGGGAAAAACATTTTTCTATTCAAAGGGCTTGGCTCCATATGTTCTGAAATTGGATAATCCCACACTTCCTGATACAATACATTTTCTATGTTTAAACCATAAGTTTTTAAAAGGTTATACATTTTCTCAGAAGGCAAAATCAATATGTCTGCTCGGTTAAGGATTTGTACAACTCGTCTTATATTATCTTCGTTTTTGTCAAACATTAGAGGAACAATATCATGAGCGTAAATAATAAGTTTTGTATTAAGATAAGCTTTGACTTTTTCGCAAAAGGCCTCATCAAAGGTAAAACCATTCCACGAAGGGAATTGGAATACTACGATGTCATCATGCCATAATCCTGCGATTATTCCATCAAGTCGAGAATTTAACTCGGCCTCGCTATCTGATTGAACAGGATATTTAAAAAATCCCAGTTCATGAAAATTCATCTGTTTTGCAATTTCTACAGTGTTATTCATAGCCACGCGTGATGCACATGAATATGATATTCCGTATAGATTTGTTATATGTACTCTCATAACTTACTCCTGTTTTATAATAATTCTCAATAACCAATTTGAGTGTTAAATCATTAAAATTAATTATAAATCATTTTTTATTTTTATAAAAGATGGGAGATTAGTGATAGAATATTATATGAAAAAAAGTAAGAGGTTGAAAATATTTTGAAAGCAAAAGATAAAACAAATGTAATGAGATTGCTAGATAGCAAAAAAATTGATTATGAGATGCATGCATATGAGCCTGATGCTACTATGAGTGGTGAGGAGATTGCAGAAATTCTTGGGGAGGATGCAAAAAAAGTATTTAAAACATTGGTGACTCAAGGAAAGAGCAAGGCATATTATGTATTTGTGGTGCCGGTGGAAGCGGAATTGGATTTGAAAAAAGCTGCCAAATGTGTAGGCGAGAAGTCTATTGCAATGATAAAGCAAAAGGAGTTGCTGCCGTTGACTGGGTATGTGCATGGTGGATGTTCACCCATTGGAATGAAAAAACATTTTACCACCACTATCCATGAAACTATAAATGACTATGATAGAATCTATGTCAGTGGTGGTAAAGTAGGTTTTCAAATTGAACTTGCACCAGAGGATTTAATTAAAATCAGCGGTGCTAGTGTTGGAGATATTTGTTGATTACGAAAGGGTTATTATGTTTAGAAAAATGAGAAGAATTAAGCAGCAGGTGTCTGATGCTGAATGTATTGAAATATTAAAGACTACAAAAAGAGGTGTGTTGTCGCTGATAGGTGATGAGGGTTATCCCTACGGAGTGCCATTAGATCATTGGTACTGCGAAGAGGATGGCAAGATTTATTTTCACGGAGCAAAAGCGGGGCATAAAATTGATGCGATAAAGGCTTGCAACAAGGCTAGTTATTGTGTGTACAATGAGGGCTATCGCAAGGAAGGCGATTGGGCTCTTAACATAACTAGTGTGATTGTGTTTGGAAAAATTCATCTGGTGGAAGATGAGGAATTAACAGAAAAAATATGTACAGAACTTACCAGGAAGTTTACTGATGATCAGGAATATCTTGAGAGTGAGTTAAGTAAATTTCTAAAAAATGTGCAATGTTTAGAATTTGTGCCGGAGCATATGACAGGAAAACTTGTAAATGAATCATAGGATATAATTAATCCCCACCTAGCTGTTTTGAAGGGAGTAAAATCAGCAGGGTGGGGATTTTTTAATAAATATTTTTTCTGCGAATCATAACTTAATCTTCTTCAGTTTGATTGGCGCGACGTTCAACTTCTTTGGCTTGAATGTCACCTGGAACTTGTTCGTATCTGGCAAGTTCATACTCAAAGGTGCCATATCCGCTGGTCATGGATCTAAGTGTGGTGTCGTAGCCGTAGAGTTCTCCGAGAGGAACTTCTGCTAAAATCTCAGTATTCTTGCCGTCCAAAGGATTCATTCCAAGGACGCGACCACGTCTTTTATTTAAATCGCCCATTACATCCCCAGTGTATGTATCAGGCACAGTAACTTTCATAGATTCAATTGGCTCTAAGAGAATTGGATTTGCATCCATGATACCTTTTTTGAAAGCTTCACGTGTTGCAATTTTAAATGCCATTTCTGACGAGTCAACAGGGTGGTAAGAACCGTCATATAAATCTGCATGGATACCGATCACAGGATATCCTGCGAGAGGCCCAGCTAGAACTGCTTCTGCCAATCCTTTTTCAACAGCGGGGAAGTAATTCTTCGGCACAGCACCACCGACAACAGACTCTGTAAATGTATAACTTTCATCCATGTTGCCTGATGGTTCGAAGCGCATTTTCACATGTCCATATTGACCGTGACCACCGGTTTGCTTTTTATATTTGTATTCAACATCTGACTTGCTTCGTATTGTTTCTTTATAAGGAACTTTTGGCTTGCTAAGCTCAATGTCAACTTTGTATCTTTCTTTTAGTTTTGTGACGATCATATCGATGTGTCTGTCGCCGATTCCGTAAATGAGAGATTGACTATTGGCACTGTCATTTACAAGTTTCATAGTCAAATCTTCTGCGGATAGTTTGGCAAGAGCCTGTGCAATTTTATCCTCATCTTTTTTGTTTACAGCTTTGTATCTCTTGTAAGTGTATGGCACAGAAAGAGGAGTTCTGATGTAGAGGATTGGGTTTGCTTTTGTTGACAATGAATCAGTGGTGGCGATTTTAGATACCTTGGATAGGGCGCCAATATCACCGGCGTGAAGCTCTTGAACTTCAGTTGCCTTGTTACCTGTCAACACAAAAAGTTTTCCAATCTTTTCTTCCACATCTTTGTGTTTGTTATATAATAGGTCGTCTGTTTTTAGGACGCCTGAGTTTACTTTTATAAGAGAATATTTACCGGCAAAAGGATCCACCATTGTCTTGAAACAGTATGCGCTCTTTGGTTTTGAAAAATCATAGTCAGCGGCGTACACTTCATTGGTATTGGCGTTAATCCCCGAGATCTGCTTGTCAGCAGGGGATGGTAAATATTTGATAATGTCGCTCATCATGGTATACATTCCACGACATAGAGTGTTTGAACCCATCATAATAGGAACAATATCACCGCTTGAGACATTTATTCTAAGGGCTTGTCGGATTTCATTTTCAGAGAATTCCTCGCCGTTAAAATATCTATCCATTAAGTCTTCTGAAGTTTCAGCAACTGACTCCATAAGAGCCTCTCGATAATTTGATAAATACTCCATAGAATAATCTGGAACATCAATGTGCTCGATGGTTCCATCCGCTTTCCATTTTTTACCAACTTGTTGGATTACATTTACATATCCTATGAATTCACCATTTTCACGGATTGGCAAATGGAAAGGAGCAATTTTCTTGCCATATAATTCTTGTAATCCTTCCACAATCTCACGATAACTGGCATCATCAATGTCCATTTCTGTTACAAAAAACATTCTTGGGATATTGAATTTCTCACATATATCCCAAGCTTTTTTAGTGCCTGCTTCAATTCCGTTTTTGCCGGAGATGACAATTATGGCGCCATCGGCAGCAGAGGCGGCCTCCTCAACTTCACCGATAAACTCAAAATATCCCGGTGTATCTAAGAAATTAATCTTGGTATCATTCCACTCGATTGGAATGACAGAAGTGTTGATAGAAAACTGGTTGCTAATCTCTAGTTTATCGTAGTCAGATAAAGTATTACCAGCCTCGATGGTTCCTGGTTTAGCAATCTGTCCGGCAAGGTAAGCAATGGATTCAATAAGGCTGGTCTTGCCCGCCCCGCTGTGGCCAAATAATGCCACATTTCTAATTTTGTCAGTAGTATAAATATTCATGTGGTCTCCTCCCTTCGTGCAAAAACTCTATATAGTAGATTTTAATGATTATTAGGAAGGTTTACAACCAATTTTGCGAAAATATTTACAAAAACAGAAAAGTTTTCTGACAGTTATTTTATAACTCGCTTTCAAAGAATGATATTAATGAATTTATGTTTAAGTCAGAGTGTTCTACTTCTCTGGAATAGAGGTAGATGATGGAATTTAAATCGGCGCAGTTGTTGGCGAAGTATAGCATCATTAGCCAACGAGTTGATTGGACTGCAATCATAGCACGGGCGTAAATCTGGCCATCATATACAGAACCACAAAAATATGTAAATAGTAATGATTCAAATATTTTTTGGAAAATGAATTCTATATCAGACTCAGGATTCATAGCTATGTCAAATATATGCGTATCATTGGAATTATTTTTCCAGAAACTTTGCGCAGAAATAATAGACTCTCTCCATGATTCTTCTAGAACTTCCATAGTAATTAAAATATCCATTGATTTGATGGAGTAATCTAAAGATAAAACGGCACCGGTTCCAGTGGTGTCGATTTTTTGATCGAAATCTAGGTCGTCCATTTCAAATATATTTCCCTCATCATAATACTGCTGAAGGCGTAAAGCCATAGAGGCTATGCAATCGAGTCTGTCCTGCAAAGGAAGACTTTGGTCAGCGGCAAGATGAAGCATTTTATCTCTTGCGAAATATAATTTGTCAAAGAGTATAAAATCAAAGTCTTCAAATTCCTCTGGATCATCAAGGAGATTATCCTCAGTTTCATTGATTTTAAATTCATAGGAGTTTTCTAGAATCATCCGCACAAATTCAGGGCATGATAAAGAAAGAGAATACTCTCTTATATCCTGAAATTCTTCTATATGTCGTGGAAACATTTTACAGGTATAGCAAAGATAATCTTCCCCCAAAGAGGAGTGTAGATCACATAGGCAATTATCATTTAACATGGCACAGCGAGTATCATTTTGCAGAAAACATTGCTCGGTGAAATCTATGGAATTATTTAAGCGCTGTCCAAATTTGCCATCGACATTTTTGTAGCGATTTATACTGTCGTCATCTATCATTATCTGCCAACCCTCGCAGCAGGATTTAGGGCATTTATCTGCGATACATTTGAAGGCATCATAGCCTGATTGTTTTCTGTAAATCATTGTAAAACTCCTCAAATTGTAAAGATGATAATAGTATATTATATAATTAGTTGAGATACAAAGAAGCGAGAGAAGAAAGGCTTGGAAGAGAAGATATACCATATACTGTTTTCGGGAGAAAGTATCTGCAAGACTGTGGGGTGCAATATCCCTTATAACATTGGCAAGTATTATCCTTTCATTTTCAGGAGCGGATATATCAATATGCTGGCGATGAAGAAAAATGGCATCAAGGAATAATTGAATTTAGAAGAGTTGATAAAGATGAGTGCGACATAATGGTGTTTAACACTCCTTATGGATATGATGGAGAGAAATCTTTTTCTGGAAAATTGGAATTATGCGGATATGGAATACAGATGATATGATATATCATATTTAACAATTGCCGGTTTGTCGGGATGGTGATAGAAAGAATAATCAAAAGTTATAATGGGTAAGAAGATATTCTTAAGTAGAAGTTAAAGGAATACGCAGAGGTATTGAGAAAAACAGCTGATGAAGAAATTCATCGGCTGTTTTTGAATTAGTAGTAATTAAAGTAGCAAATAAGGTGGTAAATAAAGTGGCAAAAAGAACTATGCAAGATTGAAATGTCGGTATAAATGTCGGCATAAATGTCGGTATAAATAAAACGGAAAAAGCTGTACTAGGCATATTGATAAGTAATCCAGAAAAAACGGCTGAGGAGATTGCTATAGAAGTAGGTGTAACAAAGAGAACTATAGAGCGGACGCTGGTAAGTTTAAAGAAAAAGGGTTTGATAGAGAGAATTGGCTCTAATAAGAGCGGTAGTTGGACTGTAATTCAATGATAAAACAAATATTTAAATGCTAATGATGGAATTGTTGTTGCAAAAAACTCAAAAGAAAAATATATTTTGTTGAAAGAGAGTATATGGTATGCTTATTGACTTTGACCGCATATTCTGATAAAACAGTTATGAATTTGTGCTCATTTACTGGATACACATAAACCTAAGGAGAATCATGTGAATTTCGATCATACTCAGATAGAGCAGATAGCGGCCTCGCTTGCGAGGCATTTTGAGAGCCTGTATTATATTGAGATCGAGTCGGGAAATTTTGTTCAGTTTATACCGGAACGTCAGATGGAGATGGTCGAGTTCCCTGACAGCGGAGAGGATTTCTTTGAGCTTGCGCGAGAGAACGCG
>JAILFK010000015.1 GCA_024697595.1 Lachnospiraceae bacterium | reverse complement strand
GATGAGAATGTGTGGTAGAATTTAGTTGGCTCATGAACATAGCTCCTTTGATTATATTTTTTGGACAATTAACATTCTATCAAAGAAATGTCTCATGAGCTTTTTTATTTAGTTGTCCAACTTCATTTTACAATCGGCGATTATTTTTCTATTATTATTTTTCCTCTTTCATTTTTCTAATTCTCTATATTTTAATCAATTTGAGCTATAATAGAGATTTCTCAGTATTCAAAACATTTTATCTTTTATACTTAAACATTATAACTCTTTATATTAACCCGTGCTAACTTTATATCAAAAAGCACCTCCTAATCGTCTAACCAGCTTCCTTTTCCTGAACAAAAACCTAATCAAACCATCAAGAGGTGTTTTACAACAATATGCTTCATTTACCTTATGTAATTTTCTATACTGTGCAGCATTTTCATAAAAAATCAATGACTATATTTCGATAAAATCTCTGGTTCCCTGTTATTTAAGAGGCCGTTTTTTATCTCAATACCATCTGCTTTATCAACATTAAAATAACTCAAGAAACCTCCTATATCTTTTGCCAAAATTCCTTTAACAATTGGAAACGCGGGATTTAATTCCGTAATTCCAAAGCTATCAAGTATCTTTTTCGTGACAGGTCCATATGTATCATCCTCTAAATATTCGCTTATTGTATCATATTCTGTTAACGGGAGTTTTATTTTTGCATCTGAGCGTACTTCTATTTTTTTCTCAAGATGAATATCCCTTGAGGAAGAAGCTGCAGAAATAATAAATTCACCAGATTCCACTTCAAATCGATGCAAATGCGGAATATAATATGCAAATGCATCCTTTTTCAGTTTTATTGATACTGTCTTTTTCTCACCGGGTTTTAATTCAACTTTAGCGAATGCTTTTAGTTCTTTTTCTGGTCTGTCTAGGCACGCTTCCACATCTGTAACATAAAACTGAACAACTTCTTTACCCTTCATACTACCTGTATTCATGATATCAACAAAGACAGTAACTTCATCATTTTCACAAATGCTATCATCTGATAATCTCAGATTATCGTATGAAAATGTCGTATATGACAATCCATATCCAAAAGGAAATTGCACTGGTAATTTTTTCTTATCATAGTATCGATATCCCGAATAAATGCCTTCTCCATAAACAGTATTTTCTGTTTTTCCCGGATAAGACGGATAAGCAGGTGTATGTTCTATACAAACAGGAAAAGTTTCTGTCAATTTTCCAGAAGGATTTGTTTTACCAAAAAGGATATTCGCCGTTGCTCTACCACCACCGGAACCAGACAGCCCCGTATGAAGAAGCGCTTTACAGTATGGCAATACATCTCTAAAATCCATAGCGGAACCACTTGCATTTACAACCACAACATTTTCATTTACCTTTGCAATCTCCTGCAGCAACGTCACTTGATTTTGAGGAAAGAAAATACTTGTACGGTCAGAACCTTCGGATTCTTGCAGTTCTGTTGTTCCCATAAAAACTACAACAGTGTCACTTTTTTCTGCCACATTCACTGCTTCATTTAGTAATTCGTGATTAGTTAAAACTGATGTTGGCTCATATCCCTGTGCGAAGGCTACGGTTCCCATATCTTTTGCACATTCAAAACAGCATTCTGCTTTTCTCGGAACTACTCCTGAACTCCCTCCACCACCTATTCTTGGATGAACCGCAAAATCACCTACAAAGGCAATTTTGCAACCATTATTTAAAGGTAAGATATCTCCATCATTCTTTAATAAAACAATGGACTCTTCTGCCGCACTAACACTTTTCTCATAATGCTCTTCCCAATCTACATTTACTTCCTTTTTTCCCTTATAAATTTTCTGAAAAAGCTCCAATACACGCTCTACATGCGCATCAATCTCTTTTTCTGATATATCACCTTTCTCGACTGCTTTTTTTAATTCATCTGCTCGTTCATAACTTCCAGTTTCCAAGTCTAAACCATTTTTATGAGATAATACTTTATCAACACAAGCTCCCCAATCGGTCAACATGACACCATCAAACTCAAACTCCTTTCGAAGCTTCTCATTTAATAGATATGAATTTTGACAACAAAACTCTCCATTTAATTGATTATACGCGCCCATAACAGTCCATGGTCTACCTTCTCGTATACATATTTCAAAAGGTTTCAATGATATTTCAGCCAGAGTCCGCTCATCAACAACAGCATTCATAGTAAATCGTTTTGTTTCCTGGTCATTTGCAACATAATGCTTTAAGCTTGTTCCAATCCCCCCAGATTGGACCCCTCGTATAAATGCCGCTCCCAGTTTTCCAGATAAATAGGGATCCTCAGAATAATATTCAAAATTTCTCCCTCCCAAAGGAGAACGCTTGGCATTCACTCCGGGTCCCAATAATATACTAGTATTAAATTCTTGACATTCCTCTGCCACCATATAACCCAATTCCTCTATCAAATCACAATTCCATGACGCTGATAGTATAGACTCTACAGGAAGCGCTGTTGTTCCACCTGCTTCTCTCCAATTTAATCCACTAGGTCCATCATGAACAATTACCGGGGAAATTCCTAGTCTCTCAATCCCATTTAAGGTCCAATTATCCTTTGCTTGAAGAAATAGTATTTTTTCATCAATAGTCATATCTTCTATTATCTTTTTTATATTCATAATGTTCTATCTCCAAATTTGCTATTTTCTTTTATTCCACTCACTTCATATAATGCATAAAACCCACGCTTTGCAGGTCGTATATATGTTCTTGTTTTAATACGGATACATATATTCTTTTTCCTTTCCAATATTAACGAATTATACCTATAACACCTAAATTTCTTTTTCGACATTAAAAAACATAGTGATTATAATGCCCACAATTCCCAATATCAGCGGAATGCCTGAATACATAAATTGTATTGCTGTAAGCGCACTTTGAGGCTGTGTCAAAAGTGATGCATCCCAATGTCCTATTTCCAATATAATTCCTGCTATAAGAGCACCTAAACCATTGGCAATTTTATCTGCAAATCCGTTGACTGCAGAATAAATTCCCTCTGATTCCTCGCCGAATTTTTTTCTTCCATAAGACATGCAATCGATTAAAGCCATCCCTCGAACAGTTTGAATAACTGTATTTCCTATTCCAAACAATGTTCCAAAAATAATTAAAATAACAATGTTTTTTCCATTAATATATCTACCCAAACCACCAATTGCCACAAGCGAAAAGGCCACTATAAAAATCATCTTATGTGATGTCTTTTTTTCGAGCATCGGAATAAATATTAAAAAGAAAAATCCTAATACTGAGGCTAAGCTAACAATTGACTGCATGCTTAAATTTCCAATATAATACTTAAAATAATATGTTGTTGCTGTACCTGCTATTACACTTGCAATTGCTGCCACCATTATCACAGCCAAAAGAATTAAAGCATATTTATTCTGAAAGAAATACTTCGTTGCGTCTTTAAATGATAATTTATGTTCATCTCCAGCTTCTCCATCTATCTCTCTACTGTCCATTTCTGGAAGAGCAAGAAACATAACAAGAGACATTATCATACCTGGCACAGCAAAAATAGTTGTTATAATCGTCCATCCATGTGGTAAATTTTCAAACTTATCGATTAATAGGGGTAATATCACAGATACCATTGTGGCAAGTAATGCACCTACAATTCCACATGCTGAAAATGCCTTGGCACGAACCTCTTTCACAAAAGACCTTTTTGCTCTTACTGTGGAAGAAACAGAACAAAAAGTATAACAAATAGACTGGCAAAGATTAAATGTTAGAAGTACCCATAGTATTTTTCCAAAATTAGAAAACCCTGGTACAGAAAAACATGCTATCAACAATAACCACAAGGGTATACTCATTAAATCAAAAGGTCTAGCTTTACCTAACCTAAGATTTGTCCGGTCAATCACATATCCCGCAATTAAATCTGTAATGCCATCAAAGATTTTGCTTCCCATCAATAAAGCTCCGACAGTTCCCGCAGCCATACCAGCACTACTTGTCAATGCATAAGTAAGCTGTGCAATAATAACATAGCTTAAAGATACAGAAGCCTGCCCTATCGCAAAGGCCAATGTTCCCTTTTTTCCATCACCTACTAACTTCATTTTATAAGTCCTCCTACTGTTTATTTTATAAGCAAATAATAAAATGAAGACCCAGTGCCATATTTCATGTTTTTGATAAATATTTCATATTTTTGTTTACTTTGTACTAATAATTATTTATAGTAAAAGAAAAAATTTGAGGTAAATCACCATGAATATTTCTTTCACAAACTATTTAAAATCAATATCATTAATAAGTTCTGTTCCTATTATTTATTGGACTACCAATGAAGTTTTTGCATATCCCAAAGATTTTTATATACCAAATTCTATAATCAACCTAATTTCACAGCAGAATTCCTCATGTGTTATTTATGAAATTAATACATTTTGTTTTTGGGGAATTATAAAAAACGCCGATTGTAAAATGAAGTTGGACAACTAAATAAAAAAGCTCATGAGACATTTCTTTGATAGAATGTTAATTGTCCAAAAAATATAATCAAAGGAGCTATGTTCATGAGCCAACTAAATTCTACCACACATTCTCATCAA
>JAILFK010000024.1 GCA_024697595.1 Lachnospiraceae bacterium | reverse complement strand
GTAAGCATATATAACACCGCCTTATTTGATACTATAATTATACCAAATATAGACTTAAATTGCCTGTAAAATAAGGGCTTTCTGCGACTTTTTTCATAAAGAAAAGGCCGTGATAACACGACCTTTGTCTTCAGTCTGAGGTTACCACTTAGTGGTAGCCTATTACTTCTTTTGATATTAATTTTAGTGTATCTTTTGCAACACGATCAATTTCTAATATATATACTCTATTTAATCTTGGATTGAATATTCCTAATTTTTTTATTGTCTTATATTCGGCCTTACCAGAATGTCTTCCCATGATGTAATACATTACAGCTTCAAGGGTTAGATCTTCATTTAAGTTTTCTCTAAACATTTTCAAAGTCCATAGTGTATCAGATGTGAGAAAATCGCATTCTCCAGATGAGACAGTAGCTGTATATCCATAAGGTTTGAAATTTGCCTTTGTAGCTTTAATTGGACCATAATGTCTTACGAACATGATTGTTCGCATAACCATTATCTTAATATTTTTTATAGTGTCAGCATTTGGTGCCACATACTTTGCTTTGGCATTTTTTTTGGCAAAGCCAGGATTTTGATGCCATACATTATAAGAGCAAGCCTCACATGCAGCCAAGATAGAACTTTCGTCTAAACTTTTTACTTTTTCTAGAAGCTTTTTTGCTTTATTTCCACTAACAGTTTCACCAACTTTTTTAATTAGACCAAGGTGTTTTTTCATAGCCTTGTATCCCTGTATAGAATCGGTAAATGCTGCTTCTACAGGTGTTCCAGTCATAAATCTCGCAAGTGAAATAACGGTCTGAGAGATGAGATGGGTGTTGATGTTTTCACGTTTTAACTTAAGGCCATCATCCATGTCAATGGTGTGAAATGATGATGGGCTGACATAGCCACCATAAGGTTGTCTGACTTTTAGAATTCTAGCTGATACTGATGCCATATACATCACCTCTTTCTCATAAAGTTCTTCCTATAATTATCTTAATTTGAAACAATGCATTTGTAAAGTTATAATGAATTTAGCAAATATTTTGCTTATACATTTATTTCGGCATTTTAAAGCAAGGGGTTAATAGATGGAACCAAGTTATAGATTTTTTCAAAATGATAAATGCGAATATTTTCCATGTCACAAGATAAAAGAGGGCGAGGATTTCAACTGCCTCTTTTGTTATTGCCCGCTGTATCCGTTAGGAGATAAATGTGGCGGTGACTATGTTTATCTGGAAAATGGTATTAAGTCTTGTGAGAAATGTACTTATCCTCACCGACCGGAAAATTATGATGCCATTGTTTCACGATTTAACGAAATAGCAGAGGCAATGAAGCGCCATGAATGATTATAGGAATACGAAAATGAACAATATTATTGATAAATATATTGAGATAGATTTAGATGACAATGACATAGATATCTTTATAGATAAATACCATTTTCAAGAGAAGGACAGATCTTTGATTGAGAAAATGTATGAAACTTTAAGGCAGATTATAAAAGTTGAGATGATTTATAGAATTGGAAATGGTACTGATAATGAGCAACAAATAGAAGCAAATGAATCTAAGAATGCAGATGCTCAAAAAGGTGGTATTGCTTTGGTCACTTTAGGGAATGCTGTCGATGAGTTGATAGATGAATATAATGCCAGGGGAGAGTACAGCGAGGGATATATATTAGACTGTCTTGGATTATACATTTTATCCTTGGCTTATCGTCAGCTTGTGAAGGCTATTAATATAGAAGAAAAATGTCGTGTTACAAAATTAAATTTTATTGGCGACAAATATCCATTAAGCATGGTGCCGAATGTTTTTGAAAAATTGGATATAATGGGGCGGCAGGATTTAACATTTTCCAAAGAATATATGATAAACCCTCTCAAGACTACAACTATGGTTTTAGAGACAGCTGATATGGATGATACTGAGATGTCAGAAATGGAAATCACTCAGGTGTGTCATATATGTGCGAATTGTAATAATATCAATTGCCCAGTGAGGGAAGTGTGATATAATTATTACGTTTCAAATAGTACTTAAATTCTTAGTAGTGATTTAAGAAGCTGTATTTAAATAAAATAATAATTATTTCAGAAATAGTATTAATAAAATAATAGGAATTCAGGAGGAAGTATAAATGAAAGCAGCAATTGTATATCAATCAGTTCACCACAAAAACACTCAAAAGATAGTTGAGGCAATGGGTGAAAATCCAAATGTAGATATCTACACAGTGGCCGAGGCCAAGGAAGCTGATTTAAGTGGGTATGATTTAATTGGAATGGCGTCTGGTGTTTATGGTGCCAGTATGCACAAGGCAATTTTGGATTTCTTTAGTGATTTTACATTGGGTGAGAATCAGAAATTGTTTATTGTCCTTACATACACAGTTCATTATGCCAACTTTGAGGCCAAGGCTTTAAAGACAGTTGGGGCTGATAAACAGGAAAAATACATTGGATCATTTGGATGTAAGGGATTCAATACATTTGGTCCATTTGGATGGTTTGGCGGAGCTGCCAAGGGACATCCAGATGACAAGGATGTGGAAAATGCAAAGGCTTATATTGCGGGGCTTGTAAAATAAAAGTATAGGAATAGCGTTATGAAATTGAATAAAAATTTGAAAATATTATTATGCATAGTGGCAGTGGCGCTAGTGGCTGTTATTGGATTGTTTATTTTTCTTATATATAACAAAAATGCTGTGGATTATAAGAAATTGGTAAATGAGGATAATGCCCAAAAGGCAATGGAAGAAAATGAAAAGCTAGCACAACAAGATGCTTTTGCAGAATATACAGTTTGGACTACAGATGGAATAAAATTTAGAGAGTCCCCAGATGCTGAAGGAGAGATCATTTCTACTATCAGTAAAAGAGAAGAACTTCGTGTTGTGGGAGAGGAGGAAGGATGGTTGAAGGTTGAGTTTGATGGCAAAACTGGATATGTCAGTAAGCAATATACCACAACTGAAGAGCCTACATCCACAGGAAAAATTGTTTGTATTGATGCAGGACATCAGCGCTATGGTGATAGTACCAAGGAACCTAATGGCCCTGGATCATCTTCAATGAAGGCGAGAGTTACTGGTGGTACAAGTGGCAGAACCACAGGCGTGTCTGAGTATGAATTAAATCTAGATATTGCATTGAAACTTCAGGAAGAATTGGAAGCAAGAGGATATGAGGTGGTTATGACAAGAACCTCTCATGACGTAAATATTTCCAATAAGGAGAGAGCTGAGGTGGCTAATAGTGCAGGGGCAGATATCACAATTCGTATTCATGCCAACGGAAGTGATAATACAGGTGTGAGTGGTGCGCTTACAATGGCACCGTCTTCTAGTAATCCATATTGTTCGAACATAGCAAATGAATCCTATGACTTATCAAGAGATATTATTGATCAATATTGTGCTGCCACAGGGATGAAGAATCAGGGCGTTACAACAACGGATACAATGACAGGAATCAATTGGTGTCAAATGCCAGTTACGATTATTGAAATGGGATATATGACCAATGCAACTGATGATACCAATATGCAAGATCCAGATTATCAAAGTAAAATGGTGATAGGAATTGCCAATGGAGTTGATGCATACTTTGGATTGTAGTTGTTAGGGAATGACAATTCTTATAGCACCGCCGCTCAAGAGCTGCGGAGATTAAGTTTAAAGCAAAAAGGCGGTGCTTTCACCAGATATTGGGTAAAAGCACTGCTTTTTTCTAGTTTTATGGTTCCGTAGCGAATTTAAAAAGCAGTGCAAAGTATGTCAATTTACTTATAGCACCGCCAATCAAGAGTTGGAGAGTTCAGTTTTAACCCAAAAAAGCGGTGCATTCACCCAATAAGGGGTCAAGGCACCGCCACCTGTTTAGTCTCACCTTCTGAAAACGAACGCGGTGGCAGTGCTAGGAAATGACATTTCTTATAGCACCGCCACTCAAGGGTTACGGAGTTCAGTTTTAAAGCAAAATGGCGGTTCTTTAACCTAATTACGGGTCAAGGCACCGCCACTTCTCTAGTATCACCCCTCGAAAGCGAACGCGGTGGCAGTGCCAGGGAATGTCATTTCTTATAGCACCGCCGCTTAAGGGTTGTGGAGTTCAGATTTAACCAAAAATGGCGGTGCTTTCACCCAATAAGGGGTCAAGGCACCGCCACCTGTTTAGTCTCACCTTCCGAAAGCGAACGTGGTGGCAGTGTCAGAGAATGACATTTCTTCTAGCACCGCCGCTCAAGAGTTGCGGAGTTTAGATTTAACCAAAAATGGCGGTGCTTTAACCCAATTCCGGGTCAAGGCACCGCCACTTGTCTAGTCACACCTGTCGAAAGCGAACATGGTGGCAGTGCCAGAGAATGACAATTCTTATAGCACCGCCGCTCAAGAGTTGCGGAGTTTAAGTTTAAATCAAAAAGGCGGTGCTTTCACCCAATAAGGGGTCAAGGCACTGCCACTTCTTTAGTCTCACCTCTCGAAAGCGAACGTGGTGGCAGTGCCAGAGAATGACAATTCTTCTAGCACCGCCGCTCAAGAGCTGCGGAGATTAAGTTTAAAGCAAAAAAGCGGTGCTTTAACCCAATTACGGGTCAAGGCACCGCCTTTTATTAGTTACACCGCTTCAGCATCCTCTTCCTGCTTTTGTAGATTCTTATTAGCAGTAGAGAGCATAAGCTTGATACGATTCAACTGATTAACTTCTGAAGCACCTGGATCGTAGTCGATTGCAACGACGTTTGCTTCTGGATGAAGAGCACGAATTTGCTTGATTACACCCTTTCCAACGATGTGGTTTGGCAAGCAACCAAATGGCTGAATACATACCACGTTTGGACAGTCATCATGGATAAGCTCTAATACTTCTCCGGTTAGGAACCATCCCTCACCAGTCATATTTCCAAGAGATACGATATCCTTAGCTCGCTCTGCAGTATCAGTGATATAAGCAGGAGCAGTGAATCGCTCGCTTTCATTAAATGCTTTTCTCGCAGCTTTTCTAAGCCACTCAAAGAAACCAATTACAAAGTTACATACAAATCTAGAAAGTTTTGATGAACCAAGGTTTTCCTGCTTGAAGTTGGCTGTATTGAATGAGTAGAGTAGGAAGTCTGTCAAATCAGGTACAACCGCCTCAGCTCCTTCAGCTTCTAGAAGTTCTGCAAGGTGGTTATTAGCCGCTGGCAAGAACTTAACCAAAATCTCTCCAACAATACCTACGCGAGGTTTTTTGATATCAAGTATTGGAAGAGTATCAAAATCATGGATGATTTCACGACACATCTTTTTGTATTTTCTATGTGATAATACCCCTTCTTGAGATACAAACTCAATAACCTTTTTGCGCCATTTGTCATGTAACTCATCAGTTGAGCCAGGTACTGCCTCGTAAGGGCGTACTCTGTATACGCATCTCATAAATATATCTCCAAAGATCAAAGCATAAAGGGCATGCTGAAGTAGAAGAGGAGTGATTTTAAATCCTGAGTTCTTCTCCAATCCCTGAGCTGATAGAGATATAACTGGTACATTTTCATATCCGGCCTTGCGAAGGGCACGTCTGTAGAATCCAATATAGTTTGAAGCTCTACATCCACCACCGGTCTGTGAAATTAAAACGGCAGTTTTTGTCATATCATACTTACCAGATTCGATGGCAGCCATAAGCTGACCGACTACGATAAGTGATGGATAACAAGCATCATTATTTACAAACTTAAGTCCATAGTCCACACAGTCACGAGTAGGGATATCAGGGATAACCATATTGTAACCAGCAGATTGGAAAGCAGGCTGTAATAACTCGAAATGTACTGGTGACATCTGAGGACATAGGATAGTGTAGTTTTCCTTCATCTCAGCAGTAAATTCAATACGCTCGAAGTTAGAAGGTTTAACCTCTCTTACAGTCTTTCTCTTGTCTCTTACACGGATAGCTGCAAGAAGTGAACGAAGTCTGATTCTAGCAGCACCAAGGTTGTTAACCTCATCAATTTTTAGGCAAGTGTAAATCTTGCTAGACTGTGTCAAAATGTCTGATACGCAATCTGTTGTTACAGCATCCACACCACAACCGAAGGAGTTGAGCTGGATGATATCTAAATCTTCACGAGTTTTTACGTAGTTTGCAGCAGCGTACATACGAGTGTGGTACATCCACTGGTCAAGTACGATAAGTGGACGCTCCAACTTACCGAGGTGAGAGATGCTGTCCTCTGTGAGAACTGCCATGCCATAAGAGTTAATCATATCAGGAATACCGTGGTTAATCTCTGGATCCACATGGTATGGACGACCGCAAAGAACGATACCGCGGCGACCTGTCTCCTCAAGATACTTAATTGTCTCCTCACCCTTTTTAGCCATATCAGCTCTGTAGTTACCCTGTTCAACCCAAGCTGCATGAGCAGCATTTTTAACCTCAGCAGCTGTGATGTCAGGGAATTCTTCGTTAAATACTTTTACAAGCTGATCAGTAAGAATTTCCTCTGATGTAAATGCCATAAATGGATTTAGGAAACGAACCTTACCGCTTGTTATATCTTCCACATTATTTTTAATATTTTCCGCATAACTTGTTACGATAGGACAGTTGTAGTGGTTGTCTGAATCAGCGAACTCTTCGCGCTCATAAGGTATACATGGATACCAGATGAAATCGCTCATTCCCTTGTTGATAAGTCACTGTACATGTCCGTGGGCAAGCTTGGCAGGGTAGCACTCTGACTCAGAAGGGATAGAGTCGATACCCAATTCATAGATTGCTCTTGAAGAGCGAGGGCTTAAGATTGTGGCAAAGCCCAATTCCTTGAAAAATGTTGCCCAGTAAGGATAGTTCTCATACATATTTAACACGCGAGGAAGACCTACAGTTCCGCGCTTTGCTTCCTTTACAGAAAGTGGTTTGTACTGGAACAATCTCTTGTATTTATAGTCATAGAGGTTTGGGATATTGTCCTTGTTTTTCTCAAGACCAAGACCTCTTTCACATCTGTTTCCTGTGATAAATGATCTGCCATCGCTGAACTGATTTATTGTAAGTAAGCAATGGTTGTTACAGTGAGGACATCTGTCTAGGTTTGTGTCAAATGTTAGATCCTCAATCTGTGAAATGGTAAGCATTGAAGTACGTGGCTCATCCTCGTATCTCTCTTTTGCAATTAAGGCCGCACCAAAGGCTCCCATAATACCTGCAATGTCAGGACGGGTAACTTTAACACCAGCGATTGTCTCTAGTGAGCGAAGCACGGCGTCATTGTAGAAAGTTCCACCCTGAACTACGATGTTTTGTCCCAAGTCTGCTGCATCAGAAAGCTTGATAACCTTGTACAAAGCATTTTTGATAACAGAGTAAGCAAGACCGGCAGAGATATCTGCAACGGAAGCGCCTTCCTTTTGAGCCTGCTTTACCTTGGAGTTCATAAATACTGTACATCTAGTTCCAAGGTCGATTGGATGCTCTGCGAACAAAGCTTCCTTGGCAAAGTCCTGAACAGAGAAGTTTAGGGACTTGGCAAATGTTTCTATAAATGAACCGCATCCTGATGAACATGCTTCGTTGAGCTGAACAGAATCAACGGTTTGATCTTTGATTTTTATACATTTCATATCCTGACCACCGATGTCTAGGATACAGTCTACATCTGGATTGAAGTGAGCAGCAGCGTAGTAGTGAGCCACGGTCTCAACCTCACCTTCGTCAAGCATAAGAGCTGACTTTAAAAATGCTTCTCCATAACCTGTTGAGCAAGAGTGAACGATATGACAATCCTCTGGCATAAGGCTATAGATTTCTTTTATAGACTTAATAGCTGTCACAAGCGGGCTACCATTGTTGCTTGAGTAGAAGGAGTAGAGCAGATCTCCATCCTCTGATACCAAAGCCAACTTTGTTGTGGTAGAACCGGCATCAATTCCAAGGAAGGCATTGCCGTGATAGTTAGCTAAATCGGCAGTCTGTACATGGTTGTTATTGTGACGCTCAGTAAATTCTTTATATTCTTCATCATTTGCAAAAAGAGGATCAAGTCTTGCTACCTCAAATTCCATATGAATCTCTTGTGATAATTGAGAGAGCAAAGTGTCCATATCTGTTGTTGATTCAGGATTGTGATTTAAGGCCGAACCAATAGCAGCAAACAGATGTGAGTTATCTGGAATGATAGTGTGCTCCTCATCAAGTTTTAATGTATCAATAAATCTCTCGCGAAGCTGATCCAAAAAGTGAAGTGGACCACCAAGGAAAGCTACATGACCTCTGATTGGTTTACCACAGGCAAGTCCAGAGATAGTCTGGTTTACAACTGCCTGGAATATTGATGCAGACAAATCTTCTCTTGTAGCACCTTCATTGATAAGTGGCTGAATATCTGTCTTGGCAAATACACCACAACGAGCAGCGATAGGATATAACTGCTGATGTCCCTTGGCATATTCATTTAATCCGCTGGCATCTGTCTGAATAAGAGAAGCCATCTGGTCGATAAATGAACCAGTACCACCGGCACAGATACCATTCATTCGCTGTTCCACATTACCATTTTCAAAATATATAATTTTGGCATCCTCGCCACCTAGCTCTATTGCCACGTCTGTCTGAGGGGCATAATGAGTCAAAGCTGTTGCAACAGCAACTACCTCCTGGTTAAACTCAACTCCAAGATGCTTGGCAAGTGTTAAACCGCCTGAACCTGTAATCATTGGAGCAACCTCAATATTGCCTGTGATAGCATGGGCTTTTTCAATTAGACTGTGAAGAGTCTCGCGAATATTTGCGAAGTGACGCTCGTAATCAGAAAATACTAGATTGTCATTTTCATCGAGAACTGCAACCTTTACAGTTGTAGATCCAATATCAATTCCTAACTTATATAAATTACTCATTTAAAAAACTCCTATAGGCGTGCAATTATTTTGCATACCTTCTTATAATAAATAATCTTCTTATCTAAATGCGAACATTGCTATTATAAATCACAGATAATGAAAAAACAATTTTAATAAGAAAATAAATAAATACATTTTTAACGATTTGTATTTCATAATTTAATCATTCGATAAAAATGTATTCCTAATTGACAAAGGGCTTATTTCAACCTTATAATCAATGGTAGCGTTTTATGCTTTTAAATGGGAAATTATGAAAAAGCTTGCGGAGTAAAATATTAACATTTCACAGGAAAAAGGACGGAGAATAGGTAAAATGCTAAATAAATTAGAGAGAAAATTTGGAAAATATTCAATCGATCATCTGATGAATTGGCTTATTGGATTATATGTGATCGGATTTTTATTGGTTTTAGGGTCTAGAATTACAAATATTAACTTTTTGTCATTTATGACATTGGAGCCATATTATATAATTCATCATTTTCAAATATGGAGAATTTTCACTTGGATTATGATTCCGGAGACCAGCAATTTATTGTTCTTTGCAATTATGTTGCTGCTTTATTATCAGTTAGGTAATGCTTTGGAAAATACCTGGGGTACATTTAGATTTAATGCATACATTTTCTTGGGTATGATTTTTACGGTGATTGGTGCCTTTGTGTTGTATGGAATTGCGGCAGCATCAGCTGGTTCAGGTGCAATTATTGGAGTTGGTAATTATTTTTCAATGAAATATATCAACTTATCAATCTTTTTGGCCTTTGCTACATGCTTCCCAGACATGGAGATTTTGTTGTATTTCATCATTCCAGTTAAGATGAAATGGATGGCGTTAATTTATGCTGTTATCATTGGATACAATGTGATTGTCTCAGGATGGGGCGCAAGGGTTGCAATCATTGCATCAGTGCTTAACTTCCTTATTTTCTTCTTGAGTACAAGAAATTATAAGCGGGTGGATCCAAGAGATATACACAGGAGACGCGAGTTTAAGCGCAAGGTAAACAATGCCAGAGAAAACGCAGGATATAAAAATGCCGATGGGCAGATTTCAAGGCATAAGTGTGCAATTTGCGGGCGCACGGAGCTTACTAATCCTGAATTAGAATTTAGATTTTGCTCAAAATGTAATGGCAATTATGAGTATTGCCAGGATCACTTATTTACACATAAGCATGTGAAATAAGGATAATAATATAAACTTAAAGAATAGAGGTTTAATTGATGGAAGAGGAAAAGAAAGAGGTTGTTTCCAAGAATTTTATCGAGAGAGAGATCGATAAGGATTTGGCTGAGGGAGTCTACGACACAGTTGTTACACGTTTCCCACCAGAGCCAAATGGTTATCTTCATATAGGTCATGCTAAGTCAATCATCTTAAATTATGGATTGGCTCAGGAGTATGGCGGAGAGTTTCATATGAGATTTGATGACACCAATCCAACCAAGGAGAAGGTGGAATTTGTTGATTCTATCAAGGCGGATATCGCTTGGCTTGGAGCTGATTGGAAGGATCATTTATATTTTGCATCAGATTATTTTGATCAGATGTATCAGGCTGCTGTTAATTTGATCAAGGCGGGCAAGGCTTATGTGTCAGATTTAAATGCTGAGCAGATGAGAGAGTACAGAGGTACTTTGACAGAGCCGGGAAAGGAAGATCCAAACAGAAATCGTCCTATAGAAGAAAGCTTAGCGATTTTTGAGGATATGAAAAATGGTAAATACGAGGACGGATCAGTTGTTCTTCGTGCCAAGATTGACATGTCTTCACCTAATATAAATATGAGAGATCCTATCATTTACCGTGTGGCACATATGACACACCATAGAACTGGTGATAAATGGTGCATCTATCCAATGTATGACTTTGCTCATCCAATTGAGGATGCAATTGAAGGAGTGACTCATTCAATCTGTACATTGGAGTTTGAAGATCATAGACCAGTCTATGATTGGGTTGTAAATAATGTTGATATGTTTGACAAAAAGCCACGTCAGATTGAGTTTGCCAAGATGTATTTAACAAACGTGGTTACAGGAAAGAGATATATCAAGAAACTTGTGGAAGATGGAATTGTAGATGGTTGGGATGACCCAAGACTTGTGTCAATTGCAGGACTTCGAAGAAGAGGATATACACCTGAGGCTATTAGAAATTTTGTGGAACTCAGTGGTATTTCCAAGGCTAATTCATCTTCTGATTATGCAATGCTTGAGTATTGTATCCGTGAGGATTTAAAGAAAAAGAAGAGTCGTGTCATGGCAGTTCTTGATCCAATCAAGGTGGTTATTGATAATTATCCTGAGGGTCAGGTTGAATATTTAACAGCTCCAAATAATATGGAAAATGAGGAACTTGGAAGTAGAGAGATTCCATTTTCAAGAGAGATATATATCGACAGAGATGACTTTATGGAGGAACCACCTCGCAAGTACTTTAGAATGTTCCCAGGAAATGAAGTTCGTCTTATGAATGCATATTTTGTTACATGCAATTCATTTATTAAGGATGATGAGGGCAATGTGGTTGAAATTCATTGTACTTATGACCCAGAGACCAAGGGCGGAGATAGCCCGGATGGACGTAAGGTAAAGGGGACAATTCATTGGGTGAACTGTGACACTGCAGTACAGGCAACTGTTAGATTGTACGAAAATCTAGTAGACGAGGAAAAAGGGGTGTATAATGAAGACGGTAGCGTCAATGTAAATCCTGATTCCTTAGTAGAGCGAGTTGCTTATGTGGAGCCTTCGGTAAAAGGAGCCAAGGCTTACGACAGTTTCCAATTTGTGAGACAAGGATTCTTCTGTGTAGATGCCAAGGATTCCACAGATGATAATTTAGTATTTAACAGAATTGTATCTTTGAAGAGTTCGTTTAAATTGCCTAAAAATAATTAAAATTTAGAGTAGGAGTACGATTATGAGTTTATTATCAGGACTTGAGAAGTTTGGTCTCGGTGGAGACGAAGAATTTAATATACTAGATGATGGGAAAGAAAAAAAGACTCGACCTGAACAGAAGGTTGTAAAGAAGGAAGAGGATATTCCAGAGGAAAAGGATTTCCTTATGGATAGAAAGATTGAATGCCCTGTATGTTACAAGGAATTCAAGATTAGATCTGTGAAGTCAACAAAGGTCAAAAGACTTGAGCCAGATGCGGATCTTCGTCCAAAATATAAGTATATTGATACATTAAAGTATGGAGTTTCAGCATGTCCAAACTGTGGTTATGCTGCTATGAATCAGGATTTTGAGCATGTGTCATCATCTCAGAGAAAGTGGATAAAAGAGGCCATTTGCGATAATTTTAAGCCTTTAGATGAGCCAGATATGGAGACATATACTTATGATTATTCAGTTGATAAATATAAGTTAGCTTTGGTTTCTGCTATGGCAAAACATGCAAAGCTATCAGAGAAAGCTTATATCTGTTTAAATATTGCTTGGCTTAGACGTGCACAGATGGAGTCTATGCCGGATAACACACCATTTTTCAAAAAGAAAAAAGAGGCTGTTGAGACTGAGTACGAAGGCTTTTACAAGCAGGCATTTGACGGTTTTGTCCAAGCTACACAGACTGAGACGCCACCATATGCTGGAATGGATGCCAACACTGTTGATTATTTGATTGCAAATATGGCAATGCACTATAAAAAATATGATGTGGCAGCTAAACTTGTCAGCAGATTGGTTACATCAAATTCTGTCAATCGTAGAATGAAAGATAAGTGCCTTGATTTGAAGGAAAGAATTATAGAGGAAAGTAAAAAAGGTTAAAGTAATAGGGTATTGGTAGATGAAATGCTACCCTTACCCTTATTTATATTAAAGTGTTTATATAATAGGGAAAATAAAAAAATGAGGGTTAAAAATAATGAGTGAAAAAATGAAGGACAATCAACTTAGTCGTTACTATGGGGTGCTTGCAAAGCAATATCCAAATGTTACAGCGGCAGCAACAGAAATTATTAATTTGAAAGCTATTTTGAATTTGCCAAAGGGTACAGAACATTTTATAACAGATGTTCATGGGGAGTATCCTCAGTTTCAACATATTTTGAGAAATGCTTCTGGTGCAATCAGAAGAAAAATTGATGATGAATTTGGAACAGAATTAATGACCAATGAGAAGAAGGAGTTGGCCGCATTAATTTATTATCCAAAGGAGAAGTTGGATCAAGTTACCAAGAAGTTTAAAGAAGGTTCTTATGAAGGTGATTTAGGTGAGTGGTACAAGATTACTATCCATAGATTAATTAGAGTGTGTAAAAATGCAGCTTCAAAGTATACAAGATCCAAGGTTAGAAAATCTATGGATCCGGACTTTGCTTATGTGATGGAAGAACTTCTTACAGGTAGAATTGATGTGGCGGATCAGGAAGCTTATTACAATGAGATTATCAATTCTGCCATTTCAACAGGTAGAGCAAAAGAATTGATTGTGGCAGTGGCGAATTTGATTCGTCGTCTTACAGTTGATCATCTACATGTGGTTGGAGATATTTATGATAGAGGACCGAGTCCACATCTTATAATAGATGCGCTTATGAGACATCACTCGGTTGATATTCAGTGGGGAAATCATGATTTGCTTTGGATGGGCGCAGCTGCTGGAAATGAAGCTTGTATATGTAATGCAATTCGTATCGCTGCAAAGTATTGTAATTTACATACTTTGGAGGAAGGATATGGAATCAACTTACTTCCGTTGGCCAAGCTTGCCATGGAATATTATCATGATGATCCTTGTGCTTGTTTTGAATTATCTGGAACTTCAAGTTGTGCATCAGAATCAGGGATAGATCATTCCGGACATCTTCATCTAGATGATGAGCTGGAGCAAAAGATGCACAAGGCTATAACCATTTTACAGTTCAAGGTTGAGGGGCAGCTCATATTAAATCATCCTGAGTATCATATGGAAGACAGATTGCTTCTAGATAAAATGGATCTGGAAAATGGTACTGTTGAGGTATATGGCAAGAAATATAAATTAAATGATACATATTTCCCAACTATTTCCTCAAACAAATCTGCCTATGATTTAACTGATGCAGAGACAGAGGTTATAGAGCAGCTGGTTTACTCATTTACAAATTGTGAGAAGTTACAGCAGCATATGAATTTCTTATATTCACATGGTGCGTTATACAAAGTTTATAATGGAAATCTCTTGTATCATGGCTGTGTGCCATTGACAAAGGATGGCGATTTCATGCCGGTAGAATTAGATGGAACAGTCTACAAGGGCAAGAAATTATTTGATGTGTTGGATACCTTTGCCCGCCAGGCATTTTATTCAGAGAATCAAAAAGAGCGCGATAGAGGTCGTGATATACTTTGGTGGTTGTGGGAAAATCCATCTTCTCCAGTATTTGGAAAAGACAAGATGGCTACTTTTGAGAGATATTTTGTCTCTGAGAAAAAAACGCATGTTGAGCCAAAGAATCCTTACTACAGTATGCTTGATGATGAGGCTATCGTGGACAAGATTTTGGTAGAATTTGGTCTTGGTGAAATGTCAGAAGACGGCAAGACAATAAAGCCAAATCAGGAGTCACACATTATCAATGGTCACATTCCGGTGGAGGCAAAATCAGGAGAGTCTCCTGTAAAATGTGATGGCAAATTGCTTATTATTGATGGCGGATTATCCAAAGCATATCAGCCCAAGACAGGAATTGCAGGATATACATTGATATATAATTCCTATGGATTGGTACTTGCAGCTCATGAACCATTTACATCTGTGGAGGAAGCTGTTGAGCAGGGAATGGATATTCACTCAGATAGAATTCTTGTGCAAAAGGTTTTGAAGAGAAAAATGGTTTCTGATACAGACACAGGAAAAGAATTGCAGGGCATGGTTGATGATCTTCAGGGATTACTTCTAGCATATAGAAGTGGTGTGATAAAGGAGAAATTTTAATGGGGAAGAAATATAAGAGTTTATTATTAGTTTTTAGTTTAATACTTGTTTTTGTATTTACAGCCTGCTCTTCAGACAAGGCGGTGACTTTGGAGAAGTTTGAAAAACGAGCTCATAGTTATGGATATGCAGTGTGGCATTGTGAGGATGATTATACTGAGGACCCGACGGTGACTGATTTTGCCGTGGCGCACAACGAGGATAAATCAATTCAGATTCAACGATTTGAGTTGGAAAGCGAATCTGCTGCACAAAGTTTTTACAGCACAAATGTAAGGCAGTTTAGAACTTATGGTTCGGGATCTGAAAATAGCAATATGGATATGAACCTGGTTTATTACCAGATGGCTGCAGATGGATTTGTATATGAAGCTTGTCAAAAAGGCAATACCTGTATTCTAATAATGGGCAAGAGCAAATATAGAGATAACGCTGAAAAATTTTTAAAAAACATCGGATATTTACCAAAATAGAATAATTATTACAATGAGCCACGATTTTTCGTGGCTCATTTTTGCATAAATGTATAAATATTCACAAATTCCTGTGACTTCATAAATATTTATGCTTTACAACTGGGAGATATTGTATTATTATTTTGTAGTGAATGAAAAAGTATAGAAAAGAGGATTAGCACATGATAAAAGTAGGAATAATTGGCGCAACAGGATATGCAGGAGGAGAGTTAGTTAGATTACTTTTACAACATAGTGAGGCTCAGATTGTATGGTATGGGTCAAGAAGTTATATAGATGAGAAATATGCCAATGTATATCGTAATTTCTTCGAGTTGGTTGATGATAAATGTCTTGATGACAATTTAGATGAACTTGCAAAACAGGTGGATGTTATATTTACAGCAACTCCACAGGGATATCTTGCATCAGTTCTCTCAGAAGAGATTTTGAGCCAGGTCAAGGTTATTGATTTGAGCGCAGATTATCGAATCAAGGATGTGGCTACTTATGAGAAATGGTATGGCATTGAGCATAAAAGTCCACAGTTTATTTCTGAGGCCGTTTATGGATTGTGCGAATTAAATAGAGATAAGACCAATGAAAATGTACGACTTGTTGCAAACCCAGGATGTTATACAACATGTTCTATTTTGACAACAATTCCACTTGTCAGAGAAAAGATGATTGATCCAAATACATTGATTGTCGATGCAAAGTCTGGTACATCAGGTGCAGGAAGAGGAGCCAAGGTTCCTAATTTATACTGTGAGGTAAATGAGAGTATGAAGGCTTATGGAGTTGCCACACACAGACACACTCCAGAAATCGAGGAGCAGTTGGGATATGCTTATGGAGATGAGGTTATGATTTCATTTACACCACATCTTGCTCCTATGAACAGAGGTATTTTGGCAACAGCTTATGCCACATTGAACAAGGTTGAATATCCAGACGGTCATATGGATTATCCTACAGAGGAGATGCTTTATGAGGTATATCACAAGGCTTATGACGACGAGTATTTTGTCAGAGTATTAGAGCCAGGAATGACACCTGAAACCAAGTGGGTAGAGGGTTCAAATTTTGTAGATATTGCAATCAAGGTTGATCCAAGAACACACCGCGTAATTATGATGGGTGCTTTAGATAATCTTGTAAAGGGAGCTGCTGGACAGGCGGTTCAGAACATGAATCTTCTCTTTGGCTTAAAAGAGACAGAGGGACTTGAGTTGGTTCCAATGTTCCCATAAACATATGACAATATTTTACATAAAAATATTTGAAACATATATAAGTTGATTTTAATTATTCACATATGTGAGTTGGAGGAATAAATATGAATTTTATAGATGGTGGAGTTACTGCAGCCAAGGGATTTAAGGCTGCAAATACAGCTGCTGGAATTAAATATACAGGCCGTGATGACATGGCAATGATTTACAGTGAGTCACCTTGTGTGGCAGGAGGAACATTTACCCAAAATGTAGTGAAGGCCGCTCCTGTAAAATGGGATAGAGACAAGGTATACAACAGCGATTATGTGCAGGCGGTTGTTATAAATGCAGGAATTGCCAATGCTTGTACTGGCGAGGAAGGTATGGGTTACTGCAAGCAGACTGCCAAGAAAGCTGCTGTTGTTTTAAATATTGATGAGGACGCTGTTTTGGTAGCATCCACAGGAGTTATCGGTTTTCAGCTTCCTATAGAGAAGTTGGAAAATGGTATTGATGCCATGGCTCCAAATTTATCAGATTCAAGAGAGGCGGCAACAGCTGCAGCCAAGGCTATTATGACAACAGATACACATCACAAGGAAGCTGCAGTGCAGGTGGAGATTGGTGGCAAGACTGTGACAATTGGTGCAATGAGCAAGGGTAGCGGTATGATTCATCCAAATATGTGCACCATGCTTGCATTTGCCACAACTGATGTAAATATTTCACATGAATTACTTCAGGAGGCAGTTAGCTCTGTAGTGGATGATACATACAATATGATTTCAGTTGACGGCGATACTTCAACCAATGACACATATATTACAATGGCAAATGGTATGGCTGGAAATGAGAAGATCACATCAAAAAATGATGATTACAATAAGTTTGTGGAAGCTCTTTTTGAGGTGAATAAAAAGATTGCCATGATGATGGCAGGTGACGGCGAGGGATGTACAGCTCTCTTTGAGGTAAAGGTGGTAAATGCCAATACTAAAGCGGAAGCGGTTACTCTTGCAAAATCCGTAATCACATCAAGCCTTACCAAGGCTGCAATTTATGGGCACGATGCCAACTGGGGAAGAATCCTTTGTGCACTTGGATATGCAGGTGTGGATTTTGATCCTGAGGTGGTTGATTTGTATTTTGAGAGTGCCAAGGGTAAGATCAAAATTATTGAAAATGGTGTATCAACAGGCTATAGTGAAGACGAGGCCACAGATATTTTGACAACTGATCATGTGACAGCAATCTGTGATATGAAGCAGGGCGACGCAGAGGCAACAGCTTGGGGATGTGACCTCACTTATGATTATGTAAAAATTAACGCGGACTATCGCTCTTGAGAAAATAACGATTGAGAGATAAGAAATTTAAGCAGATTATTGTTTTTAAAATTTGAAACTAAAATGGCGTTTATAAAATAGAAATGTAGAAATAACAATTATTGGAAAGAAGGAAATCATGAAACAACAGACAGTTTTAGACAAGGATTCGATGAATGAAGTTTTAAAGAAAGCGGAAGTGCTAATTGAGGCATTGCCATATATTCAGAGATTTAATCGCAAGATTATTGTGGTGAAATACGGCGGATCTGCAATGGTTGACGAGAATCTTAAAAAGCAGGTTATTCAGGATGTAACTCTTTTGAAGTTGGTAGGATTCAAGCCTATTATCGTTCATGGTGGCGGTAAGGAAATCAGCAAGTGGGTTGAGAAAACTGGTATGGAGCCAGAGTTTATCAACGGTCTTAGAAAAACTGATGAGCCAACAATGGAGATTGCAGAGATGGTTTTAAATCGTGTAAACAAGTCTTTGGTTCAGATGGTTTCAGAACTTGGTGTTCACGCTGTTGGCATCAGTGGAAAAGACGGTGGACTTTTAAAGGTTGATAAGAAATATTCCAATGGACAGGATATCGGATTTGTTGGTGATGTAAAGGAAGTTAATCCAAAGATTATCTATGATTTGTTGGATGGCGATTTCTTGCCAATTATCTGTCCTATTGGATATGATGACAATTTTGATACATACAATATCAATGCCGATGATGCAGCATGTGCAATTGCCAAGGCTCTAAAGGCTGAAAAACTTGCATTCCTTACAGATATCGAGGGAGTGTACCGTGATTTTGAGGACAAGTCATCACTTATATCAGAACTTACTGCTACAGAGGCGAGAGAACTCATCGAGGAGGGTATCGCTGGAGGCGGCATGATTCCTAAGTTGAACAACTGTATTGATGCTGTGGAAAATGGTGTTTCTCGTGTCCATATTTTGGATGGTAGAATTGCACATTGTCTACTTCTTGAAATATTTACCAATAAGGGAATTGGTACTGCAATTTTGGATGACAATGCAGAGAAGTTTTACTTGGATTAATTAAAATTATAAGAGATATAATACATTTTATATAAAATTTTTTACAGAAATCTTTTGAGATTTTTGGTAAAAATCAGAGAGGTAATATTATGAACAAGCAGGAATATATTGATACAGCGGAAGAAAATTTATTTCATGTATATAACCGTTTCCCAGTTGTATTTGACAAGGGAGAGGGCGTAAATATTTATGATACAGATGGCAAGAAATATCTTGATTTTGCATCTGGAATCGGTGTGATGGCGTTTGGATATGGCAATGAAGAGTACAAGGATGCATTGAAAAATCAGATTGATAAGATTACTCATACATCGAATCTCTATTACCATGTGCCAATGATTGAGGCAGGTAAAAAGGTTTGCAAGGCTTCTGGAATGGATAAAATTTTTTTCACAAACTCAGGAGCTGAGGCTATTGAGGGCGCAATCAAAACTGCCAAGAGATATGCTTACAATCGTGATGGATACGCAGGACATGAAATTATTGCTATGGAGCATTCATTCCATGGACGTACAGTTGGATCACTTTCTGTAACAGGAACTGAGCATTATCGTGAGCCATTTTTACCATTGATGGAAGGTGTACGTTTTGCGCAGTTTAACGACATCAATTCAGTAATTGCGCAGCTCAGTGACAAGACTTGTGCGATTATTATGGAGACAGTTCAGGGCGAAGGTGGACTTTATCCAGCAGATCCTGAGTTTATTAAGGCGGTTAGAAAGCTTTGTGATGAGCGCGATATGCTTTTGATTTTAGATGAGATTCAGTGCGGAATGGGAAGAACAGGTTCAATGTACGCATTCCAGCAGTATGGTGTGAAGCCAGATATTCTTACATCTGCCAAGGCTTTGGGAGCAGGTGTTCCAGTTGGAGCATTTCTTGTGACAGACAAGGTGGCTTCTAACTCATTGGTTCCTGGTGATCACGGAACAACTTATGGTGGTAATCCACTTGTTTGTGCAGCAGTTGATAAGACAATGGACATTATGACAGAGAGAAAAATCCCTGAGCATGTGGCAGAACTTACACCATATTTCGAGAGTGTGCTGGACAAGATTGTAGAGAAATATGATTTTGTTACAAGCCATCGTGGAATGGGATTTATGCAAGGACTTGTGTTAAGTGAGGAGGTGGCACCTGGCAAGGTTGTGGCTGCAGCGCTTGAGCATGGTCTCGTAATTCTTTCAGCTGGTAAGGATGTAGTTAGATTGTTACCACCACTTGTTATTGAAAAAAGCGATATCGATGAGATGTATAAACTTTTAACAGAAGTGTTGGATACATTTGTTAAATAATTTTTTGAAATATTAAAATGTAGATTTAAAAGCTAAAAGGTACTTTAGTTTTGAAAAATATTGCAACATATTTATGAAATAAAATTGAAACACTCTTGTAATAATTTTCGCTATAGAATAAAATAAAGGTGCATCTTTTATCATATTTTTTCATCTCTAGCGGATGGGATTATGAAAAAAATAAATATTATATTGTTTACGAGTTTTGTTTTTGTTATGGTTATGCTACTTTTTAACGGCTGTAAATCCAAATCATATTTACAACATAAGGAAAAGGCTGTGACTGAGGAAAATTCGAAGGAACAGGATTCGAAAGAACAGGATTTCAAGGGACAGGATTCAAAAAATCAAGATTCCACTGGTGAAAACATTTCACAGGGGAAAATTAGCTATGTGCAATTATCTGGTGCAGTAAATAAACCTGGCGTTTATGATTGCAATGAGGGCACTAGATTATTTCAATTGATTGAGAAGTCTGGTGGATTTAAAGAAAATGCTTATCAGGATAATTTGAACCTTGCATCAGAAGTGGTTGATGGTCAAAAAATCCATATATATACTGTGGATGAGGCAAATTATTTGATACAGGTTTATGGTTCACTTGGAAGTGGCGCAGATACACCGACATCTGGCGCATCGGACGGTGCGGTCACTACAGGTTCTGGAACATTAGGTGGATCAACATCTACGGGAACAGGAACATCAAATAGTGGATTGGTAAATATTAATACGGATTCTGTTGAGGAATTGACAAGTTTGACCGGTATTGGCGAGACGCGGGCAAAAGCAATTATTCAATATCGTAAAGAACATGGAAATTTTACTAGCAAGGAGCAATTAAAGGAAGTTTCTGGAATTGGGGAGAGTACTTTCGGAAAAATAGAAAATAGTATTTGTGTAAAATGATGTGAAATTATTTTATTTGAGGTAGAAAATGGCGAAAAGAGTTTTGGTTGTTGACGACGAAAAGTTAATTGTAAAAGGTATTAGATTTAGTTTAGAGCAAGATGGCATGGAAGTTGACTGTGCATATGATGGACAGGAAGCTTTGGATTTAGCCACTGCTAATAATTACGACATGATTTTACTCGATGTCATGTTGCCAAAGATGGATGGATTTGAGGTGTGTCAGAGAATCAGAGAGTTTTCGAATATGCCTATCGTCATGCTCACAGCAAAGGGTGATGACATGGACAAGATTCTTGGTTTGGAGTACGGAGCTGATGATTATATTACAAAACCATTTAACATCTTAGAGGTGAAGGCGAGAATTAAGGCAATCATGAGACGTACATCTAATTACAATACTGAAAATGCTGGTAATGCAGGTGTTATTGTAAATGGTGACATTAAAATGGATACGGATAGCCGTCGTCTATTTATAAATGATAAGGAATATAATCTTACATCTATTGAATTTGAGATGTTACTTTTGCTTATAAAAAATCCAGGCAAAGTATATAGCAGAGATAATTTGTTGGAGACAATTTGGGGAAGTGACTATCCTGGAGATGCTAGAACTGTTGATGTACATGTTCGTCGTCTTCGTGAGAAGATTGAACCAGATCCAAGCGAACCAAAGTATGTTCATACAAAATGGGGAGTCGGATATTATTATCAGTAAGATGTAATTTTAGTTGAGGTTGAAATGAAAAGAAGCGGACGCTTTAAAAATATTTTAAAAAGTTTAAAAATGCAGACAATTATGCTGGTGATATTTGTAGGAATATTGCCAGCTATAGTTCTATCTGTAGCTTTTAATAAGTTTTATGTATATAAGCAAATTGAGAGTGATGTGTCAGATATTGTGCCTCACGGCGAGGTGGTGGGAGCTCAGATAATATCTAGTGGTTACCTTAATGATCCGAGTCAGGATAATATAAATACATTACTTCAAGCTATTGGCAATACATATGGTGGAAGAGTTATGGTAGTGAATTCTTCTCTTAACATTATCAAGGATACATATAAAGTAGATGAAGGTAAAACAGCTATTTCTCCTGAGATAATTCAAGTTATGGAGGGGCAGTATGCTGATTTTTATGATAAGGAAAACTCAGATCTTTTTGTAGCTATTCCCATAAAATCAACTTTTAGTGGTGAAGAATTAACAGTTGGTGCATTGATCATTAATAAAAATATGACTTATGTTAATGCAAATCTAGATTATTTTATAAACTTTGAAATTGTTTTTGGTCTAGTTTGGATAACAATTCTTGGTATTTTGACAATACATTTTTCAACTAGAATTACCAATCCGTTTAGTAAGTTTACAAAGTCCTTAAAGGATATAGAGGATGGCGTTTCGGAGTCAGATATTGCAGTAAATGATTTTTCTGAAGTTGATGAACTATCATCTCAAATGAATAGTTTATTGAATCGAATGAAGGTGGTTGATGAGTCACGACAAGAATTTGTATCAAATGTGAGCCATGAGTTGAAGACGCCACTTACCTCTATGAAGGTATTGGCTGATTCACTGAATTCAATGGAAGATGTTCCTAATGAATTGTATAAAGAATTTATGACCGATATTGGTGCTGAGATTGATAGAGAAACCCAGATTATCAATGATTTGTTAAGCCTTGTAAAGATGGACAAGGGAGCCAGAGAGTCTCTAAATATTTCTTCAGTCAATATGAATGAGTTGATTGAACTTATTATGAAGAGATTGAAACCAATTGCTGAAAAACAACAGATTGAATTGGTTTTCGAAAGTTTTAGACCAGTTATGGCTGAAGTGGATCAAGTGAAGATGACTCTTGCCATTACAAATTTAATTGAAAATGGTATTAAGTATAACAAGGAGACAGGATGGGTTCATGTATCTCTTAATTCAGATCATCAGTATTGTTATATTAAGGTTCAGGATTGTGGAATAGGTATGCCACAGGATAGTATAGAGCATATTTTTGAGAGATTTTATCGAGTTGATAAATCCCATTCAAGAGAGATTGGTGGAACAGGACTGGGATTGGCAATTACCAAGAGTTCTATTGTAATGCATCGAGGAGATATCAAGGTGCATAGTGTTGAAGGAGAGGGTACTACTTTTGATGTTCGTATCCCACTGAATTATATTGAGGAGGCGGAGTGATATGATAGGTAATAATTTACGACGCCATATTCAAATGTTGAGAGATAATATGTGTCGGAAAAGAAATCTTGATTTAAAAATAATTAAAAATGATAGTAAAAGATATATTGCTACAATGATGTTAATTGCAATATGTTTTGTCACGTTTTTTAGCGGTTGTAGTGAGAAAAAAGAAAGTGATACTAACATCTATTATTTAACAGCATCAGGTGATGATATAGGGTATGTTGGATATAATTTTAAATCTGACGATACTAATAAAAGAATTCAAGAAATGATGGATCAATTGAGTTCAGATCCTTCTACAGTTGAATTAAAAAGAACTATTCCTTCAAGCGTCAAATTGTTGGATTATGAGCTGGATAATACTACTTTAATGTTATATTTTAATCGCGATTATGGTGATATTGGCGGATATAAGGAAGTGCTTATTAGAGCCGCAATTGTAAAAACATTACTACAGCTCGAGGATGTGGATGGAATAAGTTTTTATGTGGCAGATAGTCCCCTTACAGATGTAAATGGGGCACTAGTAGGTACAATGACTGCGGATACATTTATAGAGGATTTTAGTGCGGATTCGGAAGAGTTGTCTAAAACAACATTATCGCTATATTTTGCCAGTGCTGATGGGCAATCTTTAGTTAAACAGGATGTTGAGGTTTATTATAATACTAATGTATCAATAGAGCGATTGGTTGTTGAACATTTATTACAGGGACCAGAGAAAAATGATGTGTCCAAGAAACTGAATTTAATAGGAACAATGCCTGATGAAACAAAATTGAAAAGTATCAGTGTGAATGATGGTGTATGTTACCTGAAATTTGATTCAAATTTCTTGAATGGTAATTCTAATGTGAGTAGTAATGTATTGTTATATTCTATTGTTGATTCACTTACAGAAATTGATACAATCAATAGGGTGCAAATATCTGTAGAGACATCGAATAATACATTAGAATCTCAGGTTAAAGCATTGGGATTTGATTTAAATAAATCATATGAGCGTGATTTATCAATGGTCATTGAAGCACCACCTGTAGTTGAAAAAGACGATGTGGTGGAAGAATAAATAGTGAGATTAAATTGAAATGAGTAGTAGATTTAATCGAGAAATGAAATTAAAGTAAGTAATCGATTTGATTGAGAAATGAAACTGAAGTGAGTAGTTGATTTAATCGAGAAATGAAATTAAAGTAAGTAATCGATTTGATTGAGAAATGAAATTAAATAATGGGAGTTGGGGAGTTATGATGAGAAGAATATTGTGCCAGATGGCATGTGTATTTCTTCTTGGTATTTGTAGTGTATTGTATTGGGAATCAGCAAAGATATATATTATTTTATTAATGATTTTATATCTGATTTTTCTCATATGGTATATGAAAACAAAAGCGATAACCCGACGAGAATGTCGGGTTATTTTTTTGATAAATATTATAATCTTTATGGTGGGTTTATATTCGTCCTTTTCTACTATGAAGGAATTTAATATTTATCAAAATGCTTTTATTGATGGGGCTAAAGTGTCCTTCCAAGGAGAAATCTATAAAAAAGAAATCAAAAATAATAAAGTCTTATATTATATGCAGGATGCATACCTGCAATCAGAATATTTCACAGAAATAAAATCTAATTCAAAAGAAAATCCAAAAGAAAAGCAGAAGGAAGCTGCGGAAAAACAAAATCTAAAAGATAAGCAGAAGGAAGCTGCAGAAAAACAAAATCCAAAAGATAAGCAGAGGGAAGCTGCGGAAAAAATAAAATTTAATAATGGGGAAATCTACTGCAAAAATATTGTTGTGAGTCTTGATGAGGATTCGTACCCGATTGGGACAGTTTGCGTGGGGACAGGCAGTATAAAGGAATTTAGTGAAGCCAGAAATGAGGGCAATTTCGATGAAAGAAATTATTATTACAGTCTAGGAATCGCTGCTAAACTCGAAAATTGTAACATTCAAGATACTTATGAATCTCAGTGGGCTATGCGAAGATTTCGAGGAAATATATGCGAGAAATTATATTTTTTGAGGATGATAATAGGGAATATATTTGTAGAAAATTTACCGGGCGAGGAAGCAGGAGTTATGTCCACGATTTCCCTAGGAGATAAATCCTTGTTAGATCCAGAGGTTAAACAAATCTATCAAACATCTGGTATAGCGCATTTATTGTCTGTTTCAGGGCTACACATTTCAGTATTAGCAATGGGAATTTATAATTTTTTGCGGAAAAGAGGAATTAGTTTTGTGACATCAGGAACATTTTCTATAACACTCTTAGTGTTATATGGAGAGATGGTCGGAATGGGATTACCTGTAAAAAGGGCAATAATAATGTATGTAATTTATGTCGTGGCAAATATCATTGGTGAAGCGTATGATTCCCTGACAGCTTTGGCAGTAGCGGCTTTGATAATTGTGGTTGAAAATCCAATGGTTGTACGAAATACAGGATTTATATTTTCTTTTTGCGCGGTAATCGGTGTGGTGACAATAGGTCAAAGAATGAAAAAATTATTTGATAGATTTTGGATTCGTAAACTTGAAGAAAATAACATAAGAAAGCAGGAGCAAACATGGAAGATGAAAATAGTATATAAATGTATATCTTCCTTGGTATTTTGCATGGGAATTTCTCTTTCAACAATGCCGATTGTGGGCAAACTGTATTACGAAGTGCCAATTTATTCCATATTTTTAAATTTTTTATTGTTGCCTTTTATGCCATGTTTATTGGGAATTGGAATAGTGGGAGGCTTAGTTGGAGTTTTTGAAATGATCTTATTTGGAGGCTCATTTTTTTCTGGTTTTTTAATGAAAGTATGCCATTTTATTCTATATTGTTATGAGGCTATTTCTGATTGGTCAATACATTTACCAGGGGCGAGACAAATTGTGGGAGATTTGGGTTTGTGGAAAATTGTTATTTATTATTTGCTCTTGTATTTTTGGGCCTTTGTGATTTTAGAGAATAAGAAAATTAGGTTTCGTAATTGCTTACCACTAGTTGGAATGTTTTTGATTTTGTTTGGACCGAGGCAAGCGCATTTTGAAATCGATATGTTGGACTGTGGTCAGGGGGATTCAATTTATATTGCAGATGATAATGGTTTGAGATATTTCATTGATGGCGGATCTACCTCGGTAAAGAATGTGGGGCAATATAGAATTTTGCCTTTTTTGCAATTTAAGGGTGCTAAGCATATTGATTATTGGTTTGTGTCACACACAGATGAAGATCATATTAGTGGATTGATTGAAGCGATAGAAAGTGGCTATGAGATACGTCATATCTTGTTTTCAAAAGGTATGGATATAAGTAAATTGCAGGATTTGATGGATGAGAATGAGATATCTTATGGATTTATTTCTTGTGGTGATAAGGTGGTGGCAGGTGATATGGTTTTTGAGTGTATTTATCCTGGTGAGACTTTGGAATTTGAAGGTGTAAACGAAAATTGTATGGTGCTTCTAATGAAATATGGAGATTTTAGTGGCTTATTTACAGGAGATATAGGGATTGAACAGGAGAAGGCAATTATAGAATCGGGGGTGTTGAATTTCGAAGATGATTCTAATCAGGATTTTAGTAAATCAAATTCAGGAAGAGGTTTTAATCAGGATTTTAGTAAATCAAATAAATCTAAAGCTGGCATAGATGTATCGAATTTATTGGTGAAGGAGCGACTAAGTTTGTATAAGGTGGGGCACCACGGTTCAAAGGGGTCTAATAGTATGGAGTTTTTGCAAGTGATTCGCCCAGAGTATTCTATTATTTCAGCAGGTGAAAACAATAGATATGGACATCCTTCACCTGAGACAATTGAGCGGATGGATGAGTTGGATTTAACCCATTATTGCACGATTGATTGTGGGCAGATAAAGGTGGCTTTAGATGATGGTGTGGTTGTAGTTGAAAGATTTGTTGATGGAGAAGGTTAAAGTCAAAGCTTGCGATGCATGAAAAGCGGTGCAAAAAGAGAAATGACATATATTGCACTGCTTTTGAGTTCGCTACGGAACCATGAGACTAGGGAAAAGCGGTGCATAGACTTAAAATTAGGTGAAAACACCGTATTATAGGGTTAAATCAGAACCATGTGACGCTTGAAAAGCGGTGCAAAAAGAGAAATGACAAATATTGCACTGCTTTTGAGTTCGCTACGGAACCATGAGACTAGGGAAAAGCAGTGCATAGACTTAAAATTAGGTAAAAACACCGTATTATAGGGTTAAATCAGAACCATGTGACGCTTGAAAAGCGGTGCAAAAAGAGAAATGACATATATTGCACTGCTTTTGAGTTCGCTACGGAACCATGAAACTAGGGAAAAGCAGTGCTTTTAACTAGAATCAGGTGAAAGCACCGTTAAAACAAAGAATTGATTAAAAGTAATTTGATGATTCTAAAATTAAGAAGGGAGAAAAAACTATGAAAAATGAAAAAGAATTATTGGAAGAAAAACTTAATCTTGAGGAACAACTAAAAAAGATAAAAAAAGAGCTTGAGATTTTAAAGAAAAAAGTACCAGATGGTGCAAAATTACGCGGATGTCTTCATGGAAATACATATCAGTATTATATAAGTACTGAGACTACAGGGAGAAATGGTAAGTACATAAAAAAAGAAAACATAAAGCTGGCGCAACAGTTAGCCCAAATAGAGTATGATGAGAAATTAGTTAAGAATATTCAAAGACGGATTAAACATATTTTAGATTTTCAATTGAAAACCAAAAATGATGTTTATGAGAATGCAAAAGAGCGAATGCACATTTCAAAACTTGAATTGATTGATACGCATTGCATCACTGAGGAGGAATATATTTACAATTGGATTAGTCAAGAATATGAGGGAGTGGAATTTAAAGACAATTCAAATTCTTATTACACTAGAAAAGGGTTGAGAGTGAGATCGAAGTCTGAAGCATTGATTGCAGAGTGCTTGGACATGCTTGAGATTCCTTATTTATATGAAAAGCCATTAACATTTTCAAATGGAAAAGTGGTGCATCCTGATTTTACGTTGTTAAATATTAAAGATAAAACGGAGGTATATTGGGAGCATTTTGGAATGATGGATGATATTGAGTATAGAGCAAATGCATTTAACAAAATAAGAATGTATGAATTAAATAAATATTTTCAAGGAATCAATTTTATTTACACCTGGGAGACAACTAAAATGCCACTTAATAACAGAAGTGTGAAGGAGATGTTAGAAATGCTGAAACCTAAATTAGGGTATGAGTAAAATAAATTTAATCCTTAAATTGGGTGTAAGTGTAAAACATATTGAATCCATAATTAAGGTGTGAGTACGATGTAGGCGGAAGAGATAGATAGTATTAAATTTGGGAGATTTTAATTAAGTAAAAATTAGTGTTGACATATTCTAATTCCTACTATAAAATATTCTAGTGTGTTTGAAATTGGCTTTCCGTGTCTTGCCGATTCAAACGTGTATCTAAACACTATTGATAAATGTAAAAAACATAAAAATATTTCATTCACATATGGAGGTGGACAGATTGGCTAACATTAAATCTGCAAAGAAAAGAATTTTAGTAACAGAGACAAAGACAGCAAGAAATAAGGCTATCAAGTCTGAAGTTAAGACTTTAGTAAAGAAGGTTGAAGCTGCTGTAACAGCAAACGATAAGGATGCTGCAGCTACAGCTCTTACAGAGGCTACAAAGAAGATCGAGATGGCTGGTTCAAAGGGTGTATACCACAAGAACACAGTTGCAAGAAAAGTTTCTCGTCTTACAAAGCTTGTAAACTCTATTGCTTAATTTTAAAAATAATATTTAAAACAAATAAAACCATCAGTACCGTCATACTGATGGTTTTTTATTATGATTTTTATCAATTTATTTAGACATTTATCAAAGAATCCATTTAGATTATCCTATTGTTGGTGAATAAATCTTTATCTACTGTATTTAATCATCAACATTTCTACAGCCAGACGTTCATCCAATTGTCCGGTTTTTACACGCCACTCGCAATCAGCGGCTTCTTCAAGTAAAATACGAATTTGATTTGTGTTAAATGCATTTGCGGCAGCAAAGTTCTTTCTGACGATATAATCGTTCATTTTCATCTTAGTAGCAATTTCTCTATTAGACAAACCTTTTGCAGCCATGTCTTTCATTATAAATATTTGATTGAATTGGCGAACAATCATAAATAATATACGCATTGGTGGTTCCTTAGCTGATAGCATGTCTTGGTATAAGTCCATAACCACATCTAATTTTTTGGATGCAATAGCATTTATCATGTCAAATATTTTGGTTTCAACTTGCTTGGTGCAGATTGCTTCGACATCTTCTTTTTCAATAGTGTCGGATTCATAACAATAGGAGAGTAGTTTTTTGAACTCTCTATCCATGTGATCCATATTGTCGCCGGTGCGATTTAAAAATTCAGCCCATGCGTCAGGAGTTATTTGTTTTCCTTCACGCTTAGCTTGCCCTACAATCCATGTCTGTAAAATGTGTTCGTTGGGCATAACTTCTTCTTCCACGAAACCAATTTCTTTTATAGCTTTATAGGCTTTATTTCGTTTATCAACTTTTTGCTCAATGCAAACAATAGAAGTCGTTTCTTGAATATTTTTAAGATATTCAGCGAACTCATCATTTGAAGACTTGAAAAATTCTGAATCTTGAATGACAATAACTCTTCGTTCGGCAAAAAAAGGCATGGTTTCTGCTAAATCTATTACTTCGCCTACATTGATGTCTTTGCCTTCGAATTTAGATAGATTCATTTTGTCTCCACCTGCAAGGAGAGCATCAACAAGTTGATCTCGATATTGTACTTTGAGATAGTCCTCATCACCGTACAATAGATATGCGTTTTTAAATTGTCCTGATTTTATATGATCTCTAACTGACATAGACATAATTATACATTATTTTGGGTGTATTCGATAGAGTAATGTTTCCATAAATTTATTGTATTGATCAAAATCAATCTCTGCAATTCTTGATTGGCGGTGCTATAAGAAATGACATTCTTTGGCACTGCCACCGAGTTCGCTATGGAAGGGTGAGACTAGGGAAGTGGCGGTGCCTAGACTCGAAATCGGGTAAAAGCACCGCCGGATTGGGTTAAAACAGAATATAGCGACTCTTGATTGGCGGTGCTATAAGAAATGAC
>JAILFK010000006.1 GCA_024697595.1 Lachnospiraceae bacterium | reverse complement strand
AGATTGTACCTGCTTTAACAGATGCTTTGAAGGCTGCAAAAGCTGAATAATATTAGCTGATTACAAATTTGTTAAAGTCTGCAAAGGCTGAATAATTTCTAATTATAAGCTAATTAGAGCATAGCACTGAAAAGTGTAAATCGAATTACATATGGCAGTTGCTAAAACTACACATAAATTTGGAGAGAACCTCAGGCCTCGTGCCTGGGGTTCTCTTCATTTGGTTTATTAGTCCAATCTAACTTTTAGGTGCAGATAAAAAGATTCAGAATATGAATATCATCTGTATTTGCGTCACAGCCACCTCCTCGGATGCAGATAAAAAGAATAGTTTCTTCTGAAACCTCCGTCGATTAAGAAAAGAACAATGAGAGAATACGGCTGTAAAGCATGGAATTAGCAATACTATCTGTATTAGCATTACAGCTACCTCTCCAGATACAGATAAAATAACATAAATCATAAATACTATCTGTATTATCAATCAACCAAACTCCACAGATACAGATAAAAAGAATTGTTTCTTCTGAAACCTCCGTCGATTAAGAAAAGAACAATGAGAGAATACGGCTGTAAAGGATGGGATTAGCAATATTATCTGTATTAGCATTATAGCTACCTCTCCAGATACAGATAAAAAATATAAATCATAAATACTATCTGTATTGGCAATCAACCAAATTCCACAGATACAGATAATGAACATAAAAACATAAAAAATAGTTGAAAAATCTTTTTAATGATGCTATAGATTAAGTGTCTTTTTTCATTTCAATATTAAGAATTTTGCGAATCTATAAAAGCTATTTTGAATTCCATTTTTTCATTTTACAATTCTTATAAAAATCCAATTATGTTAGTTATAAGTTAATCCGGCGTAAGTATTTAATATAGAAGTATGGAGAGGAGACAAATTAATGGGAGAAAGAAAAATAATCAAGGAATCAACTGGTAATAAATCAGAGGCGTCAGTTTATTTAGAACCTGATAAAATATTAAATGTATTGAAACACAGAAGGGAGGAATTACAATTCATTTATGACATTTTAGAAAAGAAAGCTTTGAATGAACCAGCGGGAGGCTTGCGAATTTCCAGGAGAGGGAATTCGTATCAATATTATTTTATAGAAAATGAGCAGGATACCTGTGGTAAATATATATCGAAAAAACATATGAAACAAATCTGTGCGCTAGCTCAAAAAGCATATAACAATAAATTGAGGAAGGAATTGCATCGTGAAATATATTTGATTGATGCCATGATGAATAAATACAATCCCACTGCTATAGAAGAGATATTTGACAAATGCATACCGGGGAGGCAGGCTTTGATTGATCCGGTTTTTATGCCAGATGAAATATTTGCCCGTGAATGGCTTGGTGAGGAATATCAACATATGCCAATTGCTGAGGAAATGTCTTCCTTTGCGACAAAACAAGGCGAGAAGGTTAGGTCGAAGACTGAAATGATAATTGCTGACAAGTTGTATGATCAGGGTGTGCTGTATAAATATGAATATCCGTTGAAATTGAAAAATGGAATAGAGGTTCATCCTGATTTCTTATGTCTTAATATGACGACGCGGAAAGAGGTGGTTTGGGAGCATTTTGGAATGGTGGATAATTATGAATATGCGACAAATATGATTAGAAAAATCAATGGGTATTTACATAGTGGCTATGTGTGGGGTGACACATTTATTGCCTCTTTTGAAGGCAGCCGTATACCTGTAGATATGAAGGTAATCGATAAAATGATACAAGATTATTTGAAGTGAAATATAATGTTTTTGTGTTTGAATGATACATTTGAAAAACAATAAATAAGGACACTTTTTTTAATTAAACAGGGATATTGAGGCGGGACACTAGGCTTGTTAATCTATTAACAGATGTTAAAAATGTCATAAAATGTAGAGGAGGATTTATACTATGGCAAATGCAATTGTACTTAACACAGTATCATATCATGGCAAAGGAGCAATCTCTGAAATTCCAACTATTGCTCAGAACAAGGGATTCAAGC
>JAILFK010000003.1 GCA_024697595.1 Lachnospiraceae bacterium | reverse complement strand
AATTTTGCCTGGAAAAGAAAAAACAATTATTTTGGAAAATGTCAGAAAAAAAGTGTTTCCTGAACATGGCGAAGTGGTTATCAATTTTTATTTTTTACAAAATGAAGAGGTATCCTGGGAAAGTAAAAATAGTGTAAGAGGAATTGCACAGTTTGTGCTTCGGGATTTTGTCCCTCCGAAGGTATTTTTGGAAGAGAAAAAGAGACCTTATGACCTGAAAAAAGCTGGTATGGGCTTTAGGTTGGATAACATAGATTTGGAACTTTGTTTATCCAGAGTGGCTACAGATAACAATATTGATGTTGGTCATTTTGTTCCTCAATTAAAAAATACGGTTTCCGTTAATCGATGGAATATTGCAACAAAAAAGATGGTAATAAAAGAACAATATGTGAAAGAAACAGATACATCTTTTTCTATTCGAACAATATATGATCATTCTTTGTGTAAAAGACTGGAGACGGAAATTATTGATTACGGAAATGGGCGTTATGAGTTGATTATGGATGTAATGTCAAAAAGCTTAGATTTGGTATGTTGCGGGTTTTCCATGATTACAGAGGAATTATTTGATGAGTGCGAATGGTATGGAAGAGGACCCCATGAATGCTATGTGGATAGAAAGGAAAGTGCAAATATTGGTTTATTTATAGAAAAGGTAAGCGATATGAGTCACATGTATCTTCGACCACAGGAGAATGGAAATCGTTGTGATGTGCGCTGGCTACGTTTAAAAGGAAGCAACAAGGCAATCAAAGTAACCGATTTAAGCGGCGAAGGTGTAAATATTTCAGTATGGGATTATTTGAGAGAGGATTTAGATAATGCAGAACATATATATGAGCTCGATAGAAATAAAAAAACGACGCTTAACGTGTATGGAAAAATGAGTGGTGTAGGTGGTGATCTTCCAGGTATGGAGGCATATCATGAACAATATCGACTGAAGCCAAAAAAATTATATCGAACACATTTATTGTTAGAATTAGAATAAAGGATTGAGAAATGAAGAAGGAAACTAAGAAAGTATGGGGTATTTCTTTAATGTCTTTGACCCATGCTCTTGGGCAGGCACTGTTTTCCACATTTTTGGTATTTTTTATAACAGACTATGTCAATATTGAAGGGCAAATGAGCAGTACAATGGTAGCCGCAATGATACTACCAGTTCTGAAATTGGTGGATGCGGCAAATGATCCATTACAGGGATGGGTTATGGATCGAATGGTATTTAGCAGAAAAAAGAGTTATAAGTTTTTTTGCACAATTAGTATTTTATTGGAAGCATTTTCAGTAGTAATGATGTTTTGCATTCCTGATAATGTTTCTAAAAATGCTAAATTTGCAATTCCTTATATTATTGTTTTTTATCTGTTATTTGATTTTGGTTCGTCTTTCTATGCGGATGGAGCCCTAAGACAGGTGATATCCACGGATAAAAATCAGCGAATTAAATACGTTGTTTTTCCGAGAGTTGTTGGATTTATTATTATATTACCTTTGGTTTTTGTATTTAGATTTGCAAGTGCGAATGAAAAAGTCCTCTATAGTGATAGCCATGCAATTGGTATTTATATAACAATTCTAATGCTGATTGCCATGGGTTTATCCTTAGGGGGAACATCAATGGTGGATGAAGAATGGGCTTTGCAGCAATCAAGAAGAAAATCTGGTTTCCATATTCTGGATGTTTTTCGAATGTTAAAAAAGAATCCTCCTTTGTTCGTATTTATGCTTGGAAATTTTTTTGTAGGATTTATTTATATTATGCTTATTACAATTTCAAACTATTTTGTGAAGTGGAATTATTGTTTTGATGCAAAATTAGGTATAGTACTTGAAGAAAAATTTGCGCATTTTTCAATGATTCTTGGAATTGTGGAGTATCTTCCGTTTCTATTTGGAACAATAGTGGGAGCTGTGATTTGTAAAAGAGAAAAAAATCCCGCGAAAGGGATGAATATCTCCATACTTATTACAGCGTTTATGGGAGTTGTAATGTTGATGTTACAAATCTTTCAACAGTTTTCCTATAATTCGGATTTATATTTTGCTATGCTGGCCTTTTTATTATTTGGTTGCGGTTTATCTTTTGTACCTGGGAGTTTATTGTCAATGGAGTGCATGGATTATGCACTTTGGAAGACAGGAAAACCTACCAATGCTTCAATACAAAATTTCTCCGGCTTCCTGACAAAACTTCAAACATCAGGTTGTGCAGCTTTCTTTGGAGCATTTTTGATTATATTCGGATATCAGATTCGTATTGATGCAGATACATATATAGGAGAAAAGGAAGCCTTGGAAGCAATGCTTCAATGGTTTGGCTATGTTTCGGCAGTAATTCCTGTGGTAGTAGGCTTGATCGCATACGTAATTTTTCGAAAATATCCACTAAAAAATGAGGAACGTACAAAGATGATAGCTGATTTACAAAAAAGACGGGAAAGAGAAAATGGATAAGAAAAAGGGTAAGAAAGATATAAATTATTATGTAATGAAGTATTTGGTGGTGCCGAGAACACCGAAAATTATCCCCGGGAAAAAACATATTGCATGTATAGGTGACAGTATCACCTATGGAGCCGGAGTAAGAGGTAAAACAAAGAGCACCTGGGAATATTTTTTAAATCAAGGGCTTGGTAGCGATGTTCAGGTTATAAACTATGGAATCAGTGGAAGAACGTTACAGGATGAAGGAGATTTTCCTTATTGCGAGGAAAAGTTTTATGAGATTTCGAAGCAAAGTGAGTCAGATATTTATTTGATTATGTTGGGAACGAATGACTCGAAACCTTACAACTGGAATGAAACAAG
>JAILFK010000002.1 GCA_024697595.1 Lachnospiraceae bacterium | reverse complement strand
CTTTCTTATTTCAACATTGTTATTTCTCGAGAATTTACTAATTCTTCTAATTTATTATTTCCGCCCTCTCATCAGCGTAATAACTTTGCGGGAACGCTCCCGCTACGTATTCGCACCAGCGGTACTAAATTCGCTGCGCCTGCGCTTGCTCATTAAGTGCCGGGGCTCATAATGTTCCCGCAAATGTTATTAGCTGATTGCGAGTGCTGGTTAAACCAGCCGAGTTTAGTGCTTGTAGACGCAGGCGTGTACTCTCAAGGTTTGCATTTCGCAAACCGTAGAGTGCCGCCGAGAGATTCTGCAAGGCACTTAACGAGGCTGGATACTAAATCAATTAGTCGTTGAAGAATTCCACGAATTCTGTGTAACCCTGGTTGCTAAGCTGCTCCTTCTGGAACTTCTTATTCTTGTTCATGCGAACAACCAAAACCTGCTGACCATTAGCTCTAGCTTCTTTAGCCTGCTGCATAACTTCTGCCAACTTGTCTGCTGGATATTTTTTCTCAACTAAATAAGCTACTCTCTTTGGACTCTCTGGAATCTCATAGCCCTGCTCCATCAAAAGCAAGATAATTCTCTCAAATCCAATTGAGAATCCACAAGCCGGTACATTCTGACCTGTAAACTTGCCAATCATCTCATCATAGCGTCCACCGCCTCCGCAGCTTCCACCAAACTCTGGTATTGCAATCTCAAAGATTGTTCCTGTGTAATAGCTCATTCCACGAACCAATGTAGGATCAAATACCAATTCAAAATCAGCTTCCTTGGTAGCATTTACCGCAGCAGCAATCTCCTTTAAGTTATTGGCAATATCCTCATCTAAGAACTCACCTAAAGTATCAAGCAGGTAGTCAACTCCCACTTGCACATCCTTCTTATCCTCAAGGGCACCGAATAATCCCAAATATTTCTCAACTGATTCCTTATTATAACCATCCTCAATAAGTTCAGCGCTTACACCCTCAAGACCAATCTTGTCCATCTTATCAAGTGTGATAAATATACTGTCAAACTGATCTGCCTCAAAACCTGCGTAGGCAGCCATGGCCTTTAAGATTCTTCTCTCATTGATACGAATCTCAAACTTTTTAAAACCAAGTCGTCCAAGTGTGGTTGTTGTAGCAAGAATCAACTCTATCTCTGCCATGTTGCTTGGCTCGCCTAAGATGTCGATATCACACTGGGTAAACTGTCTATATCTACCTCTTTGTGGTCTGTCAGCTCTCCACACACTTCCGATCTGAAGTGCCTTAAATGGGCTTGGCAAATCATTTACATTATTTGAATAAAATCTGCAAAGTGGAACTGTAAGGTCATATCTCATACCAAAGTCCACCACATCCATCTCTTCCTTGGCTGTATCAAGATGTAATTTCTCACCTCTTTTTAAAACCTTAAATATAAGTTTCTCATTCTCTCCGCCCTGCTTATTTGACAGATTGGCAATATTTTCCATACAAGGAGTCTCAATCGGTGTAAAACCGAACTTACGATAAGTATCTTTGATAACTCCTGTCACATAATCTCTGATTTCCATTTCTCTTGGCAAGATATCCTTCATGCCATTTACTGGTTTCTTGCTTAAAGCCATCCCATTTCCTCCAGTTTTTCTCTTTTTCTATCTATCATTTCGTCAATGCGATCGATGTATAATTTCACATCTTTTACATTTTCACTTCTTGTCACTGTGGCACCGCCATCTGACACATATTTGCAAGACGTACCGGCACCAAGTGCAATTATAGTCTGTTTTTCTTCCATAATCAAGATATTATACAGACCTTCTTTGCCCTCTGTGGCAAATCCAACATTTTCCAAATTTCCAGCCATATTCTTTTGGCGATACAGATAGTAGGGTTTCATCCCCATTTCCGCAGCCACCTTATGAGACAGATTCATATAGTCTTCCGAGTTTTCCATAAGCATATTCTCGTACTCGCCCCACTGGATATTAAGTCTGGCCGAGCGCTTTAACGCCAGAGAATGCACCGTCAAATTGTCAGGTTTTAACTTGGCTATCTCGGAAAATGTATATGCTATATCCTTGGCATCCTCTCCCGGGAGCCCCAGAATCAAATCCATATTAATATCATCAAAGCCCATCTCTCTGGCCATTTCATAGCTCTGGCGAATATCCTCCACGCTGTGATGTCGACCTATAAGCTTCAAAGTCTTGTCATTCATAGTCTGAGGATTTATTGATATTCTCGAGATATTGTGATCTCGCATAGTCTGCAACTTATCTTTTGTGATACTGTCAGGTCTTCCCGCCTCAACTGTGAATTCCATCACATGATTCAAGTTTAGCTTCTGTTCTAACATGGTAAATATTCTATCTAACTGCTCAGCACTTAAACTTGTAGGCGTTCCTCCACCTACATAAATGGTAGTAAGCTTTTTATCCCCTAAATTTTTAGAGACAAAATCAATTTCCTTTTCCAAAGCATCAATATACTCATCCATCATATCCTTGTATATTCCCACAGGATATGAAGTAAAAGAACAATACAAACAGGTGCTTGGACAAAATGGAATCCCTACATATAAACTGTAAGCATCTTCACATAAATCCGCCAGACTTGTATCCCCAGGCTGTCTCTCATGCCCTAGGTTTTTGCTCACATCCACTAGAAGTTTGTGCTCCGCCAGGGCAATCTTATATGATAGCGCCGCTTTCTTTTGAGAAATCTCATAGGTCTCCCTCATGAAATCATAAATCTCATCACCACTATATTTATCCTCTATCATTTTCAAAGGAACTTTCGTTGGACGGATTCCAGTTAGCGTCCCCCATGGCAATTTACGATTAGTCTTTTCTGATAAATATTTATATAGAAGTAATTTGAGATAATTCTTGGTATTTACCCTGTCGGAATAATCAATTTTAATAGAATCTGAATATGCAAATTTATCATTCGTCTTTGCACCACCATCTGACTTACCATCTGACTTATCAGTAGAATCAAATTCTATAACCTTATCATCCACTTCCATCAACTTTATTAAATTATCACTATATTCTATAACAAGACGAAACGATATTTCCTCCGGTGGGGCCTCATGTTTAAAGTCCACATCTACAACAATGTTTTCCCGTGGATAAAAGGCTTTGATCAAGGAGTAAATATCGTATTCAAAGTTCGCCTCATTTAATTTTACTAATATCATAAGTATGGATTGTACATCCTCTCTTGCTCTATTGTTGTATCACTGTCATGCCCTGGCAACACTACAGTATTATCTGGCAAAACCATAAGCTTCGTGCGAATAGAGTTCACAAGCTGACTCATACTGCCCTTTGGAAAGTCCGTTCTTCCCACCGAACCGCAAAACAGTGTATCGCCGGAGAACAACAAGTCCTCCTCCGGCAGATAAAAGCAACATCCGCCCACTGTATGTCCAGGTGTAAACAACACTCTCACATTAAACCCTGCAAGTTTTAGAGTCTGTTCATCACGAACGAACTCATCTGCCTCATACACCACCGGCGCTCCCATAGATGGTCCTGACAAATTAATGTTCGGATTATCCAAGGTCTCTTTTTCCGCCTCATGAGCGTAGACAGATATATTGTATTTTTCAGCTAATTCTTTGGCAGCTCCAGCATGGTCAAAATGCCCATGAGTCAAAAGAATTGCCACCGGCTTTAGGCCTTTTTCATCGATCTTATCGCCCAAAGCTTTGGCGCTATCCCCTGGATCAATGATTAACGCTTCATTATTATCTCTGTTGTATGCTATATAGCAATTGGTGGCAACTGGTCCCACCACAAAATGCATTATTCCTAACCTATCTGTCATCCTGTTGTTCTCTCCACATCAACCACACTCTCAACCTGACGAAGCTTTTCAACCAAACCTCTCAAGTCTTCCTTGGTGCGCACTCTAAAAGTAACATTTATGGTAGCAATACCTTGCTTACTGGTCTTGGAATTAATAGTGTTGATATCGATATCACTCTCGGTAAATATTCTTGAAATATCAACAAGAAGTCCCTTTCTATTATTTCCATAAATATTGATTTCTGTTAAATATAGTCCATAAGAAGAATCAGATTCATCAACAGACCACTCCGCCTCAATAAGTCTATTCTTATCAATCTCCGGAAGATTAATTATATTAATACAATCGGTTCTATGAATCGAAACCCCACGTCCACGAGTGACGAAACCTACGATCTCATCCCCTGGCACAGGACTACAGCATTTTGAAAATCTAACAGACACATCCAACAATCCATTTACTGTAATACCATTTTTAGATTTTTGTTTTCTGTCATTTTTCGGTTGATTATCGCCCTTGGCTTCACGATTTCCATTATCATTTTCCGCCAAGATATCCTCGTCAGTCATCACAATAGGATGATCCTTTTTGTACTCCTCGTACATACGAGTTATAACCTGGCCTTCTTTTAATCCACCATGACCAACTGCTGCCAAGCAATCGTTCCAGCTGTGGAAACCATATTTTCTAATAACCTTGGCCTGATACTCAGGCTTGTTGATATCTGAATAATTGATGCCCTTCGCTTTTGCTGATGAAAGCATCAACTCCTTACCCTTTATAATATTTTCTTCTTTAAACTCATTTCTAAACCATTGATTGATCTTGTTTTTCGCCTGTGTACTCTTGGCAATATTTAACCAGTCTCTACTAGGTCCTCTAGAATTTTGAGAAGTGATAATATCTATTCGATCACCATTTTGAATCACGTAATCGATAGGCACCAACTTGCCGTTGACCTTGGCCCCTACCATCTTATTTCCCACAGCCGAATGAATACTGTATGCAAAATCAATAGGTGTGGAACCATTTGGCAGATTCTTCACATCTCCTGTTGGAGTAAAGCAAAATACTGTGTCAGAAAAGAGGTTCAAGTCACTCTTTAATAAGCTCATAAACTCTCTATTGTCGGACATATCCTGCTGCCACTCTAGTATCTGGCGAAGCCAGCTAAGCTTTTCCTCTTCCTTATTTAAAGTGGAACCCTCGCCGCTCTCCTTATACTTCCAATGGGCAGCGATACCGTACTCAGAAGTTCTGTGCATCTCATATGTACGAATCTGAATCTCAAACGGGGAACCTGTTGGTCCAATCAATGTTGTATGAAGAGACTGGTACATATTTGGCTTTGGCATAGCAATGTAATCCTTGAATCTACCAGGGATTGGTGTGTACATCTCATGGATAACACCTAAGGCCGCATAGCAATCTTTTACAGAATTTACAATAATTCTAATGGCAAATAAATCATAAATCTGATCTATTGTCTTATTCTGATTTACCATCTTCTTGTAAATGCTGAAGAAATGCTTTGCTCTTCCCTCAATTTCAGCTTCGATGCCTGCTCCATCTATATGCTTTTTCACTTCACTTACAAGCATTTGAATATAATCTTCACGCTCCTGACGGCGAAGTGCAATCTTTTCAACCAAATCATAATATGCTTCCGGCTCGAGATATTTTAAAGCCAAATCATCAAGCTCAATCTTGATCTTTGAAATACCAAGTCGCTGAGCAAGAGGAGCATATATCTCCATTGTCTCACGGGCTTTTTCCTTCTGCTTCTCTGGACGCATATATTTAAGCGTTCTCATATTATGAAGTCTATCCGCCAATTTAATGAGGATAACTCTAATATCCTTGGCCATAGCCAAAAACATTTTTCGTAAGTTTTCCGCCTGTACTTCCACCTTATCGGCATCATACGAAAGTTGTCCCAATTTAGTCACTCCATCTACTAAAAGAGCAACTTCCTTATTAAACTCTTTTTCAATTTCCTCTGTGGTCATAACTGTATCTTCCACAACATCGTGCAACAGTCCTGCCACAATCGTCTCCTTGTCAAGCTCTAAGTCCGCCAGAATAATAGCAACACAAATCGGGTGAATAATGTAAGGTTCACCAGATTTTCTCACTTGTCCTTTATGAGCATCATTGGCCACCTGATAAGCTTTTTCTATCATTGAAATATCATCACTTGGGTGATATTTACGGACACGGGCAATAAGCTCATTATATAGTTCTTCCGGATCAACAAAATCTTCAGTGGCAACAACACTATCCACATCACGACTAATATTCTTTTCCCATTTTTCAAATTCTGAATCATTAAAATTTGCCATTGTCCGTCCCCCTTTCTTATTGATATGTATGCCAAAGGCCTGCTGCCTTTAATTCAGCCACCTTGGCCTGATGCTCAGCATCTGTTTTTGTAAAATATACTTTTCCATTTTTATCAGCCACAAAATAATATGCATCTGTAGTTGTGTAATTAAGTGTAGCCTCAATGGAATCAACGGATGGATTGCCAATTGGACCTACAGGAAGCTTACCTTCCATTCCAGGTCCTCTAGTATTATAAGGATTGGCTGTGTTAAGCTGCTTTACTGTCAAATCACTAGATGCCATATCCACGTCAAACGCATAGTATGTTGTCACATCACTTCCAAGGCTCATTCCCTTTGCCAATCTATTTTCAAACACGCCGATAATCTGAGCTCTATCCTCTGAGGTCTTCCCCTCCCACTCAGCAACTGACGCAAGAGTCATTATCTGATGAATAGATCTAGAAGAATTTTCCATCTGCTGTCTATATGGCTCTAATTCCTTTTCAGTTTGATCTAGCATAGTCTCAATAATCTCTTGAACTGATACCTTCTCATCTACAAACTTATAAGTATTAGGCGCCAAATATCCCTCTAATGGATAATAAATTTCAGAATTTTTAATATCCTCTGTCAAAAACCAATATTTATTAATAAGAGAATCTATATATGCCTCATCATTCATAAGTGCATACACATCCTCTGCTGTATTGTCAGTATTGTTTGCAATAACTGAAGCGTATTCCTTTACGCCCTCTCCCTCCACAAAAGTTAAGTTGATAGAATTATCAACTACTCCTCCCATGGATATTTGAGATAAGATAGTCTTCATATCCAAAGATGAATCCAACTCATAAGTACCTGCCTGCAATACAATACCGCCAGATAATTTATTATAAATCTTTGCCGCGTTGGCATCGCGAATAATACCATCTTTTGCAAGATCTTCCGCCACCTGACCAAGTCCGGCACCTTGTTCCACCTCAAATTCAACCATGTTGCTCTCCTGACTAACTGGAGATGTAGCCGTTTTATACCAGCCCAATGCAACTATCACTACAGCTACAACCAAGATAATCATTATTATAAATAGTTTTGATTTTGAATTTGATTTTTTACCCATTTATGTCTCTCCACGATTTTTCCTAAATTATATCAAAATACGCCTATTGTTGCTATACAAATATAAAGTCATAACTCAAAAAATTTAGGTCACCTTTTACATAAGGTAACCTAAATCCTATCGCTTAAACACAATTATTTATACACTATTTTTGTCATTTTATTGAAAATGATATTATTCTACAGGATTACTCTCCTCTGTGATTCCTAGCATATAATCAATTCTTTGAACAAGCTGACCAATCTCAGGTTTTGTAATCATAGCATCAATCTCTAACTCTTTTACCTTATTGATAAGCATCTCATTTACCAGACTCGAGAATACACATATCGGCAAAGCCTTGAATTTATCATTTTTCTTGATGTTTTTAGATAACGTCAATCCGTCCATAACAGGCATCTCAATATCTGTAATCAGCGCCTGATAATTATCTAATAACTCCTCTGTAGAAGAATGATCTTTTATCTTGTCCCAAGCCTCAGCTCCATTCCATGTTGATACCACATTGTATCCGGCTTCTGTAAGAGATTTGACAATCAGCTTATTTAACAACTTAGAATCCTCTGCTATTAATAGAGTGGTATCTTCTCTCTTCTTAGAATCCTTCTTCAGCGTCGCATCTATATCAGCAGAAGTAAGACCACATTCAGGATTGATGTCACTAACAATCTTCTCAAAATCAAGAATACATACAATCTTGTTATCATCCTTTACAAGACCTGTAATGATTCCGTTTTCTGCACTTGAAATAGTACTCTCTGGCTTCAAAATATTTAACCAACTAAATCTAGTGATTCCCACAATCTCATCAACGATAAATCCAAGTTTCAACTTATTAAAATTGGTCAATATAATACTTGTATTTGTAGTAATCTCCGTCTCTTGGTCAAATAGAACTTTCTTTAAATCAATTACTGTGACCAAGGTATCTCGGATTGCCATTATCCCTTTTATCTCAGGTCGAGACAAAGGAACCGGTGTGACCTCCTCATAGTCGATACTCTCATCTGTCTTGGCCACGTTGATAGCATAATACTGTCCACAAACCTTGAACTTAAGCAGTTCCAGCTGGTTATTACCAGTCTCCAATAAAATTCCTGTTTCCGCCATAACATCCACCTCCACCTTCTCGTTTAAGTCTCATAATCTCTCTAGGAGTAAATCTCATACATTCATAGTACCACAATTATCTTTTTTTGTATTTATTTCCCGGACAATTTAATTATTTTTTATTGTAAATGTTCTTCATCATTTTTTAGCGGTGCCATAGAGCCTCTGTATATTTTTATAATAACATCACTTATCTCCTCAGGTGATTCCTTACACCCCTCTCTAATCCATCTTTCAACCACTCTGGTAAAACCACTCTCAAAAAACATCTGATGATACATAACCTCTTTGCTATCCTTGCAATTGAAACATTTCATATACTCTTCTTCAAAATCTTTGGACAACACATTCCTTCTAGTGCTAGCAGCCAAGATATCCTTTTTCGACTGATTCAAATGACTGCGAATAACATCTTGATTCTTGTAATAAAATTGCATCTGCGCTCTTATCAATTTATCAAAACTAAATCCATCTCTAAGCACATACTCATCTATAAATAGACTCAACTGATGCATCACCACTGTATCCCCAAGATCAATCACATCCTGATAATGCCCATAAAAAGTAGTTCTGTGTATTCCAGCCTCTTTACATATTTCGCTGACTGTAATTTTTTCCACAGCTTTCTTCTTGGCCAATCTACCATAAGCTTTTAATATCTTTTTATCCGTTTCCTGATACCTTACATTATTATCAATATTCATTATTTCTACACTTTCTATATATTGTCGGTTGAAACACTTGTTTTACAAGAATATACTATAGTTATAATAAATCTACAAATCATATTTTGTAAAGGAATTTTATATGTATTTGTTTACGTAGAATTTATTATTTAATGGGAGAATATTTTCGAAAAGGTTTTATATAATGTATTAAGGAGATGTAAATGTAATGAAAAACAATTCTGTACTAGAAAAAGGTTCCTTTTGGGAACTTCTACTCAAATTATCTGTACCCTCTGTTGTGATTATTCTAATCATGCTTATTTACAACATTGCAGACACATATTTCATCGGACAAACCGGTGATCCCAATAAAATTTCCGCCATTTCCCTGGGAATGCCTTTATTCTCAATTTTATCTGGAATCGGTACCTTATTTGGAAATGGTGGTACAACCTCAGTATCTATTGCACTTGGAGAAAAAAATTACAAAAAAGTTCGTCAAATTACAGGTTTTTGTTTTACAGGAGCCCTTGTAATCGGTTTGACATTCTTTGCTGTAATCTTTTTATTCTCAAATCAGATTGCAGTCATGTTGGGAGCAGATGCCACCACAATGGCAGATACCATCACTTATATCAAGGTATTTAGTTTTGCTTGCCCTCTTGTACTTTTAACACAGAGTTTTGGTTCCATCGCAAGAGCAGATGGAGATGGCGCCACACCTATGGTTGCCAATTTAATCGGAACTCTATCCAACATCGTACTTGACGCCGTATTTATCCTCATATTTAAATGGGACGTATTCGGAGCAGCTTTTGCAACTGTTTTGGGAAATGTTATCACTTCCCTTTTACTACTTAGAATTATGCTCAAGAAAAAGAGAGAGTTTCTTCCTCATATATCTAGAGCATCTTTCAGCACCAAGATTATGTTTCCAGTTATAACACTTGGTTTGCCAATGACATTTTCAACACTTCTAGGAAGTGTGTCACACATTATCGTCAATCGCCAAATGATGGTTCATGGTTCATACTATCTGGCAGCTCAAAGTGTTGCCGGAAAAGTAAACATGGTAATCACTATGCTTATAATGGGCGTATGTATGGGAATGCAACCTGCAATATCATATAATTTCGGTGCTAAAAATTACAAACGTATGAAAAGTATCGTAAAATCAACCGGAACGTTTACCATAGTATTAGGCTTAGTACTAACAGCCATAATATTTGTATTTAAAAACTCATTGGTTGCAGCATTTATCGACGACGCAGAAATCATATCAATCGGACAGACCTTCGTCATCGCCAGCGTAATCATTGGACCAGTTTATGGAATATATCAGCTATGTCAGACCTTCCTTCAATCCACTGGAAAAGCAAGTTTCGCCATCATTGCATCCTTGCTTGATAAGGGACTGATATATCTGCCCGTTGTATTTATTTTAAATAATTTATACGGACCTTATGGAATCGCATTTTCACATGCTGTAACAATGCTTTTCACTATTGTGGTAGCTTTGTTCTTGGCATTGAAATGGAACAAGAAATTAACTCAGGATGCCGAGCAACATCAAGCCGGCTCCATTATTGGAAATGAATCAGAAGCTGATTCAAAAACTACATGTGCTTAAAAGTTTTCGTTTTCCTACCTTTTTACAACAAAAGCGCCATCCTTTAAAAGGGTGACGCTTTTGTTTTTTACAATTTAAAATTATAAATATATTGCTCCGCATCTTCTTCGCGGACTTTAAATCCTAATTTTTCTATAAAATGAATAGACTTACTATTTACCTTGGATACTCTACAAATCATCGATCTAATTTCAAGTTTTTCCCTTGCGTAATCAATTATTGCTTTACATACCTCTGTGGCAATACCTTGTCCTTGATATTTTTCCACAAAAGCGTATCCCAGCTCAAGTTCATCATAATCACAGTCCTCTCGAAATTCGATTCCAGCCCGGCCAATCATTTCACCGGTTTCCTTGTGAAAAACGAGCCACATACCGAAACCGTAAAAGCGATAAATATTGTCAATATACTTCCGCTCATATTCTCGTTCTAAATCGTGACTATACAGCGGCTCTACATAATCTGTAAATCCCGGAGTGGCATACATCTTTTCCAATTCATCTAAATCATCCATTGCGAATTCACGCACTACACATCGAGAAGTCTCAAATATAGTCCAAGGAATATCGTAAAAACGTTGAAATACTCTTAATAAATCGTCATATTCTATCCCGTCCAAATCCATGTATACATAAGAGGCATCTGTCATATATGTCTCATCAACCTCAAATCCAATAATCGGATATCCTAAATCTCCAAATTGTCTAATCATATCATTTGATGTGGTAATCAGTATGCTCTCTTTTGGATTTGCGTTCAAAAAAACTTCATTAATATTATCTTTTTCCAAGATGATTGTTTTTAAAAAACTATTTTCCAGCCTATGAATTTCCTCCATCTGCTTTTTCAACCTGGCAGATGAAAACTTTTCTTTTTCAAAATATACTATCAGTACTTTTAAATCCATAAATCTCATTTCGTCATTATAAATGTTGATATATTAAGTCAAACTCATAAAATCAGCTTTAAACTTATTCCCAAGGCAACTTGATTTCACCAGTGAAAACTTCTGTTGCCGGACCTGTCATAAAGATATGATTTGTCTCCTCGTCATACTCTATAAATAAATGTCCACCCATTAGTTCCACATCCACAGAAGGTCCTGTGATTCCATTTAAATAAGCTGCCATAACAGATGCGCAAGTTCCTGTTCCGCAGGCTAAAGTCTCGCCTGAGCCACGTTCCCACACTCTCATTCTAAGATGAGTCTCATCTATAACATTTATAAATTCTGTGTTAACTCTCTCTGGGAATAGTGGATGATTTTCAAATTTAGGACCCACATGCTCCAAATCGAATTCTCTAACATTTTCATCTATAAATGTAACGCAATGAGGATTTCCCATTGAGATGCATGTTATAGGATAAACTCTGCCATCAATTTCAAAATCACATCCAACAATAGCTTCATCCCTGTTGTCTTCTAAGCCAATGACAGAAGCCTTGACAGGTACATCCGCCGGCCGAAGAATAGGCTCGCCCATATCAACCTTTACTGTCTCAACCTTGTCATCAACTATTGTAAGTTCGAGAGTCTTAATTCCTGATAATGTCTCAATGGTTATAGTTGATTTATCTGTCAACTTATGGTCATATACGTATTTTGCTACGCTTCGAATACCATTTCCACACATCTTGCCTCGAGAGCCATCTGCGTTGTACATATCCATCATAAAATCAGCAACCTCAGATGAACGAATCAATATCAAACCGTCCGATCCGATTCCAAAATGTCTATCGCTGACAAATTTTGCTGTCTCTTCAATATTTTCAATGACCTGCTTGGTGCAATCCACATATACATAGTCATTTCCACATCCGTGCATTTTTGTAAATATCAATTTTTTAAACCTCCTGGACACAACTGAGAACTGTCTCATAGTTAAGTGGTCCGCCAAATAAATCAAGAGCTGTACCAACTGTAATATTTAAATTTCCCTGACCCAGTTCTTTTATGTCTTCTATATCCTGGAAAGTGCTGATTCCACCTGCATAAGTCATTGGAATCTTGCCCCATTTTCCAAGTAATTCAACCAAGTTTCTCTCTATGCCATCAGATTTTCCCTCCACATCTGCAGCATGAATCAAAAACTCATCGCAGTAATTTGCAAGGTCATCTAACAGGTCGTAGGTAATCCGTTCCTTGGTTATCTTTTGCCATCTATCCGTAACGATATAATAGTCGTCATCAACTTTGCGACAGCTCAAATCAAGCACAACATGTTCTTTGCCCACTGCTGCCACCAATTTCTTTAAATTATCGTAATTAATTTTTCCATCAGAAAAAACATAAGAAGTCACAATGACATGGCTGGCTCCAGCATCAAGAAATTCCTTGGCATTTTCCGCAGTAATTCCTCCTCCAACTTGTAATCCTCCTGGATAAGTTGCAAGGGCTAGCATAGCCTGTTCCTTGGTCTTCTCATAATATGGACTGCCCACCTTGTTAAGCAAGATAACATGGCCGCCTCTCAATCCATCTTTTGCATAAAACTCTGCGAAGAAATCCGCATCCCTTTTGGACACAAAATTCTCCTTTGTGGAGGCTCCCTCATCATCTAGCGAACTTCCTACAATCTGCTTTACTTTACCATCATGTATGTCTATACACGGTCGATATTCCATAGTGTAATACCACTTCCTCTCTCTCATTTTCAAGTATATCTTCCTATAGAAATATACTTTTATAATCATTTGAAAAATATAATACCATAATCCTATATAAAATGATAGTTTTGCCCCCTTGATTTCGTTGACATCCCCTATTTCCTTTGCTAAAATATTTTACTAAATAGAATTATAAATTTTTGTTAAAAATTATTCGTTATAAAAGAAAGTGAGGAATTAAAAAATGGGTACAATTATTGGTGATGGCATTACATTTGATGATGTGTTATTAGTACCTCAATACTCTGAGGTCACACCTAATATGATTGATTTAAGCACACATTTGACAAAAAAAATTAAGTTAAACATTCCTATGATGAGTGCTGCTATGGATACTGTTACTGAGCATGAGATGGCAATTGCCATGGCTCGTCAGGGAGGTATCGGTATCATCCATAAAAACATGTCAATCGAACAGCAGGCTGATGAGGTTGACAAGGTAAAGCGTTCTGAAAATGGCGTAATTACAGATCCTTTTTCACTATCAGCAGATCACACTTTGCAAGACGCAGAAAACCTCATGCATAAATACAGAATTTCTGGCGTTCCTATCACTGAGGGAACAAAGTTAATCGGTATTATCACAAACCGTGATTTAAAGTTCGAGACAGATTACACAAAGAAAATCAGCGAGTCAATGACTAAGGAAGAAGACCTAATCACTGCTCCTGTTGGAATCACTTTAGAGGAAGCTAAGCAGATTCTTGCAAAAGCTCGTAAAGAGAAGTTACCTATTGTAGACGACAACGGAAATCTAAAGGGCCTTATCACTATCAAGGATATTGAGAAGCAGATTAAGTACCCATTATCTGCAAAGGATGAGCACGGACGTCTTCTCTGTGGTGCCGGAGTTGGTATCACTGGCAATATGATGGAGCGTGTTGAAGCTTTGGTAAATGCTCATGTTGATTGTATCGTAGTTGACTCAGCTCACGGACATTCTAAGAACATTATTGAGGCTGTTAAGAAAATCAAGACAGCTTATCCTGATCTTCAGGTTATCGCTGGTAACATCGCCACAGGCGAAGCTGCCAAAGCTCTTATCGAAGCTGGTGCAGATGCTGTTAAATGTGGTATCGGACCTGGTTCTATCTGTACAACACGTGTGGTTGCAGGAATTGGTGTTCCTCAGGTTACAGCTATTATGAATGTGTACAACGCAGCTAAGGAGTATGGAGTTCCAGTTATCGCTGATGGTGGTATCAAGTTATCAGGTGATATGACAAAAGCCCTCGCTGCTGGTGGTAGCGTATGTATGATGGGTTCAATGTTCGCAGGATGCGACGAAGCTCCAGGCGAGTTCGAGTTATTCCACGGACGTAAATATAAAGTATATCGTGGTATGGGTTCTATCGCTGCTATGGAAAATGGTTCTAAAGACCGTTACTTCCAGGAAGGTGCTAAAAAATTAGTTCCAGAAGGTGTTGAAGGACGTGTTGCTTACACTGGTTCACTTGAGGATGTTATATTCCAGATGGTTGGTGGTATCAGATCAGGTATGGGATACTGCGGATGCCCTACTATTCCAGAGTTGCAGGAGCGCAGCAAATTCGTCAAGATTTCAGCTGCTTCTCTCAAGGAGTCACATCCACATGATATTCATATCACAAAGGAAGCTCCTAACTACAGCGTAGACGAGTAATCATTATATTAAATATTAATCATTATGATGAAAATGATTAAAATATACATTTAACAAAAAACGACCTCAAACTTAGATTTACTAAGCTTGAGGTCGATTGTTTTTACATTTATTATTTACAATACTCTTTAATTAACTTCGCTCTCTTGTCCGCTGAGTTTTTATCATCAACTAAGCCTTCTCACAAAGAGCAGCTCGATCTCTGAATTTACCAGCAATAATATCGCAAATACTCCAAATACCACCAGTGGCTGTGGATGCAAAGAAAATTTTGGTTATACATATCGCCAAAGCTTTGGTAGTAATGGTATGATTCATCACTGCAAAATACAAATATTTAACAGGGCGAACCAAAAGCCAATATCCACCAACATAAATGGATAATACTGTTCCTAAAACACTAATTATACATGCTATAACTTTATAAAAATTCTTTTTCATCAATGTTCTCCACTTCCAATACTCTAATATAATTACAGTATTATTTATATAGCACAATTGTAAACCAATTGTTAAGCCGCAATTTATTTATACCGTTTAGCTATATTATTTTATATCATAATCATATAATATCCCAAAAGTCCAGTGACAACTCCAAGAAGTCCTCCCGCAAAGACATCCCTTGGAAAATGTGCGCCGCCAACTACTCTAACTACCGCCAAAATCGTTCCAAATATAAGCAACAATATTCCTAGCACTACATTGTATTGTAGCGCTGTCATCGCGATAATAAAAATCGAATATACATGTCTACTTGGAAAGCTTTTTCCCTGTGTATCTTTTTTCAAAATTGGATTAATATCCAACTCCTGATATGGCCTTGGTTGATTATATAAATATCTAAACACCGACACCACAAGAAATCCTGCCGCTGGTATCAAAATATATTTATACAACTGGGCATATGATGCCGAAATCAGTTGCATCAAAAGTATAATACCATAAATCAAAATAGTAATAATAACTATTGCTTTGTCCAATATATTTACCAACTGCACGCCATACTTAGTCCCGCGAATGGCGTCGGCAATTTTGTTATAGCTGCTCTCTGACAATATATTTTCCTCCCAAGTGGCTATTTCTATATCTGCCACAATTCGGTTTTGCTTGGTTTTAGTCTGTATTCATCATCCTACGCTACTCGGTTTCAGGCACATCTTCCTTGTCAACGACGATTCCATTCTTATCAATGTATTCATCCACATCAGTCAGGAACTGCTCCCAGGCTTCAGGATTATCAACATAATATTTTGGACATTCCTTTGCTGTGATGTGAGCTTCCTTGGTAATATCATAATGTCTAACCACATCATCCGTTGTTAAATAATATTTACCCATAAGAAAGGCTGTAAGCTTAACCAATGAATCGTATGTTGCGTCCGTAAATTCTCCTGAATCATCTAGATGACAGCACTCAATTGTCACTGTGTCCTCATTTCTTGGATAATTAGCATATGCTATCTCATCCGTTGGTATACACTGTATAATCTCACCATCTGTTCCAATAACAAAATGACTGCTGGCCGAAGTCAAATGACTGGTAGCCAGGCCATTAAAATAATCTCTATTTTGCTGAGCTGTAGTTCCTGGATTTGCAGTGTAATGAACAACAATATTTTTTACGCCACTATTTTTTGTACCTGGTCTGGAATATTTATTTATCTGCAATAATTGCACATCCATCTCCGGACGTTCTTCCACGATTTTATATTGTTTACTATCAATTACGCTAGCAATTTTACTGCCAGCAAATACTATGATAGAAAATGCACCTACTGTAGCCAAAAATAAGACTACTATTTCTACCAACAGCTGCTTCTTCTGTTTTTTTGTAAATTTCTTTGCCATTTTATAACTCTTTTTATTTATCTTAGTATATTAATTATTAATTTATTGCCGCCTTGAAATACACTTCTATTATAAAAAAATATTGTAAATTCAAGGTCTCAACCTGTACTATTTTATATTAACTCTCTTCCATAGTCAATTTAGGCCTACACATATAATTAGACACCCCTCAACAATCTTTCGATAAATTGAGAGGTGCCTAATTAACTGATTCGATATTCACTTTTCTTTCCTCTTCATTCTTTCTTTCTATATTTTCTCTCCGATCTTTATCTTTCTTCGTTTCCTTCAGTGATGCTTGGATGGTAATCTATACACATAATTGTTATCGATCACTCCCCCGATTTCCTTTTATATAATTAATCACTGGTTTTCCTTCTAAAGTATCGGACTTGCAACTCATATATTAAGAATACTATCTATCCCATTGGACCGTACCGCCTTTCGTTAATTTTGTTTTCTTTCTTTTTGTTAAGTTAATAATATCATCCAGTTTTATAGTTGTCAAACATTTTATTGTAAATTCTATTATTGTCTTAATATTCGCAATTTTGTACATTTTTCGATAAATTATGTGACATTTATAAATTCCTGTCTCAACCACTTTATGTAACATTTATAAATTCCTGTCTCAACCTCTGTAAGATGCCATCCGTGATTGATATGTTATGTCTCATCTTCCTATCCAGATCGCTTAGTAGGGTAGCTTGCTTTGCGCTGTCATACTCTATCTTTTCCTCTTTTGACATAAGCCATGCAACAAGATCTAAGATACGATAAATCTGCAAATACATATTTCCTAACAGCACCACTTTTAACACATAATAATCCTCGTAGGAAGCCAAAAGCATCTCGTACATATAATAGCAATAATACTTCTTGTATTTCTTCTCCAACCCAGGTATCTCTTGTTTCATCTGAGTATATTTCTCATTATAAAATGTATTTGCCTGATCATTGGTCAAATCATTAAAATATCGAAAATATCCCTTTATCACCTTGCGCAGAGACTTATGATTAAAATCCAAATTATCTGGCATAAGATTATATGCCACAATTTTGTCCATAATCTCCATATTGTAAAAGAGATAGTCGGACGGCTTTTCAATCTCGTCCATCTCAAATCCTTCTATTTTTTCCTCGACGGCAGTCATATCGAAATTATCTATTTTTTCCTCGACGGCAGTCATATCATTTTTCAAAAGATCAAAATGTATATCAAAAAATAGTGTATAAATCTGGGACAAGACATATTTATCTATAACCTCAGATTTCATCACTTGGCTCACCACCTTCTGGCGCCATTTTTTCAACAAATCAAGAAAGAACTTGTCATCATTTCCCACAGTCCAGTTGGTCCGATAATTGGATATGGAATCTAGGCCCTCTTCCATTTGTAGATCAGCTGCTTCGATGAAAAGCCTAGCCGCCTCAGGACAAGCCAACTCCATAGTCGTCTCCCTAAAATCGCCAAACTCAAGTATTCTTCTTGGATAATTGATACAGATAACAGGCATCAAATCCATCCTGTCTCTCTTTTGAAGAGAACAAAGTCCATCCTTGGTCAAACAGAGACATTTTCCATGGATTCCCTTTCTCATGGTGTGCTCAATCTCATTTGATAGACTAAATCTATTATTAGTTGCAACCTTTAATCTAGCCTCTTTGCCAATCTCGCCCTGATCACTTCTTATATTGTTATAAGTCTCGTCATCTACAAGAATCTTCCATCCCTGGCAACATGTATGAGGACATTTAGGGCCTATGCACTTGAAATTTTTATAAAACGATATCGCAAACTCTTTCATAGACACCATTATACTACAACTGGCGATAGTTTCATCTGATTTTGACTCGGTTTAGCTTGATTTTATGCTCGACGTGACCTGATTTTGGCTTTAATTGACCTGGTTTTGGCTCGGCTGGCGGTAGCTTCACCCGATTTTGGGTTTTGCTACCGCCCTTACCGTGAAACTCACCCCTGCAATGCGAACAGTGAGGCGGTAGCAGAAGATAGAATTCTCTTTTCCTACCGCCAATCAAGTGTCGTGAGGCTCGTGTTTAACCTGATTCAGCGATGTTTTGACCTGATTTTAAGCAAACAGGCGGTAGCTTCACCCGATTTTGGGTTTTGCTACCGCCCTTGCCGTGAAACTCACCCCTGCAATGCGAACAGTGAGGCGGTAGCAGAAGATAGAATTCTCTTTTCCTACCGCCAATCAAGTGTCGTGGGGCTTGTGTTTGACCTGATTCAGCTATAGTTTGATCTGATTTAACTAAAACAGGCGGTAGCGAAACCTGATTTTGGGTTTTCCTACCGCCCTTGCCGTGAAACTCACCCCTGCAATGCGAACGGTGAGGCGGTAGCAGAAGATAGAATTCTCTTTTCCTACCGCCAATCAAGTGTCGTGGGGCTTGTGTTTGACCTGATTCAGCTATGTTTTGACCTGATTTTAAGCAAACAGGCGGTAGCATCACCCGATTTTGGGTTTTCCTACCGCCCTTACCGTGAAACTCACCACTGCAATGCGAACTATGAGGCGGTAGCAAAAGATAGAATTCTCTTTTCCTACCGCCAATCAAGTGTCGTGAGGCTCGTGTTTAACCTGATTCAGCGATGTTTTGACCTGATTTTAAGCAAACAGGCGGTAGCTTCACGCGATTTTGAGTTTTGCTACCGCCCTTACCGTGAAACTCACCCCTGCAATGCGAACAGTGAGGCGGTAGCAGAAGATAGAATTCTCTTTTCCTACCGCCCCAGCATTAAAGTAGTATATCTTCTATATTTGTGCTAACATATACGAGGAAAAATGATAAACAAAAGGAGATTTTCAGATGTTACAAGCAGTGCTTTTTGATATGGACGGAACTATCACCGATACAGAAAAATACTACAATCGCTCATGGCCACAGGCCTTTCACGAATTCGGCTATACAGATTTCACCAGAGAAGATGCTCTGTTACAAAGAAGTTTAAACAGCGTAGATGCGCTTAAACTATGGCAAGAACGCTATGGCATGGATGTTCCTTATGAAGAAATCCATAGACGTTCAACATCTATCATGCTAGAAATCAGCAAAGCTGAAGGAGTAAAAGCCAAGCCGGGCGTGCAGGAATTACTATCATTTTTAAAAGAATATGAACTAAAAACTGCAGTGGTAACTGCAACAAATATGGAACGCGCTATCCCTAGATTGACTGAAGTGGGATTGCAGGACTCATTCGACATGATAATAAGCGCCCATATGGTTAAACGTGGTAAGCCTCACCCTGATGTATACCAATATGCTTGCCAACAATTAAATTTAGATCCGGCAAATTGTCTCGCCCTAGAAGATGCGCCAAACGGTATACGCTCCGCTGCATCCGCAGGCTGCATCACTGTTATGGTCCCTGATTTAAGTGGACCAACTGCAGACTTAGAGCCACTTTTATATGATGTGGCACAGGGACTAAACGACGTGCCAAGGATCATTAAAAATCTGATTAATAGCTAAACAACCAAACTAAATATAATGTTAAAAATCTATAAGTACAATTATTCATTATAAATACAATCTAAATCAACATAACCATAGCTCAAAAAAATCAGCATCCACGTAACTTGTGAATGCTGATTTATTTTAAATTTATTTATAAATATGATCATCCCAATTACTTACCAGGATATTTTACGACTGACTCCACATCATACTTTGACAATCTGTCACGTCCGTTTAATCCTTCAAGTTCCATTAGGAATACGATCTTTACAACCTCGCCGCCAAGTTCTTCAACCAACTGAGCTGCCGCCTCAATTGTTCCACCTGTTGCAATCAAATCATCAACTAAAACCACTTTCTGTCCTGGCTTAATTGAATCCTTGTGCATTTCAATTGTAGCTGTGCCATACTCCAAATCATATGTCTTAGAAACCGTCTCTCCTGGAAGTTTTCCAGCCTTTCTAACAAGAACAAATGGCTTGTGCATATTATAGGCAATGGCTGTACCGAAAATAAATCCTCTTGACTCAGCTCCTGCAATAACATCACAGTCAACTCCTTCTAAAAGTTTTGTCATCTCATCGATTGCAAGCTGTAATCCATCTGCATCCTGCAACACTGTTGTGATGTCCCTAAACATTATACCTGGCTCTGGAAAATCAGGAATAGTTCTTACATAATCTTCAACTTTTTTCATGGATATCTATCTCCCATCTTTATAAAATATTACTTTTTTAACTGGCAATGTATTCTATTACATTTGTCAGAAACACATCACTTCTTCTATCACTTAACAAGAAAAAATGTGTGTGGAAAAACCACACACATTTATCTTATCATTTACGAATTTCATGTCAAGAAAACTCTCAGTTCTCTTATACATTTATCATAAATTGTATCGCTATTAAGTTAATTTTAACCACGCTTTTTCTTAGAGTACATAACCACTCCGCATCCTAATCCAAGGAGAATTAAGCTTATCCACAATACAAAATCATCACCTGTCTTTGGAGCAACAACTGCAACAGATGCATTTAGAGCTTCCGTAGCAGAAATAGCATCTTCTGGAACTTCTGCAAAAATGAATGTTGAGAAATGGTTTGTAGCAAGAAGGGCACGATTTGTACCTGGCTCGCACTCTACATCACACTTAATCAACTTATCCCCATCAACTCTGTATGCTACCAACTTGTTGCCTGCTGATACTGTAAATGGTAGTGTAACTCCAACATAAACAACACCATTTAATTCGTGTATCTCTGCAAGAGAAGAGTCAAATAAATCAATTTCAAATACAGCTGTATTTGTTACATCGCTGTACTCAGAGTTTATAAGATTATTGGCATTATCAAATGTAGCACCTGATGTAATCTGTTCAGACTCGATAAATGTTGAGGCTGGAAGCACTCCATTTGGATCTGCCAAAACCACATTACTGTTAGTTGAAGCAATGATACTCTCAGAAGTCATATCAAAAAGTCTGTTCATACCAGTTTCGTTTCTAAAATATGATCCTAAAGCATAGTATGACTGATAAGTTGCATAATCATTTACCGATGTATTATCTGTCCATCCGAAACCACTTCCTGCAACTGCGTAAGAACAAAGAGCATCAACTGCTGATACACCATTTTTTATAAATCTAGAATCTGTATCTGCATTAATTCCATTCTCTGATAAACCAAAGACAACCATTGCTGTTGTGTTAGAGTTCTCATCCATTCCAGATGAAAATGCTCCATCTGCAGCCTGTACATTTGACAAGAAGTTAACCGCCTTGTTTATAGCAGCGCTTGCAGCAGCATTACTTTTATATGGTGCCAATGCAGCTAAAACCATACCTGTTGTATCGATGTCTGAAGATGCGCTCCATCCCCAACCACCATCAGGATTTTGAGAATTTACCAAAGCAGCAACATATCCATCTCTAGCACCACTTGCATAGTTTTTAGAATCAAGTGCTAATAGTGCATATGCATATCCATATGTACCATTTACATTTGCTGAATCACTAAGCTGAGTTGTGATATCAACACCACCAACATTTGTTGGATCATATCCAATAGCATTCAATGCACCAACAACCTTGGCACACTCTGTAACCTCGGAAAATTTATTTCCATTTGCAGCCAAGTAATTCTTTACACTGTCGTAGTATCCTGAATACAAACCATCAGCCACAGGGAAACCTGCACGACCAAGTCCAAGAAGATATCCCTCTTTTGCATTTCCATAAGAGATAGACTTATTTGTATTTGCCAAATATTTACCAGCCGCAGCATAGATTTCTCTCTCTTGAGTCAATGACTTAGCTGCTGTAGTTACAACTGGCTTTGTAGGATAACTTACGCAAAGAGTTCTCACAAGTGGGGTAGAACCTGTAGTTCCATCCAAAACTGTAAGCATGTAATTTGCTGATGTATTTGGCATCTGTACAGAAAATCTACCATTTTCATCAGTCTTTACAGGCTGCCAACTTCCAGCTGGAGTAAGCTCTAATGTGTCAAGATTTAACCATCCAAGTTCTGCATTAGCAAGTGGTGATTTTGCGCCCCACTTGTCTTTAAGGGCAGTTCCCTCTATATATCTATCTGAAAATGTCACATTGTCAAATAATGCATAGAAATCAGAATATCTTGTGATATCCTGATAATAAAACGCGTCTACCACATCACCATCTTCTGCTGTTACAGATAGTCCAGAAACAGACTCTCCGTTTTTGTAATAACTGATTGACGAACCGCCTTTTGCAAAAGCATTTGTAACCCATCCGTCGTCACCAATACCCAGGTACTCATCCTTATTAGCTGCAGTATACTCAGGGAATATATCCTTATGAATCTGGACAAGAACATCAAGCATTGATACTCCCTGATCTACAGCCACAGAATCTGTATATCCATAATTTTCTGCTGTATCAGAAGATACAGGCACACTAACCTTCACATCTTTAAAGGCTCCGTCAAACTGTGCAGTATAAGTAATTGTTGCTGTCACTGCACCTGCTGCATTTACCACGCCAGCATCTGTCATCAGACTTCCGGCAAATAGTGTTACAGCCAAAGCTGCCGCTCCAAGTAGAGCAACCACTTTCTTCGAAATTGTTTTTAGTTTAAACATTTTCACTCTTCCTTTCTTTTTTCTTAATATATTAAATGTTAAATATATACATAAAAAAATTGATGAATCAATTTTTATGCGCTAATTAATGTAATCGCCGCGATTATTTAATAAAGTACAATTCTATATATGCACCCTATAAAAACCGTACTTGATTTTCACTCGCTCTAGCTTGACTAATAATTTATTGCCAAAGATAAATACGAAAATAGCTGCACGCAAGGCATGCCACAAATCAAATGGTGCACCTGTCACATATAGTGCACGCAGGGCATCCAATGATAGGTCCGCAGCACTCATGGTGCTCATAAACATTGTTCCTAGATTCATGATGCCACCGTAAATTATGAAAACCACCATAAAGGTAAACACCGCCAAAGTTATATCATCTGCCGGCATTCGCTTGCGCTGAATTATGGCTCCTATAACCAAACCAATAAAGCCAAATACATATAGTCGCCAGCCCAGGAAAGTCTCTTCCCCACCAGGCCATATAAGAAATGATATATATGCAATCACTTCCATCAAAGCAACGGCAGTTACAGGACCTACTAAAACTTTGAAGTCTCTTGAGCGAGGTGCCTCTATATCAATCTTGGAAAATACTGCACCTGCAATGCCACCAAGCAATCCCCAACAGCACATCTGCCATATGGTCCACACTCCCTGACCTGTAAAAAAATTCACTATAAACCTAGATAGCATCCCAATTATAATTCCAGCCAGAGGCCCGAAGGCAATTCCAGCTATTATCACCATCCCCGTCCCCGCCTGAATTGGCAGTACTGGAAATGACAGGAGATTTCCAATCACCGTTATTGCAGACATTATGGCGATCATTACCACCTCTCTTGCCTTTACACTTCTACGGCGAATATTTCTTTTTGAAAAAGCAATTTTGCCTCGAGAATTTTTTTCATGAGCATTTTCACTTATTTCGGAAGTATTCACATTTTGCAAAATGCAATCACCTCCTCAGGAAGGATAAACTTCGGCAAGAATCTCTTCACCATTCTATTGGTTGCAGTGGTGAAGAAGTTATTTCCTGCAAAAAATTCTCGGGCTGAACTTGAAGCCACCACTCTGCCATCGTGCATCATTCCACATCGAGTTGCAAACCTTGCACAAAATTCTATATCATGACTTACCATCAAAATAGTAATTCCTGATTCTGCTAATTTTTTCAATCTATCTCCAAGCTGAATTTTTCTATCAAAATCCAATCCCTTGGTCGGCTCATCCATCAAAATAATCTGTGGCTTTAACAATAGAAGTTTTCCTATTGCTAGCAGTTGTTGCTGCCCACCGCTCAAATCATATGGATGAAATTTCTTGTATTCAATAAGGCCAATATCTTCTAACATAGTCTCAGCCAATTTCTCTTTTTCTGAAAGGCCAATGTCCATTCCATCAAAAGTTTCTATCATTTCTTCCCAAACAGTTATCTCTGTAAAAAGTGCCATGGGATCTTGGGGCAAAAAGACCATACCTTCATATCCCAGAGGTGCATCAGCTAATCCCTTTACTTTTTTGCCAAATATTTCCACACTGCCATAGACAGGTTTCTCTGTCTGGCAAAGCACTTTTAAAAGCGTACTCTTTCCTGTTCCATTTCCACCTAAAAGCGCATATATCTCACCTTTATGAACAGACAAATTACAATCATTTAACACAATATCTTCATCTGAATAAGCAAAACATATATCCTTAATCCTAAGTATTTCTGCGTTCTGAGAAATATTTCCCCTTGTATCATATGAAATGTCATCTCTATCATTATGAGAAATATTATTTTCATCAAATTGCGAAATAATGTTTTCCGCCTCATTTAAAATGGTGACTTCATCAATGGACTTCGCCTTCATTCTATCTCGCATCCATCTCTGGCCCTCTGCCACTGTTAATGGCAAATGTTCATCATTTTCTTCCACTGACTTGGCAATCAGTAGCGCTGACGGTAATCCTGACATAAATTTAAGTTTGCCAGCCACCTCCCTTGGATTTCCAAAACAATCAATCTCTGCTGTAGTCATTGCCATCACCTTGTCTGCCATTCCATAGGCATCCTCTAGATGATGCTCCACAAGTATGATTGTGGTTCCAATTTCTGCATTTATTCTTTTGATCATATCCAAGAAATTTCTTGCAGCAAGAGGATCTAACTGAGCTGTAGGCTCGTCTAACAATAATACCTCCGGCTCCATCACCATAATGGAAGCCAAATGTACCATCTGCATCTCGCCACCCGATAGAGTAGCCACATCCCTATCCAACCATTTTTGCATACCAAAGAATTCACAAACCTCGGCAATTCTACGTTCCATAATCTCCTGAGAAGTCCCAAGATTTTCCATACCAAAGGCAAGTTCATGCCACACCTTATCTGTCACCAACTGATTCAGCGGGTTTTGTCCCACATAACCCACTCTCCCAGCCATATCGGCATCGGACAACTCGTACAGATCCTCACCATCAAAAAGTATATGTCCCTCTCTTGTTCCATAGGGAGCAACTGCAGGTATCAACTGCTTCAGTAAAGTAGTCTTTCCACAACCTGAAGGTCCACAAATCAACAGAAAATCTCCTGACTCCAATTGAAAATTAATATTTTTCAAACTTTTATCATCAGCACCTGGATATATGAAATTAAAATTAGAAAAATCTATTAATGCCATCTAAAAAACCTTTCCGCAATAAATGGAATTATCATATAAACAAAATAACAAAGTATAAATGCCAACATATCTTTTAGTTCACACATCATTCCAAAACTAGGATAGTAATATACTTTATACCCATTGGATGCAATCACAACAAACCCAGGAATCGCCATAGCTAATATACATATCAAAAATATGAAATCAACCAATTTAACCCTATAATTAGAGTAGTTGCTTCGTCTTTCAACACCATATCCCATAGCTGTCATCACATTGGATGTATCTATGGAATTCTCCAAAGACCAACTAATCACAATGGAAAATTCTTTGCCCCACTGCTTGGCTCTGGCCAGCGCTCCCATTTTCTTGCCTCGTCCCATACCAACCTGGGCATTATGAACTACCTGCAATCTATTTTTTATCACAGGGATATAATGCAATGTCATTGATATGACAAGACCAACATTTGGGGCAAAACTTCCAAACATATAAGTCAATTTCTCACCTGTAATAATTCTTTGAGTTATATCACACCAGAGAAATGCTGCAGCAAACATTAATCCAAAAACGCCACCATATATTCCCGACTCTAGAGTGATGCGATTGTCATTTACATAAAAAAGCACATGCATTCCATTGTGTGAAATGAACATATTTCCTATGGTTGTTATGATAAATATTAAAACCAGCCAAGGAATATATTTCACAAATTTAGGCAAACCTATCGAGTGAATCTCATAGGATATAGATGCCACAAGTGATATGGCAATTAACATCGGATTCATAGTACACATGGTAAGAAGCAATGCCAAAAGTAGATATATAAAGGCCATCCAAGGATGAATAAATCCAAGACCTTGTTTTTCTAATAGCTTATGACGTAATACCATTCTACGTTTTCAGATCCTTCCAAATAATATGTATTACACCCTTTGTTAGGGATTCGACCGTTTACTTTGTACATCCAACCACTATTCGGTCCTGCATTGAATTCATATAGATAATTCATTCCTCTGAGATAAGATGAGCCTTTGAACTCATACTGTATACCTCTTGAATCACAGGCTTGCTTTATCGCCTCATCCACCCCAACTCTGCCATCACCGTTGGTATCTGTCACCGTAATAGATGTAGGTGCTAAAATCCAAGAATTTGCTGCATAGCCTTCCAACTGAGGATTACCTGCTGCTGTCAAAGCTCCATTTCCACTTATGGATGAGCAATCAATCGATATTGTACAATTTACGGTAACTGCCTGTCTGGTAGTATTATTGTTTCCACCGCCCTGCTGTGTATTTGCAGATTGGACACTATGACTCACTCCATTTCCCGAAGAATTTGAATGAGATGTATTACCATTTTCTATAGTTGTATTGCTAGATGAAGAATTGCCATCACCTGACGAGTTTCCAGTCTTTGAAGAATCATTTTTTCCAGATGACTTTCCACCTTTTGATGAATCAGCTCCTTCATTATTAGATTTTTTTGAATCAGATTTTTCTTCTAAGCCGGTTTCTTCCGAATCATCATCTTTGTTTTTATTTTTGCTAAATTTCTCAGATTTTCCCGAGCCATCATCTGAATCAATCTCGGTTATGCTGCTGCCATTGGCATTCTTCGAATCAGGAGAACTAATTTCTGTGTTAAAAGCAATTCCTACCAAAGTAAACACCACAACCACAACAATTACAACAACACGAATATTCTTTTTATTCTTAAAAAATTCTTTTATTTTTTCTAGTAAATCCTTCATGTTTCCTTATTCTCTATTTTCTATTATCTTTCAAATATACTTCAGTAAATATTTAACGCCCAAATCAATATTTATCACATAAAAAATCCCTGTTTCACTTAGTAAAACAGGGAAATATAACTAATCATAGACACAACGATAAATGTCCATATCCTTATTAAAAAGCACATTAGACATTATAATTAGATGCACGATATTATCTGCTCCCTTACCCAAGCAAAACAAATCCTCGCTTATGACAGGTCTCCTGACTTAGAGATAGCATTAAAAATACTATAATTGATTCTCCTTCTCGAAGGTTTTTTATATATCGCGTTGCTGCGCCTATATCTTTAAGCTTCAATGGAATATGAATCATTAACCTCATACAGTAATGGCTGTTGTTTCGGCCTCTCACCGAATTCCCTATTAAGTATTGCTACATCATAAGTTTTCGCGTATTTATTTATCTAAACCATCTTATATTATGCGCCTAAATATGTCAATCTAATACAAACTTCATATACTTCAAATACATGATTTATGTTATTCAAATATTATTGTACAGTTTTTTCTTGTACTGTTGCGGTACCATCATCCACTTATTTCATCCACCAATTTTGATATAGCAGAGCCAGCATTCTCCGCTTCAAGATTGGTAACCATAATATCAATCTCAGATATTTTACTCTTTAAATCGTCCTCATATGTATATGAATTGAGCATGGCCATAATCTCGTCAGCCTTGGTGTAATCCAATTCTCCAAGGGCTATCTGCAACATGGACAACATGGAAATAATCCAGCCCTTGTCTTCCATAATTGTCTTTTGTTCGTCCTCTATATACTCAGACAGATTCGAAATAGCTCTCTCCCATTCCTCCATCATAAGTGGATGAATAATTTTTATTCTATCCAAATCGGAAGTCTTAGCAGCCTCTTCCAAAATCTTATTCAATGCTGACAACTGCATCTGCCCAAACATGGCTGCATTACTCTTTAATGCATGAACTTCAATTCTATAAGCATCAATAGAATCAGCCATTCCATTGATATTATTTAACTCATCCCAATTGGTATCAAAAATGCCCTTGTACAACCCCTCTATCTTGTTTCTAAACACATCATACGTCTTATAAAAATCATGTAGAAATTCCCACAACACCTTGGAACTTATAAAATGTGTAATGGCAATATTCCAATCAAATCCTGTAATGGCAGGTAATGAATCAATTCTCTTATCATTTTCCTCAACATCCTCTTTTGCTTTTGCCGCCTCATATTCTGAAACATCCATAGTTTTACCAGCCTTGTGCATCAAGTCATATATCACTTCTTCAAGCTCATCTGGATTTACAGGTTTTGATAAATATTCTGCGAAGCCATGCTCTAAAAAGCTTTCCTTCACACCCACAATAGCATTGGCTGTCAATGCCACAATAGGAACGCCTGCACTCTTGTTTCCCTCTAAAACTTGCAATGCGTCAAATGTTTCAAATCCATCCATCTCTGGCATCATCTGATCCATGAAAATAATGTCATAATGTTTTTCTTTCACCATCTCTAGACATTGCATTCCACTTTCAGCCTCATCCACATCCACATCAGTCTCCTCTAAAAGAGCTGCGAAAACTTTTCGATTCATTAGATTGTCATCCACCACCAATATAGTGATTTCAGGGGCCAAAAATCTACTGGTGTGATGTACATTTTCAACAACAGTCTTTTGCACATCAACCACTCCAACCGGCTCGCTATCCATAACTTTTTGCTCTAAAACAAAACTAAATTTACTGCCCTTGCCATAAGTACTTTCAATCTCTAATTCTGAATTCATCAAATGGATTAGATTCTCAGTAATAGAAAGTCCTAATCCGGTGCCTTCCACATTTCTATTCTTCTTCACATCAAGTCTGACAAAAGCTTCTCTCAAGCGATGAATATCCTCAGACTTTATTCCGATACCTGTATCTTCTACAGCAAATTGGATATTACAAATATCATCTTCAACTCTACCATTTATGGTCAGAGAAACTTTTCCCTCTCGCGTATATTTAAGCGCATTACTCAATAAATTGTTTAAAATTTCTCTCAGTCTAAACTCATCACCATACAACTTTGATGGCAACTCCGGATTTAGATTTATGTTAAATTCAATATTTTTCTCAGCTGCCTTTTGTGAAAACATTATAGATACACTGTGCAAAAGTTCTTCGAGACTGTATTCATCGAAGTTTAATTCCATGTTTCCTGATTCGATCTTGGAAAAATCCAATATATCATCTATTATGCTAAGTAAACTTGAACTAGATGACTGGATGTCATTAGAATACTCCAATATCTTCTCATCCTCACTCTTGCGCATAATCATCTCATTCATACCCATAATCGTATTGATAGGTGTACGAATTTCATGAGACATATTTGCCAAAAATTCTGATTTTGCCTTGTTGGCCACCTCTGCCTCCTCTATGGCATCTCTCGCCACATCATTGGCCTTTTCGAGTCTTGCGTTATAATCTTCAATATCTTCTAGACGCTGATCATAAATCTTTAATGTAGATTTCACCAACATACCCATTGCAATAGCAACAATGACAAGACTCTGAATTGTATCAACCACAAAGGACTCATAAGATGTTTGTTCAACAATCCAATCAGGATGAGTAACATTTATTAGATAACATGCAATTATCTCCAAAACATTTAACACAAACATGACCACAAATGTCACGCCATCCAAAAGTACAAAGATAAAAAATAAGCCCAAGACGAACCAACAAATCATTCCACTTAAGGCACCACCACTCATAAAGAAAAGCAACGGAAATACCACCATAGTTACTGTCACACATATAATCAGTGAACCGGCCTTTAGATTTCCTTTTTTATTGGTATATATAGTCGCTATGGCACCAACCAAAATAGCTACAACCATAGGCTCTAATTGTTCTGTGGGACCTTTAGAAACAAAAACAAACAATATAGATAGCAGTCCTCCCAGCAATGCTATAAAAACCACTATATTAAATAACACAAGGCGCAGTGAATTAACCCTTGTGTCAAAATGACTATGATAAAAGTCTAGAAAAAAATCTTTAAATTTTCCCATAATGCATCTACCCCTCTACGACACTTATAAAGTAAAATAATATCAAGTCTTTTGTCCGTCTTACAATACAAGCTAATAGTAAATCTCAAGTATCTTTCATAAAGTTATATTAAATTAATTATACTACCCAAATTAAATTATAACACTCAAATCAATTTATATCACTCAAAATAAAAAAATCTCCCACAAGTACAAAAATACTCGCAGGAGATAATTTATAAACTATATTCAATTATGCTTCCATTACCATTCTAAGTCTCTCATATTCATGATTGATCTCCTGAACGGTATTGTTATCACCAGCTGTATTATCTGGATGATAAATTTTGATCAAGTCTTTATAACGTTTCTTTAATGAAGCTTTATTCTCCACACCAATAAAGAATAACTCTCCCCGCACAATATTGCTCTCTTGGATAGATTGTTGAGCTTCGTACTGACTCACTCTGTCGTAAAATGCTTTCTGTCTTTCAAAGTCTTCTTTGTCTGCCGCTAACTTCTGTAATTCTTCTTCCAAAATTCGAAGCTTCATATCGAAGAGCTGTTTCTCTCTCTCGATTCTCTCAGTCTCCCATTGAACTTTTCGCAAAAAACTTTCTTGATCTTGTTCCAACTGTTGGCGCTGCGCTTCTAACTCAAGGCGCTGTTCCTCTAGTGTCTGACCCATGAAAAAACTCCTTCAAACATGTAGTTAACATTTACCAAAAATCCAAGTAAATTATACAACATTTAGTGGTTCTTGTCTATATTTTTCATAAAAAATATAAAAAAGAGACCACTATATGTTGTGGTCTCTAGTTCAAATCATATATCTTACATGTAATGCTTACATCTGATGTCTTACAATCAGATACTCATCATTGGACTGATAATAAGGGCAGGCATCGTAAGTACCTGTGAGAAACTTGTACATCTCATCCTCGTCAAGATTCATGTCACATACGTAACACTCCTCCTCATCATCATATATGAAATTATTACACATTTCGCAATTCGATACTTCTTTTGCCATAATGGCCTCCTTATCCAGCAATTCCAAGTGCTGCGCCAAATCCAAGTGCTGACACAACTCCCATGATAACTCCGGCTAAAGCAATACCGCAGATTACCGCAAGTACAGTTGACTTAAAATCCATATCAAGAATTGATGCTGCAAGTGTTCCTGTCCATGCACCTGTACCTGGAACTGGAATTCCTACAAAAAGCATCAATGCAAAGAATAATCCTTTTCCAGCCTTGGCTTCAAGCTTCTTTCCACCCTTCTCACCCTTCTCAAGGCAGAATGTGAAAAATTTTCCGATAAATCGTTTATCCTTGCCCCACTCCAATACTTTTCTGGCAAAGAAATAGATAAGTGGAACTGGAATCATATTTCCAATTGCAATAAGCACATATCCTAAAACCAGGTTGAAATTTGGATCTGCTGTTGCAAATCCATGTGCAAATGGAATAGCTCCTCTAAGCTCTACAAGTGGAACCATTGACATTAAAAATACTACTACATACTTTGTAAAAGTTGACATAATTAACTCCTTAAAATTCTATATATTAACCAACGATATCTTTTAAAGCCTCGATTAAAGCTTTCATCTGCTGGTCAGTACCAATTGTGATTCTCAAATAATTATCAATCCTTGGCTTTTTAAAATAGCGCACAAAAATATTGCGCTCTTTTAACTTATTAAATATTTCCTCCGCTGGAACACTTTTATGGGAAGCAAAGATAAAATTAGATGTGGAATTTGGAAATTCAAATCCCAGGTCACTGAGTTCATCCTTGGTCCATTCTCTAGTAGCAATTATATCAGCCACTGAAGAATTGAAATAATCCTCATCCTCTATTGCTGCTTTTCCAACTTCGATTGTGATTCTATCCATTGTATATGAGTTAAATGAATATTTACAATCATTTAGATATGATATCATTTTTGGATTACCCATGGCAAATCCTATTCTGCTTCCCGCTAGAGATCTAGATTTTGAAAATGTCTGAACCACCAATAGATTGTCATATTTTTCAATCAAAGGAAGTGCTGATGTCCCACCAAAATCTACGTATGCCTCATCTATAATAACCACTGAATCAGGGTTTGCAGCCACAATTGCCTCAATATGAGAAAGTGGCGCCTCTAGACCTGTTGGCGCATTTGGATTTGGAATTATAATTCCACCATTTGGCACCTTGTAATCATCAACATTTATTGTAAAATCTTCTGCCAATGCTTTGGTCTCATACTTGATTCTAAAGATATCAGCCCACACATCATAAAATGAATAAGTTATATCTGGAAATAGTATTGGCTTATTTGAATTGAAAAATGTGAGAAAGCTCATGGCCAACACATCATCAGAGCCCACACCAACAAACACCTGATTGTCATCTAATCCCTTTCTTTGTGCGATTGCATGAACCAAGTCATAAGCTGCAGGATCTGGATATAATCTCAAATCCTCGTACTTTACATTTTCCAAAACCTCCTTCACCTTTGAAGAAGGTGGATATGGATTCTCATTGGTATTTAACTTTATTATATTGGCAACTTTTGGTTGTTCTCCTGGTACATAAGGCTCAACCCTACGCACATTTTCTTCCCACTTGCTCATAATAACCTCTTTATTCTTCTAGTTCTATTTACTGTTATGTTTTATCACGTTCTACTGACCTTGTGCTGTTTGCCGCTATTGTGCTCCTTGTTCTGTAGCATTTTGTTTCTGTGCAGCTTCCTGAGCCGCTTTCTCAGCCGCCGCTTGCTCCGCTGCTTGCTGTGCTGCTTGCTCTGCTGCTTGCTGCTGTTGAATTATCTGTCCCAAAATACCATTGTAAGCATTTTCCGAATCTATAAGAACCTGTAAATTAGTAACCGCTCCCTTTCCAGAATCTGTCAATTCCTCATACATTCTTCTAGCATTTGCAATAGCCTCACCACTCTGTGGTGACACATTTCCTATAGCATTAATAGCGTTCATACATTCCTGCGCTTTTTGCTTTGTCAATGTATCAATAGTTTCTGTTCCTGGCAACTCATACAACAAAACAGGATATCCAGTTTTTACATTTGCAAAAATTGTACCTGCTGCATTAAGCGGTAGATTTACACATCCATGAGAACCAAATCCCTCTCTATATCTCTGTCCGCCGAATGACTTTTGCCATATTGCGTCATGTAAACCAATATCTCCATTAAATGGCATCCAATAGCTTACATGCGTTCTGTAATTATCGCCTTTTAGAATTGCATCCTTTTCACAATATGTAATTCTATATGCTCCACATGGTGTGTAATGTCCATTGTTTGGATTTCCTGTAACACAAGGTGTAGACATAACACAATTACCGTTTACAATGAGATAAACCATCTGAGCTGTGTAGTTAATTTCAACGTATGTATTACCATAATCATTTCCATCACGACTAGCTGCAGTATACTTATATACAAAATCCCTTGAGACATCCTTGCCGGCCAAAATATCCTGCTTTAATTGTTCTACTTCTTTATCATTGTCAATCAACCAACCGTAATTACCGCCTGGCACTGTAACAGTAACACCATACTGAGTATTCAATGTCTTTGGCTTTCCTGCTGTATTGTATTTAGACGCCATTGATTTCACATACTCATACATAAGATCAGTATTAAAATCAGGCTTCATTTCCTCACTACCTTTGAGCCAGCTACCGATATACTCTTTTGGCACTTCTTCCTTTTGACTTCCAACAGTATATGTGATTTTAGTATCAACACACTTGTTTAGATCCTTAATCAAAGTTTCAATCTCTTTTGATTCTGAAGTATATTCAGGCTGTTTATAACATTTATCTTCTGTCATATCCAAAGACTTATCCAGATTTAGAATTTTTTCTTTTACTTTTTTTGTAAAATCTTCCAGCTCAATTTCTGTTCCATAAACTTCTTTTACGACTTTAAATTCGCCTTTTTCGTATTTGACATTAGCATTTTCTGTCTTCACTGGATTTTCAGACATTTTCATCCACAAGCCGAAAACAGTTTGACCCAATTTTTCATCATCACATGCCACCAAATTATCACTTATATAATCTTTTCCGGCAAATAAATAGTATCCCCATTTAAATCCATTTTGATCATCAACTATTTTCTGTAGTTTCTTGTCGGTAATATCAATATGCACACCCAATTCATCAGAAGATAAAGTTTCGATTTTTTTATCCTTATCAGTGACTTTTAACTCGTAACCTTTAGCATCCTTTTCTAAGCGCTTCTTGGCAGTTTCCACACTAACTCCTGATGTATCAGCACCATTTACAGTACTGTTGAAATAAAAATGGCTTTGGAAATACACGCCCATTGCAATATATGCCACAAGTGCCACTCCTGCTATAGAACCTGCAATTATTCCAAATTTTTTCCAGTTAAATTTCTTCTCACCAGACACTTCAGCCTGCTGATTTTCTTCACTTGATGTATCTGTTGATTCCACAATGTCCTGATCATCAACATTTACTTCCATAGAATCCGTTCCTTGTTTCTTTTTAAAAAACATAATTAATCCCTTCATAAAAAAAATATATTATCAATGCTTATCAACACTAAGGTTCTAGCATATCTATCTGATTTATCCAAATATCTGCCACGGCATCTGACGGCATACGTAAATCGCCTCTAGGTGACAGACTAACTGTACCCACCTTCGGGCCATCAGGAAGACAAGATCTCTTAAATTGCTGACTGAAAAATCTTCTGTAAAATGTTTTCAACCACTTCAATATTGTCTCATTATCATACTCTTCCTCAAAAGCAAGTTTTGCCAATCTATAAATCTTGCTTGGATTACTTCCATATCTCATCAAATGATACAAAAAGAAATCATGAAGCTCATAAGGTCCAACTAAATCCTCTGTCTTCTGTGAAATCTCACCATCCTTTGGTGGCAAAAGTTCTGGAGACACCGGTGTATCCAACACATCTAGAAGCACATCTCGCAATTTCTCATCAGCTTGATAATCTGCATAGTATCTCACAAGATGTCTAACCAAAGTCTTTGGCACTGATACATTCACTCCGTACATAGACATATGATCGCCATTGTATGTAGCCCATCCCAAGGCCAACTCTGACATATCGCCAGTTCCGATAACCATACCATTTTCCTTGTTGGCAATGTCCATCAAAATCTGAGTACGCTCTCTAGCTTGACCATTTTCATAAGTTACATCATGCTTATTTATATCTTGTTTTATATCTGAAAAATGTTGAATAACTGCATCCCTTATAGAAATCTCTTTAAAGGAAACATCCAACTCTTGTATCATCTTCACTGCATTATTATAGGTTCTATCAGTTGTACCAAACCCAGGCATTGTAACCGCTATAATACCTTCACGATCAAGGCCTAACATATCAAATGCTCTAGTTGTAACAAGAAGAGCCAATGTGGAATCCAATCCACCTGAAATTCCAATAACTGCAGTCTTGCAATTAGTATGAGCAAGCCTCTTCTTCAATCCCATAGACTGAATATCTAAAATCTCCTCGCAACGACTTCTCAAAATCGAATTGTTGGAAGGGACGAAAGGCGCTTTATCCACAAATCTTGATAAATTGGTCTCAGATACATTGATTTCAAACTGCACCTGAGCATAGTTTTTATTTGACAAATCCTCAGAGAAAAATGTATTCATGTTTCTGCGTTTTACATCAATGGCTTCCACGTCAATTTCTGTAGCAATATATCCAGGTCTATATAGAGCAGACTCGCTTAACACGTTACCATTTTCAGCAATGATATTGTGTCCAGAATAGACCACATCCTGAGTCGACTCCCCCTCGCCAGCACTGGCATAAATATATCCACAATACAATCTCGCCGATTGTGTGCTAACCAATTCTCTTCTATAACTATTCTTGCCAACTATCTCATTGCTAGCAGATAGATTCACAATGATATTGGCACCATTTACACAATGGCTCACACTAGGTGGACACGGCACCCACAAATCCTCACAAATTTCAGCTGAAATTGATAGTTCAGGCATTGATTTACATGTGAAAATTATATTTGAACCAAAAGGTATCTCTGTTTTTTCATCTATATTAATATTGATAACATTTGTAAATCCAGGGCAAAACTGTCTCACTTCATAAAATTCTGCATAATTAGGCATGTACATTTTAGGGACAAATCCCAATATCTTACCACTGCACACTGCGGCTGCCACATTATAAAGTTTGCCTTTATAAGCATATGGCAATCCCACAAAGAAAATAGCATCATACTTGCCGCTTTCCTTGGCAATAGTTTTCAATCCCGCTAATGCTTCCTGCAAAAGTGTTTTGTGATAAAACAAATCTCCACAGCTATAACCAGTTATGCTTAGTTCTGGGAAAACCACAATCTTGGCACCTTCCTCGCTGGCAATTGACATATTGTCTATTATGCGATTAACATTTCCTGCCACATCTGCCACCTGAATTTTAGGTGTCACAGCTGCTACCTTTACAAATCCATCTCTCATAGATATCCCTCTTATTTTTTTGCTTTATTTCTCATCTCTATAAGCTCTTCAATAGTATATTCATATGCCTTGTTACAAAACTGGCATTTCACCTCTATAGGTTTTCCATCTGCAATAATATCGGCTACATCCTCATCCCCTAAAGCGATAAGACTTCTCTCAACTCTCTCAGATGAACAGTCACATACAAATTTAGCATCTGTATTTTCTAAGAACTTCACCTCAAAGCCTGCAAGGACCTCATTTATAATATCTTCTGGTGTCATCCCTTTAGATAGCATATTGGTTACTGATTCAATATTTTTTATATTATTTTCAAGCTGTTCCACCACTTCATCTGACGCAAAAGGCATAAGTTGAATGATGAATCCACCAGCCTGCAAAACTGATCCATCCACATCCACAAGCACCCCCAGGCCAACTGATGATGGCACCTGTTCACTTGATGCAAAGTAATAAGTTAAATCTTCTGCTATCTCTCCTGTCTGGATTGGAACCGTTCCAACATAAGGCTCCTTCAATCCCATATCCTTGATAACTCGCAGTATACCAACACCAACTGCACCGCCTACATTTAATTTACCCTGATCATTTAACGGCAAATCAATCTGGGTCTCATTGGCAAATCCTTTCACCTCACCCTTGGCATTGGCAGTTACTGTAATTCCATGAATAGGTCCACTTCCAAGTACCTGAAGTGTGAGCAGATCATCTTCACCCTTCATCATGACTCCCATCATGGCTCCAGCAGAAAGCATTCTTCCCAAAGCCGCTGTAGCTATAGGACTTGTATTATGATTTGTCTGAGCTGTCTGCACTAACTCTTTTGAATTTATGGCAAATGCTCTTATTGCATCATCTGCCGCTGTAGCTCTTACAATGTAATCTTTCATCTATATCTCCTTACCCCTTTCCTGGGCTATCACATAAATTCTTTCAGTAGTATCTGTGGGTTTATCCATAGTATCCACATCTAAAATATCAAGCATTACCATACCTCCAGCAGCCACAGCTTGCTTTATTTCTTCTATAGTATATGCCCTTTGTATATGCTGTTCTTCATATCTTTGATAGAAAGTATCTGATGCGTCATCATTTTCCTCATCAGCAATATATAAAGTTAAATCATATTCATTGATTTGAGAATTTTTATCATATTCATTTTCCCAAATGAAACTACCCTCATCGCGATTTTCCGCAAAGGTATTGTCCGCTAAAATGTGTTCATATTTATAAATGGTATTCATGTCAAATATAAATATTCCTTTTGGATCAAGATAATTGTTGGCCAGTGAAATGACCTGGGTCAAATCTTCTATCCCCACAATATAGTTCATGGAATCGCACACACTTACCACCGCGCGAACTGTTCCATATAGTTCAAACTCTCTCATATCCTGACACAGATACAATATGTCTTGCATGTCCTCTGACATAGCAATACCTAGCATATCATAAGAATTATCGATTCCAATCATATCAAAACCATGATTTCTAAGCGCCCTAGTCATCTTGCCTGTACCGCAGCCCAACTCAGCCACCAAACCATCATCTATCTGATATTGATTCAACACTTGAATTAGATTCTGACACCACTGCTCATAATCCACATTGTCCATATACATATCATATACTTCAGCGAAGCTTTCATATGATGCCATAATCATCCTCCAAAAGACATTTTTTCCCATTTGCTATACTACCATATTTTATAGCAAATGCAAAGAAGATAGGCACTTTGCCTTGATTATTCTTGTTCTAAATCATATACTTAAAAATATGATTAATAATCTTGAGCATTATATAGTAAAAAACATTCAAAGTTTTTATAAACAACGAATCATATCGCCAATTTTATATTTGATTTTTATATTGATTTTAACCTTTGCCATGCCGGTTACACAGATGGCTGCACCCACTAAAGTTAATTCTACAGAAGCTGGCTTTAGTCTAGAGAAATTACAAAAAGATAAAACGGAATATATCAATATCAATTTATCAAATTTATATTTTACAGGGTATACAAAAGAATGGATATTTGGAACGGAAGGATATTACTACTACACTATGGTAAATGATCAATGCATCTTCCTTCTATTGTCACCTAAAACATGTGAGCAAGGAATTCCATATATAGAAAATATTGATGTTCCTGCCAAGATAACATATAACTCTCGCGCCTTGGATCTGCTTCTTGATTCTTTGGCCGTAGATTTAAATTGGGACGCAGATGGAATACATTCCACTGTATCAAAATATATGTTATCCGAGCCTGCTGCAACAGACCTAAGAACTAGATTATTCTTGTTTGTGTATGCCTTTACAGGACTATTTGCAATATGTAACATCATCATTTATATAATGTATATATTGTTCCCTGCGTACTCTTATCCAATTCAGAAGTTAAGAGCCTATGGCAACCCTAAAAAAATACTAGCTCAGGCAGAGGAAGAATTAGCTACCCTACCTCAGCTTGCAACAGAGGATATGTTTATAACAGAACATTATTTTATTGAAACCTCTAAATACGGAATTGCCATAGTTCCTATTGATCAGATTATATGGATATATAAGTATTCAACTTTGCATAAATTTATGTGGCACCATTTCAGCATTTCTTATACACTTCATATTGCTGCCACCAACAGGCATTATATAAAATGTCCGAAAAATGTAAAATCTGATATTGATGGTATTATGGATTACCTTGCGGAAGCAAATCATAATATACTTGTTGGCTTTAACGAGGAGAATCGTCTTAAGGTAGAAGAGATACAAGACGACTTCAAACCACTTCGAGTCATTTTATCTTTCCTAAGCAAGAAGGTTTAATCAATATATATTTAAAATAATTTTTGAAAACATATATAAAGCCCTAGAAGATTTTGGTTATCACTTTTTAACCGCCTTCTTCTAGGGTTTAATATTTTCTCTATTTTTATTCGAATTACAATTACATCTTTGATGTCATCCACTGATAAATATCGTTGTAAACCACATCACGATCCAACTCATTTAAAATTTCATGACGATCATTTGGATACAACTTCATAGTCACATCCTCCATGCCAGCAGCCTTGAACTTATCACATGCCTCCTGAACACCCTTGCCTAAGTTTCCCACAGGATCACATTCTCCTGACACAAAAAATATTGGCATATCTTTGCGCATCTTATTAATATTGTCCATATCATTATCATAAGCTGTAGATTCCAAAAGGCCTCTATATGCATGGATTGGGAAAATAAATGAACAATATGGATCATCATAATATGACATTACAATATTTGTATCCTTGGTCAACCAACTGTTTTCAGGATTCGCTCCTGTACAATCAAATTGTTTGTAAGGAGCACCATAAGTCATATTTCTCACAAAGGTACTTCTATAGTTCTCACCCTTGATTTTTCCAATTAAATTGATAATCTTAAGACCTGCCTTGATTGTTCCATCCGCCTCTGAGCCAGTACCCATAATTATGGCACCAGATATATTTTTCAAATCATTGGCATACTTACACAAAAACATACGAAGCATATATGACCCCATACTATGCCCTAAAATAAAATATGGTAAGTTCTCATATTTAGGCTGAGTCAATTTATACATTTCAAACATATCATCCACCATAATCTCACTCGGATGATCGCTATACATATAACCTGCCTCTTCGATATTTGCCATGGAATGTCCATGCCCCACATGGTCATGTCCCACAACAATGAACCCCTTGCTCACAAGGAACTCCGCAAAATCTGTATATCTCTCAATATACTCGACCATTCCATGCACTAATTGAATGACTGCAACCGGTTCGGTATCAGGTTGCCATTTTACCGCATGGATTTCACTTACATTGTTTGATGATTTAAATGTAAACTCCTCTTTTCTCATCACAAATCCCCCTCCACTTTATTTAATTTTCTTTTTCAACATTTTCTAAGCTCTGTTTCATCTTGATTAAAGCTTCCTCAATCTTCGTTGCGCTCTCTTGTTGTTCCATATAACAAGAACCAATACTCTCCATCTCGTTCAATATGGTTTCCTGCTTTTTTATACTTCTGTCATTCATGTCAACAATCTCGCTTTGAAGACCTTTTATTTCATCTAGATATTCATCTAATATTTCACAATCCGCCGCTTCCTTTTTCTCGTTTTTCTCTGCAGCATTCATTAAGTTTTGCGCCGTCTTATTATTATCTTTCACCAAGGAAATAAACTTATTAGTATCCTGCTGTGACATTTGATGAGTTTGCTGCATCTCCTGCAAACTCATCTGAAGTTCCTCTGTCTTCTCGCCAAACTCACCTGTCACTTGACGTATATTTTCAGCAGCCTTGACAAAATTCATACCCTGTTCGCCCAATCGGCCCGCCTCAATAGCTGCATCCAAAGCCATAGCTCCAATGTTGTTCACAACAGTTCGAATGCTTGTTATCTCTGCCATCAACGCCACCAATTGTTCTTCTTGCTTTTTTGAATTTTCTGAGATGGACTTTGATAATTTAGTATAATTCTTACCATCTTCTATAAGATCTGACAGTTCTTCTTTCTGCTTAGATACAAATTCTCTTTGACTTTTGTACTCTTTTGCAACATGCTGTCCCTGCTCAACCACCTGACCTGCCATATCTTGCATGTCCTGCAATTTATCTTGAATCTCTTCATTACAATCTCTAGCTTCCTTGGTGCAATCCACCACCTTGGTCAAACTATGGTCCATTCTGCTGGCGCTCATATTCAACTGATCTATTTCCACTCTGATATCAGCCACATGAGATGTGACTTCGCCCAACGTCTCCATAGATTGTGCGCTTATTTTTTCTGCTTTTTGAAGTTGTTCTTTAACACCTTTATTTCCAAACATACAAATGTCCCCCGATGTCTATTATTGTAATTAATTAAAGAGTTTTATGCAATATCACTCACCACAATTTGGACGCTTTTCACACCTCTGTATTCATTGATTTGTGGATAGTACAATATATTCATGCAATTATTTTTTTGAGATAGAACATTTTCAATTTTATCTATGTCACCAAAATATAGGGCATCAATATCCGCACCATTGGCATCCCTTAAAACCATTTTTAAAAACTGGCCTGTTTTACCAATATTTTTCTTGCTTATTACTCGTACATCCTTTTGCGCAAATACAGGTTTGCTATTGGCATTTCCAAAGGGTTCTAGCACATCCATTTGTTCTATAAGTTTTTCCGATATATAACCAAAAGGCATCGGTACATCAATGTGTACTTTTTCCTCAACCTCCGACAATGTAACTCCAGCATTTTCATTTAAAGCACGTCTAAATTTTTCGACATTTTCCTTTGGGAGAGAAAGTCCTGCTGCCTTTGGATGACCGCCAAACTTAGTAAGCAGATCCTTGCACTCACACATTTTCTCATACATGGAATAACCATCTAACGACCTGCCTGAGCCCTTCACTCCGTCTCCATCTGCAGCATTTACCAAAACGAATACCGGCCTCTCATAGCGTTCTCTAATTCGCCCAGCGATAATTCCTGCCACACTCTCGTGGATATCTGGCAAATATATCACCAAAACCACATCCTCCTCCATGCCTTCTCGTTCTATTGCCTCTTGGGCATTCTTAATGCCGATCTCCGTCATGGTCTTTCTTTCCTCATTCAGCTGCTGCAATTTCTCTGCCAACTGGGCAGCTTGAATAGGTGAGGTGGTCTCCAATAATTCAATGGCTACAGTTGCGGAATCCAATCTTCCACTGGCATTTAGACAAGGTCCTAACACGAACCCTAAATGATAGGAATTTAAATCAGTATCCTCCAAACCACATCTTCGAATCAAGGTCTCTATCCCCATATTCTTCGTTGCGTTCAACTTATTCAATCCCAGTTTTACAATGGTTCTATTCTCCCCCACCAACTCCATCACATCGCACACTGTGGCAAAGGCAGCATTTTCAATAAATACATATGCATCCTCCCTGGTCAATCCGCAGGCCTCATATAACTGTTCAATAAATTTCCAGGCAACTGCAGCACCGCACAATTTATCAAAAGGATAATTGCAATCCACCTGATGAGGATTGATAACCGCATCCGCCTCAGGTAATATATACCTTCTTTTTCCATCAACATCCTCAAAGGGAATCTCATGATGATCTGTCACAACCACCTGCATCCCCAATTCCTTGGCGCGTTTTATAGCATCCCTGGCAGCAATTCCGTTATCACATGTAATAATAGTTTCCACGCCATTTTCCTTTGCAGCTTCAACCATATTTACATTTATTCCATAACCATCTTCCACTCGATCCGGGATAGCATAATCCACGCTAGCGCCCACGCGCAAAAGTCCTTGATGTAAAATATATGTCGACTGAATTCCATCCACATCATAATCTCCTATAATGCGTATCTTCTTGTTTTCATCAATAGCGTTCTTGATTATATTTACACCCTGCTTCATATCTTTCATGGTTGAACCATCATGTAAATACTCTTTTGTGGGACTAAGATACTCTCCCATATCTTCCTCTTTAACATCCCTATTTACGATAATTCTTGCCACAACTTGATCTATATTATATTTTTCTCCTAGTGCCTTAAAATCAGCTTTCTTGTTGTATACAAACCATTTTGACATCCGCTTTTCCTTCTTTCTAGCATTTGTCCCATTATATCAGATTCAAGACATTTTATTTTCACAATAATTGTATATAATCATTCCCAAGGAAATATTTATAGATTTTTATATTTATTTTTGTTATATTTGCCATCCATTTTTGTTATATAATTAGAATACTAATAAACTGATAAGCATTATTTGGCGAAAACATTTCACAGAGGTAACCCCATGAATCCAAATACAATTCAACAAACAGCCAATCAAATATTAGAAGCTGCGGAACTTGATATGGACCGAGTAATCGAATTGGAAATAGAACATGGTAAATGCATCAATTTCCACGAATATTCAACCAAAAGAGTATGGGTATTCAACGACAAATACGAGTTACATATCGACAAGTAGGCATATTTACATGCCCAACAGGTCTTTATTTCTAAAATCTACTTTCACATCATAATTATCCTTGTTCTTTGGATATTTGATTTTCACACATCCCAATGTCATATCGTAATACCAGCCCTCTAGGCTCTCATCAAATTTCTCCTTATATGTAAAATGTGTTATCTCATCCCCATCAACTTCAACTGAATATGGGCAAGACTTTTTATGAATCATATCTATGAAAATATTTTCCACAGGAGCAACATAATCCCCACAGGTCTTGAATTGAAGCGTCACTACTTCACCTGAACTCATATTTATTTCTGTGAGGCTATACTCGCCTTTTTCATAATTCATAGTTTTTCCATCGTCATCATATAATTCAAAAACATTTACCTCATCACTATTTTCAAGTGGCGCACAGATAATTTTCAAATCCGTGATTTTCTCATTTGACAAATTATAAATTTGATTCGCACTCTCTGTGACAATTCCACCTTCCTTGATAAACATAGGAATAGAGCTTATATCCACCGGCAACTCATAAATCTTACCACCTTCATACTTTTCGTAAGTTCTGTAGTCATAAAATCTATAGCCCTCCGGAAAATATATTTCTCTTGTGGTAGCACCCTTTATTACAACATTTGCCACCAACAAGGAATCGCCCTCCATAAAGTTTACATCTTCATCATAGACATTTACATCATCCTGATAAGCACTTAACAGCGGCTCCATAATAGGCAAACCAGTAACTGCCGCCCGACGCATAAGAGAATATAGATAAGGCATAAGTCTATATCTCAATTTAATGGCTTCAACCACATACTTCTTGGTATTTTCATACATCCAAGCTTCAGTCACTGTGTTGTCTGTATTGGTGGAATGAATGGAAAATCTCGGTTGAAAAATACCATTTTGAACCCATCTAAGAAGCAGTTCTTCCTCTGGAGCAGAGCCATAGAATCCACCTATATCGCAACCTTGATTTGCAACACCGCTTAAGCTCATGCCCAGAATAGTTGCAATATTGTAGCGCAGACTCTCCCAACTGGTGTAATTATCTCCAGCCCAAGTCTGAGCATACCTCTGTATCCCTGCATGTCCACTTCTACAAACCACAAAAGGTCTCGTATTAGGATAAGACTCCTTTATGGCCTCCACCGCCACGTGACACATGATATTAGCCATCTCAGATTTCACCTGACCCACAGTAGCACCCTTGCCCTCAAAGCAAACTCGAGCATCCTTGTCAGTTACTCCATCGTACTCGCAATTATCATTCCATATGGACGTGGCGCCATAGTCTAATACATTTTCTGTTAAATATTTTTTCCATGTCTCTCTGTTGGCGGCACTTGTAAAATCCACATAGTTGCCATCGCCGCCCCACCATAAACCAATGGCAGGAACTTCCTCCTTGGAATCTTTTACAAAAAGCCCCCGGGCTGCCATCTCCTGATTTAGAGGATGACAAAGCAACATTGCCGGCTTTACATTTGGAGAAACAGTAATCCCCCGCCTATCCATCTCCGCAAAAAATTTCTCAGGATCACTAAATCTATCTCTGTTCCAAGTGAAGGTACATCTTTTTAGCCCCTCCGCTGTGGCGATGTTACAATAACCGCTTGACAGTTGAAATCCATCTACTGGAATATCTTCTTTCTTCGCAGTGTCCACAAAATCTATAATTCCCTGATCCGCATCCTTAGGAAGTTCTGCATAGTACATAGAACTTCCAAGATAGCCAAGTGCGGCCTTAGGAAGCATAGCGCTCTTACCTGTCAAATCTGTATAACGACGGATAACATCTCGAACCTTGGGTCCTGCAATCAAAAACAAATCTATATCCCCACCGTCCGTTCTATAGATGCTGTGATGCTTCACATAATTGCTGTGACTTCTACCCATGTTAAAATCGCACTCGTAGGTATTGTGGTAGAAATAACCCACTGCCCGCTTTGTTCTATCATTTAGTTTTATGTAAAAAGGAATATGTTTATAGAGAGGATCTGTCTCAATAGGGTCGTAACCCATACAGTCTCCAGGAGAAAAGGTCATAAGTTTCCCCTTTTTATTTAGGTGTCCGGTTCTCTCCCCAAACCCGTAGAAATGATCTCCTGTTTCAATAACAGAAGCGTGAATTCTTCTATTGTTGGAATCTAGCATCCAACCTCTTTTTTCTATATCTTCATGTAAAATATTGCCCTCAAGATCCAGCACTTGCAAAAGAAATGGATTGTGATGGATTTCAACCATAAAATGTCCCATGGTAAAGGTGGATACACTATCATTTTCCTCACCAATATTTACGTCGACTAAAGAAACTCTCCGACGGTATCCCACCATGTAATCATCCATCAAATCAGGCCAAGCAGTCATTGTCAAATCGTAGGACTCCTCGGTAAAATCTCCATCAAATCCAGCCCTTATACGAAGAATATCCTCCGTCAAAGCGCTTACTCTAATTTCCACATCATTAGTTTGAACGGAAATCACATTTTCTATGATAGTAATATCCTCAACCCATCTTGCTATTTTCATTTTTATCCCCCATTTAAAAACAAAAAATACACCCTCAAAATTAAATATTTTTCATGAATATATTTTAACACAAAAAATCCCAGGCTCCATAGTGAAACCTGAGATTTTGAAATTCCATTATTATATAAAATGTTTTGTTTTATGCAAGTGCAGCTGTGATGATAGCCATTGAATAAACTTCACCAGCGTTGCATCCACGTGAAAGATCGTTTACTGGGGCATTAAGTCCAAGTAAGATTGGTCCATATGCTTCGAAGTTACCAAGTCTCTGAGCGATCTTGTAACCAATATTTCCTGCATTGATATCAGGGAAAATAAATGTGTTAGCATATCCTGCTACTGCTGAGTCTGGGCACTTTGTACGTGCAACTCTTGGAGAAACTGCAGCATCAAACTGAATCTCGCCATCGATAGCAAGGTCAGGTCTGGCAGCCTTAGCCTTCTCACAAGCATTTCTCATCTTGTCAACATCCTCACCCTTTCCAGAGCCAAATGTTGAGTAGCTTAAGAATGCAACCTTTGGATCTACTCCGAAGATCTTAGCACAGTCAGCTGTCTCTGAAGCGATCTCAACAAGATCATCCTCAGATGGCTTAATGTTGATAGCACAGTCAGCCATAGCAAGAACTTCGTTCTCACCTGTAGCTCCAGGACGTACCATAATAAAGCAAGATGATACGATGTTGTTTCCTGGCTTAGTCTTGATAAGCTGTAATGCAGGACGAACTGTATCTGCTGTAGAATAAGTTGCTCCACCTAAAAGTGAATCAGCCTCACCCATCTTTACAAGCATTGTTCCAAAATAGTTAGCAGCCTTGAGTGTCTCTCTAGCCTGCTCTGGTGTAACACCCTTGCTCTTACGAAGCTCACAGAATAAATCAACCATCTCATCCATCTTGTCATAGTTAAGTGGATCGATAATTGTAGCTCCATCGATATTGAAACCAGCATCGTCTGCAGCCTTCTTCACATCATCAACAGCTCCGATAAGGATTGGATGAAGGAATCTACCTGTCAATAAACGAGATGCAGCTTCTAAGATACGAGCATCTGTTCCCTCTGTAAAAACGATTTTCTTTGGATCCTTCTTGAGGATCTCGATTAATTGTCCAAAACCAAACATAAATCATACTCCTTTATAAATAAAGTTTTAATCTGTATTCAATTTTAGCACCTTGACATTGTTTTTCAAAGTATTTATTGTAGAACAATGTAGCGTATAGATATACGTATTATATCGTGCATATTAATAGTACGTATTTATAGTCCATATTATACAGAAGAGTACTTTTGCAAAAACGCTCTCGCTACAGTGAAAACGTAGCAGTACTAAATTCGCAATAAATTGCTCATTAAGTGCTGACGTTTTCAATGTTTTTGCCTAAAGCACATCTTCTGTATAATATTGGAATAATGTAAGATGCTAATTAACGCTTTAAATATTTTACTCAAAGCACATCTTCTGTATAATATTGGAATAATGCTAAAAAAACTCAGATTAAGGAGATATAACATGTACTTACCAAAAGATAAGGTAATGCTTTTAAGTGTTATCAATACAACATTACGTGATAAATATGAAAGCCTCGATGAATTATGTTCCAGTGAAAACATCGACAAGAATCAACTCATCAATGACTTGGCAACTATAGATTATTTTTATAATCCGCAGATCAATCAGTTTAAATAAAAAATGGATGCATCCATCAAGTTGGACGCATCCATTTATATAAATCATAATTACAATATTAAACTTCTACAGCCTTAATAAGGTTTGTTGTTCCTGAAATTCCCACTGGAACTCCAGCTGTAAGAACTGCAACATCTCCCTCTTTTACAAGATGAGCCGCCTTGGCTCTTTCCAATGCATGATCAAACAACTTCTCCGGGCTATCCTGCTCATCAACAAGAATTGGTGTAACACCCCAGCACATACCCATCTGACGCCATACCTGCTCTGAGATACATCCAGCAATAATTGGGCTCTCTGGACGATACTTGTTGATCATTCTAGCTGTTCTTCCAGATTTTGTTACTGTAACAATAGCTGTTGCATTTAAATCAGCTGCAAGAAGACATGTTGAATGTGAAACCGCATCAGTAATATTTGGCTCAACATCACCTCTCTGCTGAAGTCTGTGTGTATAGTTGATATCCTGCTCAATTCTCTTGGCAATTCTATCCATTGTCTTAACTGCATCCACTGGATACTTTCCAGCAGCAGACTCGCCTGAAAGCATGATTGCTGAAGTACCATCATAAATAGCATTTGCCACATCAGCCACCTCTGCTCTAGTTGGTCTTGGATGGCTCATCATAGAATCCAACATCTGTGTTGCTGTGATAACAATCTTACCTGCACGGTAAACCTTTTTGATAAGCATCTTCTGAATAACAGGAACTTCCTCCATAGGAACCTCAACACCCATGTCTCCACGAGCAACCATTACTCCGTCAGACACCTCAATGATATCATCAATATTTTCAATACCCTGATTGTTCTCAATCTTGGCAATAATCTTGATCTTCTCTCCGCCGTACTCATTTAACACATCACGAATTGCCAAAATATCATCAGCAGTTCTTGTAAATGATGCAGCCACAAAATCAAATCCCTCCTGAACAGCAAAGATCAAGTCCTTCTTGTCCTTTGGGCTGATAAATTCCATAGAAAGGTTTGCATTTGGTACATTTACACCCTTCTTATTTGAAACCTTACCACCATTTAACACCTTACAAACGATATCTTTATCCTTTACGTCTGTGACGATCATCTCGATAAGACCATCATCGATAAGAATATGTGTACCTGCATGAACATCTGATGTAAGACCTTCATAACTGATGGCAACGCGCTCCTCATTTCCAATGACATTTTGATCTGTTGTCAATGTAAATGTCTGTCCTTCTTTGAGCATAATGCTCTCGTTTTCAAAGGTTCTAAGACGAATCTCAGGCCCCTTGGTATCTAATAATGCCGCAACAGGCATCTGTAATTCTTCTCTTAATTTCTTTAAAGTATTGAACTTTCTTCTCTGCTCATCATGCTCACCATGTGAAAAGTTGAATCTCGCAACATTCATTCCAGCAAGAATAACTTTGCGCATAACCTCTTCACCTTCACTTGCAGGTCCAAGAGTACATACAATCTTTGTTTTTCTTCTATAATCACCCATCTGATTATCTCCTATTCTTTAATCTCTTTTCTTATTAGCCTGTGAAATTATAACCTATTTTAGTACAACAAAAAATAGGATTATTTATGATTATTCTACATTGTTTTAGGCATTTTTAACAGAGCCTAAATGGTTATTTTAGGTTGTTTTTGTCTGTAATAGTTTTAACCAAAAAGGACCTCGATAATCCGAAGTCCTCCTCTGTGAAAAATATTATGAAATAACCTTATAACATTACGCCTCATCAATGGCTTTTCCAATGTCATGACGCATATACTTATTGTCGAAGTTCACCCACTCAGTGGCCTCGTATGCCTTAGCACGAGCCTCTTTTAAAGTATCTGCTGTAGCTGTAACTCCAAGTACTCTACCACCATTTGTCACAATATCACCATTGTCATCAAACTTTGTTCCAGCGTGGAAGCAATAGTAATCCTTCTTGTCATCAAAGTTCTCAAGTCCAGTAATCTTCTTACCCTTCTCGTAAGCAACTGGATATCCATCAGAAGCTAAAACAACGCAAACAGTCGCTCTGTCTTCAAACTTCAAATCAATCTGATCAAGTGTTCCGTCAACACAAGCTTCCATCACGTCAATAATATCATTTTCAAGTCTTGGAAGAACTACCTGGGCCTCAGGATCTCCAAATCTAGCATTGTACTCCAACACCTTTGGGCCTTCCTCTGTAAGCATAAGTCCGAAGAAAATTACGCCCTTGAACTCTCTACCCTCAGCTGCCATAGCATCGACTGTTGGCTGGAAAATATATTTCTGACAGAACTCATCAACTTCTGCTGTGTAAAATGGACTTGGCGAGAAGTTACCCATACCACCTGTATTAAGTCCTGTATCGCCATCGCCAGCACGCTTGTGATCCTGGGCTGAATCCATTATCTTGATTGTCTTACCGTCTACAAATGAGAGAACTGAAACCTCACGACCTGTCATAAACTCCTCAACAACCATAGTGTTTCCAGCTGTTCCGAACTTCTTATCCTCCATGATCTCCTTGACACCAGCCTTGGCCTCCTCAAGTGTCTCACAGATAAGTACACCCTTACCAAGTGCTAATCCGTCAGCCTTTAATACAATAGGCATCTTGGCTGTCTCTAAATATTTCAAAGCTTCCTCAGGGTCTGTGAAGTTTTCATATCCAGCTGTTGGGATATTGTATTTCTTCATCAAATCCTTGGAAAATGCTTTTGAACCTTCTAGGATAGCTGCATTTTCACGAGGTCCAAAGCACTTCAATCCTTCGGCCTCGAATCTGTCAACGATACCACCTACAAGCGGATCGTCCATTCCGATGATTGTAAAATCAATCTCTTTTTCCTTGGCAAATGCCACTAATTTATCAAATTCCATTGCACCGATTGCTACGCATTCTGCGAGAGATGCAATTCCTGCATTTCCTGGTGCGCAATAAATTTTGTCTACGCGGGAGCTCTTCGCCACTGCAGTGCAAATTGCGTGTTCTCTGCCGCCGCTTCCAACTACTAAAACCTTCATGATGATCCTCCGTTAATTTAATTAATTATAGCCTCCTCCCACATGATCCTTACGCACTTCTGACACGAAGTGCTTAAAGGACATGTTCACGTCGGCATCCACTACTTTAACTCAATTATTATAGCCTCCTCTCGTCGGCATATGCTACTTTACTCAATTATGACGTGGCCGTCTACCACTGAGACTTTGCCGTTGGCAATCATATCGATGGCCTGTGGTAAGATGTTCCACTCTGCTTGCTCCATTACACGAAGCTGCAATGTCTTCGGGTCGTCTCCCTGCTCCACATTTACAGCCTTCTGCAAGATGATTGGGCCTGTGTCTGTTCCATCGTCCACAAAGTGAACTGTGGCACCTGTGACTTTTACGCCTCTTGCCAATACTCCTTCATGTACATGCAATCCATAAAATCCCTTTCCGCAAAAACTTGGGATGAGAGATGGATGGATATTTATAATCTTGTTTGGGAATTTCTCCACCATCATAGGTGGTATATTTACCAAAAATCCTGCCAAAACAATAAGGTCAACTCCAGACTCCACAAGTCTATTGGTCAAAGCCACATTGAACTCATCCCTAGATGCAAAGTTCTTTGGTGAAATGCACTCTGCTGGAATACCAGCTTTGGCAGCTCGCTCTAAGGCAAATGCCCCTTGATTGTTGGCAATAACAAGAGCTATCTCAGTATTTGTGATAGTTCCATCTGCAATCTTATCGATAATAGCCTGAAGGTTTGTTCCACCTCCAGAAACTAAAACTGCTATCTTCATTTTATTTCTATTCTCCTATATCATGGCCTTTAAATTTCAGCTATAAACCAACCAAAGCCATCGCAATATCAACTATCATTGGTAATGCAATGGCATTGGATTAAATTCATATTAAACTAAAGTAACACCCTTGTCGCCGTCCTTAATCTTTCCGACTACATAAGGCTTATCTCCTGCTGCCTTGATAGCTTCCATAGTCTTATCTACATCAGCTGGATCAACAGCAACAATCATTCCAAGGCCCATATTGTAAGTGTTGTACATCATCTGCTCATCAACATTTCCCTCACGAGCCATAAGCTTAAAGATTGGAGGAATGTCATAGGAATCCTTCTCAACTACAGCGTGCTTTCCTTCCGGAAGCATACGTGGAATGTTCTCATAGAAACCACCACCTGTAATATGTGAGCAAGCTTTTACAGTAACTCCTGCATCCTTGATAGACTTCATAGCACCAACATAAATACGTGTTGGAGCAATTAAAGCCTCACCGAGAGTTGTTCCAAGCTCATCATAATATGTATCAAGACTAGCCTTGTCCATCTTAAAAATCTTTCTAACAAGGGAGAATCCATTTGAATGAACACCTGTACTTGCCATACCGATAAGTACATCTCCATCCTTTAAGTTCTCTCCTGTGATAATGTCTTTTCTATCTACAATACCAACTGCAAATCCAGCCAAATCATACTCTTCCTCTGGCATAAGCCCTGGATGCTCAGCTGTCTCTCCACCGATAAGTGCAGCTCCTGATTGCTTACATCCCTCTGCAACACCGCTTACGATTGTAGCAATCTTCTCTGGGTAATTCTTACCGCAAGCAATATAATCTAAGAAGAAAAGTGGTTCTCCACCTGCACATGCCACATCATTTACACACATGGCAACTGCATCGATACCGATTGTATCATGCTTATCCATAATATAAGCTAGTTGAACCTTTGTTCCACAACCGTCTGTTCCAGATAAAAGTACTGGATCATCCATCTGCTTAATCTTCTCTAATGAAAATGCTCCTGAGAATCCACCAAGGCCACCAAGTACTTCTGGTCTCATAGTACCCTTTACGAACTTTTTCATAAGTTCAACTGACTCGTAACCTGCTTCAATATCAACTCCTGCGCTCTTATAATCCATTTTATTCCTCCTTGGATATGTATAAATCAAACTATCATTTTATAAGAAAGCCTTGTAGCCTTCCTTCTGTAACTTGGCATCTTTGGCCTCTACCTGCTCTTTTAACTCAACACTATAATCCTTTACCTTCTGAAGAAGTGCTGCATCAGATGTAGCCAAAATCTTGGCTGCAAGAATTCCAGCATTTGCTCCACCATTGATTGCAACAGTTGCAACAGGGATTCCTGTAGGCATCTGAACAATTGAATAAAGGGAATCCACTCCACCTAAATCAGAAGTCTTCATTGGAATTCCAATTACTGGCATTGGAAAGATTGCTGCACACATTCCTGGAAGATGTGCTGCCTTACCTGCTCCTGCGATAATAAGCTTGAAGCCTTTCTCCTCTGCAGTCTTTGCATAATCATAAAATACATCTGGTTCTCTGTGAGCTGAAATAATTGTCATCTCATACTCAATACCAAATTTCTCTAAAATTTCAGCAGCCTTGGCCATTACTGGCATATCTGAATCACTGCCCATTACAATACCTACTTTTGCCATGATAGTCTCCTTTTAAAATAATCTTTACTTATATTTACTTAAAATTCACCATAAATGAATTTATATACGTTTTCACTAATTCAAAGCCTCATTTAATATTTCAGTGCCTGGAACTACAAATTTACCTTCCTTTATAATTGGAAGTTCTCTGCCATCTGCCGTCAATACTGTGATATCACCAAGTTCATCATATGGAATAGTAATATCTGTATGACAATTGAAATAAGCCTTGGACATATCCTCATGTCTCTTGAGAGAAAAACTATTTTCCCTGGCGATAATCTCCTTGCCATTGGCATTGTATACCGCCACATCCTCCGCATGGGAATAACATGTATCGCCCACTGCAAAATGAGGACCAGTCTTCTCCGCTATCAAGATTGGCAACTTATCCTGAATCTTGTAGTCAATACCCATCTTGTAAGCAATAGTATTGGTTCCTATTGCAAACTCACCGATAGGCAAAGTCTCGTGTTTATGTAAAATATTATCGAAAATATATTTCTTATTGTCTTTATCATTTTCAAAATTACTACAATTATAAGACTTGACGCAACCGTCCTCAAAGACAAATTCCAAATCCTTATAATTATACTCCATAAGGTACACCTGTGTCACATGCAGCACACCGGTTGTTCCCTCTAGTACTGGAGATGTGAAAACCTCTCCCACTGGAATATTTACATCCGCCACGCAGTTTTCAAATATTGTCTGCTCCGCAGGATTTGGAAGTTCATGTAAATGCACCTTAATATCAGTATGATTACCATTTCTTCCAGTGACATGCACATATTCACCCTGGTCTAACACGTCGATAATCTTGCTTTGAACTTCCTGATAAACCTCATAATCTAAATTGTTGATCTCAACAGTTTTTTCAAATATTTCCTCGAAATCATCACCGATTTCTGGAAGTGGATAAGCAATAATTGTAAAGCTGTATTCATCTCCCGGGATATATTTGTTTACAATCTGACCGCTCTCAGACATAAAGTAAACTGAAAGGGAATTCTGCTTATCTGCATAGGCAATATTTTCCTCCTTGCTAACAGGAGAAAAAGGAACCTGCCCGAAGACTTCTACCACTGCAGGGCCGCCAAATACTGCTGCCTTGTCCTTATTTTTCTCATAAGTATCACTGACAACCTCTAATCTGCGCTCCACATAATTTTTATCAAAATATATAGCTCTATCATCCTTGTGATCAAAATCAAACTGAGGATTTATAGAAGTGGAATAAATACCGCGCTTTCTTCCACCTCGACCTGAGATCGATGTATTGGACTCTCTGTTAAATGTGGCATGTAAGCCCATTTCCTTAAACTGCTTAATAGCTGTTCTAACCACTCGCTCAAATCCTATTGGAGCCTCAACTTTCACCGTCTTTTTCTTGGCAAAATCTCGACCGGTCACCTCAAAGCCCTTGCGATAGCCACCTGTGTAAGTTGCCGCCATGGCATCAATTTTTTCCTGAGGCAAACTTCTTAAATACTCAGCAAGTCCAATCTCGTTTTTGCCAATTGGAGAACCATATCTATATAGATAATCATTGTTGGATAAATCAGAAAACATGATCATGTCATACATGAAATCATACTCTGTATCGATGGATGCCCTGATACTATCTGCAACAAAAAGCTCTGTGTAATCATGATAGAACCAATAGATTGCATCCTTGGCATTTTTATATCGCCACTCGTCCTCCGTATCATCCACAAAGCAACAATAAACCTGAACGAATAGTTCGCTCCAGACACAGATATAATCCATTCTAAGCTCATAAGCCGCTGCTGCCAACGATAAGACATCCGCATAAAGGCATGACAATAACTGCCCCATATCTTTGCCCATAACTTTTACCGCATAGGCAGGATTCAAAAATGATTTCTCATAATTTTCTGGCAACATCCTATTAAAAAGTCTGTCGTGATATTTCTTACATTTACCCTCTGAATCTTTTACTATAAGGCGCTGAGATGCCATCTCATAAACTTCCATAACATCTCTAATATATAAAGCCACCTCCAGAAAATATTCCTTGTATGGAGACTCCACTTCAGCCTCTTGAGATATCTCTGTGATTCTATCTAACATCAACTGATATCTCTCATCATATTCATCTGTCATTTCAGCTAACTTGTCTTTGTTAATCATCCAATATCCTCGAATCTATTAATCCTTCAGTCAATATTTTAAGCAACTACAATTCCTACTATGTATAATAGCATCCAAAGTGTAACCGCCGTGCTTGATACAATAATTCCTGCCAACCTTGTGATTTTGTCAAAATTCTCATTGGTTCTCATAGACAATCCATTAAACAATGCCACCACTGCAAGAATCAAACTGATCACAGAAACTGCGCTGACTATTTTTCCAACATTTCCCGCTGTAGCCGCAGCTACCAACATAAATACAAAAAATAAAATAAGCGCTATTCCACCTGCAACAAGGGCCACAATGCTCTCTGTTGCATAAGGTTTTTTCTTCTCATGATATCTATTTCTTCGTCGATTATAACTCATATTATTTTACACCGTACTGACTATAGTAATTATCAATCGCTTTTTTCATCTCATCGTCAATCACAACCTTCCCCTGGCATGGATTATTGTATAAATGTTCAACAACATCCTCCATTGTAACGATTGCACGACCCTTGAATCCGTACTTTGCTTCGATTTCCTCAAGCGCGCTCACCTTACCACCAAGGCCAACTTCCATACGGTTAAGAGAAACCATAAGACCAACAATCTCCACATCAGCTGCCTCTCTAACCTTTGGCACTGTCTCCTCCATTGATTTTCCAGAAGTAGTTACATCCTCGATCATAACCACTCTATCTCCATCGAGAAGTTTTGTTCCCAACAAGCCGCCCTTGTCAGCACCGTGGTCCTTGATTTCCTTACGGTCTGAACAGTATCTAACCTCCTTACCATACAACTCGCTATAAGCGATAGCTGTCACAACTGCAAGTGGGATACCCTTGTATGCTGGCCCAAAAAGTACATCAAAATCATCACCATAATTATCATGTATAGCCTTGGCATAGTACTCGCCAAGTTTCTTTAACTGAGATCCAGTTACATAGGCTCCAGCATTCATAAAAAATGGAGATTTTCTTCCACTCTTTAGTGTGAAATCTCCAAACTTTAAGACGTCGCTTTCCACCATGAATTCAATAAATTCCTGCTTGTAAGCTTCCATCGTCAATTCCTCCTAAGACAACATTATCAATTTGGCTTTAGTCTATCATAGGAACAGCCTTTTTTCAATGAACCGCGCCCCTATAAAAGATAAACTTAAGGCCTATAAATCATATTTTATTTCCGAAAATGGTATTACTGGTTTCATATTTTCCGTATGATCATTTATAAACTTTTCAAAAACTAAAGAATTGTACCATCTTCCAAATTTATATCCAGCCTCATTATGACGACCCACTAAATCATAGCCCATCTTCTTGTGAAATATCGGGCTTGCCATAGTAAGATGTGGATCCACTCCATTTGGCTCAGCCACGCAGGCATATAAGTTAGTAATCCCCTGAAGTTTTAACAACTCCTCCAACTTGGTGTATAACTTTCTTCCAACGCCATGCTTCTTGTGACTTTCCTCCACATAGATGCTCACTTCCACAGTCCAATCAAAGGCTGCTCTCTCCCTGTATCTATGGGCATATGCATATCCTACAATCTCTCCATCCATCTCAGCCACTAGGTATGGATACATAGGAAGCACTTCTTCCATTCTCTTAGCAAATTCTTCCTTTGTAGGCGCCTTTGTCTCAAAGGTCGCTCCAGTATTTAACACATAACCGTCGTATATCTCAACAAGTCTTGCTGCATCTTCTACTGTTGCAATTCTTAATAACACATTATTGCTTTCCACAACAGTTTCTCCTTGTAAATAATTAATGAACTGCACCCACAATATCCTTGATATGAGAAATATTGTGTCTGCGCATATAATCCTCAATGCCCGCCTTGATCTCCATTGTCGCACAAGGATTGTAGAAATTTGCAGTCCCAACAGATATGGCATCTGCTCCTGCTAACATCATCTCAATGGCGTCCTCTGCAGTCTCGATTCCTCCCATTCCAATAATTGGAATATTTACAGCATTTGCCACCTGATAAACCATCCTAACAGCAATAGGATGAACTGCAGGCCCTGACATCCCCCCTGTTTTATTTGCCAAAACAAAGGTCTGTCTCTCCACGTCTATCTTCATTCCTGTCAAAGTGTTGATAAGAGAAAGCACATCCGCTCCACCTGCCTCTGCAGCTTTAGCCATCACTGTAATATCTGTAACATTTGGCGACAGTTTCATAATCACCGGCTGCTTTGCAACTTTTTTCACCTTGGAAGTAATAGACTCCACCGCCTTTGGATCCTGACCAAAAGCAATTCCGCCTTCCTTTACATTAGGGCAGGAAATATTTATCTCAAGCATATCCACTCTATCTTCGTCAGCCAATCTCTCAACCACATCTAGATAGTCCTGCTCGCTCTTTCCACATACATTTACAATAACCTTGGTATTTTTATAGTCCTCAAGAAATTTCAAATCTCGCTCACAAAATACATCAACACCTGGATTTTGAAGTCCAATGGCATTGAGCATTCCACTTTTCACCTCAGCCACTCTAGGTGTAGGATTTCCTGGCCATGGCACATTTGCCACACCCTTTGTAACCACTGCGCCAAGTTGATTCAAGTCAACAAACTCTGAGTATTCCATCCCAGAGCCAAAGGTTCCAGAAGCTTCCATCACTGGATTTTGTAAAACTACTCCTGCTAAATTTACACTTGTATTTATATCCATTATAGTTCTACCTCCTGAGCCAAAAATACAGGACCATCCTTGCACACTCTAGTATTGTGAACCTTGGAGTGATCATCAACTCCTGTGGTCTGGCATACGCAACCCAAGCAAGCTCCAACTCCGCAGGCCATTCTCTCTTCCATTGACACATAACATTTAATATCATTTTCCATAGCATAAGCTTTTAGAGCTCTAAGCATAGGCTTTGGTCCACAGGCAAAAATTACATCAGCCTGGATATCGGCTTCCTTTAAAGCATCGATAACTGTACCGTGACATCCAACTGAACCGTCATCTGTGGCCACATATACATTTGACACCTGATCTAGTTCTTCCTTCAAGAACAAATTGCTGTCTCTATATCCCATAACCGCAGAAACTGCAGCACCTGAGTTCTTTAAATCTCTTGCCAATTGAAGCATCGGAGGAACACCAATTCCACCACCGATAACCACTGGATTCTTACCTTCAACAGTAAAACCATTGCCCAATGGTCCAAGAATTTCTATCTTATCTCCCTGTGTCATCTTAGAAAACTCTTCTGTACCATCCCCCACAACTCTATATACCAGGCGAAGTGCACCTCTTTCTTTGTCAATTTCACAGATACTGATAGGTCTTGGCAACACACGGCTATGCTCGTTGCAGTAAAGAGATACAAACTGTCCTCTAACTGCCTCATCTGCTGCCTTGGTCTTCAACCACATACTGTATATTCCAGGAGCAATAGACTCCTGACTAATTATCTCAGCTAATTCTTTTACCTTACTCATTTTAATTCCTTTTATATATTAATATTTAAAATCATTGTTTCTTCAATGCCTTAGCATTTGAAAAGAATGAATTTTTCTATTTTATATCTTTATCTCTCTTAGCGATTCTTGAGAGCTGATGAAATATCCTCAACCATATCAATAACCGCAAGGCGAGAAGCATCTGCAAAGTTTTGCTCTGTGATTCCCTTGTCCTTGTACTGATCCTTGGTATAGGCAGCAATAATTCCGCGGGAAGAATTGACAATAGCTCCCAATCCATCCTTGTTGAAGAAGTTGACAAGATCAACTCCCTTGCCGCCCTGTGCGCCATAACCTGGCACCAAAATATAAGACTTTGGCATAATATTGCGAAGCACCTTGCCCATCTCAGGATATGTGGCACCTACAACTGCACCGATGTAACTAAACTCATCCCCCATGCAATCTGCGCCCCATTTATCAACCATGGCACCTACATACTCATAAAGAGGAATCTTCTTGCCATCCTCTGTCTCAATCAACTTATCCTGGAACTCTCCACTTGATGGATTTGAAGTTTTAACAAGGATAAATAGTCCACGCTTTTCCTCCTTGCACACATCAACAAATGGATTAATTCCGTCGCTTCCAAGATATGGATTAACTGTGGCAAAATCCTCATCAAATGGTCTAAATGTCTTACCGCCAACTGTAACTTTACCCACATGAGCTGTGGCATAAGCTGCTGAAGTAGAACCGATATCACCACGTTTTACATCACCGATAACCACCAAATCCTTCTCGTGGCAATAATCGATAGTCTTCTTATAAGCCTCAAGACCTGGAAGTCCAAACTGCTCATACATTGCCACCTGCGGCTTAACAGCTGGGATCAAATCATAAGTGGCATCCACAATAGCCTTATTATATTCAAAAATCGCATCACTTACAGCCTCTAGACTTTCACCATGCTTTTTTATGCCAGCATCAAGCAGATGTTTTGGTAAATAGTTAAGCATTGGATCTAGTCCAACCACTATAGGTGCATTTGTCTTTTTTATCTTATCATTTAACTTGTTAATCATATCTCTCTCCTATTATTTTTATGAAAAATATTGATTTGGGCATAGTCTTAACCATACCAAGTTGTATTATAGCATAGACCCCTTAGTGTATCTATATACAAACCCACAATAATAAGCCAATATTTTCCTGATAAATGGTGTCAAATTAGACAACGAAAAAAGCCACTCAATACGAGCGGCTTTCTCCGTTAGAAAGGATTCATATGGCTTATAAGTCATCAACATATCTTTGAATATTGGATGCATTTACATATTTCTCAGAATTGTCGCCCTCCACAATAACAAGGGTTGGTGCCTGCATCACTCCGAACTTCTTAGTAAGTTCCACTTCTTCCTCCGCATCCACAAGGATATAATCCTCATCCTCAAGAATCTCCTTGGCCATAGCACAATTTGGACATGTCTTGGTTGTAAATAAATACTTAACCTGTGTCATGGGAGTCAAATCTACTTTTTTATCCTCTATTCTAATCTCTTTATTCTCAATTGGTCTCTTCAACACTGAAGTCTTGATATCGTATAGTTTACGATTCTTGTACTCCTGAGTCTTACCTTCGTTCCAGTTTTGAACAGGTCTATAATATCCTGTGATTCTGCTGTAAACCTCTGCCTTCTTTCCGCAGTGAGGACATGTGAAATGTTCCCCTGCAATATATCCATGTTCCTTACATACTGAATATGTTGGTGACAATGTGTAATATGGAAGTTTATAATTTTCAGCAATTGTTCTAACCAACTTAGCTGCAGCATCCCAGGTATCTAACTTCTCACCTAAGAATGCATGGAACACTGTTCCAGATGTATACAATGTCTGTAAACCATCCTGAACATCGAGAGCATCAAAAATATCTGATGTATACTCAACCGGCAAATGTGAGCTGTTGGTATAAAATGGTGTATCACCCTCTTTTCCCGCAGTCTTGATATCTGGATACTTCTCCACATCATGTTTTGCCAATCTGTAAGATGTAGACTCAGCAGGTGTAGCCTCTAAGTTATAGAGATCACCATACTCCTCCTGGTAGTCAGAAAGTCTATCTCTCATATGATTCAACACATCCTTGGCAAATTCCTGTGTCTCATAATGAGTCAAATCTTCACCTAACCAATCAGCATTCAATCCAACCTCATTCATTCCCACCAATCCAATTGTTGAGAAATGGTTGTTAAATGTTCCTAAATATCTCTTAGTATATGGATACAATCCCTCGTCTAAAAGTTTTGTAACCACACCTCTTTTTATCTTTAATGAGCGAGCTGCAATATCCATCATGCGATCAAGTCTGTTGTAGAAATCCTGCTCATCCTTGGCAAGATAAGCGATTCTAGGTAGATTGATTGTAACCACACCTACAGATCCTGTGCTCTCCCCTGAGCCGAAATATCCTCCTGACTTCTTGCGAAGTTCTCTCAGGTCAAGTCTCAATCTACAGCACATAGATCGCACATCACTTGGCTCCATATCGCTATTGATATAATTCGAAAAATATGGTGTACCATATTTAGCTGTCATCTCAAATAATAATCTATTGTTCTCTGTGTCTGACCAATCAAAATTGTTGGTAATTGAATATGTAGGAATTGGATATTGGAATCCTCTTCCTTCCGCATCTCCCTCGATCATAACCTCAAGGAAGGCTTTGTTGACCATATCCATCTCTTTCTTACAGTCCTTATATTTGAAATCCATCTCCTTGCCACCTACAATAGCAGGAAGTTCTGCCAAATCATTTGGAACTGTCCAATCAAGTGTAATGTTAGAAAATGGTGCTTGAGTTCCCCAACGGCTTGGAGTGTTTACTCCATATACAAAGGACTCAATGCATTTCTTCACCTGGTTGTAAGATAAGTTGTCCACTTTTACAAATGGAGCAAGATATGTATCAAAGGATGAAAAAGCCTGAGCTCCCGCCCATTCATTTTGCATAATTCCAAGGAAGTTTACCATCTGATTACACAGTACAGATAGATGCGCAGCAGGTGCTGAAGTTATTCTCCCAACAATACCTCCAAGGCCTTCCTGTATTAGTTGTTTCAAGGACCAACCAGCACAATATCCCATTAACATAGACAAATCATGAATGTGAATATCAGCATTTCTGTGAGCATTGGCAATCTCTTCATCATAGATTTCTGAGAGCCAATAATTCGCTGTAACCGCACCAGAGTTACTTAAAATCAATCCCCCAACTGAATAAGTAACTGTGGAATTCTCTTTAACTCTCCAATCTTCAACTTTGACGTAGCTATTGATCACATCCTTATAATCCAAGATGGTAGATTTCATGTTACGCATCTTCTCTCTTTGCTTACGATATAAGATGTATGCCTTTGCAACTTCTGTGTATCCAGTCTGTTCTAAAACAACCTCCACACTATCCTGGATAGATTCAACAGAAATCTTGCCATCTGTAATCTTGTCCTGGAAATGTGCTGACACTCTAAGAGTAAGCAAATCGATTATCTCATCTGTATAAGACATCTCAGTAGCTTGAAAAGCTCTCTCAATTGCGTCGCTGATTTTCCCCATATTAAAATCAGCTATCTCTCCATCTCTTTTTATAACTTTGATCATTTTTCAAATTCCACCTTTCCCCTAAAAAGCTTGGCTTACTCGCGATATTTTACAAGTACTCATATATGCTAACACCCCATTTGTCAGCATTCGCCATCGATATAGTCATTCTAACAAAATAATGTGTCTCTTTCAATGTAAATAACTAGATATAGTGGTTTTTCGTCGCTATTACCAATTTGTGTTGTTTAGATTTGTGGTAATTTTTGTGATACTTTTAACGCATTATCTTGTTTTTAGATACTCGTTTTCTCTTATGGCTTGTGCGTCACCTGGATACTCCTCCAAATACTCTGCCATTTTAGCCTTTGCATTTTCATAATCGCCCATTTTTTCGTATGCTATTATCTCGCCTTTTTTCAAGCCTTGTTCATTAGATACTTTGTTACAATTCAATCCTGATTGATAATATTTCAAAGCACTTTCTGGCTTGTTATTTTTCATCTCCATGTTGCCTAAAGCCTCAAAAGCTTCACTGCTAGGATTACCCTCCTCCAAATATTTTGTCAATACCTTTGAAGCCTCCTGGCTCTTTCCCTGAAGTTCATATGCCTGGGCAAGATATATTTTGGCCTCCTCAGCTTTTTTCTCATCAGCTTTTTGTAATTCCAAAACCGCCTTGTCATATTCTGTCAAGGATATGTACACCTTTCCTCTACCTAAATAGTCTTCAGCCTTTTTCCCGCCCAAATCGATGGCTTCCTGCAAAAAAGTTCTCCCCTGAGACAAGTAGTCATTAGCACTGAGATTGTTATAAATCATAATAGCCATCTCATAAGGATCATCCGCCAACTCCATAGCTTTCTCATAATCCGCCATCATCTTTTCACTCTCTTTTTCCTTTAGATAGATACTTCCGCGAAGATAATATGTATCTGCTAGATCTGGTTCAAAATCAATTATTGCAGAATACAAATCAATTGCCTCTGCGGATTTCCCTGTGTTATAAAGCGCCGCAGCTTTATAAAAACATATATCCAATGTTCCTTCATTGATATTAGTCCCCTGCAATTCTAAGGCTTCATCAAAAGATTTTATGGCGCCAGCATAATCTCCCGTGTTCATAAGTTCTATTCCCTGTTGCTTACTCTCTGTAATTTTTTCAGCCTTACTCTGGCCACAACCCGTGGCTGTAATCATTATAATTCCTAGTAAAATCAAGCTGTATGCTACTTTTTTTCTCATTGTTTTCATAAAATATAAACCTGCTCTTCTCATTTCTTTATTTGTTTTTTTATAATTCTTTATTGTTCTTTTAGTATTTGTTCAAAAAGTCGTCACATTTTCCCTTTAACATAATTATTGTCGAAGAGACAACAAAACTTTTTCATAACTCCCCTTTTATTAAAGAACATGTGCCCGCAATGCATGTTCTTTTTTTGTCTATTTTTATCTATTAGATATATCTTTTATCTTTTGATCATGGCCCGAATGGCATTTATCATCTTCATGGCATTTCTGTATTCCTGCTCACTCTCTTGAGCCCGATGCTTCTCAGCTTCCTCTTTTTGTCTCATCTCATCTTGTCGACGCTTCAGTTCTTCTTTCTTCTCCTTTTTCCGGCGTTTTTCCCAATTCGCAACCTCCCGCTCCTGCTCATATCGACTACTACCATATCTTATAGTAGTTCCACTGGCGTTGCCAATTATACGATTAGGTCTTGGCCCTTCCATATTATAGGCATCATTTTTCTCCTCTATTATAATAGGATGAGAAAGGAGATACTCATATGCCTCCACTGCATCATAATACTGCCAATGCAACCGCTGATCCTTCTGAGCATCAGGATGATACTGCTTTACCAGATTTTTATATGCACTTTTTATCTCATCTTCTGTGGCGTCAGGCTTAACCCCTAGCACCAGACAGGCGTCCATTCTCGAATTAATCTGTGCCATATTGCTTCAATACCTCACCTATAAAATATAAAGATCCAAATACTATAATTTTATCTTGGAATCTTGTGGCTATAGAAATGGCATCTGCTATATCCAAAGCATACAAAGCTTCACATCCCAAATCGCCTATCACCTCGGCCAACTCTTTTCCAGATTCGCTTCTATTACATTCTACAGTAACTGTTATAAATCTGCTAGATATAGGTTTAATTACATTTATCATCTCCCTATAGTCCTTGTCAGCCATAACTCCCATTATCATTGTAAAATGCTCCTCAGGATAGGTACATTTTAGTGAGTTGAATAAAGCTTCAACACCCTGGGGATTGTGGGCACCATCTACCATTATAAATGGATTTTCACTTATAATTTCCATTCTTCCCGGCCATTTTGTCCCCTGGATTCCGTTTTTTATCAATTGCATTTTCCAATTTAAAAAATCATTTTCCGATGAGTTCTCATCTATTATTCCAGCCGAATTTTCCTCTTTATATTTATCAAGAAGATATCCACTTTTATTGTTGAAAACTGTTTCCACCAACCCCATTGCCAAGGCTAGATTTTCACGCTGAAACCCGCCATTTAAAGGGATTTCCCACGTTGAAATCTTTGTCAACAAGTTATCCACATTTTTTACATCCACCTCTAACTCCTCAGCGCATTTTTTTATAACTTTCGCCGCTTTAGAATCCATAATTCCCACAACAGCTGTGGTACCTTTTTTCAAGATTCCAGCTTTCTCTTTTGCAATCTCTTCAATTGTATTACCAAGAATTGCTGTGTGGTCCAATCCTATATTTGAGAAACCGCAAGCTACAGGAATCACATCAAGACCGGAAGTGGAATCTTTTGCTCCACCTAATCCCGTTTCTAAAATCACATAATCACATTTTCTTTTCTTAAAATACAAGACGGCAATGCCAAGACATATGTCTGACAAGGTGGGTTCATATTTCATGTCAAGATTCAAAATAATCTCTCCCAATTCAGCCATTTCTTCCTCAGAAATTTCATTTCCCATAACCTGTATACGCTCAGTAAATCTCACCAAATGTGGCGATGTATATTGCCCCACAACAAAACCGGCAGCCTGTAAGATTGAACTTACAAATGCTGCCGTTGATCCCTTACCATTGGTTCCGGCAATATGTATGATATTCATGTCCGATTCTGGATGCCCCAATAGTCCCATCATATCGGCGGTAATATCTCTACCATATGCCGTACCAAATTTCTTCTTCGATTGTATTATATCTATAATCTCATCATAATTCATATGTTACTAAACCACCATTATGACGCCACCGTCATTGGCATACATACTACTGACACCATTGGTATCAATAATATATATCTCTTTGAAGGAAGCTCTCTTCTCAAGTTTCTCCTTCAATTGTAAAGCACGCTGTGGGCAGTTGCAATGAGAAATCGCCAATATTTTTTCAGCAGTATTCTCTGTGACTTCCAACATATGGGTAACCATCTGATCTAATGCCTTTACAATACCTCTAGTCTGGCCTAACTGTTGAATATTTCCTTCATCTGTAGATCCCATAACAGGCTTAATATTTAATGTGCTTGCAATCAAAGCCTTTAAGTGACCTAATCTACCAGCTTTTCTCAATGTTTCAAGGCTCTCTAACACAAAGAAAGTATGTTGACTTGCCACATAATCCTCTGCTGCCTTTACAACTTCATCAAAGCTCATTCCTTTTTCTTCAAATTCAGAAATCTTGATACCAATCAAAGTCTCACCGATTGATGCAGACTTAGAATCAATAACCGCCACATTTTTGTCCTCATGATCTTCTAAAAACAAATCTTTGGCAAGACATGCACTGTTATAAGAACCGCTTAGCTGAGAAGATAGTGTAATGACATATATATTGTCAGCCTCACAATCCATAGCCTTCATATAAGCATCCGGTGATGGGCATGCTGATTTAGGACTTGTTGGGCTAGCTGCCACTCTCTTAAGAAAATCAGCCTGATCAAAAGTCTCATCATCGACTATCTCAACTCCATCAACTTCTAAAGTCAATGGAACATTTATAAACTTGCCAGTCTTTTTGAATATCTCTGGTATCTCTCCACAACTATCAATAATTATTTTATACATTTTACACTCTCCGTTTTGTTGTAATTTAATTTATCTCAATGCTTTATTGCAATTTCATTTCAAACACATAGCATTGTAGTTTTATTTCACACGACATGTAGTTTTTAATACTAGGTATATAGTAATACTAAACCTCTTTTTTGTCCATAGGCTAAATCTTTGTGCAGGAATTTCACAATAAACTAATTATTTGCATACTAATTTCGCCATGCACTAATTCTTTTCTTACTAAAAACTAAAACTCAAAACCAACAACTCTGGATCTTCAATATAATTAGTTCTTTTCAATCCAATACACCAATCAAAGATTGCACTTTCACCTATGAGATAATTCAACACTTCATCATAAACCTCTCGACTACTCATCTTTATACTAATACTCTCATCACCTCTGTACCATGCAACGGCCAACAATTCACCCACTCTATCTTTGTCAAAAGAATCTATATATAAACCTTCATGATGGAAATAATCATTTTCAGTAGCTGTGCATTCTGGCATTGCTATATCCATTTCTATCACATGGTTTTTTAATATTTCTTCAGTGGTTGTGGCCATATATTCATAATTGATATGCTTTGTTGTTATATCCTGTTTAGACATATATTTTGAATTGCCCCAGGTTAAATCCATGTAATAATATTCGCCATCCATCTGAATCAAGTTCCATGCATGATTTTCATCATTGGCCACACCTGAAACTATCATTGATGAAATCCCCAGCTCCCTAAGCATATATTGTGCAGCACACGAGTAACCTTGACACACTGTACTTCTTCCAATAAATACGCTCAAAATATTTTGATTATTCTCACTTTCAATGGCATAATCCACATTATTAATAAGGGTTTCATACACATATTTCACCTTGTCATAGTCACTATCGTTTACGGATATTCCTGACAACCAGCTCACAACAACCTCGTCTACTTCCTGTTGATATTGCAATACTTCTTCCTGGGAAAAAATATAGTTTGGCGCTATCTCAACGGAAGTCACCTTGCCAAATATTGAGTAAGTATTGTATGTATAGCCTGACACCCAAAATATCTCACCATGGTCGGCCATCATAATCTTGAAAACCTTGTGTACTACTTCTATATCCAAGGTGGTTAATGTTGTTTTTTCTTCGTGCTTTAGTATACAATCCAGCATCTGATCATATACTTTTTTCTCTTCATCCTTCAAATGAGAATAACCATAGCACTCTGTTGAGATGGACATCATAGTCGCATCATCATCCTGCGGCGCATCAGACATATCTGCTACTACCCGCTCTTTCAGTCCTGCTACGAGGCCCTTAGCTCCCTCCACAAGTCCGCAGCCATTAAAGGTAAACAACATCACTATCAATATTAAGTTAAGCGCTAATATCCTACTTTTCTTTTTCATCCATTCACCATTTAAAATCTCGCATTTTAATATTACTTTTCACAAAAACACACATTATAATAAATACCTTTTACATAAATCACATATTATAAAAAGATTTTAAGACACCCTTTAAGCTCGCATAATCTGCCTCACCCATCATTTCACGTGAGGAATGCATTGCCAATATCGGTACTCCTATATCCACAGTTTTCATTGGTACCAAAGCAGATGAAATTGCTCCTAAAGTACCACCACCTGGTATGTCAGATCTGTTGGCATAGGTTTGGTAATCCACCCCTGCCATGTCAGCAAGTTTTTTTACAATACCAATAGCCCGAAGATCCGTAGCATAATTTTGATTTGAAGCTTCCTTTAATGCCACGCCATAGCCGGCAATCGGTTTATTGGTCACATCCGCCTTCTCTGTCTTGTTTGGATGCATTGCATGAGCCACATCCACCGACAACATAATTCCCTGATATATGGCATCCTTGCCCTTCCTAGTCTCATAACCCATTGATTCATAAATCTTTTCAATCACATCATTTAAAAGAGCAGACCCTGCGCCCTGCTTTGTTCTGCTTCCCACTTCCTCATGGTCAAACATAATAGCCACATTTACCCCAGTGGATTTTTTGTTCTCAACATTTTCTATAAACGCTTCTAGAATCGCCGAACAAGAACTTACATTATCAATTCTTGGAGAAGAAATGAAATCATTTTTCACGCCCACATACTCGGGTTTGTCACAATTATATAGATTCAAATCAAAACTGATGATATCCTCCGCCTTAATCTTTAAGTCCTCTGCAATAAAATCCAATATATGAAGCTGTTCATCCCCAATTGCAAAAACAGGAATCATATCTATCTGCTTATTCAGCTCTATGCCCTTATTCACTTCTCTGTTCATATGAATAGCAAGATTAGGAATTGTCGCAACAGCTCGCTTGCTGTCATATAGATAAACTTTCGGCTCCATAGTTTTAGCCTTTACCGCAATGCTACCTGCAATACCAAGGGGTCTATCCAACCAAGTATTGAGTATGGCGCCACCATAAACCTCCACATTTAACTTCTCGTATTTATCCGTTTTCATATCGGGATTAGATTTTATTTTAAGGCATGGAAAATCTGTGTGAGCAGCTGCAATCTTTAACACAGGATTTTTTGATAAATCCACCATCTTCTTTTTTGTTGGCACCGTAAAAGCCACCAAAGTTGTGCCGTAATGATTTATAAAATATTTACCATTTTCCTTGAGTTTCCAGTCCTCATACATCACAAGTTCTTCAAAACCTGCCGCTCTTAATTCCTTGCATCCCATCTCCACTGTGTGAAATGGTGATACTGAACCCTCTAAATATTTTAAAAATTTATCCATAATAAAACCCTTTCTATATTGAAAAAACGGCATACCTAAATTGGTATGCCGTCTGTGTACTAATGCTTCTAGTAATTACCCCATTACCTTTACATTAACAGCCTGAGGTCCCTTTGCGCCTTCTGTCAATTCAAATTCCACTGCAGCGCCTTCCTCTAAAGACTTATAACCCTCCATTGCGATTCCAGAGAAATGTACGAAAATCTCACTTCCTCCTTCGTCTGAAATAAAGCCATAGCCTTTTTGGTTACTGAACCACTTTACTGTCCCCTTGCTCATTACAAGTACCTCCAATACAAAATCTGATTGTTAAACTGTTCGCTTAAACCAACCTTTATTAGAGTAACACAACCGCTCGGGAAAGTAAACGAAATACCACAATTTTCAACACTTATACAATAATTTTGTCTTATAGCATATTTTCTGATGCGATATTCATATCAGCAAAAAAATCCATCACCCATTTATCCCACATCTCTTCCGCATATTTATTCATGGAAAATATATTTTTTGTGACGGATGTAGTAATACTCAATCCAGATTTCCCAAATATTACGTTCATTGTGAGATTGGAAATGGCAGATCTTTCAGATTCATCCAATTCCTTTAAAAGGCTATCCTGCAATTCTTTGCCTGCTAGAAATATAAATCTAAAACCAGAAGGAGTTCGCTTGCCCTTTATAATATCAAAGCAATTATTTTTAACCTTTTTGTATGGTATAAACTCCTGCTCTAATCCTTCATCTATTCGTTCTTGTTCGCTGTAAAAGTCATCAACTATGCGACCATCTATAACGTATGATATTCCAGTGACAATATTAGCTTCGCAAAGACAAAAGTCATCAAATTCGTCTCCTGTAAGCATATTTGCCATACATTTTTTTACATCTAATACATGTAAAGAAATCAATGAGTCGCCCCCCATCTAGCAAGTATTCTATTAACCTCTGTTCTCATGAAATTATCATCAAAAGGTCTCAACACATATCCTTGAGCATTTATACTTTTCGCAATTTGAATAGCACGTTTATCCCTTATCTCAGTGATAAACATAAATGGAACAGATCCCTTCGTCATATCTTTTATTTTGGCCGCAATTTCTAAACCGCTTACGTCTTTCAATCTTATATCCAAAATAACCAAATGCGGTTTACCACCATCTTTTAGATAATTTATAAAATCTTTACCCGTGGCAAACATTTCCATTTCATAGTTGTCTCCCAAAAGATTTAACAAAGCTTCGCGATTGTTGGCGTTAGAATCAACTATGGCTATTCTAACCTTGCTAGTCTTAATCGCATTTTTGGTAAACGCTTGTATTCTACGCTGTTCTTCCACAATATCAAGTGGAGCCCCTTCTATAGGTTCAATAGCTAAATTAATATTTTCTCTCAAGGATAAATCTAATTCAGAACCATCTGTCATAATCAATATCGGTCTCAAATTATGGTTCATGGTGTTTTCCTTTACGCAACCCTCTCTACCATCTGAAAGTCTGACATTGGTAGCTTTTGGATAAAGAGGAACGTATTTAAGCAAAGTTCTCACCACATCTGTATCAAACAATACTCCTGAACAAGCCATCATATATTCAGCCGTCTCTGATGGTGCAAAAGGATCCTTGTATGGTCTTTTTGAAACCAGGGCATCATAGGCATCTGCCACATGCAATATCTTGGCAAATTTTGTCAGTTCATCCCCCTGTAATCCTTTTGGATATCCCGTTCCATCTACGTTTTCATGATGAAATAGTACCGCATTTTTCACATTTGCTGGAATATCTATTCTGTCTTTTATCAGTTCATAAGATATAACTGGATGCTCTTTTATTTTGTCGAATTCTTCAGGTGTAAGTCTACCTGGTTTATTTAATATTTCTGTAGGCATATGAAGTTTTCCTAAATCGTGCAATAATCCTGCAAGCACAATCTGTTCAAGTTCTTCTTCATTAAAGCCCATTGCCATAGCAACAATGGCACTGATAACCGCAACATTTACCGAGTGTGCAAACGTATAATCGTCGTAGGATCTCAAATCCATCAAATCTAAGGAGATGACTCCTTTGTCTAAAATCTCCACAACCATTTGCTTTGAAACAGTCATACAACCATCTACATCTTGCTTCTTTACAGACTCAACTCCAGCCATTCTAAGTTCTGGAGATATGGCATCATCTACCTCTATATCATCTGTAATACCATCACAAATATATGCACCTGGATATCCGTATTCTTTTAACTTTCCAATATAATTTTCTGTAAGGGGGATCCCTACACCAACTAATACTCTGCCGTAACTATCCTTTAGGCCACGAGCAACCTTCATTCCAGGATACGCCTCTTGCATAGATATATATTTCATCCATTAACCCTCTCAAATTCTCCCGTTTTCAAGTGCTAATTAAGCTTTTGCAACATTTTCTGCTTTTTTAGACGAAGTCATAGATTTATCTTCTATAGCTTCCGGTTCACTTCCGCGCATAATAATCTGCGGACCGCCTTTTTTCTCTATATAATCCTCTGTAATGATAACCTTTCCAATATTATCATCCTTGGGTATCTCATACATAATATCAAGCATAAACTCTTCAATTATGGCTCGAAGAGCTCTAGCTCCCAAGTCCTTTTTCTTGGCTGCTCTTGCTATTGCATAAAGAGCTCCATCTGTAAATTCCAGATCCACCTCATCTAACTCTAAAAGCTTATGATACTGTTTTAATATAGCATTCTTTGGCTCTCGTAAAATCTTTACAAGCATATCCTCTGTGAGGCTTTCCAGTGAGAATATAATTGGCAAACGTCCCAAAAACTCTGGAATCATACCAAACTTCTTCAAGTCTTCCACTGTGACTTTCATAAGGATATTCTCATCCTCATCATATTTATCCTTAAGCTCAGCCATAAATCCCATGGATGAGGACTTATTTAATCTCTCCTTGATAACATTTTCCAAATCAGGGAAAGCTCCGCCGCAAATAAATAGTATGTTGGTTGTATCAACAATGGTCATTGGCACCATAGCATTCTTGCTGCTTGCACCAACAGGCACCTCAACCTCCGAACCCTCAAGAAGTTTTAACATTCCCTGCTGTACAGATTCACCGCTGACATCTCTTTGATTTGTATTTTTCTTCTTGGCAAGCTTATCAATCTCATCTATGAAAATGATACCCTTTTCAGCTTTTTCCACATCATTATCAGCTGCAGCAAGAAGTTTTGAAACTACACTTTCTATATCATCTCCGATATAACCTGCCTCTGTAAGAGATGTGGCATCTGTGATTGCGAGTGGCACATCCAAAAGTCTTGCCAATGTCTTGACCAAGTAAGTCTTTCCACTACCTGTAGGTCCAATCATAAGCATATTAGATTTCTCAATCTCAATATCCTCTGCTTTTTCCCCTGCTGCCACTCTCTTGTAATGATTATATACAGCCACCGACATAACCTTTTTGGCATAATCCTGACCAACTACATAATCATCCAACTTTTCTTTGATAGCATGAGGTGCAGGTATATGATTTATATCAAATACTGGAGGAATCTTTTTCTTTTCCTCCTTCTTCTTCTTTAACTTCTGCGACTGTGGCACACCGCCGCCAAACATTCCATCAAATCCCATTCCCGGATTATTTAAATTCAAGAAACTAATTGTTGGAATCTTACCGTTTTGTCCATTTTTATTATTCTGATTAGACTTTTCCTTGTCTTTAGACGAGTCATCTGTATCCTTGTCAACATTTGTCAGATTTTCAACGTCTGTGTCCCCAGGTCCGCCAAACATTGCATCCATAGGAAAGCCCATTCCGCCCATTGAATCAAATGTTCTTTGCATACAGTCACTGCACACACACATATCTGCAGAAATATGTATCATCTTACCCGCCACTGAACTAGGTCTGTGACACAACATACATACATCTTCATACTCATCTTCAAAATCGTCTTTTACATCCACATCCTGGTTGGAAGTCTCTGTCAATTCATCCTTTGCTTCCTCGTCAGTAACTTCTCTGAAATCATTGTCATTTGTCGCCATAATCAATCTCTCTTTCCATGTTGTCGATCTCCCCAGGTCTTCAACACTTTGTATTATAAATCACTCAAAAATTCATAAATCTTCAAGTAATAATCCCGCCTAATTTCTTCTGATGCATTAAAAATCTCATGTTTTGATGCATCGTAGCGAACCATTTTTACATTTACCGCATTCTCGGCAAATTTATCCTGGCCGCCTGACTTTACCATTGTATCAAGTCCTGCCTGAAATAGCAAAACCGGTATTCTAACTTTTGAGGCATTTTTCTGTAGTTTTTTCGTAGCCTTGGCAGATGCCCTCGCCCATGCATATGTTCCGCTGTATGTTGTGTAATGCGGTTCTGACTGCCTCATCTCAAATACATATCTATATCTGGTCTCTGACATACTACTGCTGCCCTCATACTTATATATATTGTCAAAGCCCTTTTGTCCTGGTAAATATTTCTTTCCCCATCTCAATATTTTTGAGAGTATAAAAAGCATATTTACCGTAAATACAGATTTATCCTTGTAATCCATCTCCAGCATTGGAGTAGATAAAATAGCCTTCTTAAAATAATTAGGATACTGTTGTAAAAACAGTGTTGCTATACACCCTCCCATTGAATGAGCAAAAAGTATGTACTTTCTAGTCAAACTCTCTTTTGTCACAACCTGATCCATAAAGCCATGTAAATCTTCTACATACTCCTGATAATTTTTTACATAAACCTTATCAAGTTCATTTTCAAGAGCTTTACAACCTCTCTGTGAAAAACCATGTCCTCTATATTCTAACATGAACACCGAGTAACCCATTTGATAAAAATAATATATTACCTCTAGATACTTCGGTATAAATTCACAAAAACCATGGGAAATTACCAAGGAAGCTTTTTCATCAGGATGGATTGCCCTTGCATAGTGAATCTTTTTCCCGTCACAACTTTCAAAGTAACCCTCCTCAAGCACATCCTTTGCCCATGGTTTTATTTTATTTTCTAAATAATCTGGGAAATCTTCTTCCCCAGCAATCATATTTATATCAAATTCGCTCATTATTTCTTCCATTTTTCTAGTGGTTTTTATAAACTCATCAGTCATCCAGATCCGCCATGGATTTCATAAAGGACTTCTTCTCCCCCTTGGCATCACCATGTTTTACAAATTTCATTGTGATAAATGCTGCTATCATAAATACAAATGCATATGGGAAAAATACCCAGTAACCTACATATCGCATCAAAGCTCCACACAAAATCGGTGTCACAATCTGTGCCGCCATGCTAAATGTATAATAGTATCCAGTGAACTTACCCACATCAGAGCCCTTGCACATCTCAATAACCATAGGTAGGGAATTAACATTTATAAAAGCCCAACCCATACCGATTATAAAGAGCAAAACATAAAATAGATAAGTATCTATTCCACCAAAGGTTCCATCAAAGGTTAGATAATAAACAAATGCAGCCACAAAGCATATAGCCATCATCGCCACACCTATCATAATAGTTTTCTTTCTTCCAATCTTGGATGAAATACCTCCAGCTGGAACATAAGATAAAATCGCTCCGCCTGTAGCTATGGTAAGGCAAGTATTAGCATTTCCCAAAGCCATTCCCCACTCTCTATTTGCAAAAGTGGTAAACCAAGTTTCAAGGGCATTATACGATATAAACCACAATGAAACTGATGCAAGAATTAAAATCAAACTCTTCTTTACATCTGCTGGCAGCTTTTCCTCGCCAGCCTCATTTTCCTCTGCCAAATTCCACTCAGGATGTTTTGCCTCCAACTCCTGCATCTCTCCGGTAATCTTCACCTCATTTACCGTAGTCATAACCATCACCAAAGCGAGAAGCATAATTCCAGCCACTATGGCAAAGAGTAAGAAATAATCCACATGCTCCACCTGAGTTCTTGCAGATTTTGAGTTATATAACACTGCTGAGATTGCCAAATATAAAATTCCTCCCACAGCTCCCATAAGGTTAATAATAGCATTTCCCTGAGATCTGAGAGGTTTTGGAGTACAGTCCGGCATCAAAGCCACAGCCGGGCTTCTATATGTACCCATAACTACCAACAGCGCTCCTAATATTCCGATAAACAATATCTGTTTCATCATTGTTGGGGTTTCATAATAACTATTGTCAATAAGAGGCAAAAGCAACATCAATATCGCAGCAGCTATTGTGCCAAATAAGATAAATGGTTTTCTTCTGCCCATTTTGCTTTTACATTTATCAGACAATCCTCCAAAAAACGGTAGTAAAAACAGGCCTAAAACATTGTCCAAAGCCATAATTCCACCGGAAATTGTCTCGTTTAAATGAAAAGTATTACTAAGGATTAAAGGTACAATTCCATTGTACATTTGCCAAAATGCACAGATGGATAAAAACGCAAAACCGATTCGTATTGTCTGTCCTGTTTTTAACTTCATAATTATCCCCCTAAACTCATCCCATTAACCACAATAAAATACGAATTTATTGTATCACTACTTAATTATTAAAGCAAAGAATAGCACCTGGCATGTAGACATTTCACATGAAAAAATGCTACACTTTTCATTAGAGTTTTAGGAGGTATAAATACATATGTTTATCCAGTTAAATGGACAGGTTCTGTCCTATGAGAAATCAGGGTGCGGTCGTCCCCTTATACTATTGCATGGAAATGGTGAGGATTGTCATATCTTTGATGAGCTCACAGAAAATATAAATAATAATTTTGAGGTATATGCCATTGATTCAAGAGGTCATGGCGGCAGCTCAACATCAAGCGAATACCACTATGCAGATATGGCCTCTGATGTGATAAATTTCATCCAGGCTCTAGAATTATCCAAACCTATTATCTTAGGTTTCAGCGACGGTGCAATCATAGCCCTTATGGTTGCAATGAAGTGTAGTGATATGCTTGGAGGAATAATCTGCTGTGGAGCCAACTTATCTCCAAAGGGCTTAATTTTTTCTGCAAGAAATGAAATCAAAAAAATGTATAAAGAAAGCGGTAATCCTCTTGTGAAATTGATGATAGATGAGCCAAATATTTCTCCAGAAGATCTACATGCAATCAATGTCAAAGCCATTATCATTGCCGGTGATAAGGATATGATCAAGGAAAAAGAAACACGCCTGATTGCCTCTAACATCTCTGACAGCCAACTGATTTTTTTAGGCGGCCAGGACCACTCAAGTTACGTGGTACATTCAACTATGCTGACGGATATTATTTTACAGAATTTTTTGTAGATTATGGATGACATTTTACATAGCTAAAAAACTATTATTTAAATTATAAAAAGAGAACACTCTTAGATGATATAAATGAGGTATCCTCAAAATTTCAACTAAAGTGTTCTCTTTTTTGCTCCGACTTACAGTCAAGCATATTTTCACATTTTACATTATCGCGAATAATGACATATTTATTATTTACTACAACTTATTTTGCAGCGATAACATCTGCCATATCATACATTCCTGGTTTCTTACCAGCCAAGAATTTAGCAGCTTCAACAGCGCCTTTGGCAAATACTGACTTAGAATAAGCTGTATGCTCAAATGTGATAACCTCATCTAAACCAGCAAAAATAACCTCGTGCTCACCAACAATATTTCCGCCGCGAACTGCAGAGATTCCAATCTCCTTCTCATCTCTCTTCTCGCGCTTTGTACTTCTGTCATAAATGTAGTTGTACTCATTTCCCATCTCATCATTTATGGCATCAGCCAATGCGATAGCTGTTCCTGATGGAGCATCAAGTTTTTGATTGTGATGCTTCTCAACAATCTCGATGTCAAAACCTGCTGGTGCAAAAACCTTGGCAGCTTTTTTCAACAAATCCATCAAGGTGTTGATTCCAAGAGACATATTTGCTGATCTTAAAACCGCAACCTTATCGCTGGCAGCCTTGGCATTTGCAATCTGCTCATCTGTAAGTCCTGTTGTACAAAGCACAACTGGCACATTATTTTTCACACTGTAATCCACAAGTGCATCTACAGCCTTGGCATTTGAAAAATCAATGATAACATCAGCTGCAACATCACACTCGTCAATTGTCTTAAATACTGGATATACATTTTCCACACCTGTAAAAGGATCGATACCTGCCACGATTTCAACATTTTCATCCTGAGCGCAAATATCAGTGATAACCCTTCCCATATGTCCGTTACATCCATGCATAATTATTTTTGTCATTTTACTATCTCCTTATAAAAGTCCGAAATCCTTCATAGCCTGCTCTAATACCTTGGCATGAGCTTCTTCCATCTCGCAAAGTGGCAAGCGAAGAGGTCCAACATTTTTACCCATCAAATTAAGAGCCTTCTTAACTGGAATTGGATTAACCTCTGAGAACAATGCATCAACCACTGGAAGTGACTTCAACTGCATCATAGCAGCCTTGTCTCTATCACCTGATAGATAAGCATGGCACATCTCATGTGTCTGTGCTGGCGCAATGTTGGCAATAACTGAAATCACACCTACTGCTCCAATTGACATAAGAGGCACTACAAGACCGTCCTCACCTGAATACATCTCCAAATTTCCATCTGTGAGATACATTGTCTTAGAAGCTTGAGCCATATTTCCTGTAGCTTCCTTCAATCCAACAATATTGTCATTTTCCTTTACCAAAGTAGCAACTGTCTCAGGCTGTATATTACATCCTGTTCTACCTGGCACATTATATAAAATAATTGGTAACTTTGTCTCAGCAGCGATCTGGCTGTAATGAGCGATAAGACCCTTTTGTGTAGCCTTGTTGTAATAAGGTGTTACGATAAGTGCTCCGTCAGCTCCATCTTCCTCAGCCTCTTTTGTAAGTCTGATGGCTGTCTTTGTGCTATTGGAACCAGTTCCTGCAACTACTGGAATTCTATGCTTTGTAAATTCCACAGCAGCCTTGATTACCTTTCTATGCTCCTCCATTGACAATGTAGAACTTTCGCCTGTTGTACCTGCAATAATAATTGCATCTGTTCCATTGTCTACATGGAAATTAATAAGCTCCTCCAACTTATCATAATTTACCTCGTAATTATCTTTCATAGGTGTCACAATGGCCACACCTGAGCCTTTAAATATTGGCATATTAATCCTCCTTATGCTAGAAATTCTTACTAAAAACTCAACAAAAAGACCAGTGAGGAATCACTGGTCATGATAATCATTTTATATTATCGTGATAGCTCCCCATCTAATCCTAGATGACAGTCACAAGCTTATTTAACTTGCGCCCAAGAAAACATCCGCAGAAAACATTTCCTTTCGGCATCCTTTCCTTTCATCTTTCTTCATCTGTGTCTGCCACAATCCAAAAGATTACTTATAAAAAATGCAACCTCTATCCGTTATTTATTTTCTTCAATATAACACTATGCCTATATGATGTCAACGACTGTTATTTTTATAACTATATTTACTGTCAACAACTACTTTTCAGGAACAATATTTAACACATTATCTGCAATTTCAAATACTGCCGGCACTGCATTGCGTCCTGTTAAAATCACATCCGTAACCATAGATTTAGCTTTTAAAATATCCACCAACTGATCTTCAGTGGCCATGCCTTCCTCCACAAGTCCCAAGACCTCATCAAGCACAAGCACATCGCACTCGCCTGTCACCAAAGCTTTCTTGGCAAACATCAAGCCGTTTTGAATATTTTGACGCTCTTCTTTTCGCTGTTCCTCCGACATATCATCGAAGCTTTCAGCGCCTCTCTCAAAACGAAAGATTTTCATTTCAGGTTCAAGTCTGTTTAAAAATTCGCTACTCAACTGTCCCTTCATAAACTGAACAAGATAAACCGATTTACCATCACTGGCAAATCTGATAGCATTTCCCAGCGCAGCAGATGTCTTACCTCTACCCTCACCGTAATAAACCTGTATAATTCCCTTTTCCATTTTCAATCCTCCCTACATAGGCAGCGCCTATTATAGACCAATTTTATAAAAAAGATTAATTTTTTAAATGTAATTTTAATTTGACATATATTAGCATAGTTTTATTTCATTAGCAAACCTTTTTCAATATTTTTAATTTCATTTCTCATTTATCCTTTTTTATTGTTTATTTTTTCCTTTTACTGCTAGTATACGCCCACTATTTTAGTTAATTTCTTTTCTTGTAAAATGCTTTTTTTGTTGATAAACTATTTTAGTTGTGTAAAAAGTTATTAATATAGAAGAAAAATAGAAAGGTTAGACAATGATTCAATCAAGAGAAGACATTAGAAATATTGCCATAATCGCTCACGTTGACCATGGTAAAACAACATTGGTAGATGAGCTTTTAAAACAATCAGGAGTATTCAGAGATAATCAGGAAGTTCAAGAGAGAGTAATGGATTCCAACGATATCGAAAGAGAGCGTGGAATCACAATCCTTTCAAAGAACACTGCTGTATATTATAAAGATACCAAAATCAATATCATCGACACACCTGGACATGCTGACTTCGGCGGAGAGGTTGAGCGCGTACTTAAAATGGTTGACGGTGTTGTCCTCGTGGTTGACGCCTTTGAAGGTGCTATGCCACAGACTAAGTTTGTACTTATGAAAGCTTTAGACTTAGACTTACCAGTTATTGTATGTATCAACAAAATTGACAGACCTGAAGCTAGACCTGATGAAGTTATCGATGAAGTATTAGAGCTATTTATGGATTTAGATGCTTCTGACGAGCAGCTTGATTGTCCATTTGTATATGCATCTGCAAAAGAAGGATTTGCTATGCTTGATATGGCTGACGATAATAAGGATATGATGCCTCTATTTGAGACAATCGTAAACTATATTCCAGCTCCAACAGGTGATCCTGATGCCAACACTCAGGTACTTATCTCTACTATCGATTACAACGAGTATGTTGGTCGAATCGGTATCGGAAAAGTTGACAACGGAAGTCTCAAGTTAAACCAGGAAGCTGTAGTTGTAAATCATCATGATCCTGATAAACAGCAAAAAGTTAGAATTACAAAGCTTATGGAATATGATGGATTAAACAAAGTTGAGGTTGAAGAAGCTGGCATCGGTTCAATTGTAGCAATCTCAGGTATCGCTGATCTTCACGTTGGTGATACAGTATGCGGAACTGATAATCCACAGGCTATTCCTTTCCAGAAGATTTCAGAGCCAACTATCTCTATGAACTTCATTGTAAATGATAGTCCATTTGCCGGTCAGGAAGGTAAGTATGTCACATCTCGCCATATCCGCGAGAGATTACTCAAGGAACTTAACACTGATGTATCTCTTAGAGTAGAGGATACAGAGTCGCCTGACAGCTTCAAGGTATCTGGACGTGGAGAACTTCATTTATCAGTTCTTATTGAAAATATGCGTCGCGAGGGATACGAGTTTGCCGTATCTAAAGCCGAGGTGTTATATAAAGAAGATGAAAACGGTCAGAAGTTAGAGCCAATGGAGCGCGCTTATGTTGATGTTCCTGATGAGTTTACTGGCGCAGTAATCGAGAAGTTATCTATGAGAAAAGGTGAGCTTCAAAACATGACTCCTATCGCTGGTGGTTTCACAAGAATTGAATTCTACATTCCATCTCGTGGACTTATCGGATATCGTGGAGAGTTTATGACAGACACCAAAGGAAATGGTATCATCAATACAATTTTTGAAGGATATGCTCCATACAAGGGAGATATCTCTTACAGACAGCTTGGTTCTCTAATCGCTTTTGAGACTGGCGAATCTGTAACTTATGGTTTATTCTCCGCTCAGGATAGAGGAACACTATTTATCGGACCTGGAGAAAAAGTTTACTCTGGTATGATTATCGGAAGCTGCTCTCGTGCTGAAGACATTGAGTTGAACGTATGTAAGAAGAAACATCTTACAAATACTCGTACTTCATCAGCTGACGAGGCATTGACTCTTGTTCCACCTAGAATCCTCTCACTAGAGCAGGCTCTTGATTTCATCGATACAGATGAATTATTGGAAGTCACTCCAGAGAGTTTACGTATTAGAAAGAGAATTCTTGATCCGCTTGAGAGAAAGAGATCTAATAATAGAAAGAAATAATATCCTATTATCCCATCAATTTAATAAAATGGGAAACGCAATAGATTGAGATTTAATCACATAAACCAAGCGCCCACAATCATACTTCGCTCGAGGCTAACGCTTAACCTCGCCTTTATATGATTGTGGGTGCTTTTGTAATTATATTTGCTGCGCCGATTGTAAAATGAAGTTGGACAACTAAATAAAAAAGCTCATGAGACATTTCTTTGATAGAATGTTAATTGTCCAAAAAATATAATCAAAGGAGCTATGTTCATGAGCCAACTAAATTCTACCACACATTCTCATCAA